>JAZDOW010000221.1:0-16932 GCA_043798185.1 Pseudomonadota bacterium | reverse complement strand
CCATGAATACCGAAACCATGATACAATATGCTCGTGGACATACTGTCACCTCCTTTATTAGTTGATGGGGATCACTATAAAGGAAGTAGTATGTCCACATTTTGATTTGGAAAGTACGCTTGAGCCGGATGAACCAGATTTTTATCAGATTGTACCTATTTTTGTACCTTAAGTGAAAAATGAATAAATATAATGTTGAAATATTAAGTAGTTGTGCCAAGCATTATCCGGACTTCAAATCCGGTGTAGCGGGTTAATAGCCCGTTAGGTGGGTTCGATTCCCATGCACTTCCGCCATTCTCATGACAACAGATATTTCGGTTGGTTGCGTTTCTTCGTTATTTTATCAGAGGATAGCCCATATTTTGCCGTTGTTCAACATAGGCTTCGGCAACTTTTCGTGCGATGTTTCTGATACGACCAATGTACCTGGTTCGTTCATTGACGCTGATTGCTTTGCGGGCGTCAAGAAGGTTAAAAGTGTGTGAGCATTTAAGACAATAATCATAGGCTGGTAGAATTAATTTCACGTCAACAAGCCTGAGTGCCTCTGTTTCGTAATTGTCAAAGAACATCAGAAGCTTTTCGACGTTTGCCTCCTCGAAATTAAAGGTCGAAAATTCAACTTCTGCTTGATGAAAAATCTCTCCGTAGGATACCTGTTCATTCCAGGCAATATCGTAGACACTTTCAACTCCTTGGAGGTACATGGCGATTCTTTCAAGACCGTAAGTTATCTCCACCGTTGTCGGGTAGAGTTCTATCGAACCGGCCTGTTGAAAATAGGTGAACTGAGTGATTTCCATCCCATCCAACCACACTTCCCAGCCAAGGCCGGAGGCCCCGAGTGTTGGAGATTCCCAATCATCTTCCACAAAACGTATATCGTGCTCAAGAAGGTTGAGTCCGAACCTTTCGAGACTGCCAAGATATAATTCCTGCACATTCAAAGGCGATGGTTTGATGACTACCTGGTATTGGTAATAATGTTGCAATCGGTTTGGGTTGTTGCCGTATCTGCCATCGGTAGGGCGCCGAGAAGGTTGTGGGTATGCCGATCTCCAAGGCTCCGGCCCCAATGCCCGGAGCAGAGTGGCAGGATGAAAAGTGCCGGCACCAACCTCCATATCATAAGGTTGTTGAATAACACATCCTTGTCCGGCCCAATATTGGCTTAACTCAAAGATAATATTTTGAAAATTCATGGAAAATCCCCAGGGTATGCCTTAGATCAAGGAAATGCGGTTAAATTAAAAAACTAGCAATGGCTGACTGCCATCTTAGCAAGGGTTTTGTAGTATATAATTGTTATCTTGACTTTTGTCTATGGGGTCATCATTGTGTTGGCCTGGAAGGCGTAAAATTAGCGAAAATTAATCTTATATTCGAATCCAAATTCAACTGGTTATGGGTCTTATGCAGACATTTTCTTCGTTTCAACAATCCTTAGAAATATCGCAACTTCTAAAAGTTGCAAAGACTATTGCCATTGTCGGTTTGTCTCCAAAAGAAAATAGACCAAGTAATATGGTCGGTCGTTATCTTGTTGCCGCCGGTTATACGATTTATCCTATTAATCCAGGACAGGATGAGGTTCTTGGCAAAAAGTGTTATCCATCTTTTACAGCTTTGCCCTTTCCTGTTGATATTTTGGATATTTTCAGGAAATCAGAGGAAGTGATGCCAATTGTCGAAGAGGCACTTGCCATACATCCTCTACCGAAAGCTATCTGGATGCAGCAGGGTATCCGGAATGAGGCTGCTGCAGAACTTGCAAGAAACAGAGGAATTTTGGTGATTATGGACAGATGCATTAAGGTCGATCACGAAAATCTTAATAGCTGATAGCAGCCCCCTGAAAAAATCACCTTTCTTCTCCTCTTTGTTATCATGGAACCCAAGATTTTGAGCATTCGTGGTGCACGAATGCATAATTTAAAGAACATCGATGTCGATCTGCCGAGAAATAGTCTGGTGGTATTTACCGGGATTTCGGGATCCGGCAAGTCAACCCTGGCATTCGATACTCTCTATGCGGAAGGACAGCGCCGCTATGTGGAATCACTTTCGACGTATGCCCGACAATTTCTTGGGCAGATGGATAAACCTGATGTTGATGCATTAGAAGGTCTATCGCCGGCAGTATCGATTGAACAAAAGACCACAAGCAAAAATCCGCGTTCGACAGTCGGCACGATAACGGAAATATATGATCATTTGCGCCTGCTATTTGCTCGTTGTGGGCATTCTCATTGTCATAAGTGCGGGAGTGAAATTCAGGCTCAATCAATCGAAGATATGGTGAATGCCCTTATGTCTCTGCCTGAAGAGAGCAAGGTCGTTCTCCTTGCTCCTCTGGTTACTGAAAGAAAAGGGCGACATGAACAATTGCTTATAAGAATTCGCAAGGAAGGGTTTGTACGAGTGCGAATTGATGGAGATATCCTGCATGCGGATGATATTACGCAGCTTGATAAAAATAAAAAGCATTCCATTGAAATTGTAGTTGATCGGTTAATTATCAAAGAATCGATCCGCCGGCGCTTGACCGAGTCGGTCAGTACTGCGGTCAAGCTTACCGAAGGTCTCCTTTTAGTACTGTTTCCCGGCAATTCCTCCGAACGTTTATTCAGTGAATTGGCAGCCTGCCATAAATGCGGAATTTCTATGCCGCCGCTCTCCACCCAACTGTTTTCTTTCAATAATCCGCAAGGAGCATGTCCCGAATGCAGTGGTCTTGGAGTGAAGCAATTTTTCGATGCGGCGCTCATAGTGCCTGATACCAGAAAATCGATCAGTGATGGCGCAATTGCGCCATGGGGGTGGCGCAAGGAAGAATCGTATACAGGGCATATGTTGGAATCTGTTGCTCAACATTACGGCGTTTCACTTGAGACACCGTTTGAGAAACTGCCTGAAAAAGTGCGGAATATTTTTCTCTATGGTTCGGGAACTGAGGAGATTACTTTTCATTATCGCAAAGGACAGCGGGTTCTCTCATCCGTCAATCGTTTTGAAGGAGTCATTCCGCAACTTGACCGGCGATATCATGAAACCCAGTCGGCGATGATACGTGAAGAACTTGGGAAATACATGAATGAACAGCGATGTACGCAGTGCTCTGGGGCAAGGCTAAAACCCGAGGCCCTGGCGGTACGAGTTGGTAAATGGTCTATACACGAAATTACCTGTTTATCAATAGAAAAGCTCCTTCAGGAATTGCCGATTATTCCTTTCTCGGTCCGAGAAAGGAAAATCGGTGAGCCGATCCTTAAAGAGATTGTCGATAGGCTTTCTTTTCTTGAAGACGTGGGACTTGGGTATCTTTCCTTGGAAAGAAGAGCAGGGACTCTTTCTGGAGGAGAGGCGCAGCGAATCCGACTGGCATCACAGATCGGATCGCGGTTGGCTGGTGTTCTGTATATTCTTGATGAGCCGAGTATTGGTCTGCATCAGCGTGATAATCAGAAACTTATCAACACTCTTTTAGAACTGCGTGATTTGGGCAATAGTGTGATTGTCGTAGAACATGATACCGATACTATTTTAGCTGCAGATCATGTCCTTGACATGGGGCCGGGAGCAGGTATTCATGGCGGTAATGTAGTGTACAACGGAACAGTCAGCGGCATATTGACAAGCGAAATGTCAGTAACCGGCGCTTATCTTTCCGGGCGATTGGCTATCGAAACGCCGAAAGCTAGACGACAGGTGCATAAAAATAACGACAAATGGCTTCGATTGCAGCAATGCAATGCTAATAATTTACAGAACATTTCAGTTTCATTTCCCCTTGGTGTTATAACGTCTGTTACCGGGGTGTCCGGGTCGGGGAAAAGCTCCTTGGTAATAGAGACTCTTTATAAACTTGTGAAAGGCGGATTAAATAAAAAAAAATCGACATACAGCCAAGATGGCGCGCAGTTGTCCGGGTTGGAATTCATCGATAAAATTATTGATATCGATCAAAGTCCAATAGGAAGGACCCCTCGCTCAAATCCTGCTACCTATACAGGTGTTTTTACCCCTATTCGTGAACTATTTGCAAGGTTACCTGAATCACGGTCCCGAGGATATAAGCCGGGGCGATTCAGTTTTAATATAAAAGGCGGCCGGTGTGAGGCCTGTGAAGGCGAGGGTGTAAATAAAATAGTCATGCATTTTTTGCCGGATATCTATGTCGAATGTGATACTTGTAAAGGCCGACGCTACAACAGCGAGACTTTAGAGATTCAGTACCGGGGGAAAAACATACATGAAATCCTCGCAATGACCGTAGAGGAAGGCTTAGAGTTTTTCAAGAATGTCCCGGCAATATTTTCAAAACTTCAAACCGTTTTTGATGTTGGCTTGGCATATATTTCACTGGGGCAGTCTTCGGTGACGTTGTCGGGTGGTGAAGCTCAGCGAGTAAAGCTTGCCAAGGAACTTTCCGGCAGGAGCAGCGGAAAAACCATGTATATTTTAGATGAACCGACAACCGGATTGCATCCTGCAGACATTCAACACTTGCTTAATGTTCTGAATCGACTTGTCGATCAAGGGAACACTGCGGTCATTATTGAACATAATCTTGATGTAATAAAGACCGCTGATTGGATAATTGATATTGGTCCAGAAGGAGGGGATGGCGGTGGCAAGTTGGTTGCGGTTGGTACGCCGGAGGCAATAGCAAATACCCCAGAATCCTATACAGGTCAATTCTTGCGCCAGGTATTAACTGTATAATGATAAATTGCAGCCCGAAGACTTGCCTCAATGGATGAATTACGTTTTAATAGTCATCTTGCTCTATCGATAATAAATCATTGGTCAGACGCCAAAGGATATCTGACCTGCACAAGGAAATCGGTCAAAATCGATTTTTATTATCACTACTCTCATTTTAACAACTCTGGAGACCAACACATGGTAGAAAAAGCTAATACGGGAGATGCACCAAGGCCCGAATTTAGGATGCAAAAAATGTATATTAAAGATCTGTCTTTTGAAAACCCAAACGCTCCGCAGATATTTACTGCCCAGCAAAAGATGGATCCGGCAGTGGAAGTGAATTTGCAGCTCAATAATCACCAGATTGACAATGACCATTGGGAGGTTGTGCTCAAACTCACCGCTAAAGTTTCGTCAAAAGAAGAAAGCAAAGTGCTCTTTATCCTTGAAATCGAACATGCTGCGGTCTTCATGCTGCGAAATATACCCGCAGAGCATATTCAGATGTTATTGGGGGTTGATTGCCCAACATTGTTGTTCCCGTTTACTCGACAAATTGTCAGTCAGGTTTCTGTCGATGGTGGCTATATACCATTTCTTATGGAGCCGGTTAACTTTATGGCACTTTTTCAAAATGCTCAAAAGAAAAAGAAAAAGAAAGAAGAAACTGATAATTAAGGATAATTAAAAGAAAAAAGGGTGGGGAGATTGACAGATGTCAATCTCCCCACCCTTTACCGAGTGAAGCTATAGAAAACTAGAGAGCTGTGCTAACAAAGTTGTCAACAAGTGTGTCGACTCCTTTTTCGATAGCCTTGTTAAAGAGAGTGTCATATTGCTTGTCGGCAAAGACGGTTTCAGGAGAAACAAGGACTCGTATTCTATTGGTCCAGATGACGTTCCCTGTCGCTGCTTCTTGAACCCATATGCGCATTTGTACCGCAGCCTGATCTACTTGTCCGCTGGAATGTGCGGCCATGCCGACGCCGGCACCAACTCCTGCCCAGGTGATGGTATTGGTACTTCCCTCAGACGTGCCAAAGAAGGATATGCCGCCGCTCTCGATGCCGAAAGTACCAATGGATTTGCCGTATTCGCCAGTGAGACCGCCAAGCAACATTCCGGTGAGTGTTTCGTTTCGTTCATCATAGGCGTCGGAGCTTGCAAATCCGTTAAGAATCCTGTTAGCGCCACCAGTGATGACCGGCAAAATGCCTCGTTTCCATGGTGCCCATGTAGCTTCCTGACGAGTTTTGTATTCAAGGATACGTCCTCGGACAATATAGTCGGCATTGAACCTGCGGCCCATCTTAGCAACCGCCTCGGGAGTGATAGCGTGCGTTCCAGGACTTTCGGAAACATTGTTGTTTGCTTGTGATTTTTGCAGTTTAATGTATCGCTGCAACTCGTTTTTCATGGTATCGGACCACTCATTAGCTAATTCAGAAGATAAGCTGTCGGTAGTGGTTCCTTCGTAGGAGGCTAAGCTGATAATGTTTTCATCAACGAGGTGGCCAAAGACATCCTCTTGGATGGCCATGTTAAATCCCTTTGCCACTAGTCTATCGGTAATTGCTTCTGTGACCGTGAGATTTCGTCTATAAGCACCGGCAATTGAGTCAGCCGAGGTATAGTCAGCGAAAGGGAGGATAATGATAGTTTGCCCCTTACCAGGAGCCAGTGGGTTTGGTGTTCCTGGTACATGGAGGGTCTCAACAACAGTCTGACCACAGGCCCCAAGTATCATGATGAAAAGCAGATAGAGTACGAATTTGAACTTCTGCATGGTTATCTCCCTGAAAATTCGATTAAAAGCTTGGTGTAATGAAAATATATTTATATGATTCGTGCTTTGAGAAGAATGATAAGTTCTCGTTTAGTAGCAGCCTTTACTTCGGCGCCAAAAAGGTATTTGAAGAAACCGAGATTACTTGTGCCGGGTAAGAAGGTGCCGGTGTTGGAATCATTACCCGAGATCAATCCACCAATAACGAGCATTTCTCCATCTTTTACTCTCACTGTCGTACTCATTTCTCGAACATTGATAATAGGAAGTCCTACCGAACCGAGACCAATGGTCCGATACGCTATATCTTCGGTCGCCAGTTCCGATGTAACTGGAACAAGATTGAGGATAATCTGCTTATCGTCAAGGATATTTGCAGTTAAGGCGAGACCGACACCTGAGAGTGCCCGCGCCGTATCGGCGGAGTACGATATGGCATTGTCGGTGACAGTGGCAGTGATTTTGCTTATATAAGTAACATTGCGTCCAACAGTTATCAGCGAAGCCTGTCCATTCATAACGCTTATTTTAGGGTTGGAAAGTATGGTTGCCTGGCCTTGCTTACTGACGGCATGCAGAAATGAATCAAAAGAGAAAGCGGCAAGCGAAATACCTCCCCCAAGGACTCCGGTGACACCCTGGGTAATGACGGTTGCAGCTGTAACTCCTGATGATGCAACGCCTGTTGTTACGTCACTAACAATATTTTCAGCAACATTGCTACTGCCTGTGGTGATGCTAGTATCTCCGTAAGCATTGGTTCCAGTATCTACAGTAGGAGAATTTGAATTCATGTAGTTATACTGCGTGTCGCGAGAATTGGCGTTTCCAACCGTATTGGTTGTTGTATTTGTAGTAGTATTTGTGTTGTTCAGACTGTTAGTGAGATCAGAAGTATCTGTTTTTGTATTGCTATATGTTTTTGCACCCGAAAGTGTTCCACCAGTAACCGAAAGATTTGAAAGAATAGTGTTCCAGTTGAGACCGATAGAAGAGCTGTCCGTGAGTTGAACTTCGATTATTTTTGCCTCAATGGAGACCTGTTTGTATAATTCCTTCTTTAGTGCCTTGAAATAGAGTTCGAGTTTTTCCTGAATAGGGCGAGAGGCTGTAACCGTGATTAACCCAACAGGTTTATCAATAAAATATGAATTGCCGCTTTTCGAACGTTTAAAGGTAGCACTGACTGGAGGCTCCTCCTTAGCTGTTTCAATTGACTCGGTTTTTTTAGCAGTTTGCTGTATTATAACAGTAGGTTTGTTGGAGCTACTAGTATCAGGTTTGGCTGGAGCAGTGTCGTCTGTTGACCAGATGCTAAGAGTAGCATTGAGGTTATTCTCAATGCTGTTCCAGATATTAAATTCAATGCCTCCAGGCTTACCATCTTGTTGTTGGGTAATAGCGACACCTTCTGACGCTAATGATATTTCGCCGGCAACCGAGGCGCCACTTTTGGTTTCCCCTCCTAAAACATCTCCACCAGTTTTAGTCTTATACGTCTGCTTAATGAATGGCATGGCAATATGGAATTGCCGGGTCTCTTTATATTTGACAATAATGGTGTTACCCTTCACCTCATGATAATAATCGACCTGTCGTAAAAGATTGTCGATGGCTGCGAAGAAGTCGTCATCGGCACTGATATTCACGTCAACCAGGACATTTTGGTCCACATCACTCGACCATGAAATATTCATTCCTTTAAGGCCAGCAAGCCGTTTGAGAATATCCCAGAGAGGTTGAGGGCCGCGAGTCGACGAGATTCGAGCTCCTACCTTGAGCTTTGCTTCTTCCGCAAGGGTATTATCATTATCAGTCTTTTTATCGACCAAGTACATGGGGGTCTGATATTTGACTGGAAGACCGACAGCCGCTGAAGAAGCATTCGTTTCATCTTGAGGTTTTAAAGTCTCTTGCGTTGTTGGGCTATTTTCTTCCTTTGTTTGGGTGTCGGTCAAACAGGCTGTTAGAAGTGATGAGAGTAGCAAGAGGCTACTGCAAAATAAAATTCTCTTAATGGACTTCATGAAAACCTCTTGGACTGGAATTTTTGAAATAACGTCGAATTGCATAGCTTATCTCTCAGTGTAAGTCCTTTGCGGCAAGGCGACCTTCGATATATTTTTTTAAATCGGGACGCAGTTGAAATCCCGAGGCAAGAACGGCTTGATATTGCTTGGTAGCGTCTTTGGCGAGACCTTGTTTGTCAAGAATTCTCGCTTTGGCAACCATTGTGTCGACATTTTGCCCATAGTGAGACTCGAATTTTTGATAAAGCTTGAGGGCAGCTTCATTTTGGCCATTATTTTCTGAGAAGGCGGCATAACTGAAAAGAGCTTCCTTCATTGGTGGTGAACCACTTATGCTTTGGGCGAAATATTCCGATGCTTCGGGGATTTGGTGCATATTGGCAAGGCTAATTGCGGCGTAGAGGGCTGCTTGAGTATTTGCGGGATCGTGCTTGAGGCTTTGTTTTGCATAAAAGACAGCCTTGGCATTGATACCGAGATTAACGAGGTAAAGAGTCGCAAGTCTATTAGATATTTCAGCATTTTCCGGCCAGAGCTCTACCGCTTTTGCATAAGCACCGGCAGCCGCCTCGAAATTATTTTGTTTTTCGAGTTGTTGCGCTTTCACCATAAATTCCTTGGCTTCAGTAATTTCCTTTGATTGACCTGCAGATTTCTCGATAACAAGAGATTCTTGCGCAATAACCTGGTCATCTGCTTGAAAGGAGAGATTATCTCCAGCACGAGTGGGCCAAACAAACTCTTTTTTACTTGGATAAATAACTATGGTGTGGAATCGTTCCTCTTTCTTCAAGTCCATGAGATTGAGGATAACGTCAAGAGCAAAATCCCAGGGAACATCGTTGAGGGCGAGTGTTAACGAGCCTTGAACTGCTTCATCAACGATAATGTTGATATCGGTTATTTGCCGGAAGAGCCGAAACACATTGTGGATATCAATTTTATAAAAATCGACACTGATGCGCTGTTTATTATATCCGGAGAATGAAAAGTCATTCTCAAGAGCGGCTGCTTTGGTCGGTGGTGATTTATCACCGGACTTTTCCGATCCGCTTTTTAGCAGTTTCTGTGAGGATCCAATCAGTGCATCAAGGGTGCTGTCGGAGGCCTGAGATTTTCCGGCAGGTTGTGCTTTTGCCTGAGATTGCCCTGGTACAATGGGTGCTTCATCGATAACGATATCTAGTCCGCTTGGGGTAGGTGAGACTGTATACTTAAAGAGTTCCGTGCTTGCCGAATCAAAAACAATACGGACAGTTTTTCCTTTTGGGGCGACCCTGACTTTTGCAACCGACGTTCCTATGTGTTTTTCCTTGATAAGCTCATTTACTTTAACATCATTGATATCAATATACATCCTCGGTGGTCGATCAGTTGCTCCAGCGATGGTGTCAACAGTATATTTGTCGATAGTCGCACTTGCGAGAATTGAAATAATTGTAGTGTTGGGAGTGCTTGTTACTTTAAAGTCTTTCAAAGTAAGAGGATCTTGTTTCCCCTTTAATCCATTTGCGGGTGAAGTTGCATTTTTCAAATTTGCTGGTTGAAGTTTTATTTGCAAATTATTGCCGTTGACAGTGACGGTATGATCATGACTGTCGGCCAGTGTAAACTCAAACCGCATGACCGGAGGATCTTGAGCTTTAAGTTCCGATACGGAAACCTCTGAAAAGCGATTTTCCGGTAAATTGGTTTTTGAAGAGGGAAAATCTTTTGCGAAAGAGGCCCCGGCAACATCTATTAAGACTCGATAGGGAGAGAAACGTTCCGATACCGTGTAAACAGGCGGCGAAGTGCCAATTATATCATAAGTAAGTGTGTTATCGACAAGTACGGCTTTAATGTCATTAATCTCGTAAGATACCACAGGTTCAGACCTTGCTGGTGCAACCTGGAAAACGAGCAAAAGGCAAATTGCCGATAAAATAGCTGGAGTGAGTTTGGCTAGCCAGGTACGCATTTTTTATTTCTCTCCCTCTTTCTTCAGTAGCATAACGACTTCGGTGACGGTTTTTTTTCCAGCTCGAGTCACAGCAGTCTCTTCAATAATTACGGATTGTGGCATGAAGTTCTTGACAATACCACGCCGACCAATTTTTGTACCCTCAGTCAGAACATATCCTTTCCCGGTAAAATCTTGAACCATGGCAATATTCTCATCGCCTTTTTTTAATAATGCCACGAGAGTAAGTTGTCCGGGTTCGAAAAGCTGCATGCCAGTCAGCGGTTCACCACTGTCGACGATTTCGTCCATGTTAATATTGGAGGAAGCTGCCTTTTCTGAAATAAACGGAACAAACGGGTCTGGTCTATTTTCAAGTTTATACTCAAACTGTTTGGTATTGTCAAAGCCGGAAGGAGCAATTTGCTCGGTGGCATCGTTGTCAGTTGAAAACGACATATTCGGGAAAAATGCCAGAGAAAAGACGAGGAATGTTGTTAACCACGAGAAGTTACTCCAAATAACTCGAGAAAAATGATGTAAAAGTGAATTTTTAATAAAACGGCTCAGGAGTTTCATTTTTTTGCTGGAGGTTTGGGAAGTTCAACATTAGTAAAACGGTAGGTTACCAAAGTGCAATCAGAGGTTAGTAACATCTCTCCCCCCTCTTTTTTTGGGGAGGTCATTTTTATATTGGAAACGCTTACTATTCGTTCGAGTTTACTGACCATATCTAAAAAGAAACCCATATTATGGTAGGGTCCCCTGACATTAATAGCTATAGGAATTTCTGAATAAAAATCCTTAGGAATATCCGGAGAAGGTTTAAATGATAAAAAGTCTAGTCCAGCACTTCGTCCCAAGGCCGAAATGTCTTTGAGAAGTTTTGGTATTTCCTTGTCTTTAGGAAGGAGTGCTGAGATTTCCTGGAAGGCGGCATTCGCCTCTTCAAGTTCTTTTTCAAATTGAGCAAGGTTTGCAGCTTTTGCCTCAACAGTCTTGATTTCTTGAACAAGACTTGCTTTTTTGCTCTCAAGATCGGTTATCGTTGTACGATTTGGTTCGAAAAATAAGAAATAAAAAACCACCAGAGGAAGAAGGGTAATAACAACCGCAATGGCGAGTTTTATCTTTGCGGCGAGAGGAATAAACTTCTCGTCCAAAAAAGCTGTAACTGCTGTGTTGTTTATTTTCATGCTGTCATTTCAGGAAAGAGTAAATTACGTTATTTCTTTGCCTCAGCGGCTTCAGGTTGTTTTGGTAGAGGTTGCGCTATGGCACAGGCTAATATGAAGCTTTTTAGATTTCTTCCAGATACTATCTTTTGCGAAGAGTTGGTAAGGGCGACATCTTTTACAAAAGGTGATTCTTTAAAGTTGTCCATAAATTGTGCGATCGTCTGGTTGTCAAGGGCAACCCCTGTAAGAGATAGGGATTCGTTTTGCTGTTGTAGGTTTTCCAGCCACATTCGGTTTTTGTCTACTCTGGTGGCTATTTCGTCGAGAACCCGTACAGTAAGCGAAGAGTCACTTTTTAGCTTTTTGATTATCTCGGTTTTTCTGCCAAGCTCCTCCCGATCTTTTTTCAACTGGGCGATCTTATTGAGAGTTGGCGTATATGAAGCTTTTTTAGCATTAAGTGAACTCATTTCTGACGTAAGAGTGTCAATTGCTTGTGCCTGAAAAAAACCCGTTGTTGCCAGGAGAACAAGGGTTAAAAGAAAGAGAAAACCCATGCCTAACAGTTGCTGCTTTGCTTTGGCTCTTTTTTTAAGCTGCCTGACAGGCAACAGGTTGATTTTTAACATTTTATGAATCCTTGACAATTAAAAAAATTAAATGACAGAGGTCCTGAGAGCAATGCCTGTGACTATGGCCATCTCCGGAGCTATACTGAGAAGGTAGTCAGGATCAATATTCTTTTTATTAAAAGCTATATTCAAAAACGGATTGAAAATCTCAACTACCATGTCGGTTTCCTCAGATAGAAAATCTACAAGACCGGCAACCCTGGCTCCCCCTCCACTCAAAATCAACTTTTTCAGCGGTTGATCAGGATGGTTCGAATGGTAAAGGTCAATGGCTTTTTTAATCTCGAGAACCCATTGGGTGCAGATGTTTGAAAAAATCTCTTCGACTTCTTGTTTTTTCTCTTCGGCTGGCAAAAACCCAAGCTTAATTGCCTCGGCTTCATCGAATTCAATGTCAAAAACGTTGGCTATCTGTTCGGTAAGCTGGCGGCTGCCGACCATAATATCCCGCGCAACTACAGAAATTCCTTGGGATAGTATATTGATATTCATTTTTGTTGCTCCGATGTCAACCAAGGCGACATTCTCGCTTTTCTGGTAATTATGCTCGTAGCAGTTTTCGAGAGCGAAACCATCAACATCCACGATTACAGGATTTAAATTGATACTTTGCAACATTTCAAGATATTCGTCGACAA
This sequence comes from Pseudomonadota bacterium, assembly GCA_043798185.1. Classification (GTDB taxonomy): domain Bacteria; phylum Desulfobacterota; class Desulfobulbia; order Desulfobulbales; family Desulfocapsaceae; genus Desulforhopalus_A. The sequence goes on along the minus strand of JAZDOW010000221.1, from coordinate 4,013 downwards.
TCTCTTTCTTGGCAGCAACAAGCATCACGTCGGTCCGTTCGGTGTCTTTGGAGCTAATTTTCAAATCTTGAAAATCGAGGTAGACATCCTCTATATCGAAAGGGATATATTGTTCTGCTTCGGCAATAATATGCTCCTCCAGTTGGGCTTCTTCCATAATTGCCAAATTAACTTTTTTGACGATAACAGAATAACCTGAAATTGAGAAGCCCACTTTCTTGTGTTTAATCTTTAAATTATTGAACAATTCGCTGATTGCTTTGCCAACAACTTCTGCATCATTGAGGGTTCCGTCGTCAACTGCACCCTCCGGCAGGACTGCGCTGCCTAACGTAACTATGGTGTAAATATTCGATGATCTTTTTAGCTGACAAACCTTAATGGAATGAGACCCAATATCAAGGCCGACTACCAAGTCTTTTTGAGTTCCAAATGGAAATTTCATGATAAAGAAGATGGTAAAGATTGATCGAGCGGCAGTCATCCCGATTCGGTGATATACCAAAACATCTGATTTTACTGATACATAGAGGTATTAGGGCATATAAAATACATTTTGTCAAGAAAAGAAAGGTGAAAGGTCGGAAAAAAGTTCTTATTTTACAGGATGTTAAAAACCATTCTTAAGGATCAAAAATAGCAGCATATACAATATATAGAAGTTTGTTTTCTTAGAACTCTTTATATTGTGGGCTGAGTGGTTCAGTATCCATTTTACCAATTTTTCTCAGGAAAAATGGAACTCGCTTGTAATTGAATTGCATTTCAAGTACTTTTGACGAAGCGTTTGTGGGACTGAAATTAATAAGTGCCTTACAGAATATTTTTGTCCTATAAAACAAGAAAATAATCTGCGAAAGATACCCACCCCTTTTAGGGGTGTTAGATAAAAGATGAGGTGTGGTTTGACTAGAGACGCAAGAAGCAAAAGTATTTTTAGAGAGTATTTTGAAGCTATTTGTATTGCTGTTCTCTTGGCGTTGTTCATCAGAACGTTTGTCGTTCAGGCATTCAAGATCCCCTCTGGATCAATGTTGCCAACTTTATTAATAGGTGATCATTTATTGGTAAATAAATTCATATATGGCCTACGAATTCCTTTTTCCGGCAAAATATTAATTCCTTACAAAAATCCAAAGCGTGGAGATGTGGTGGTCTTTCGCTATCCAAAGGATCGATCGATTGATTATATTAAGAGGGTTATTGGTACACCTGGAGATACCATAGAAATACGGACAAAAAAGCTGTTTGTTAATGGGAAGCAGGTGTCTGATCCCCACGCCCATATGAGTTCACCTGCAGTTCTGAATGCAGCATCAAGTCCGAGAGATAATTTTGGTCCGGTATTAGTCCCGGAAGGACGCATATTCGTCATGGGCGATAACCGCGATAATAGTTATGACAGTCGCTTCTGGGGGTTTGTCAACCAGCAAGACATTCTTGGTAGAGCGTTCATTCTTTATTGGTCTTGGGACATTGAAAAGCCTCTTTTATCGTTAGAGCGATTTTCTTCCATAAGATGGGGACGATTGGCTAATATCATTGACTGACTGTGAATATATGTTAGAAAAAGCAGAGCTGGAATATCAATTTAAGCACAAGCACATTTTTGGTATTGAGCAAATGTCCGTTGCGGATATTTCTCATATTCTATCTACTGCTCGATCTTTTCGGGAGATTTCCAGTCGATCAATCAAAAAAGTCCCTACCCTGCGTGGAAAAACGATAGTTAATCTATTTTTTGAGCCTTCCACTCGAACGCGACTTTCTTTCGAGATAGCGGCAAAGAGGATGAGTGCCGACACCTTCAATATTTCCGCTTCAAGTAGTTCAGCCACCAAGGGCGAAACGCTGATTGATACCGCAAGAAATATCCAGGCGATGAATCCGGATGTTATCATACTACGCCATTCAAGCTCTGGCGCCCCACAATTGCTTGCCCGTTATATAAGTGCTTCGGTTATCAACGCCGGAGATGGAGCCCATGAACACCCAAGTCAGGGTCTTCTTGATATGATGACGGTGTTGGACCACAAAGGACGTCTTGAGGGACTCAAAATCGCTATTATCGGCGACATCGCTCATAGTCGGGTGGCCTTGTCCGATATCATCGGTTTTACTAGAATGGGTGCACATGTTCATGTATCCGGCCCGCAGACTTTCATTCCCATGAACATTTCCCGACTCGGTGCTACAGTTTGCTCCTCTGTTCAGGACGCAGTTAGAGGCGCTGATGTAGTAATGGCTTTGCGTATTCAGCTTGAAAGACAAAATGATTCGCTTATTCCGAGTTTGCGTGAATATTCCCGTTTCTTTGGAGTGAATCGCAATCTTCTCAAACTAGCAAAAGAAGATGTGATAGTCATGCATCCGGGCCCCATCAACAGAGGAGTTGAGCTGAGTCCCGACGTTGCTGATGGCAGGGGGTCAGTGATTCTTGATCAAGTGACCAATGGTGTTGCAGTTCGTATGGCACTTTTGTATTCGGTGTTAGGAGGAAACAAAGGTAGTGACGGGCAAGGTGAGAGTAGATGAGCAGGGTGATACAATTGAAAAATGGTCGGGTTATTGACCCGGCTCAGCAGAGGGATGAAGTCGCTGATCTTTGGATCAAAGATGGGTTGATTGTTGATCACCAAATGATCGATGATCATGACAAGGATGTCGAAGTTTATAACCTTCAAGGCAGTTGGGTTGTTCCCGGTCTTATTGATATGCACGTGCATCTGCGCGAACCAGGGGAGGAATATAAAGAAACTATTGAAACCGGTTGTCGGGCAGCAGCTGCCGGCGGTTTTACTGCCGTTGCCTGCATGCCTAACACTAATCCGATAAACGACAGCAGCTCGGTCACCCGATTTATTTTGGAGCAGGCGGTCCGGTGTGCAGCCCGTGTCTATCCTGTTGGAGCGATCAGTCAGGAAAGCAACGGTGAAAAACTGGCGGAATATGGGGAAATGAAGGCGGCCGGTGCTGTAGCTTTGACCGATGACGGGCGACCGGTTATTGACAGTCGTCTTATGCGCCGTGCGATGGAATACGCCTCTTCCCATGGATTACTGCTTATGTCCCATGCCGAGGAAATCCCCTTGAGCAGGGGAGGGTGCATGAACGAAGGGGAAGTCTCCACTCGTTTGGGGTTGAGGGGAATTCCCGCCGCCGCAGAAAGCATTATGGTGTTTCGAGAAATTGCCCTTGCCGAATTGACCGGTGCTCGAGTGCATATTTCCCATGTGAGCACTGAGCAGGCAATTGTGCTTATTGCCAACGCCAAAGTGAGAGGAGTCAAGGTTACCGCCGAAACGGCGCCCCACTACTTCACTCTTACCGAACAGGCAGTCTTGGGTTATAACACAAATGCCAAAATGAATCCACCACTGCGAACGGAAAATGACCGCCAGGCAATCCGCAGAGCTCTCGCAGATGGAACTCTCGATGCCATTGCCACAGATCATGCTCCCCACTCGGTTTTGCAGAAGGATGTCGAATTCAATCTGGCGGCCAACGGGATCGTCGGTCTAGAAACATCTTTGTCCCTTTCCCTTGCCCTTGTCCGGGAGGGAATCATTGACCCGATTCGCCTGGTGCAGCTCATGAGTTGCGCTCCTGCCGCGATTCTTGGAGTGGCAGGCGGATCCCTTGGAATCGGAAATGTGGCAGATGTTACTGTTATCGATCCTGAAAAAAGGTTTACCTTTTTTGCAGAAGAAAGCTATTCAAAGGGAAAAAATACCCCATTTGATGGCTGGGATCTCCAGGGTAAAGCGATTTTGACGATCCTTGGTGGTAGGGTTACTCACCAAGAGCTTTGACATTTCAGTCTTCGTGAGTTACTCGTTCCGCCGCACTGTCGGAATTAGAAACTCAAAGGCCAGGGTGAATTTTCCCTGCAAATTTCATGATACAAATCCAACAAGTTATAACTAATACTGGACAAACCCTTCCGTACAAGGTACATTCCCCAAAATTGTATCCAACACGAGAGGGTCATTATGAATTTATCCCAGGTTGTC
>JAZDOW010000213.1:0-16894 GCA_043798185.1 Pseudomonadota bacterium | reverse complement strand
TGATTGTAGGCGACGTCATGATCTCGGTTGCCGATATCGATCTCATTTACCTGAGCTTGCAGGTCATCCTGACCTCCGTGGAAACGGCCCGGCGCGAGGATCTGGCGCTATGACAAACGGTGAAAATCCGTATGATCAACCCCTGGAAGGAGGAAAAATGAAATCCCCGGAAGGGTCAAGAGTGGAGTCCCCGGTGTTGGGCGACTTTGTGCGCGTGATGACGGCCGGACGGGAGGGCCAGAAGGCCTGGAGAGAAGGGCAGAGTCCCGGGCGCGAGCTGATAACGCCCTTGAATGACAGGCAGTCGCTGAGGAATGATCGGCAGTCCTTAAGAAGCAAAAGGCAGTCGCCCCGGCGCCTGAACCTCGACCGTGAAAAAACGAAAAACGGCTTGGCCCAACTGGTGCTGACCGTCGTCAAGCTCCTCCATGAACTCCTGGAGAAACAGGCGATTCGCAGGATTGACGGAGGAGGCCTTACAGATGAAGAGATTGAGCGTCTCGGTTTCACGTTGATGCGTCAGTCCGAGGAGATCGCGAAGATCGCCCGCGAATTCGGTCTCGAAGAAGATGATTTGAATCTGGATTTGGGACCTTTGGGAAAATTGTTATAGCAGGAGGCAGAAAAATGGCAATCCAACAACGCGCTCGACATTCTGTGGAAAGTACGACCCTGGCGGATCTTCTCGAAAGGATCCTGGATAAAGGCATTGTCATCGCCGGCGATATCCGAATCAACCTGGTTGACGTCGAGCTATTGACGATCCAGATCCGTCTCGTCATTTGCTCCGTCGACAAGGCCAAGGAGATGGGCATGGACTGGTGGGTGAACAACCCCGCCTTCTGTTCTCGGGCCAAGGACCAGAAGGCCCTGCCGGAGATGATGGACAGGCTCGAAGAACGCCTCGCCCGGATCGAAACCTCCCTGGCCGCCGGAGTGAAATAGGCAAAGATGCTCCTCTTAGGTGCAGGCATCGTCATTTGCTGCGCTGCCGCTCAACTTGAAAGTTTAGTCGGAAGACAAATTTCCCGAGGTCGTGCCTATGTCAGAGACCGATATCGAAAACAGACTTGTCCTTGCCAATACCGAATTAAACAAGCAAAATGTGCTACTGAAGGAAAAGCTGACGGAAAATGAAAGGGCCTGCGAGACGCTGCAAGACTCCGAAAAGCGTTACCGACGGCTTTTTGAATCAGCCAAGGACGGTATCCTGATCCTCGATGCCGATACGGGCAAGGTGGTTGATGTCAATCCTTTCCTGATGCAGTTACTCGGTTATTCTTACAACGAATTCCGTGGTAAACATATCTGGGAAATCGGCGCATTCAAAGACGTTGCCGCTTCCAAGGACGCCTTTAAGATCCTGCAGGATAACGAATACATCCGCTACGAGGATTTGCCGCTGGAAACCCGCGATGGGCAGCTCATCAGCGTTGAGTTTATAAGCAATGTTTACCTGGTGGACCATAGCAAAGTCATCCAGTGCAACATCCGAGACATCACCGCTGCCAAGGCCGAACGTAAGCGGCTGATGGCTGCCATCGAGCAGGTCGGAGAGGCCATTGTCATAACCAATGCCCAGGGGATCATCCAGTTCGTAAACTCGGCCTTCGAGCGAACTACGGGCTACAGCCGAGAGGAGGCCGTCGGTCAGAATCCGCGTATCCTCCAGAGCGGCAAGCAGGACGAACTCTTTTACCGCAATCTTTGGGATACCATCTCCGGCGGTAGAACCTGGGCTGGCCGTTTGGTCAACAAACATAAGAATGGCACTCTCTATACCGAGGAGACGACGATTTCGCCGGTTCGCGACACTTCAAACCAGATCGTCAATTACATTGCCGTCAAGCGGGACATTACCTCGCATCTCAAACTTGTGGCCCAGTTTCAGCAGGCTCAGAAGATGGAAGCGGTGGGCATACTGGCGGGTGGCGTGGCTCACGATTACAACAATATGCTCAGCGTGATCCTCGGTTATTCAGAGCTGGCACTGAATAAAATAAACCCGTCTGAACCGCTGTATGACGATCTCCAGGAAATCTTTAAGGCCGCTGAGCGTTCCAAGGACATAACCCGGAAATTACTGGCCTTTGCCCGCAAGCAGACAATCATTCCGGTGATGCTCGACCTAAACCAAAACGTGGAGAACATACTCAAGATGCTCCAGCGACTCATCGGCGAGGACATCGATCTAGCCTGGCGACCCAAGATTGGCCTGTGTCCGATCAAGATGGACCCCGTCCAAGTCGATCAGATCCTGGCTAATCTCTGTATCAACGCGAGGGACGCCATTACCGACATCGGCAAGATCACTATCGAAACGGGAACCGCCTTCTTTGATGAGACTTACTGTGCTGATCATGCCGGGTTTATAGCAGGAGAGTATGTGCTGCTGGCCGTAAGCGACGATGGCTGCGGTATGGATAAAGAGACCCTCGACCAGATTTTCGAACCGTTTTTCACGAGCAAGGGGATAGGGCAGGGAACCGGCCTGGGACTCTCTACAGTGTATGGTATCGTCAAGCAGAACAACGGATTTATCAACGTCTACAGCGAACTGGGAAAAGGAACGACCTTTAGAATCTACCTGCCCCCCTACACTGACCAAGCCGTCGATACCCCGCAGAAAAGGGCGGGGGGAATCCCTCATGGTCACGGCGAGACAGTGCTAGTGGTCGAGGACGAGCCTTCGCTCTTGAAGATGAGCAAAAGGATGCTGGAAGAATTAGGGTATCGGGTTCTGGCCGCAGACACGCCGGGCGCGGCCATTGAGCTGGCCGCGGAACATGCGAGCACGACACAACTTCTCATCACCGATGTCGTCATGCCGGAGATGAACGGCCGGGAGCTGGCAGAACGGTTGCAATCCCTTTACCCCAGTATGAAGATTCTGTTCATGTCAGGCTATACAGCTGACGTGATCGCCCATCGGGGAGTGCTGGACAAGGGAGTGAACTTCATTCAGAAGCCATATTCGATAGAGGATCTGGCCTTCAAAGTGCGGAAGGCACAAGGGAAGGAATAGGCTAACAGTAATGTGATCGATGAATGACAAATAGGGAAGGCGTAGGCAGGGACAATTCCGTAGATATTCTTCTTGATCACTTACCTTTTTTTAAAAACCGGGCATCTTGTATCAAGAGGAGAAGGTTATGGATAAACGAAGGATTTTGTTTGTCGATGATGAACCTAATATTCTCGATGGACTCCGACGGATGCTCCGATCAATGCGCCAGGAATTTGAGCTATGCTTTGCCGAGAATGCCAAGAAAGCCTTAGAACTGATGAGTGAAAACGAATTTGATGTGGTGGTCTCGGACATGCGTATGCCGGGGATGGACGGCGCAGGCCTGTTAACTGAAATCCAAAACAGATATCCGCATTCCATCCGGATCATGCTTACCGGACAGTCTGATGATGCATCGATCTTGCGGACGATCGGAGTTGTCCATCAGTTCCTGGCCAAACCATGTAATCCCGAAATATTAAAAAACATCCTTCTCAGGGCCAGCGCGTTGCATAAGCTGTTGATCGACGGTAGGCTCAAGGATATCATTTCAAGCATCGATACGCTTCCAAGTATTCCCACCGTTTATGCAAAATTACAGAAAAAAATTCGGGATCCCGAAGCAACTCTTGATGATATTGGGGCAATAATCAGTGAAGATATCGCGATGACTGCAAAGATTATGCAGCTTGTGAATTCCGCGTTTTTTGGCCTTTATCGGCAGGTTGAAGGCCCGGCCAGGGCAGTGAAACTCCTCGGTCTTGACACCATCAAGGCTTTGGTTCTCGGTTCCCAGATTTTTTCTGAGATCAAGATTTCCGAGAAACTCTTTTCCGCTGAATTCCTTTGGAACCACAGCATGACCGTTGGAACACTCGCGAAAAAGATTGCCGAGAGTGAAACCGACGACAAGGATGTCATCAGCAACAGCTTTATCGCCGGAGTTCTCCATGATATCGGAAAACTGATTCTGGTCTCCAAGCTTGAATCACATTACAGCGACGCCGTGATCCTCGCCCGGCAAGAGAATATTACACTCCGCCAAGCGGAAAAAATGGTATTCAAGGCAACACACTGTGATATGGGCGCCTACCTGACCGGACTATGGGGATTTAATAGCGATATCGTTGAGGCAATAGGCTTTCACCATCAGTTAGGAGAATACCCGGCTGGGACCTTCAATTCGGCCCTGGCCGTTCATATCGCCAATGTGATGTATTACAGATTCCATCAAGATAAGGTTATCGGTGCAGTGCCTGAATTCAATGAGGCATATCTCTATAAAATCGGTCTGGGCGATAAGCTGCAGAAATGGCATGCTCTCTGTTTTACGTATGTGGAGCAACAGAATAATGAGAAAGTATGATATTCTCTTTGTGGATGATGAACCGAGAGCCCTACAGTCATTTGAACGCCAGTTTAAAAAACGTTTTTCCATCCGCACTGCCGGAAGCGCTGTGGAAGCCCTGACCATCCTGCAGGAAGATGGTCCCTGCGCGGTCATCGTCTCCGATATGAGGATGCCGGAGATGGATGGTATCCAGTTGTTTTCCCAGGTCAAGGATCTATACCCGGAAACCGTGCGGATAATGCTCACCGGTAACGCCGACCAAATGACGGCGATTGAGGCGGTGAATAGTGGGCAGATATTCAGATTCTTGACAAAGCCCAGTACTCCTCTGGCGTTGACAACCTCGCTGGACCTGGCGATCAGGCAATACCGATTGATTACCGCAGAAAAAGAATTACTGAACCAGACTCTGCGGGGAAGTATCAAAGTCCTGTGTGAGTTATTGAGTTTCGCCAATTCAACTGCCTTCAGCTGCGGATATCGAATCAAGAAGACCGTTCTCAAGGTCGCGGAAAAACTCCGGCTCGACAGACTATGGCAGTATGAAATAGCCGCTTTAATGTCTCAGATCGGTTGTGTTGCCATTCCCGATGATATCTTAAGGAAGATACAGGCAGGTGGTGATTTGACACAAAAAGAGGAACGGATGTACCGCAATCACCCCAAGATCGGGGCCAAGCTGATCGGGGAGATCCCACGTTTGGAGCATGTGGCGGCCATGATAGGAAATCAGATGCTGCTCTGGAATAAGTACGGAGAAGAACCGGGCATTCTCCTGAAAAATGAAGAAAAAATAGGTGCTCAGATCTTGAAAGCGACCATAGATCATGATTTCCTGATGCTCCAAGGCCTCAGTCATCTTGAGGCGATTAAGAAACTGGAGATATGTCACGGGGTGTATAATCCTGAGATATTGAAGATACTTGCCGAGGATGAAGTCGCAACGAAACGGGTCAGGATTGTCACCTTGAATTTCGAGGATATTATCCCCGGTATGGTAGCTGATGAGGATATCCTTGCTAAAAACGGGGCCATAATTATTCCGCGCGGGCAGGAGATCACCTGGTCCGCTATTCAGGGACTGAACAATTTTCTGGAACATATCGGAATCAGGAATCCCATTCGGGTACGTCTGAAGGAGATAGCAGACTATGAGCCTTTACCAAAGTGATAGGAGAGTAGAACAAACCGGGGGCTGGAATGCGTACAGCTCCTGAACAACGACCATCGGATACGGAATGAACAAAGAGGAGCGAGGGCCACTAAAGGTTATGACAAAACCGATTGTTTTCTTTATTGATGATGATCCAAACATCCTTCAAGCTATTGTCCGGACCACCAGGCGTGAACAATACCAGGTTGCAACATTCGATGATCCGCTAAAAGCTTTGGCAGAACTGGCTACAAGAGAGGTTGCCGTTGTTGTAGCAGATCAGCGGATGCCGGGAATGACCGGTACAGAATTTCTGGAAAAAGTTAGAATTCAATGTCCTGATACTATCAGAATGATTTTATCTGGTGATGCTGAAATCGACTCAGTATTATCAGCGATCAACCAAGGTAAAATATTTCATTTTATCACGAAGCCATGTGGGGATGATGACTTAAAATCAGCAATCAACGAGGCTATTAAACAAAACTTTTTAATAGTAGAAAATAAAAGGCTCTCTGAACTCACAAAAAAACAAAACCAGGAACTCGTTGAACTCAATAAGAACCTCGAAGAGAAGGTCGAACAAAGAACGCAAAAAATCAAGCAAAAAGAATCCCAATTGAAAGAAGCCTTGGAAGGGATTATTTCTGCCGTTGCGCTGACAGTCGAAACACGAGACCCATACACGGCGGGTCATCAATCCCGAGTCGCTGAACTGGCTTGCGCGATTGCCAAAGAGATGAAGCTTTCTCACGATCAGACAGAAGGAATTCGGCTGGCCGGAGTAATTCATGATCTAGGAAAAATCTATGTCCCAGCGGAAATTTTAAATAGACCAGGAAAGCTGACTCATATAGAAAGAGAATTGATTCATGTCCATCCCCAAGTTGGATTCGATATTCTCAAGAATATTTCCTTTCCCTGGCCTATCGCAGAAATCGTTCATCAACACCATGAAAGAATGAATGGCAAAGGCTACCCAGTGGGATTGTCGGGCGAAGACATTCTTTTAGAGGCACGCATTATAGCCGTGGCTGATGTTGTGGAAGCCATGTCTTCCCACCGCCCATATCGGCCAGCACCTGGCATTGCCTTAGCACTTGAGGAAATTTCTAAGAACAAGGATATCCTTTATGATGCCAACGTCGTAAAAGCATGCCTGAAACTTTTTTCAGAAAATAAAATTACCCTTAAAGGGTGGATGGGATAAGGAGAGCATGCTCTCCTTGAAGAAAAAAAACAAACGGCTGAATTGAAGACAGATCAGAATTCTTACACCCCAACAAGGAGTAGCGACCATGTCCAAAGTTAAATCCAAAGGCTCTGCTGCAAAAAAAGTCAAAGCTGAAGTCATTGCAAACGAGGAGAAAACGTACATTACCCCCGAACAGCGTTATCAAATGATCGCAGAGGCAGCCTATTTTCGTGCGGAAAAGCGAGATCTTATTGGAGGCGATGTGGCACATGACTGGCTGGAAGCCGAAGTAGAAATCGACCACATCCTTCAAAGATGAACCCATCGATAAATTGTTTTCCCTTGCACGAATGTTGGGGCCACGTTGAGGTGCAGGGTTGCTTCTTGGGACACTACGCCTTTGTGACAAGCACCATCCAATTGACCAGGACTCTCTGTTGGAGAGCATGCACAACCGGGGGGAGGCAAAGCAGCAGCTTTAAGTGTTACCTCACCCCTTACTCTGCTGCGAGAATTGAGACGGTAAGATATCACTGCTCCCAGCGGAAGCACTGTTGATAAAGGGGAAAAACTCCCGATCCTTCTGGTGCATATGCCGGAAGACCACCTCGTAAACCAGAAATTTGACAATATCGCCAAGGGCCGAGGCATCTGCCTGGAATGTCATGGCAATTTCCAAACCTCTTTTTTGCAGCCTGGCATGTTCTTCGACATGGAGTATCCGACCGGGAAATTTTACCGATTCGAGGATGACCTCTTCGTCATAAAAATGTTTGGCAATGACAGTCAAAAGGTGTGTTACCATTTTCACGACAACGGAATTCGGACGTAATGATTCAATCGCATCGAGGAGCTGGTTTGTGATACGGAAAAGTTCTTGGTGTTGACCGTCGATCAGACTATTGCTGGAACAGAAGGTGTCATTCCAGACTAACTGAACGAAATTTTTTTCAACACCGGATTGTTGGTTGGAGATGAATGTGTCTATTTCCACCCGGTTGCGTCCCCCTTCCTTGGCCTTGTAGAGCATTTTATCTGCTAGAACAATACTATCCGCCGCGGACATGTCGGCCGTGCAGGTGACAGAGACCACACCAAGGCTTGCGGTGACAAAACCGGCAGTGGTTGAAAGATCATGAGGAATAACAAGGCGGTTAATACCTGTTCGGAGTTTTTCGGCAATGGCGGCAGCCCCATGCAGATCGGTATCCGGCAGGATGCAGGCAAATTCCTCTCCACCATAACGGGCGGCAATATCGGTAGCCCGCACAGCGCTTTCAGCTATCACTCGGGCAATCCGCTGAAGGCAGACATCACCGCTCACATGCCCGTAGTTATCATTATATATTTTGAAATGATCGATATCCAGCATGATCAATGAGAGTTCTGCCCCAGAACGGACATGTCGTGCACATTCGTTGGCCAGACACGATTGCGCTCCCGAGCGTTTATGAATGCGTGCCGCTATAAATATGTAGCGGCACAAATAGAACGTGTTTTTAATCACTCATTTCTTGCATTATTTGAAGTTATGTGCTGGGATATATACGTATAATCCCAGCTCGTGTGAATATTTTAACGTGCCTTCTGCAGGTGAGATTTTTTACCCCCAATACCAAAGCCCACCAGAGTGATCTTGTCACCAGCTGTGAGAGTGGTCGTAGTGGCAGCGATGAAGCTGTTGAGTGCTTTCTCAGCTTACACTTTTGTCAGTTCAACTCCTTCTGCAATCTTACAACGAGCTCTGCTTTGCTTTGTTCATAATTCCTCCAAAATGTGATTTGTTCATACATGCAGCTTGGTAAAAGAAAGGCACAATATCTGACCAGTTTAGTCACTATTGACCAACGGTTGCTTTGGTGCTATATTATAATCCTAAATTAGGAATATACGGAGGTCACTATGCCTACCTTAGCAAGACATCCTAGCATCAAAGTCATCGGCCTAAATGGTCAAATTTCACTGGGCAAACAATTTGCCGGTCGTCAGGTTCTAGTGGAAGAGCAAGAGCCTGGTGTATGGTTGGTGCGTACCGCCACAGTCACTCCCGACAACGAACGTTGGTTGCAAGAAACTCAAGCCGCTGCCGATCTGACACGCGCACTTGATTGGTCCAAGACCAATTCCGCGAATGATACCAATGTGGACAGCATTTTTGGGAAGTTAACCAATGGCTAAGGCCGATCCGTATTCATTGGTCAGGCTTGATTTGAACAACCCAGTCTTTCAGGAAAACCTTCTCTCATTGCAAAAGCCTGAACGACTCGCAGCTCTGGACACTTTGAATAAGATCCGCCAACTCACCTGGAATCAGCTCTACCGAGACAACGGCTTAAAGTGGGAGAAGGTATTCAGCGTTAAACCTCCTTCGGGTATAGATGCTATCTACTCGCTACGCATCACTCAGTCACGCAGAGCAACGGCATTCCGCGACGGCGATTTCATCCGCATGCTCACCATCGCCCTAGACCACGACAGCACTTACGGAAAGAAGTAGCTTAGTTTGTTTTGGGGTTACCATAATATTCGTGCGATGAGGGGCCATCTGGATCTTTTCAAAACACGCTAAGTATTGATGTATTCAAAACTCGTTCTTAACGAGTGAAGTTTTTAACTTTCTTCACTCTTTTCTGTTTTCCTCATGAAATCCTTACTGGTAAAGGCTTTCAAAGAAAAACGCACTTGCTGATTTTTATCCTTAAATTTGCAAGTGAGAGATGTTGGGACAAAACATTCTGACCTTTGGCTCATGGAACCCTACATTGAAAAAACAATCACAAATATTAATACTCCGATGGAGTACCATTTTACAGTTTCCTGCTAATCGACAAATTAAAACGCCGTTGCACATACTCTTTCAAAAGATCTTTTTCGACAAGGAAGGCAATGGTGCTAACCTGCTCTTTAAGGATAAAGGTTTGTCTCCTAACATCCGTCAGCGACACAAAACCAACCTCCTCCTTGATGCCCTTTAAAGGTCCGCCAGCGCCAACAGCTTGCAACTGCTGGTCATCCCCCACAAGAATCAATTTAGCTCCAGACTCGTTCACATGTTTGACAATTTGGGCCATTTGATTGGTGCCGACCATTCCCGCCTCATCGACAACAAGGACATGGTTTTTATCCATAATCCGAGCAAAATTTATGCAGCAACGCTTGTTTTGCTTCATCAATATTTTGGGCTTGATGAACATTGCCGTGTGTTTGTTGTTAACTCTTGAGGCCCTCGTCTACCTTCTTGCTATTTTCGTTCAACCAGCCACCCAAATGCTTTAGCATCAGCCACCGGCACCTGGCTACCATCTTCAAAGATAATCAAATTCCCATGGTGCGATCTTTGTTCCCTACGAACGACAATATAACTCCGAGGACGCCCTGGCCTTTTTGCGGTAGACTCTGGCCGCATTCTAGCGCCGGAGATGGCTTGAGCCGCATTTGTGAACCTGATCCACCCCACTTTAATAATCCTCGTTATTTTGATTAATTATGCGGCAAAAGAAATTGCCTCAAAGCCGTTCAAGTCGATTTCCTGCCTTGCTTGCCAAAGATCAAAATTATCCTGCATCAGCAACCAACTTTCGGGGGATCGGCCTAAAACTTTGGAAAGTTTCAAGGCCATTGCCGGGGAAATATCAGTCTTACCGTTAAGCAACCGACTAACCAAGCCTGCACTTACTTGCAGTTTCCGAGCAAGCTCGTTTGATCCGACATTAAACGGCTCCAAGTAAACCCTTTTAATAAATGATCCTGGGTGCATAGGGTTATGTTGTTGAATAGTCATTATATTACCCTCAGTTTAATGATAATCTTCATAATTGACCACATAAGCGTGACCGTCTCTGAATTCAAATACCACCCGCCAATTTCCGCTTACATTCACAGCCCATAAACCCAATTTATCCCCCTTCAGGACATGTAACCGCCAGCCCGGTAAATCCATATCATCAATTACGGTGGCAGTGTGTAAGGCTTGCAGACGTTCCTCCAGTCGTGGAGCATGTTGAGGATTTATCCCCGCTGTACTGCCGGTGGTAAAAAATTTGTGCAGTCCTTTATGTTTAAAACTTTTGATCATAAATATTCATAATACACAATTAATCGTTGTGCAACGGTTAACGATGCCGCTTGAGATTTATTCCTGCTACACATCCTCAATAAAATACGTCCATTTGGATATCACACGTTTGAATGGAAAGAGCGAGACGTAATAATATAAAATAGGCACTCCAATGGAGTATCTATTTATGGTTTATTACGAATAGACAATTTAAACCGCCATTGCACATACTCTTTCAAAAGATCTTTTTCGACAAGAAAGGCAATGGTGCTCACCTGCTCTTTAAGGATAAAGGTTTCCTTGCGCTCCCCCCGTTCGAACCGAGATACAGCAGTTTTTCCCATGCCAAGAATCATACCGAAAATCCTCTGTGTCAGTCCTGTTTTTTCTCTGACACCTTTGACCGTGTGCGGTGATTCATAATCAGGCAGCATTGTGACCACCCTTCTTTTTTTCCCATGATTTGCGAGAAAGCAGGGCAGTTTTCTGGATGGCCTCTTCATCGCTTCTGGCTCGGATCTTGCCTATAAGTTTGCCGTCCGTCTTCAGCAGCACATACTGGTTGCCGCCGTAGTAATACAAGACCTCATCGGCTAACTGTTGGACAATTTTTTCCATTATCTGCCTTTTCTACTCCATTTAAAGGCTCGCCCTGGGAGAACCTATACTTTCAATTTTCCCTGAATCTATTGAGCACAATAACTAAAGAGACAGTTCCCTGTCGTCAGAAATAGATTTCTCTTTTGTCTTGGCAACTTCAACCGGGTTAACGCTCTCGACCTTTACCCTCGTTTTGTCCATATCGAAGCCAGGAGTAGAATCAGACAATGATCTGATTTCATTATTTAACGCTTTTTTGGTTTGCTCTTTGTCTAAACCGTCCGGAATTGAAACGGTAGCGGTTGCGAAGGGTTTGTTAATGTCCTCATAAAGAGATATTTTAAATTTTTGGTCAGATATTTCCAGCGAAACCGGCCCTGCTTGTTTGATGAGATTGTCGGGAACTGGGTTGTTCTCGCCCATTTGCCGCGACCATAATTTTTTTAGAGCGTCGGGCGAGTCCACCGTCTTTAAAAAGGGCTTTCCTATGATTTCACCCTGTTCAACTCTGTGAACATATAATGCTGTCCCTTCAAGTTCTTTCGAATGTTCTACTCTTTTTTGGTATGCAACATCCAGAGCAACACTCGGTTTGTCAAAGGTATGGTTGGCAGAATCATCTTTGAAATTACCATTTGTGTTCAATATCCTTCCGCTGTCGTCCGACACAACATAATGACGATCTTTGCTGTTTATTGACTTTTTGTCCTGATTATCTTTTACAACCCCTTCTGTTTTGCCGACCTGGTCGCCTGGGCTGTTATCGAAATCACGTATTAAATCCTTCTCACGTTTTCTCCCAAGTGTATCCTTTAAATGATCCTCGTCTTTGAAGTGATCTAAAGAATAATAGAGATTTGTATCATCCCTGTGTCTTGTCAGTGACACATAACCAAGATGTTTATCAAACGTTGGTGACGCCAAGACATATGATTTATCAACTGTTACACCCTGGCTCTTGTGTGTAGTTACAGCATAGCCGTGCGACAAATCGTTGTATTTCTTTTCATCAAACTCTACATTTTTCCCGTTATCCAAATGAACATGCAAAGTATTATTTTTAATGCCTGTCACGGTTCCAAGAGTGCCGTTTTCAACGCCCATGGATATATCGTTCTTGGTAAATACAACCCTTTCTTTATCAGCAAGATTTATAACCTTGTCGTCAGACGTCAAAAACTGAAAATCATCACTTCCAATAACAACTTTTTCCTTCAATATTTCTCTGGCCTGCAGGTTTATAGCCAGGGCGTCTTCATTTTTGTGAGTTAGTATTAGACGAGATTTCCCGTCACTTTCTACCCCCATGGCCCAATCTTTTAGTAATAATGATTTTGCCTCATCAATATTTTGAGCTTGATGAACATTGCCGTGTGAAGAGTAAAGGTCAATTGCTTTACCAATTTGTTCTTTATTTCCAGCAAGAAGAACGGTAGCTTCTCTCTGCCATTGTTCGGTTTGTCTCCTAACATCCGTCAGCGACACAAAACCAACTTCCTCCTTAATACCCTTTAAAGGTCCGCCAGCGCCAACAGCCTGCAACTGCTGGTCATCCCCCACAAGAATCAATTTAGCTCTAGATTCTTTCACATGTTTGACAATTTGGGCCATTTGATTGGTGCCAACCATTCCCGCCTCATCGACAACAAGGACATGGTTTTTATCCATAAGCCCTCTTCCCTTTTGCCAATCAAGCAACTTACTGTGGATCGTTGAAGACTCTATCCCGCTTCCATCTTGTAAACTTCTTGCTGCAACACCTGACAAGGCAACCCCAACCACCCTCATTCCATCATTTTCAAAAGCGTTCCTTACTGCACCAAGCATATAACTTTTGCCGGTACCGGCCACACCATGCACAACTGCCAAATTCGAATCATTTTGAACAATACTATTGAATGCTTCTAATTGGTCACCACCAAGCTTTCTTGTGGACAAAGCGCCTTCAACGCTTTCTTGGCTTACAATGAATGTGTTCTTTTTGTGTAACTCGCCAATATCGACAAATAGCTGCTTTTCGGCCTCTACCAAACTTCTGGTTGTGAAATTCTCATCCCCTAAACGAGTCAATTCCTTGCTGTTCATTATGGCACTCTTGGCACCATTGAACTGTTCTATGCCTTGTGAATTATTGTGGACGAAAAGATCAATATCTCTTTCGGTAAAAATAGCGTTGTGATGACTGAGTAGTTTTAATCCGACTTCTGGATACTGAATCAACAACATTCCGTTTTTATTCGCTTCTTTTGGATCTAAAGCTTGATCCACCCGTCCGGTTTTCAGCATCATTATATCAATTGTGTCAGATACTGCTCGTCGCTTGCTGTCGTGATAAGATATGTCGGCTGGCAGATAATCAATGGCGAGATCTTTGCTGTTGTCACGACAAAGAGAACCCTTTAGATGGTCAATATTTTTAAAACCGTCGGAATCATTGGAGTAAAACAAGTTTGCTGAGTCCCGATGTCGAGACATCGAAACATAACCTAGATGTTTGTCGAATCCAGGTGTTGCAAGAACAAATGTTTTGTCAACTGTTGCGCCCTGGCTCTTGTGTATTGTGACAGCATATCCATGGCCAATTTTATTGTAATCGTCACTGTTAAACACAATTTCTTTGCCGGCATCTACTCCAACCCGTAAAACACCATTTTTGTTGGATCGCACCGTTCCCAACGTGCCGTTATAAACTCCAAGCCTGTTGTTTCCTTCAAGAAAAACAACTCTATCGTTTTGAGCGAGAGAAATTGAACCTTTGGATGATTCAAAAGGTGCATCTGGGGATTGCAGGTATCCGTTATTACGTAAGAGAGTTCTTGCCCCGCTGTTCAAGTCAAGAACGTCTTTATTGCGATGAGCTAAAATCAAGCGGCTTTCATCGGTATTGTAATCCGAGCAAAATTTATGCAGCAACGCTTGTTTTGTTTTATCAATATTTTGGGCTTGATGAACATTGCCGTGTGAAGAGTAAAGGTCAATTGCTTTACCAATCTGTTCTTTGTCACCAGCGAGAAGAACAGTTGCGTCCCTCTGCCATTGTTCTGTTTGTCTCCTGACATCCGTCAGCGACACGAAACCAACTTCTTCCTTAATGCACCTTAAAGGTCCGCCAGCACCAATAGCTTGTAACTGCTGATCGTCTCCGATAAGGATCAATTTAGCTCCAGATTCATTCACATGTTTGACAATGTGGGCCATCTGATTGGTACCAACCATTCCCGCCTCGTCGACAATCAAAACATGATTTTTGTCCAAACGATCAATTCCGTTTTCCCAGTTTTTAAGCTTACGGTAGATTGTTGTTGAATTTACTCCGCTTGATTCTTGTAAGTTTTTCGCGGCTATTCCCGCCAGTGCTATCCCGGAAACTATATATCCATCAGACTCGTAAGCTTCTTTTACAGCTCCAAGTACATAACTTTTACCAGTACCGGCATGCCCGATAACTACAGATATTCCGTTACTATTCACTAAATGATTAAAAGCTGCAACCTGATCTTCCCCAAAGGTTTTGTACGCAATTGCTTGTTTTGCATACACATCTGAAACCGCATGTTTATTGTTCTGTTGGAGCGCTGCAACGCCTTCCAACATTTCTTTTTCTGTTTTTAAAATTGATACTGTTGAGTATTTTTCATCTTCAAGTTGCACTATTTCGTTGCTCGATAAGACTGCTTCAACAACTTGCCTAAATTGAGGCTCTTGATAAGAGTGGGCATTCGCAAACTTATAAAGATCATAATTTGTAAAAGTGGAATTGTTTTTCGTTAAATAATCCAAAGCTATATTGGGGTTTTCTATTATCGCGTCACCATTATTGCTTAGAATTTTTATAAGATCGAGAACGCGATCCCCGTTTTCACCATAAGCATGTTCGCCGACACCGACTTTAACTTGAGGATCTAAAGCAATACCCATATCCTCAAAGCTTTTATGGTCAACCCGCACAGCATGACCGTCTTTTGATAAATATTCGTTTTGAATGTTCGCCCAATCCTGCCGCCACTCCAAAATCAAATCTCTTTTATTCCATTCTCTGACCTTACCACCGAACCCGTCCTCACTTACTGATCTCATAGTTAGCATAATATGAGCATGTGGGTTTCCTTCTTTATTGTGGATGTTTACGTCGGCGATCATGCCCTTCGACACAAAAGATTCACTTACGAATTCTCTTACAAGTGAAACCTGTTTTTCAAGTGACAATTCGTATGGCAAGGCAATTTCAATTTCTCTCGATACTTGAGCGTCATTTCGTTTTTCCGCCTTTTCAACTGCGTTCCACAATATTTCCCGGTCTCGGTATTCTTTAGGTGCATTTTCAGGCAGCATTATTGCGCTATATGCAAGATCTTGTTTTTTTGAATAATCAAACGTCATTCCTTGACGTTCATCGATCATTACAGCCCGTGAACGATACGATGCGGATGCGACAGCACTACGCCCTGATGAGCGAGAAATAATTTTAACTGATAGATGATAGGATGCCATGTGAATATCTATGCCTTAAAAACAGATTTAACACAACTTTTATTCTTGAAAAAAAGGTCATATAAATTAGCACACATTGGAACAATGTATAAGTGCGCCCTTCGTTCCTTGGGTTAGACGGAAAAAACCCGTCTTAAAAGCAATGCTCCGCATAATTAAAAAGCTGAATTGGTCCGTACCGTACTATGAATATTTGACGAAAATGAGGCTGTTTTAAGTGTCATGACAACATATTTCATCGACAAGTGAAGAGAGAAGATTTACAATCGACACCAAATTCAACATAATGAGGTGGATTTCATGGAGAAAACGAAACTTGAAAAACTTGAAGAACAAAAGAAACAGCTTGAAGCAAAAATTCAGAATGAAAAATCAAGAGAAAAGCAACATAGGCGAAAGCTAGAAACCAGACTGAAAATATTTATTGGTGCCCACTATCTCAATCAACACCGAAAAGATGGAACTATTCAACAACTGCATAACGAGTTGGATCTGTATCTGCAAAAAGATACCGACAAGCAGGTGTTGCGATTACTTCGAGAAGAAATTGCCCAAATAGCTCATTCAACAAATTTAGTCGTAAGCCAGTAGGGAAAGAGCATAAATGGACGTTGAACTTGAACATTTCAAGTCAAACATAAACCTGGTTGAATTTGCCTCGGTTCATGCTTTCACAGAACTAGACAAAAGAAGATCCAGTAAAGCTTGCACTGTTCTTAGAAACGGAAATGTAAAAATTGGTGTGAGTAGAGACAAAGACAACCACTGGATTTTCTATAATTTTGAAAAGGAGAATGGTGGTTCAATTGTTGACTTTGTAATGGAAATGAATAGCTGCAATCTCGGGGTTGCGAGAAGGTATTTACGGTCCTATGTTGGTAAAAGCATCACATCCCCTATTGGGGTTGTAAGCCGGAACCCTCGGAATTTTTGACAGGCGTTTAATCGCCGGATTATTTCAATGTCACGTTGGCCAGCATCGCCTCCAGATCGATCAGGTTTGTGTTGTCACGGAAAGTATAGTGTCCTAGAAAGTGGAT
>JAZDOW010000188.1:0-11351 GCA_043798185.1 Pseudomonadota bacterium | reverse complement strand
GCTCTTACCCACACCGTTTTTACCAATAACCGTTGTCATGGGCGTAAGAGGTTCTGCTTTACGTAATTTCGCATCCGTGCCAATGCGCCCCATGGCAATATCTTTTAATGCCCGATAGTTTTGGATTCTGAAGCCTTCAATCATTGCCATCTAATCCCCTCCCATTCTTGTTACTGCTTGCTCGTACCACATTAGCAGCTTCGGATCTTCTTCGAGAACCTTATTTCGGCATTCTGGTGCAGCAACCCGACACGGCAAACCGTCTGCCCCCAAATTGCGCTCTCTGACACCCCAAATGTCTCTCCCAGAATCGCCTCCAGCCTGGCCATACCATTCGATAGATAGCCAATTGTCTGTCCGGAGCAGATATGCGAACACGAGGCGCTCAAACTGATGCCCATCAAAGTCTTCAAAGTGAACAGACTGCACTGTTAGATTTAGCATCCTACTTGGCTCCCTTTCAGGTTACCGGTTGGTCGTGCTATTTAAAAAGTGTCGCTCTCTCAACTCCAAGGGACATTTTCTACCTGTCCAACCCATCGCTGTTTCAGCCGATTCCCATAAGTTCCACTGTATCCACAGATAGCAAGAATCCCCATCTCCAAATACCACAAGCCCAAATTCCAAGCCTCATAATAGGCAGAGCCAAGCTGTCCACGTTTTTTATGTTCTGGGTGAACTAAAGAATTCCGTATTTCTGTTAACGCATGAGGCGCATCGAGCCATTTCATCTTCTGGTTATGTGCAAGATTTTGTAGCTCAGGAGTCTCTGTTGGGATATCCAAGGGGATTTTCAGAGAAGAGAACAATAGACGGAATTTATCGGACGCCCAGAGATTTTTAAAACCCTCGACAGTAACAAGAAGCTTGTCTTTTACTGCAAATTGAAAGGAGAGGCGCTCGATTGCCGCTTGGGTCAAAATTATTCCAGCATCAATCCCCCGCGAGGAGAAGTTTGCATTCAGGTACCAGTAAATGACCTCATGCAGTGCTTCACGCCATTCATCATCCGCCCATATCTTCATGAAACCGGAAAACATCGTGGCAAGCTGTGCCCCGTTATGAGGATCGAACCAGCAGAAAGGATTATGCCAGGGTTCTCGGGGTGATGACCATGACTCCCAAACGCGATTCCCGGAGACATCGAACCCTACTGCACAAATTGGTGCACACCACCCACCTTTGGCTAAGGAGAGAGCAAAACGAAGTGCATGTAAACATTTATCCACATCGTATCCGACGATTGGATTTCCGCCTGGCCTCTGAATGCCGCCAACATGAGTTAACCGATATCCTCCTTCTTCCTTTAGCGACTTGATGTTCTGTGGTGTCGAAAGCAGAGATTTCAGATCAACCTTCCATTCGTCACAAATCAAATCCACATGTTGGATGGCGTGTATCGACGTTCCATTTTGTTCGGTGGAATGCCTGGTTCCCAAAAGGTCGACAAAATTAAAAACGTGGAAAACGACTCTCTTCATCTCTGTCAAGCCATCTCCAACACCAACTATTGGCGTTGACTTTGGGCACCATTTGATATTAAATTCCTGGGAGGTTAAATCCCCGCCGCTACTAACTCGAAACCCTTCAATTTTGCGACCGTTAATTGAAAAAGACGTTATCTCTCGATGACCTATGTGTGCTTCCATCGCGTCTTTGGCTTGCACTCCCCTGAAATAGCCATAGAGGTGGATTCCAGCTCGCGGCAACAAGTCCAATCGCGCTTCGCCGTCACCGGTATATGTGTTGCCGTTAATGCAGACTGACGCAGAATCTTTATGGAGCACAATGCTTGATTCATTGGTTGCAAAATCAAATGCCGGTTCCAATTGATGTTCGTCGATCGTCATCTGCGCTTACTCCCCCATTCTTGTCACTGCCTGATCATACCACATGAGCAGTTTTGGATCTTCTTCGAGGACGTTGCTGGGGATCTTGTCGGCCACGGCCACTATGGTGGCGTAGTCACGCTCCTGCCAGGATTTTTTAAAACCGGCGCGGACAGCCTCCAAACGGAAGACCTTGAGTTTCTTCTTAACTTGCTTGTACTCCTCGAATTCTTTGAGCAGCGTTTTTTCGCGTAGCTTCTCCAGGTCGCCCGCCTTGTTGGGATCGGGCACGTACCAACGGTCGCGGGCCTTGGCGATCAAGGTTGGATCGTCTTTTGGCAGGTTACGCAGTTCCTTCCAGTTGGTGGAGAGATAGGCGTGAATCTGTTCGGTAACAGGCCCCTTGCCGTCATAGCAAAGAAAGTTCTGCTCCAATAAAATGGAGAGTTCCAGCATCATTTCGTTTTTGTTCCAGCCACCCAACTCGCGAATGAATTGTGGGTGAATCTCCTGAAATGTCTGCGGTTTTTCCTTGATAACCCTGCGTAACCACTGGATGGCAGATGATTCATCACTGACAAACATGCTGATCTGCTCAACTCCGGTCGCAGTCATGCGTTTTTTGTCATACTGTATGGCTTGGTCCGGTAGGAAATACATCCCGTCACGCTGTGAAAAGCGTTGCTCCAGCCCGGAGTAAAACTCGGCGGCAGACAGGGGCACGGAAACACCCCGCTGGACGTGAAAAGCCACCATTCGATCGAAGAGAAGATACCCCATGCGCTCGGCGATAACTTCCACCTTGCCGCTCTTGACCACAGAAACCGGCAACTGCTTGAGGTGTGTGCGGACAAAATCCCACGCCCCCTCCTCGGTGCCCGCTTCGAGCTTAAAGCGATCTTCCAGGCCACCATTTGGTTTGTAGGCGGAAATCACGACATCCGCTTTAACTGATACCTGAGCCGTGTATTGCCTGTAACTCCCCGTTCCACGATCCATGGTTCGAACATCGGCCACCACGAATCCGGCAGCCCCGATCGCATCCTGCAAGGCATTCCAGATGGCACTTTTGGAGTTATGAAAAACGATAGTTGCCCACCGGCCCGGCTTCAAAATTCGGAAAAGCTCGGCAAAGGCGTCTTTCATCATGCCCCTATAAACGTCTGGCGTCTTCTGGCGCTTCTTATCCACCAGAACCTCGTGTTTCAGATTTGAAAAGACTCGGTGCCAAGCTTCAATTAGAAGATTAAGATCGCCATAGGGAACAAAATCACCGAAAGGAAGGTCGGTGTAGATGTAATCCACGCTATTATTGGGAGCGGATACACACAGAGAAGAGGCTGTGGACTGAGCGAATTGGCCGGCCTGTGGGAACTGCTGAAATTTAAGCATCTTATATAGACGCTTGAATTTGCCATCAAGGTTGTACCAAGGAGAGGTTTCCGTTGATGCTTGAGGAACATAGAAGACACCTGGCTGAAAGCGATTAACCTGTGATCCACCAACCTTCCCGAATTGGATAGATTGGTAACGGTTCATAAGGGTCATACCCCAAAAGCACTGCTCTACCATGAACTTCAAAAATCCGCGCACTCGTGCATCCGGGCATTCCCCGGCAATACGCCACATAGCAGCCAGGGAATGCAAGGCGCGGGGAATATAAAGATGGTGAAAATGAGTTATACCTTTTGGCTCAAGACGCGAATAATGATAGATCTCATCGGGGAGGGCCTGCGTAGGAAACAGATCCTTGGGTAATTCAGCTTTAAGCTTCTCTATAAGTGCCAGGTCATCAGCCGCAGGTTTCTTACGGAGTTTCGCTTTACTACCCGGAATGGTGTATTCGATCTCAACCGGTTGATAGGTTACTGAACGGACGGTTTCGTTAATGGCCTTGTCAAAGTGGGTCGTGAATTTGTGCTCGGCGCTTCGGTTGGTTAATGTGGCCTTGCAGTGTGGGCATTCGTATTCCTCAGCAAACTTTCCGGTCTTGGCGTCATAGGCTTGCTCCATAAACACCACATCCCCGGCGCAATGGGGGCAGGTGAAGACCTCCGACCATACAACATAATTAATCCGGCCCCTGATCTTTCCATCCGTGTGGAGCGTCTCATACATCCATCCCAGTTCTTTGTCTATTTGGTTAAAAAACGCCTTGCTGGCTTTCTCGAATTCACTGGCGGAAAGGGATAGGTTAAGGTTATAGCCAATAAAATTGGCAACCGGTGACAAATCCATCAGGACCGGCCTGCGGGCACCCCATTTCGGTGTATCAAATCCTAAGCCTTTCCAGTCCTTCTCCAACAATACCTTGAATTCAGGCTCCGGCTGCCCACACAGTTGGGCAGCAACTCCCGTCATACCGGAACCGGAAAAGCCATCAAACACGATATCGCCCGGCTCGGTGTAGTGCAAAATGCAGGGCATGATCGCCAGATGCGGGATTTTCGAGTGATAGGAATGCGCTGTATAAAGCGGATGGGTTTTACCCGCGCCCGTATCGGCGGCAAACGGTTCTCGGGCATATATAACAGTTGGGTCGTAAGGCTTGCCGTAATACTTAATGAATTCCTCAATCCAAGGATTTGGGCAGGCGGTGTAATAAGGGGGATCGCTTAAGGCGAGGACATCTTCATCTGATCCAATGGGGAACCCGTCAATCTTGCGAAACTCCGGGTCCTGCAACTTTTTGCGCAGTTCCTCGGCAAAGTGCGCTCGCCGGGCTTCGTCATTTTCAAATTCAATGCCCAAGCACTTCACAGGTCCAGTCTTAAATTCCTTAAGCCCGAAGTCAAACTGCATATTGTCACTCATTTCAAAAACCTTTGGTTAATAGCCATCACTCTGTGTTTGACCTTGGGCTTTCATCAGTTCAAGTAAACGCAAACCGGCATCGGTCAGCATGTAGGCCTGCTTTGGATGCGTCGGCTGTTCCGGATGGGTTTGCTGAACCAGTCCGCGATCAAGCAGCGGTTCCAGAACAGTGCTTCTGAAAAATGTTCCAGCTTCTGAAGCACCTTAGATGGTTCTTGACTGGTCACTTGAGGTTGGTCACGCGCTGGAGTGACTAACCTCCTACCGAATTGGTCACTTTCTTGGTCACTGGAAAATCGGGATGGGAGGTGTTCCGCCAAGCCATACAGGCTTTTGGGCTCAATTTCTCGAATAAGCGCTTGATTAACCAGGTAATGCAGCTTGCTGAAAGACTGAGCCGTGGATTTGGCCAAGACGGCTTTGGCACCAGCCACCGAGATTTCCCTTTCCCGACTATATTCGATATTCTCGAATTTCTCTATTCTTGCCATCTTCAATCCTTTGACTCGCGCCTCATGACTCCAGACCCGTGACTCGTACCCATTGTTTCCCCTTCTCAGTCAGCCGGTATTTTTGTTTGCTGCTGGTTGGTTTGCCGGGGATGGCCATTTCGAGCCAACCCGCTTCCAGCAGAGGTTTGAGCACCTGGTCTCTGAACTTGGTTCGATTCGTTCGACCGGCGAGTTTCATGATCTCTACAATGGCTTTTTCATTCAGGCAATTACGCATTATGAATGCTTGGTCCCGACTTGGTCCCGACTTGGGCCTCGACTTGGGCTTCATGGGCCTCGTCATGGGCCTCATCATGGGCCTCATCATGGGCTCTGATTTGCTGGGTATGTTTTTCTATGGCCCCGAATTCAGGCACCTTCACGACAATTCTGAACACATCCCCCTCAATCATTTCCGGATCGGCGCCACCATAGACCTTGCCGTAGCGCATCATCTTGCGCATTCCGGAACCCAGCTCGTCCGCTCGACCTATTTGACGGAAAAACTTACCGATAACCGGATTTTTCGGAAAAGGCGTAAAATTTATCGGATTTAATGCGCCAAATCCATGAGGTTTATTGCTGTTTTCGGTTCGCACCTTGCCATCTTCAATCCTTCGTCCCTCTTGACTCATGACTCGCGACCCGTGACCATTTTCTTGCCTTTCTCCGTCAGCCGGTATTTCTGAAAGCGACTGTTCGGTTTGGCTGAAATAGTCATTTCTATCAGTTCTGCATCCAGCGCGGGGCGAAGATATAGCTTTTCAAAATTGTCTCTGCCTGTAAGTCCCACGGCTTCCATCAATTCTTTTCGACTCCGCTCCACCAGAGCAACCTTGAGCAGGCTGAGGACTTGCCCTGTGACTTGCCCTGTGACTTGTCCTGGCGGTTGCGTAGCGGAAACGATTTGCGGAACTTCCGCCGGGTTCGCCCCGAATTCAGGGACACTGACCACCATTCGGAAGATGTCTCCTTCAATCAGCTCAAGGTCGGCACCGCCGCCCTTGCGGATCAGTTCTCTTATCTGCTGGTCGGTGGCATCCATTCCAGGCTCCTATTCCAGCACAATCCTGACCTTATTGATGTCTTTACCCCTGGTCAGACTGTCCACATAATCACTGATCGCCCGCTTCAGCTCTTCGGGCGTGGATGGCCCCAGATTTGAAACAAGTTTTATGAGCTCCGCTTTCTTAACCGGCACCTTCTGCAGGCCGGCCAGAACCGTTTTCATGGTTTGCACGAAGTTGCCATCTATCGGCTCTAGAAGTTCCTTCGACTCCATGAACGACTGGATAACCGTTTTGTCACCCTCGTGCAGCAGCTCATTAATGTTTGCTTGGGTCATCGGATCTTCCAGATTGTTTAGAATGGTTTTGGTCCACTGCTCAATAATCTGATCCAACTGATTATCCATTTGATCGACCTGCGTTGAACCCGGCACGCCAACCCCTGAACGACCCCCTCCGATTTCAGCCGCAGGCCGGAATTGGCAATGCGGACAAATGGGCGTCGCATCAAGGTCTTGCTCCGTCAGGGCAAAGCAGCTCTTCAGCCCAGCCAAACGGTTCTGAAAGTCGGTAAGCTGCTGCCTTGGCATGAGATCGATACCGGCCAGCTTGAGCAGGGTTTGGAGGCGGGGATCGTTGATTAGCAACGCTTTACGCTTGTCATCATTGACACCCAGCCGGGCCTTGGTGTGCAGACTGATATAGGCGGTGGTGTAATCTTTCTTTAGCTTTTGGAGTTTGGCCCCGATACCTTGGGAATGCGTGGTCAGTTCGGTCAGGTTCGCCTGTTTGAGCGCATCCAGTATATCCTGCCGGGCAGTCTTCATGCGATCCACCCAGTCATGCTGGGCGGGCAGCACGGCTTCAGCCGTGGAAAGCCAGGATGCCGTCGGTCCATGATCCATGATGAACTCGCGCAGGGCGTCCAACTCATCCAGAGCCTTCACTGATTTTTCGTGGGCCAAAACCTCTGGTGCGCTGTAGCGGAAGTTTTTCAGTTTCCCCGGAGAGGAGTAGGCCTGAAGCGATTCAAAGAAGGACTTGGCTTCATCCAGTCCGCCGGCCTGGCTGGCGAAATCTGTGCCCGCGAGCAGATTGAGGCCCCAAAAGGAAAGTCCTTCCCGCAGTTTCTGCACGGTCATGACGATGCGCTTGACCACTTTACCCACGGCCTGCTGCAGGTTCCGAACCGGCTCCTCATCGCCCTGGGTAAGAAGCTGGGCCATGCCCGGCGTCAAGCCGAGCAGCTCGAACAGTGTTTTGAGCGCGGGCAGGTTCCATTCCTTGGGCTGTTCCAGGTGCTTAAATCGGGTCAGCTCGTCCATCCCGGTGGCGGCGAGCTGCTGGAGTCCGGAGGCATCGAACTTCTTGCCGGGAATAGCGAGCACGAGCTCACCGGTGTAGACCAGTGCGGCCAGGATGACCGCCACCCACTCGGGTTCGAGCCGCCCACCGCCCGGGTTCATATACTCCAGCCCGTGGTCATCCTGAATAATTTCGTTGCGATTTACAACCTGTCCGTGCCCCTTTGCCTTTACGACATCGAGAATAAACTTGGCGTGCTTCGATTTCGCGGGGTCTATCTTTTCGCCATCCAACAATCCCAGCGCATCCAGCACGGCCGTGGCCTGCTTAGTCCGGTTCTGGCCGGCGATAGCCCGAAGGGCGTCTTGGGCGGCCTGGGCACGGTTATTTCCGGTGATGAGAACCGGGAAGAAGGGATAGTCCGGCGCCTGATTTTCGAAATTGGGGGCGAGACAAATGCCCGCGATGGCATTGACCAGATCGCGAAAATTGATGGTCTCAAAGGGAGATAGGCCCGACAGGTCACGAATGGATTTACCCTTGGCCCACTCGGTCATGGATTTGGCGCGACCCTGGTAGGTCACTTCGAATGCGTCGGCCATGTGCTTTTGCAGCCACTGCACCAGCTTCTTCAGAAATCCGTTTGCCTTCGACTCATAGGTGTTAGATCCGGCTTTATTATAGCAAGGAAGTGCCTGGCATTTTCAGAATAAATTGATAGACAGAAATGAGTTATCAGATTAAATGGGCCTCTCACAGAGGCCCATTTAATTTTGGAGAGGAAAAACAGCCAACGCTTCGCCGGCCAAAGCCGTTTTTCCTGCTGACCGGGGTTTCAGCAAAGAGACCCCCAGAAAGGTATTTTATGATAATCTCCATTCCTGTCGATATCAATCTTGTTTTTCTTTTGCTTAAGAATTTCCCCTGGCCCCGGCCGGATCATTGCCCCAATTGTAACAATCCAAGTCTGTGGGGGCATGGATTCGTGGATGCCTGTTTTGACGGTATCAAATCCGTCATACCTCTGAAGCGGTACCGCTGTTGCAATTGCGGGTGTGTCATCAAACTCAAGCCAGAGGGGTATTTCAAGCGGTTTCAGGCTTCGATTGAGACCATCCGCAATAGCATCGATTCCATACTGACCACCGGCAAACCCATTAAGGATACTGGTCGGCAGCGCCAGCGACATTGGTTTATCGCCTTGAAAAGAAAAGCCACCGCCGTGCTTGCGCTGGGACTTAATCTGAAACAGGCATTTGAACGACTGATTGTCATGGGCGTTATCCCGGTCAGCCGGGCTATTTAAATCGGTCGCAAAACCGATTGGTTATCACCCCACCGAAGCGTTGCGTCGACTCCAAGTCCTGCTCTGTTTTAAAAAGGTGCCGCGGGGAATTACCCCTGCGCGACACTTAAAAACAGGAGGATTTGAAGTATGACACCCGAAGAAAAACAAAGAGTAGCCACCTTTCGTTTCACCGTCATCGGAGAGTTGGTCGCAAGCAGCCTCGATCCCGGTGAACAGGAGCGCCTGATCCGTGAAAAATCCCGGCGAAAATGGCAAATTCCGTTCTCATCGAGAACCTATGTCAGCAGAAGCACCATGCTTCGATGGATTCGAGTATACCGAAAAAGTGGTCGTAAAATCGAATCCCTTTACCCCGATGATCGTGACGACATCGGAAAATCAAGGGCCATTGATGATGAGACCGCACAGAACCTGATTACGTTGAGAGAACAAATGCCTCAGGCGCCGATTTACCAACTGATCGAGACCGCTTTCAAACGTCATCTCGTTACCCCCGGAACACAGCTTTGCAAAACCACCGTTTACCGCTTTTTAAACCGGCGGGGCTTGATGCAGCACATGGCCTGCGCGGTCGATAGACGCAAATTCGAGGCCCAGTTCCCAAACGATTTGTGGCAAAGCGATGTAATGCACGGTTTCCATGTGCCGTTTGAGGGAAAACTTAAAAAAACTTACCTCATCGCCTTCATTGATGATCACTCCAGACTCGTTCCATACGGCGCTTTCTATTTTTCCGAAGGCATTAAATGCTACCTTCAAGCCCTGGAACAAGCGGTCCTCATTCGAGGGTTACCCAGAAAACTGTACGTCGATAACGGTTCTGCTTTTAGATCCAATCACCTGGAGTCGGTTACCGCATCCCTCGGCATCGCGCTTATTCACGCAACCCCCTATACTCCCCAGGGAAAAGGAAAAATTGAGAGATTCTTCCGATCCGTGCGCTCCGGTTTTCTTTCCACCGCTCCCACCGGCTCCTTGACCGATTTGAACGAGGCCTTTGCTACATGGCTGCGAGAAGCTTACCATCAGAAAGTGCACAGTGCCACCAACGAAACCCCCTTTGCCCGGTTCACCGCCCATCTCGAATGTCTGCGAAAGGCCCCCAACAATATCACAGATCACTTCAGAGCCCGGGCCAGAAGACGGGTCGCAAAAGACCGCACCGTCACCCTGAATGGCAAACTTTATGAAGCACCGGTGGCCCTCATCGGTCAACAGATCGAACTTCTTTTTCATCCACACGATCCGGGGCCTATCGAGGCAATCTTTGCAAACACCTCACATGGCTTTCTTCCCCCGCTCAATTTGACCGTCAACTCCCGGGTCAAGCGCGACAGCGGAAAACTCTTTTAAAGAAAGGACTGTTCCATGAATTCTTATCGCCCCTTTTTCGGCTTCACAAAGGAGCCTTTTTCAACAGATCTGTCATTAAAGGACATCATGAAAACCCCGGAACTCCTGGCGGTCTGCTCCCGCTTTGACTATGCGCTGTCTGTTGGAGGCGTCGGCATCATTACCGGTGAAATCGGCTCCGGCAAATCCACCGCCGTTCGCTTCGCTCAAGGCCTACTCCACCCTTCAGAATTTATCTGCCTGCATGTCATTGCCACCTCCGGAGGCATTCTTGAACTCTACCGCCAGATCGCTGCCGCCATCGGTATCGAAAGGCTCTCCACCTCAAAGGCGCTCATGACATCCATGATTCGAACGGAAATCAAAAATCTCGTATCCGCAAAAAAACTAAAACCCGTTCTTATCATCGACGAGGCATCTCTGCTGCGCCTGGAAGTCTTCGCCGAACTGCATACCCTCTTGCAGTTCGAGCAGGACGCCAAACCCTATCTGCCCCTCATTATAGTTGGGCAAGCTTCCATCATCGACAAGCTCTCCTATAGAACCTCAGCGGCCCTGGCTTCCCGGGTCATCACCCGATGCCACCTGGAAGGCTTAAATCTTCAGGACATGCATCTGTATCTGGCCCATCACACCCAGATCGCCGGCATTAAAACGAATCTCTTCGATGAGACAGCCGTTGTCGCCATCCATCAGGGATCGGGCGGTCTCTTGCGAAAAGCAAATCATCTGGCAAGAGG
Source organism: Pseudomonadota bacterium (assembly GCA_043798185.1). GTDB lineage: Bacteria > Desulfobacterota > Desulfobulbia > Desulfobulbales > Desulfocapsaceae > Desulforhopalus_A. The sequence continues at coordinate 503 of JAZDOW010000188.1, read as the reverse complement.
ATCTCTTATCGCCGCGGCAAAAGAGAACTCTCAAATTGTCATGGCTGATCACGTCCGTCTGGCCGCAACTGAAATTCTCTGACACCTGTTCCCGGATAATTTGATCCCGTTCAAATTATCCGGACACCGGTTCCATTTATCGTGAAAAACACCGCCACACACGGCTCGGGGTGGAATTTGCCACCACCCCGAAAGCCGTTTTTACCCCTGTTGAGCGCCCAAAATCGTATCCAAATAATCAGAAAATCATGATCGAAATCTTTCAAAAACTCGACCGGTATTTTAAGTCCAACTGGCACCTGGCGGTCCTCGACCTTAAAAAAGGCCGCTGGATCATTGAATCCAAACCCGCTGTTATCCCATACCTCAAATCACAAAATGCCCAGGGAAGGCATATCCTCATTCAACCCAAAAACCCGGAAACCTATCTGATGGCCGATGACTTGTCCGACTCACTGCTTTGCGCCCATCATAAACTGCCCGATGGCTCCTTCAAACCCGGA
>JAZDOW010000179.1:0-31497 GCA_043798185.1 Pseudomonadota bacterium | reverse complement strand
GCTGCATTGGATCAGAATTTTCAATCGATTTGCCCATTACCAAAGCAAAGACCACAAAATTCTTTCGTTAAAACGCTGCTGCGCATGGTTGCTTAGAGGCAGCAGGATTTATGATATATAAATTCACAGGAAACTTCAGTATCATGAAACACGTCACGAAATTCTTTATGTGCGTCTCTGTTGTCTTGTCCTGGTCGTTCAGTTTGCCATTGCTGCGAAAGCCTCTCAACAGGACGACAAAAAACCGAGCCCGGATGAAGTGTTGCAAATGTTAAAAGACGGCAATGACCGGTTCTCTTCTGGAAAAGCGACCTATCCCCACACGGCCATGGCCCGTCTTGAACAAGCGGGGAAGGAAGATCAGGGAAAACATGCCTACGCGACGATCATCTCGTGTTCAGACTCGCGTGTCCCGGTCGAGTTGCTTTTTGACGCCGGCGTGATGGATATCTTTGTCATCAGAGTCGCAGGCAATGTCTGTGACACCGACGAAATCGGTTCGATCGAATACGGATTGGCGCATGTCCACACACCCGTATTCGTCATGTTAGAACACACGCAATGCGGCGCGGTTACGGCCGTGACTCATGCGCTGCACGGCGAAGGTCATGCGCTCGAACGTAACATTCCACCGTTGGTAGATAATATTATTCCAGCCGTTAAACGGGCGATGGAAGTTCATAAAGACGTTCATGGAGATGACATCATTCCGTATGCCATCGAAGAAAATGTCTGGCAAGGAATTGAAGACCTGTTTATGAAGAGTCCAGCCGTTCGCAACATTGTCAACGAGGGCAAAGCCAAAGTAGTTGGCGCCATTTATAATGTGGGCACGGGAAAAGTCTCGTGGCTTCCGCTTGAAAAGGTTGATGAGATTCTTGAAAAAGTAGAAGCATCTCCTGGCAAGGAAACAGAACCGATGGCCGCTAAATAAGTTCTTCAAGAAAAAGCAACTCAATTTGAATGTAAAATTAAAGAGAAAATCATGTATTATGAAAAACTGCTCGGAGGGCAAGATTCATCTTGACTTAGAGCTTGCTCTAGCTTGTATGCTGTTTTCAACATTAACCTTAAACAGCAATAAAGGAGAGCATTATTATGAGTGAAAGATTTGAAGCAGGATTAAAAAAGCTCAAGGAAATTGATGGTGAAGCCGGCAAGAAAGTTATCGACAGCTTGGCCTCAATAGCACCGGATTTAGCTAAGTATATAATTGAGTTTCCATTCGGGGATATCTATCAGCGACCAGGATTGGATTTGAAAAGCAGAGAAATTGCAACTGTTGCAGCATTGACGGCATTGGGCCATTGCTTACCACAACTGAATGTACATATAAACGGAGCATTAAATGTGGGCTGCAAGCCTGAGGAAGTAGTTGAAACAATAATACAGATGGCGGTTTATGCTGGATTCCCTGCATCGTTGAATGCAATGTTTGTCGCCAAAGAGGTCTTCATAGAAAGAGGAATTATAAAAGCATAACCAAATTCTTCAGCGAGATCCGCAACTCGGCGGCTCTCGCTGAACTCAATTATTGGGTATCAATGGGGCGAAAATGAGGATTGTAAAACAGGTGAACGAACTGTTTTACAATGTTCTATTTCCTGGTAGCTGCTATGATCATGGCCGCCTGTCCGGGCGTGTCCGGAGCCGAGGGCCAAAGAACTGCGAGGTTCGAGACTCTCACGATTGCACTCAATGTACTTTAGCAGGGGACAGGAAACCAATGGATATCGTTGATACGGAAGTCGTCATAATCGGCGCGGGATTGGGCGGTCTTACCAGCGCTATCCTGCTGGGAGAGATGGGCATTAAAGCGACGATCGTTGAGCGCAGTCCTTTTCCGGGCGGACTGTTGCGCAGCTATGCGCGCCAGGGTGTTGATTGTGCCGTAGGTCTTCACTACTTCGGCCCAGCGGGGAAGGGTGAGATTCTCCGCCAGATGTTTGATATTCTTCGGGTAACCGAAAAGCTGCAGTTGCGTCGTCTAGGTGCGCAAGGAGTGCTTGAACGTTATATTTTCGACGATCTTATATTTAATCTTCCATCTACCCTGCCGGCCTTTGAACAGGCGCTGTACGACCTTTGCCCCACTGAAAAGAAGGCAATTGATGCCATCATTGCCGCCCTGCAGTCAATGGCGCAAGGGTTGCACTTCGATTCCAACGGTGCTTTGCCGTCAAGCCCCTTCTCGTTTGCTGGTTTAGACCAGAGCATGGAGGACTTTCTGGCTGCCGCCGGATGCTCGAAAAAGCTCCACGATATTCTCACCGTTCACGGCTTCTGGACCGGCTTGTCAATGGACAAATGCCCCGCTTATCTTGTGCTCAATACGTTGGGAGCCCTTTTGCTGTCAGCCTGGGAACTTGGCTGCACAGGCAAGCAAATGGCGGATGTCTTCGCTGAACGCGCCCAGGAAACAGGAGCCGATCTGATACTAGGCGATGCGGTTGAGCATATTCTTGTTAATGACGGCCGAGCATGTGGCGTGCGCCTGCAGTCCGGTCGCAGCCTGACATGCAAAAAGGTGCTTGCCGGCATTCATCCAAAGCTCGTATTGCCGATGCTGCCGGAGGAGGCTCTTCCGGTCACGTATCGGCAGGGCATTCAGAAGCTTGCCGAAACCGGGAGCGTGGTCTGCGTACATCTGCTGGTTGACCGGAGCCTGCAGGCAGCGCCCGGTTTTAATATATTTCGCATTCACAAGGTCGACGGCGTCCACGTTCATGGAACATTTCTTCAGCTACGTGAAAGCGAACGGCCAGGTTATAACCTTCTCACTATAATCGACGGATCAGAATACTCGAGCTGGAAACGGTGGCATGATACGCACACCGGTACCCGAGGTGAAGAATATCAGCAAGCAAAAATGGACGCTGCAGAGGCAATGATAGAGATGGCCGGAAGTGTGCTGGGCCCCCTTGGGGATTACACCATTCTTGATATTTCAACGCCCCTGACAATGCGTGATTGGGCGGCAAGCCCGGAAGGATCTATCTATGGTCTTATGCGTTCGGTAACCACTGATCTGCAATATGCCGTGCTGACGCGTATGCCGGTGCGGTCTCTCTATCTTGTTGGGCAAAACGCCATCGCACCGGGGTTGCTGGGCGTAACACTCAGTGTTATGCGCGGTGTGGGCGAGGTCGCCGGCCGAGGCAGATTTCAGAAGTACCTTGCTGCAAGGCTTGCGGAAAACTCGTAATCCCCCACTGTTGCTAAAATTGTCGGAAGCATGCACTCATTGATAAACGCTCTCAGGGGAGACATCTTGCGAGGCAATGTGCAGGCTAAGTTGTGGCTTTGGTTCATCGTGGACTGCTGAAGTTGAGGCCAGTGTCTGGTGTCTTTCCGGATCTACAAATTTCAGGATCATCGACGCCGTCTCATGGGGTTTCTGCAGCTCCAAGTCGTGAATTCCGTCGTCAAAGGCGACCATGCTGACATTGGGAAGATGATTTTTGAAATAGTCAATATTCGTTTCCGTCATCTCGTGGAAGGATGATTTGTTGCCGGAGAGATACAGGACAGGGGCTTTGATGACCTTGGCCTCTTCGGGAAAATCCTTGGAGGTTCGCAATGCTCTGGCGAGACTGAGCCAGGTTTGGCGCGAGGCTGCATCGGTGTAGTAGGATATAATTTGCGATACCTCGACCTTGTCTTCATCCTTCATGTTGGCCCAGGCATACCCCATGACATCCTTGGTGATAACCCCATCAAGCAGGCCTGAGCGGATAAAGCCGATAATTGCATCGCCGATGATCGGGGTGTCGAGTCCCTGTTCCATGAGGTGATAGGGGGAAGGTTTCGGCATAATGACGGCACCTTCGATACAGACCACCGAGGTGACCCGGTCGGGGTATCGTGCGGCGATGTTCAGAGCGATCATGCCGCCGTAGGAAACCCCGATAAGGGTACAATGGGGAATTTTCAACTCATCCATCAGGTTGACGATCATATCGGCCTGTTCGGCCACGGTATAGCCAAAGTCATCGTCCGGCTTGTCGGAGTCGCCGGTTCCGAAATTATCCAGGGCGATAAGGCTGAAATGTGGAGCGAGGAAGGGAATCATTCGGGAGAAGCCACGATAGGTACCGAAAAGACCAGGAATGAGGATGGCCGGGGGGCCTTCCCCAACTTCAACATAATGGGCATTGTGTTTCTGGGCGGTAGTGAATCTATCTACGCCATACTGGGTTGGAGCTTTTGGCGTGCGTAAGACTTCGCTGTTGTCGGCCGTACGGGCACATGAAGTGCAGAGGAGTATCAGCAGGAGATAATGGGTATGGAGCACAAGGGTCTTGAGCATTATTTTCCTTAATCGGTAAAAACTGGGGAACCCCCCCTGAATTCCAGTGAATGTCCGGGGATCTTAATCGTAAACTGCCGGTACGGAGCACTAAAAGCGGCAAATATCCAAAAAGACTATGCGGATTTCGCATACCATATTTGAAAAATTCGCAGCAAGCAACAAAGAATCGAAGGTGAGGAAAAAATGTGAAAAATGAATGAGCGAGACATCTTAAACATTTGTTCTTGACCTAGTTTTTGCCCCGTTGTAGCATCGACGTATGTCTTCATACGCCTGAAAAACCCCTAGGCGTTTTTTTAACCAGCCACAACGAAGGAGTAACAAATGAAATACTTTCCCGCTCTGGTTCTCACCTTTCTGTTTGCGACTCTCTCTTCGGCATATGCCTTTGATTTTGATCAGTATCTGCAGGGCGATCTTGACAAACTGCTGGCTACTGCGCCGAAGATCAGATCGGGAGTAAAAATGGTGGTTCAGCAAAAGCTTCATTTTCGGGCGGTGATTGCCTCTCCCCTGCAGAACTGCAACACGGATATTCTCAAGCGGACAATGGTAATGCAGGGCAATAAGAAAGAGGTTGTTGACAAGATGGCCCTCACGAAATGCCTGAATCTCAGGTCGGCCAAAGGTGCAACGCTTTTAGTATATATTGAGGACAAAGTCGCAGAGCGACTGTTACGAGAGGCAAAGCCCGGTGCGGTTATTGATGTGTTCTGTTCCTATTTGTTTATCAGCCCTGTTGGGCCTACGTTGCTGGTCAATGAATTTAAAAAGATCTGACAAGAGCATATGGAAAAGCAATTGTGTGAGAGCTGCAGGTTCAGGATGAAGTATGACGCAAATCCAGACTCGTTCCTGGGGCGTTTATGGCGTTGGCATGCCAACTGGTGTCCGGGTTGGAAAAAATATCTGCAGGCAATGCCTGCTGAGCGTCGTGCCGAGCTTGTAGGTCGCTATAAAATGGGTGACAAATTTAAGGGTTGAGGCCAAACGGAGCACTCTCAGCATGATCGAGGAGGTGTGCCCCCTGTATGTCTTCGACCCTCTTAATCGCAAGCCTGAGAGAACACGCGAAGCAGCTGCTCATCCGCCCAGCTGTTGAGGCGCAGGTCTTTCAGGTATCCACAGTGGCCCCCGTACTGTGTTCTGGTAAGTATAAGCGGTGTCGGCTGTCCAATCCTGTCAATATCGATTTTTCTGGTAATAGGGTCGTCGTCCGAAGCGATGATGTGGGTTGGAATTGCCATTTTTGCCAGCATATCGCCGGTTAGCCGGTAGGCAGAGAGGTAATCATAGGTGGTCCGGTAGTCTGTGTGTCGGGGTACGAAGTAGTCGTGCATGGCGGTCAGAGAGTTCAGCCGCAGCAAGGTATCGCCGTATCCCAGGTCTGGGTGGAGTGTGAGCTTTTTTCGGAGTGACTTTTGCCATTTTTTGACGAAGTAGCGGTGGTAGAGAGGGAGGTTGTTCTCCAGATTACTGGTTGCCGCAACGGGGTTTATTAGGGGGCAGATGACCGCAATTGCGGTCAATCGGATACCGGCCACGGGTGCTTGGAGTCCTATGCGTAAGGCAAAGTTGCCGCCCAGGGAAAAACCCGTCAGAAAGGTCCTCTCATGGGGGAAAAGACGATGGATTTCGGCAATCGCGTTGGCCGCCTCGGCGAGCCTGGTCGAGTTGAAAAGACTCCGGTTGAGATGGTGGCTATCGCCGTGATCCCGTAAATTCAGTCGGAATACGTCGTATCCGTGGCGAAAGAGCATGGCCCCGGCGGAGAGGATGTAGGAGGAATCCATGCTTCCTTCCCAACCGTGGATGAGGGTGGCGAGACCTTGTCTGGGGCCATCCATGCAGCTGTAGGCTCCTAGCAAGCGCACCCCGTCTCCGCATTGCAGGATGTGCTCTCTGCTGTTGGCAAGGAGTTCCGCAGCCCGCACTCCGGCAATGATTTTCCTGGGCTTCAGGCTGGTCAGGATGGTCTGGATATGTGGGTTGCGCAGGATAATCGGCGGAGCGAAGGGGGTGTTCATGTGCTATGACTAGAAGAGTGATAAGGGAGCTGACTGAAAATCCGGTCCTTTTATACCAGGACGAGGAAATTTTAACACCGTTTGTTTCGTTAATCTCCTGAGGGATAGGTAAAACCATGGGTGCAGCAACATATCTTCTCGCCGGCCGGTTGATCGACGGTAGCGGTGGTCCGATCCAGGAAAGAGTCGTGCTTAAAATTGCCGACGGCAGGATTGCGGCAATAGATAAGTACCATCCCGGGGATGGTCTTGACCCGGCTCTGGTAACCGACTTGTCCCACTGCACCATCCTGCCGCCGCTGGTGGACAGTCATGTCCATTTGTTTATGTCCGGTGCCACCGATAGACTTACAAGAGAACACCAGCTGGTAGCCGATTATGCAGAGTTACGCCCGATTATTGCCCGTCATCTGCATTACCTCTTCAGCCACGGAGTGCTCGCCGTCCGCGACGGCGGGGATAAAGGCGGCTATGCCCTTGCCTTCAGACAGACGAAGGAAATGCATCCTGAGGTGATCCTTAAGGTTGTCGGTCGTGCCTGGCACGGGCGGGGGCGTTACGGTGGACTTATCGGCAGATGCCCAGGCGAAGGCGAGAGTCTTGTCGAAGCCTTCATTCAGGACGGTGAGGTGGCTGACCAGGTGAAGCTGGTCAATTCAGGATATAACAGTCTGAAGGTCTTTGGCCAAGAAACCGAACCGCAGTTCTCCACGGCTGAACTGGCTGAAGTGATCAGGCTTGCAGCCCAATCCGGGCGGAAGGTAATGGTGCATGCCAACGGCCGGGAGCCGGTGCGGCGGGCGATTCTCGCCGGTTGTCATTCGATTGAACACGGCTTCTTCATGGGCCGGGAAAACCTCGAGCTGATGGCGGAGAAGGGCACATTCTGGGTGCCGACTGTTTTTACCATGAAGGCCTTCGTTGCAAATTTCAACCATGCCGATCCCCGTGCCGACCTCCGGGTAATCGAAAAAAATCTCCACCATCAACTCGGGCAGTTGACTTTGGCCCGGAGCCTCGGCGTTAAGGTTGCCCTGGGGACCGATGCCGGCAGTCTCGGGGTTTTGCACGGAGAATCGGTGGTCGAGGAAATGAAGCTTTTTCGGCAGGCCGGTTACAGTCTGGTGGAGACGGTGCAGTGTGCCACCAGTAACGGTGCGCAATTGCTGGGCATCGACGATTTTGGCTTGCTGACCAAGGGGAGGGTCGCAACTTTTCTTGTTGCCAGAGGTGTGCCGTCACAGTTGCCGCGCAAGCTATCTTACCTTGAGGGGATCTTTCTTAATGGTCTGCCAAGTAAGCTGTATAGGAAGAATCCGGTTAAACATATAGCTGTCGAGAGCTGAGTCGCGATATTGGTGTTGCCCCTGGGATTTACTGTCGGCAACGTCCAGCCCATTCTTTATTCCAGCGACAAGTATAACAGAAATGTCATTCTTCTTGGTGATGGCTTCTAAATCTCAAAAGTGACGTGGCGATACTTTTCCTGAATCGAACCCGATGGCTCCGTTTTCCAGCTCCGACTAACAGACTCCTTTCTGTCTCTTTTATCTTTCGGTAACAAGCATATTGTCATCTTTAAGTAAAGCCCTTCAGATCCCTTCCGTCATCCGCTCCTTCGCAGCGTAATTTTTTCTTGCCCCTCCGTTTGATGGTCGATAACTGACCATTGTTTCCTGCAATCAGGGTGTTTAACGACATAAATGTTATGTCTCGGAAAATTATATAACAATAATGTAAGTTAAATCCGTTGGCGTTTGGATGATTTGCGGGTCGTTCTGGAAGTTAATGTGCTGATATTGAAGAATTTAAAACAAATAATTCAAGCTTGGCATCCCTTTTGCTTAAGTCATGGCAAAGAAACAAGGGTTGAAGAGTCAACTCCCAGGATAGGTAAACTGACAAAATAAGGAGGGCAGGGACATGAAACACCAAGAACAGTATCACAAGGATTTACCCAGAGGCTTGCCGTGCCATTGTTGAGCATCGGTGAGATGTTTTCCAGAGATCGAGAGATTGGGTGAGGAAAAAGGAACCCAGGTTGTGAGAAGATTTTTGGGAAACATTCTCAGTAAAGGGTAATTGGTCGGTGAACAATTAACCAGAATGACAGTAGCCGGCAACGATGCAAGCTGTCTGATTGGAGGAAGACAATGAAATTTGTAACAGCAATAATAAAACCGTACAAACTCAATGATGTGCGGGAAGCCCTCATCTCCGTCGGGGTCAATGGAGTAACCGTGACTGAAGTGAAGGGATTCGGCCGTCAGAAAGGTCATACCGAGATATATCGCGGTGCAGAATATGTCGTCGAATTTTTGCCGAAATTGAAGGTCGAAGCGGCCATTCCCGATGAGCTGTTGGATAAAACCATTGAGGTTATAAAAAAGGCGGCACAAACGGGTCAGATTGGCGATGGCAAAGTCTTCGTCTTCGATCTTGAGCAAATAATGCGTATTCGAACCGGTGAAACCGGTGTCGAAGCTATCTGATACCAGAGGGAGTGATTTCATGAAAAAGCTACATCTCTATCTTTTTGCCCTGTTTGTTTTGGTGCTCGTCGATACTCTTGCCGGTACGGCGTTTGCGGCCGACGCGCCAGTTCCCAATAAAGGTGATACTGCCTGGATGATCGTGGCTACCGTCCTGGTGTCGATGATGACTATTCCGGGTCTTGCCCTGTTCTATGGCGGTTTGGTGCGCACCAAAAACATGCTTTCCGTGCTCATGCAAGTGTTTACCGTATTCTCACTCTGTATGGTGCTTTGGGTTATCTATGGATACAGTCTGGCCTTTACCGAAGGCAATGCCTTCTTTGGCGGTTTCAGCAAAATTTTCCTTAAAGGTATCACAGTAGACTCGGTTGCTGCAACGTTCAGTAAAGGCGTGGTGATTCCCGAGTTGATTTATGTGTTCTTTCAGGCGACCTTTGCGGCTATTACCCCGGCGTTGATTCTCGGGGCTTTTGCCGAGCGTATGAAATTTTCTGCGGTACTGGGCTTTATCGTCCTGTGGTTCACCTTTGCCTATCTGCCGATTACCCATATGGTGTGGTTTTGGGCAGGCCCTGACGCCTATACCGATGCCGCCGCCGCCGCCAAGGCCGGAGCAACTGCAGGCTTTCTCTTTCAGAAAGGAGCGATTGACTTTGCCGGTGGTACCGTCGTTCATATTAACGCGGCCATCGCCGGTTTGATCGGTGCCTTTATGGTTGGCAAGCGTGTCGGTTACGGTAAAGAATCCATGGCACCGCACAGTCTGACCATGACCATGATTGGCGCATCCCTGCTATGGGTTGGTTGGTTTGGCTTTAATGCCGGTTCCAATCTTGAAGCCACAGGTCTTGCCGCCCTGGCTTTCGGCAACACGATGACCGCCACCGCCGCCGCTGCTTTGTCTTGGCTCTTTGCCGAATGGATGCTCAAAGGTAAACCCTCAATGCTCGGTGCTGCATCGGGTGCTGTTGCAGGTCTTGTTGCTATAACCCCGGCCTGTGGTTGGGTTGGAATTGGTGGAGCTTTGGTAATCGGCCTGTTGGCAGGTGTGGTTTGTCTCTGGGGTGTGAACGGTCTGAAGCGTCTGCTTGGTGCCGACGATGCTCTTGACGTCTTTGGTGTACATGGAGTGGGCGGTATTCTCGGTGCAATCTTAACCGGCATCTTTGCCAATCCGGCACTTGGCGGTGTCGGAGTGTACGATTACGTTGCCAACAAGGTCGCCGATTATTCGACCAGCGATCAGTTGATCAGCCAGTTTTGGGCGATCGGTACCACGCTCATCTGGTCCGGTGTGGTGTCCCTCATTGCTTATAAACTGGTGGATATGACTATCGGCCTAAGAGTCACAGTTGATGAGGAACGGGAAGGTTTGGATACCACCAGCCACGGTGAATCTGCGTATAAATATTGATAACTGAAGCAATACAAAAAAAAGTGCTCCCTCGGGTTTTCTAGCCGGAGGGAGCTTTTTTTGTTTCCAGGCTTTCAAGTTGACTCGAAAGCAGTGTGCACTCCGTGCACCATCTCCTGTCGTATAAGTGTACAGAAGTACACCCGAAGAAAAGCAAAGGGTCATCTTGAATGCAAATACGAATTAGCCCTTTAAAGAGCCTTTCAACTTTGTCGACAGCCGCCAGGTAGAAACTGCGGTCCGGACACTCGCTGCAGCATGATGAGGCTGTCGGCAGGTCGATCTCTCCAGAGCCATGTTCCATTATCTAATCAAGTCGTTAGGTCGACGATGAGTGGTGACCGGATATTGTTTTGGTGTATTGTGAATAAAAACTCATGCTTTCCTATCAAAATCATGCTATTGTCGAAAAATTTTTGATAATCAAATGTTAGTTAATTTGTAAAATATTCCCACATAATAAGGGAGCCGCTTTGGGGCAATAGCTTTTTGCCTTTATAGGCAGCGGCTTCATTTTACTAACACTCCACAACGGGGTATGTGCCTCTGGTAGATTAAGTTTCTTGTTTTTTATCAACGAAGATAATCTGCGGGCATCAATTCGGCTTGTCGGTATTAGCGCATAATTGGGGGAGGAATTACTTTGTTAAACAAAAAACTTCTATGCTTTTTCTTCATCTGGGTCATCTCAAACCTGGCATCCTCTGTAGTTGCTGAGGATTTTCAGGTGCTTGTCTTGGAAAAGGGTTCTGGTGTTCCGGTCGAAAGCGCGACTGTAGTATTGGCCGATAGCGAGGTATTTCAGCTAAGTAGTCACGATGGCATGGTAAGTTTTACCGATGAATCGATACCTGGATCCTTTAAAATCCTCGCAGCCGGGTATGAAACCAGAATCTTTAAAATTACCAAAACGCAGCCGCTCTATAAAATTTACCTTGAGCCACTTATTTATCAAGCAGAAGGGCTTGAGGTTGTCGCTGAACGAATAAGAGAAAAGGGCTCCAAAGTAGCCCTGTCAAAGGAAGAGTTACTTCTGGCACCCGGCAGTCAGGGCGATCCTCTCAAAACAATAACCTCTCTGCCCGGTGTGGTCGCAGCCGGAGATGGGCGAAGCGATGTCTACATGAGGGGCAGCGGTACCAACGAGAACATTGTCTGGATAAATCAGGCGCCTGTTGGCTACCTCTACCACTATGGCGGATTGTATTCGACGATTAACCCTGATTTGATAGAGGATCTCAATGTCTTCCTTGCTGGGTTTCCAGTTGAATATGGTGATGCTCTCGGTGGTGCCATCGACGCTCGACTACGCACACCAAAAAATGATCGGATGCATTATAAATTAGACTTATCCACCTATGCCTCCGCATTTCTCATTGAGGGCCCACTCGGTGCAGCAGGTGGTAATGACAGCTTTTTCCTCGCTGGTCGCCGAAGTTATATTGACTTATTTATATCTCCCGATACCTTTAACAAAGCTTTCGGAAATGATGACAGCGACAAAAATCAAATAACCGAGGTTCCAAATTTTTATGATTTCCAGGCCCTGTATAACCATAAATTATCCCAGGGAAATGTATCACTCTATTACTTTTCCGCAGGTGATTCGTTGGGTTTTAATCTCAATGAATATGGCAAATCCGACCCCCAGCTTCAGGGAAAACTCGATTCTACGACATCCTATAAAACCCTTGGCAGCACCTGGCAACAGACATGGACAGAGAGTATTGACCAGACATTTGTTATGGCCTGGACGGAAAAAGAACAAAAAGTGGAGTTCGGTCGTGATGATTCCGGCAATCCTTTCTATATTAAATCAAAAAGCTCCGGGATTTATCTTCGACCAGAGCTGCACTGGCAGCAGAATACATCGCAGCTTTTTACTGCCGGTGTCAGTTACCAATATCTGAATATTCCCATCGATGTCTATTCTGCACGGCTCTACAGTGAAGATGATGTAGACTATAACTTCACCAGCCAGACGAAATATACCTTAGAGGACACCCTGGATGCCAGCAGCCTTGGGCCCTACCTTAAATACCGTTACCAGTGGACAAAGGATCTTGCCACCACTCTTGGTCTGCGCTATTCCTACGTCGACGTAAGTGGCGGCTTTGAGGCCAGTGAACTTTCCCCGCGGGGGTCTGTTGAGTATTCTCTCTTTACCGATACCTTGCTTACAGCTTCGATAGGAAGGTATCGCCAGCTTCCGGAAAGCTCAACAATAATTGACAATTATGGAAATCCCGGCCTGACCATGACCAGGTCGGATCACTATGTTGTAGGGATTAATCAAAAGCTTTCCGAACTGTATTCTGTGAAAACCGAAGTATATTACAAGAAGATGAATGATCTGGTAATAGCCCTGGACGATCAGTCTCCCCCCGATAATTACGCAAATGCAGGGGAGGGCGAGGCTGTCGGACTGGATATCTTCCTGCGCCGGGCCCGAAAAGACCGAACCATGGGTTGGGTCGGTTTCTCTCTAAGTGATTCCAAACGAACGAATAATGAAACCGGCGTCAGCAGGGAGTTTTCCGGTGATCAGCCTTATAATTTTACGGCTGTCTGGGGCCAGCCATTCCCTGGTTCTTTCTATAAATGGCTATGGAGTTTTAAATTCCAGATTCATTCAGGTAACCCATATACAAAGCTTCTCGGACGCCACCAGGCAGATGCCGGTGATGCAAACAGCCGCTGGATTCCGGAATGGGGCAAACATAATGACTCACGGACTCCAACATATTACAAACTCGACTTTCGCTTTGATCGGGAGTTCTATTATAACGAGTGGAAACTTAAATTTTATATCGACCTGCAAAATGTTACCAACCATAAAAACGTCGAAAACTACGATTACGGTTCAGGCTATCAGGACATCGACAATCCAACCGAAATAACCGGAATGGGCTTTATGCCGTTTTTTGGCCTGGAGATGGAATTCTAACACCCCACAAAGGGTCTCAGTATAGTCCTCACAGGGGATAAAGGCAAGCAGGCCACGACAGATGTGACTTGACAGGATACTATTCCTTAAAAAGCAGTGGAGCTGGCAGTTATGAATTTCATGGATCTTATGGACCGGGGTGGTCCGATAATGTGGGTTGTGCTTGTTACAGCCTGTGTTGCGGTAATCTTTCTCATTGAACGGGCACTTTTTCTTTTCTTCCAGAAACGGCTGGCAAAACACGATTTCTTGGCTTTAGTGCAAAACATGCGCTCCGAGGCATGTATCTCCCTCAAGCGCCACAGTCCCGTGGCCTTGATACTTGCTAAAATCAACTGGAATCAGGTGACGGACAAAGATACCCTGACCCGTGAGGTCAATGTTCAATTGGCCGGAATCATGGAACGCCTGGAAGGGAGCCTGCCGACTATTGCCACCCTCGGCTCACTGCTGCCAATGCTCGGTCTTCTTGGCACGGTAACTGGAATGATCAATGTCTTCGAAGTCATCGCCCTCCATGGCAGTGGGGATCCAGGAGCGATGGCCGGTGGCATTTCCCAGGCCCTGTTGACCACGGCGGGTGGGCTTGCTATTGCGATTCCGGTTATTTTTTGTCATCATGTTCTGGTTCGAAGTCTTGGCGGAGTTCTCAGCTTGACCGAACAAAGTCTTCATTTGGTGCTCAGCACTGATATCACTCTTCTCAAGGAACAGATGTCCAAGAGCAACATCGGGGGAGCTTTATGAAGATAGCTTCTCTTAATATGCCTGTAGCAAAATGTGGTACGGCTGAAATCAGCATGGCGCCGCTCATTGACATTGTCTTCCTTCTGCTGATATTTTTTGTGGTGGCTACGGTTTTCCCTGAAAATAGCGGCATCAACATCGAGAAACCGGATTCTGAGCATAGCGGCCGGTTGGCCAAGGATCAGGTTATTGTCTTGGTCGACGATCATGACCAGATCTATTTCGGTGACAAACCTGTGAGCCCAGAAGACCTGAAACGCATCTTGAGGGATGCTTACCAGTCGGAACCGACGAGTCTTCTCCTCATTAAGGCAGACCGCCATGCCACCACCCAGGCCTTAATAAAGGTTATGGATGCAGGGAAAAGTGCCGGCATCCAACAGATGGGAATTGCAACCAATGAAGAACCAGACGCTCGGTGACCTCTGTCGTCATCTCATAGCCACACTGGTTGGTCTGCCTTCAACCATTGGTCTTTTTGCCTTGATTCCGTTGATCTCGGCAGTGACCTATCATAGCCCCCCAATAGCCCCGATTATGGTGGTCGACCTGGTGGAGATACCAAAGGCCAAGCCCGTCGAGACAAAAGCTGAGCCGAAACTCCTCTCCGAACCGCCGGCAAAGGTTCAGCCACAACCATCCCCTGTTGTGCTTGAAAAGAAGCTTAAGGTGAATAAAAAAAAGATGGTAAAGACAGCGGATCAACTCTCTTTAAAAACCGCACCCGAACCCGACCCTCAAGCGGCTGTAGAGACCATCAGCAAGACAGTGCAGCCGGTTACGGAAGATGCTCCCGATAGTGTATCTGAACCTGTCCCTACTCCGATCTTCAAACTTTCAACCATGCCGCGATTTATCCATCGAGAAATGCCGGTTTTCCCGGAAAAGATGAAGACCTTCGGTCGATCTGCAACCGTGAAACTCAAGGCCCTGATAGACAAGGATGGCAATGTCCGAAAAGTCATGGTGGTAGAATCTGCCGGCCCGGAATTTGACCAGGCAGCCATTACCGCTCTGGAAAAATCTTCTTTTTTCCCTGGAATGCTTGAAGACAGGCCTGTTGCCGTCATGCTTCGCCTGCCCGTAATCTTCCGACTTCTCTAGGAGGCGGTAGCTACCCCGGATTTTCCTACTTTCATCTTGTCATTGCTTTGGCAGTTCAATGACAAATGTTGTTCCATGCCCCATTTCAGTTTCAAAAAAGAGTGCGCCATGATGCTTTTCAACCACTACCTTCTCAGTACGGTTTGAATCGCATCTCCGTCATCAACGATCAATATTTTTGTTTCCATGTCGCATCTTTAAGAGTCGTAATGAATTTCGTTTATCCTTGCCGGAGCTGGTTTTCATCGAGAACTTTTCGTATTGCGCCGACCAGTATTGCTTTTTCAAACGGTTTTGTCAGGAATGCCTTGGCTCCAAGTTCGATTGCCTCGGGGGCTGATATTCGTTTATTGTACCCTGTTGCAATGATAACCGGCATATCAGGTCGTATTGCCAGTATTTTTTTGGTCAGTAGGTCTCCGGACATTTTTGGCATAGTCATGTCTGTTATCACAAGATCAAAGCGTTTCGGCTCGCCGGCAAAAAGTGCCAGGGCTTTTTCACTGTCCGTTTCTGTTGTGATTGCATAGCCGTATGCCTGGAGCATCCGAGAAGCGATTCGGCAAATTGGCAGCTCATCGTCAACCAGCAGGATCCGTTCCGAACCTGTTGGCAAATTTTCATCGTTGTAAAGGATTTCCTGTTGTTCTTCCCTTTTGGTAACCGGCAGAAAGACTGTAAAAACAGATCCTTTTCCCACTTGGCTTGCAACAGAAACGGCACCACCACATTCTTTAACGATAGAGTGTACCATCGCTAGACCCATGCCGGTGCCTTCATGAATACCCTTGGTGGTGAAAAAAGGTTGGAAAATTGAGTCGATGATCTCCGCCGGGATGCCGCAGCCGGTATCAGATATCTCAAGACGTTGGTAGGGTCCTGGGGCCATTCCCTTGTCGAGAGGGAGGTCGGCGGTCTCAAGGAGCACATCATGGAGAGATATTTTCAGGATGCCTGTTTCATTCATAGCATGGGAAGCGTTGGTGCAGAGATTCATTATCAACTGCTGAATCTTAACTGGATTTGCAAGCACAAAGGATTTGCTGCCAATATCTTCGATGATGTCAATGGAGGCGGGAATTGACGACCGGAGAAATTTCGCTACTTCTTTGGCAACAAGATCAATGCGAACCGGTTTAAGGTCTTCGTCTGTTTTCCGGGCAAAAGTGAGGATCTGTTTCACCAGATCTCTTGCCCGGATGCCGGCGGCATACACCTGTTGCAGGTCTTTCTCCAAAGTTGAACCTTTCTCAACTTTCAGAAGCGACAGATCGGTAAACCCCAGTACCGCAGAGAGGATATTGTTGAAATCATGAGCAATGCCACCGGCAAGCGAGCCGATCGCTTCCATTTTATGGGCTTGTATAAGCTCTTTTTTCAACTGGTTGCGCGTGGTAATATCGGTGGCAATATGAATAATTTTATCAAGCTGCCCCTGTTCATCAAATACCGGTGTGCAGGAAATTATATACGATCTTCCCAGAGCCTCGATTTCTTCCTCGGTAACCCGAAAATCATTTTTTTCCAACATCCGTTCCAGAGGGCAGTTTTTTGTTGGCTGATTTGTATGGTGGTGGATTGAATGGCATTTTCGGCCGACAATTTCCTCAAGGGATAGACCGGTTTGTTGAAGAGTGGCTCTGTTGGCAGCGATAATCTTGTGATCCTTATCAATAATCATGGTCATATGACCAATGGCTTCAAAGATCTCCTGCCATTCTTTTTGAGCTTTTAGAATTGTTTTTTCGGCCTGTGTCCTTTTCTCAATCTCGGCTTGGAGGTTTTGTACAGCCTCCTGCAGACCGGCGGTTTGTTCCAACACTCTGGTTTCCAAAGTGCTGTTTGCCTCTGCAAGTTTGGCATTCGATTCGTTGAGAAGCTTCTTTTGCTGATCGAGCTTGAGAAAAATTTTGGTCTTGCTCAGTAATATCTTTGGGTTATATGGTTTTACCATGAAATCGACGGCTCCCGCATCGTAGCCTTTGAACACATGATAGTCGCTTGAATAGACAGCAGATACAAAGATAATTGGTAACTCTTTGGTCTTTTTTTCACTGCGTAACAGCTCGGCCAGTTCATAGCCGTCCATGTCCGGCATCTGAACATCGAGGAGAGCAATTGCAAAGTCATGGTTCAGTGAAGCAACAAGGGCTTCATTGCCATTACCGGCCTTGATAATCTCAGCATCTGTTTCTTTCAAAATTAATTCCACGCTAAACAGATTTGCCGGTTTATCATCGACGATGAGGATTTTCTGTCTTTCTGCCAAAACATTCACCCTTTCTTGAAATTTTCGTCATTATCCTTGGAAATACTCTGTAAAAAACCGCCGATTTCTTCAAGGGAGAGTATTTTATCAACGCTTCCGGTATTGATCGCCGCTTGGGGCATAATGGGATGGGCGGCCTGCGCGGGGTCCTGAACAATGGTTAAACCGCCATGCTCTTTTATAGCCTCTATGCCTGAGGCACCATCGTTGTTGGCACCAGTGAGCAGAATACCGATAAGCCCTTCGCCCCAGACTATCGCTGCACTCTCAAAAAACACATCAATCGATGGGCGGGAATAATTTACTTTTGCATCAACGGACAGGGCAAAAGTCCTCTCTCTTTCCACTAACAGATGGTAATTGGTCGGGGCAAAATAGATGGATTCCGGTTGTATCTGTTCCTTATCCCTTGCCTCTTTGACATTGCGCTTCGTCTGTTGAATGAAGAGGTCAACGAGACCGCCGTCATCCGAAGGGTGAAGATGAATGACGATGATGATCGGCGGGTTGAATTTCTCCGGCAAAAGGGAGAAAATTTTTAAAAGTGCCTCTAGAGAACCCGCAGATCCTCCAATTGCTACTGCTGAATAGGGAGAGATTCCAGCTTCCATCAACCTGTTTTTTGATAAATTTTATTCTTTATATCGATTGCTCTAAACTTGTCCTGATACTTTGAAAACAAAAGGCTTTCTTTGTTGCCAAGACATAAAAAACCTCCGAAAACCAAACTTTCGTAAAAAAGTTTAAGGACTCTTTCTTGCAACTCCTTATTGAAATAGATAAGGACATTACGACAGAGTATCAGATTGGTTTCGGTGAAAACCTGGTCGACCACCAGATTGTGATTGGCAAAGGTGATCGTTTTTTTCAGTTCGCTCTTTATGGCCATTGCCCCATACCGGGCGTGGTAATAATCTGACAATGAGTATTTTCCCCCTGCCTGCTGGTAGTTTTGGCTATACTGTCTGGCGTTTTCGAGAGAAAAAATACCCTCTTTGGCTTTTTCCAGGGCATTGTCATTAAAGTCGGTGGCAAAGAAAGTGGTTCTTTTCCCTAAACCTTCCTCCTCTATCAGGATCGCAAGAGAATAGGCCTCCTCTCCGGTTGCACAGCCGGCATGCCAGATTTTGACAAACGGGTAGCTTTTTAAAAGGGGAATGATCTTTTCTCTAAGAGCAAGAAACATTTGGGGATCTCTGAACATCTCCGTTACAGTGATGGAGAATTCCCTGACGATTCTCTCAAAAAATGATTCGTCGTGAATGACCTTAGGGATCATCTCGGAAATGGATGCCGCCTCACTTATCCGCATAAATCGAACTATCCTTCTTCGAATAGAAGCCCTGGCATAACATCGAAAATCATATCCGTAACACCCATTTATTGCCTCGAGTAAAAGATCGATTTCCAGATTTTCTCTATCATTTTGTTTCATGAAGGTTCAATTTCCGGTTTAAAATGCAAGAGTAATTACCGTTGTATTAACCATCTTGATATTCGCCAACAGTTTGTTATCTGTAAAGCCAAACACGCATCATGGAGAGCAGACGATTTATATCCACCGGCTTGGCCAGATAATCGTTGGCTCCGGCGGCAAGACATTCGTCCTTATCCCGCTGCATTGCCTTGGCGGTCAGGGCGATGATGGGCAGTTGGGCAAATTCGTTTTGTGCCCGAATCCTGCGCATGGTTTCATAGCCATCCATTTGCGGCATCATGATATCCATCAATACCAGATCGATGTCTTGTCTCTGACTGAGCATTTCCAGTGCCTTAATACCGTTTTCCGCCTTCAAGGTCTTGATGCCTTTGTCGTTTAATACCTTTGAAAGAGCAAAGACATTGCGCATATCGTCATCGACTATCAGGATGGTACGATCCCGCAGGTTGTGATCGCTATCATGCAGGAGCGATATCATCTGCCGTTTTTCTTCCGGCATTTTTTCAACCATGCGGTGGAGGAAAAGAGAGGTTTCGTCAAGCAATCTCTCCTCCGACCGCACACCTTTGATGATGATAGACTCGGCATATTTTCTCAGTTCATTCTGTTCCTCCATTGTCAGTTCCTTACCGGTATAGACAATAATCGGGGGAAGGATGACGGCCGGATCTTCTTCTAATATTTTTAAGAGATCAAAACCGGAGATATCCGGCAGCCCCAGATCCATAATCATGCAGTCGTATCGCTTCTCCCTCAAGGCGGTCAGAACGTCTTTTCCGTTAGAAACCTCTCGGATAATAACATCGCTGTCACTGATGAGTTTGGTAATGGCCCGTCGCTGATTATCATTGTCTTCGACGAGTAATAAGTCCTTCATTTTTTTGTTGATTATTGACTCAAGAGAGGCCAGTGCCTGTTCCAGGTCTCCCTGGTTGACAGGTTTGGTCAGATAGCCGATGGCACCCTTTGAGAAAGCTGCCGGGACAGGGTCGTCGGCGGACATGAAGTGAACCGGAATGTGTCGTGTTGATGGATTTTCTTTGAGTGATTCTAGTACATTCCATCCATCGATTCCCGGCAACTTGATATCGAGAATAATTGCCTTGGGTTGATGTTTTGCGGCAAGCTGCAAACCCTCTTCACCAGTGAGTGCTACCAGCCCTTTGAATCCCTTTTCCTTGCAGAAACGCAAAAGAGTGGTGGCAAAATTCACATCATCTTCAATAATGAGAATGGTTTTGTCGCCAGGATTGAGAGTTGCTCTATCGTCTGTTACGATCTGAGCTGGTTGCTGGTTATTTTCCAGGCTGGCGAGCTGTGGGAGAACAATAGTTTTTGGCTTTTTATTATCTTGCAGACTTAATCGTGCGGGAACAACCGCGGAAGAAGCTAATTCAGCGGCATCCAGCGGCAACAGGAAAGTGAAGGTCGAACCGACATTCTCCTCGCTTGTAAGCTGAATCTCGCCGCCAAGCAGGTTGGCGAGTTCTCTTGAAATGGAGAGCCCCAAACCGGTTCCACCGTATTTTCTGGCGGTACCACCCTCCAATTGTTGAAAGGCTTCAAAGACGATTCTTTGTTGGTCTTTGGGGATGCCAATTCCAGTATCCCGTACATCAATGGCAATAGTGTTTTGACAGGTCAGACCAGGGCGAGAGAAGATGACATCCTTCGATGGCGGGTAGATCTCTACGGTAACTCCACCCCGACTGGTAAATTTAAGGGCATTGGCTATGAAATTTTTCAGCACCTGCTCAATACGTTGACGGTCCCCGGTGATGGTTGTGGGGCTCCCTTCCCGGAGAGCAACTTCAAAATAAAGGCCTTTTTCGCCCGCCTGGTTTCTGAAATTTCTGGCAAGGCCATCTTTTAATTCCAGCAAGGATATCTCTGCCGGCTTCATCTCCATTTTCCCCGCCTCTATCTTTGAGAGATCGAGAATTTCGTTGATCAAAGAGAGTAAATCGTTACCGCTGTTATAAATGATTTCGGCGGAATCAATCTGTTCATCAAGAAGATTTCCTTCTTTATTATCAGCGAGCAGCCTTGAGAGCAGGAGGAGACTGTTGAGCGGTGTTCGCAGTTCATGGGACATATTGGCCAGGAACTCAGATTTGTATTTGCTGGCGATAGACAGATCTTTGGCTTTTTTCTCAAGATCCTGACGAAGTTGCTCAAGAGCCATATTTTTCTCTTCAATATTCTTTTTGTTGCGTTCGAGGTATTCGGTTTTTTCCTCAAGTTCTTCATTGGCTGCCTGCAGCTCTTCCTGCTGTTCTTTGAGCCTATTTTCAGAAGCCATGAGCATTTGGGTCTGTTCTTCCATTTCCTCATTGGAGGCCTGCAATTCCTCCTGTTGCCGACTGAGTTCTTCTGCCTGTTTTCTTGTTTGTATCAAGGCATCATTCAGCTCGGACTTTGAACGGGCGGAAGCAAGAATAATGGCTATAGAGGTTGTCGTTTCTTCAAGAAACAACTTTTGCAGTTCAGTGAGTTCTCTGAGGGCACCAAGCTCCATTACCGCTTCAACCCGGGTATTGAAGACAAACGGCACAATGGTCAGATACTTGGGAGCCATGGAGCCAAGGCCGGAGGTAATGGAGATATATTCAGCAGGGATGTCTGTGAGATAGAGGCTCTTCTTTTCCTGTGCGGCCTGACCGGGGAGGCCCTCGCCCATCTTAAAAGATTTCTCAAATTCCGTTCCGGGTTGAAAGGCGTAACCCACTTTGAAACTGAAGGAGTTTGACGCATCGCCAAGGTAGACGAGGCCCACCTGTTGCCGGAGATAGTTGGCCATAAAGGTGACAACCTCTGAACAGAGAGTTTCAGACGATTTGTCTCCCCGCAGAAGGGTGTCGAGTTCTGCCTGCCCCTGTTTTAACCAGTTTTGTTGTTCAGCCTGGTCGTGTGATATTTGCAGTTCTTCGGCCATGACATTGAAGGAGTGGGTGACCGTTCCCAATTCGTCGGAGCTGTTAACGGGAATCCGGTGGGCGAGATTGCCGGCACCGATCCGTCTTGCACCTGCTTCGAGCAGGCGTAGTGGCTTAACCGTTTTGACGGTAAAATAAAGAGAGAAAGCAATGGCAAGAACGAGAACGCCCAGGAGCACGACGGTCTGCCTATTGCTGATCACATTGACCGCAGCCAGAGCCTCTTCAACCGGTTGGGCTACTACTACCAGCAGTTTTGGCTCCGGTACTACGCCGCCATTGGCTATTACTTCTATTTGATTCCGGTTAGAATAGGTTATGTTGGTGCCGGTCGTTTTACGGCCGGAGACAAAGTTCTGCACCAGTGGATTATGGAGGGCGTTTTCACCAGCCAGCACCGGACTGTTGCCGGGATAGACGAGGTATTTCCCTTCCGCATTGACAACGTATATATAGCCGGTTTTTTCGACACGGAGGTCGGTGATAAAATTCAACAACTTTTCCATATTGATCTCAGCGACAAGAACTGCAGTCACACGCCGATCCATAGGGCTTAAGAGAGGGATATACATATCGAGCAGAAGGAGATTGCGGTTGTTTTCATGCAACTTGCCGATGATCGAATGGATACCTTCCGTTTTTGAGAAATCGGGATAATCGTTCTTCTTTTGTAAATCCTTTTGACTATATACCTGGTCACGACCCACTTTCACCAACTCCTGCCCACTTCTTTCGGCAAGGGTCAGACTGTAAAGATGAGGAGAAGTCTTAATAAGCAATTGCAAAAACCATTCCTTGTCGGCAATATCGGCACTTTCCAGCTCTGTGCTCTCGGCAACCAGGTTAATTTCTTTGGCTGTATCGGAGAGAGAGGATTGAATCAACTTCACAGCATTGTTGGCAACACTTTTATGAACTTCGGCAAGCGAATGCAATCTGACTCGGCGAATATCTCTAATGGTAGTAATGCCGATTCCAGCAAGCGGTACTATTGCCAAGAGAAGAATAATAACAGTCAGTTTGACACTCAGCCGATTCCACCATTTCATACTACTCTCTCGTTTCTAGAATTGAATATCGACAATTTGATCGGCCATACGCCATACCCTGGCAGGGAGTTTCATGCCGAGTTTTGCCACCAGGGCTTTATTGATTATGAGTTCCAGCTTTTCCGGGGTTTCGATGGGAATTTCTTTGGGTGCTGTGCCGGCAAGGATCTTATGGATCAACCGAGCTGCCTGTCGGCCATTGGCGTAGCGTGAACCGGAATAGGATGCAAAGGCGCCATTCTCTACGGTAGTTTGGCCATAACCGAAAATCGGGATATTTTCCTCTAGGGCTCTTGGGAGAAGAATGGGGCGTAGTGCCTGATCGGACAGCGGTGTGGCGAGGAGCAATATCACATCGGTGGTTGCCCGCGACAGGGTGGTAATGGCCTTTTTGAGATCAGCCTCAGATTCCACCTCAGCCACCTGTACCTCAAACCCAAGTTCGATGGCGCTTTGCCTGGCGACGGCAAGGGACTTTCCTGAAGGGACGATAGAAGGAGAATGGAAACAGAAGACCTTCTGCGCATCGGGGAGAATCTTTCGAATAAACCAGAGACGCTTGGCCGTCAACTGGGTGTCGTTGGTGTCAATGCCGGTAAAATTATTGGCGGAACTGGTCATGCCAGCCACAATTCCCCGATCAACCGAAGAGGAGACCGAAAGGAAAACCACAGGGATGTTGGTTCCCGCCGAGGCCGCCAACAGGGCATCGGCCTCTACCCCCCCGCCGGCAATGGCCACGTCGGGTTTTTCGGCGATGATTTCGGCGGCCATGCCGGCAAGTTTGCTTCGGTCTCCTGCAGCGTTTTTGATTTCATAGATAAAGGTGTGCCCCTCCTCCGCGGCATGTGCAAGAAGAGCATCTTTAAGTCCATCCACCGGAGCCTTCCGGGCATCGCTGACCATAAGGATACTTAATCTTACAGTTTTCGCCTGAGCTGCAGGGGAGGTGGAGACCAGCAAACCTACGAGCAAAAAGATGCCGAGAAAGAGACTCCAAGGACTGCGATGGAGTGAAAATACCGTTACACTTCTTGGCGTAAGCCATAAAACAGTATTATTAAAAATCATGTTTGGCTCCCTCTCATTTTTTTGGCTTTTTGCCCTTGAATTCTGCTGAAGCTGTAAATCTCCCTGTAAATTCTCTCCCTATGATAAAGGAATATTTCTATAAAAGTTTGAAGCCTCAGTTGACAAACAGCTCTAGAAAGAGGCTATCATAACAAAAAATGTCTGTCCAATGACGACGATTAAAAAAAATTGCGGTGATGAAGAAATTGGGTCTTACAGGGCTACCAACTCGCGAAAGAGTTGCACCAGCTTTGGCTCTGCCTCGCCGGCGGTGGCGATGATCTCGGCGATATTCACTGGCTGCAGGGCACCGGGGTAGCAGAGATCGGTGATGATCGAGCAGGCGAAGACCCGAAGGCCGGCATGTACGGCGGCGATGACTTCGGGAACGGTGGACATTCCTACCGCATCGGCACCGATCATCCGCAACATCCGATATTCTGCTCTCGTTTCCAACGATGGGCCGCTCATGCAGGCATAAATACCTTGGGGTTGCACTTTAATGCCAAGCTTTTTGGCGATTGCCAGAGCTTTATCCTGCAGCTTCCGGTCGTAAGGCTCGATCATATCCGGCCAGCGGTCACCGAGCTCCGGATCGTTCGGACCGATCAGGGGGTTGGTGCCGAGGAGATTTATATGATCGTCAAGAATCATGATGTCGCCGCGTTGGTAGGTTTCATTGAGGCCGCCTGCGACATTTGAGATCAGCAGGTCGCGGCAGCCGAGGGATTTCATAACTCGAACCGGAAAGGTGATCTCTGCTGCCGAGTGGCCCTCGTAGGCATGAAAACGTCCAGCCATACAGACCACCGGCGTTTCGCCCAGCAACCCAAGGATCAGCTTGCCGGCGTGGTGCTCAACCGTTGCGGCAACGAAATGAGGGATATCGCTGTAGGGCAGCTGGACATCTATGGTAATCGAATCGGCTAGGCGTCCGAGCCCGGTGCCGAGAATAATACCGGCAGTCGGCCGAATAGTTGTTTTCCTTTGAATAGAGGTTGTACTTTCAGTGATTTTGTCCTTCAGGGTCATGGGGGTTCCTTCCAGCAAACCGCACAGGTTTTATATTGGTTGCTGCCAGCTGAAATCTTCGGGAATGCCAAAAGGCGGGCCTCACCATGGAGGTGAGGCCCAAAAAACCGTGGAAGAGCAGATGGCTTAGCCGATACGTTCGGCGATCATGGCCATACCCATACCGCCGCCGATGCACATACTGAACAGGCCGCGTTCCTTGCCTTCCCTCTGCATCATGTGCATGCCGGTAACCACCTGCCGGGCGCCGGTGCAACCGATCGGATGGCCGATGGAGATGCCGCTGCCAACCTGATTGGGCAGTTCGATGGGGATGTTCAGCTCCCGCATGCAGGCAATTGCCTGGGCGGCAAAGGCCTCGTTGAGCTCTATCATATCGATATCACCAATGGTCATGCCGGTTTTTTGCAGGGCGGAGCGAATGGCTGGAACCGGTCCAAGACCCATATAGGCGGGATCGAGTCCACCGGAAGAAAAGCCCTTGATTTCGAGGATCGGCTGCAGCCCGAGCTCCTTGGCTTTCGAGGCCGACATCAGCAGTACCGCTGCCGCCGCGTCATTGATGCCCGAGGCGTTACCGGCGGTGACTGAGCCGTCTTTCATGAATACCGGGCGAAGTCGGCTCATCTTTTCCATGTTGGTCTCCATCGGCCGTTCATCGGTGTCAATGACCATTTCGCCTTGCCGGGTTTTTATGATGATCGGCACGATTTCTTTCTTGAAATGGCCTTCCTGGATGGCCTTGCGGGCACGTACATGGCTGAGGACGCTCAGTTCATCCTGCTCACGGCGGCTGATACCATATTTGGCGGCGATATTTTCGGCGGTAATGCCCATATGGTAGCCATAGAATATCTCGTAGAGACCGTCAAAAACCAGGAGATCGGTGATGTCGCCTTTGCCGGTAACCTCCATCCGATATCCCCACCTGGCCTTCGGCAGGGCCATCGGAACCATTGACATGTTTTCCATGCCGCCGGCGATAATGGCATCGGCCTGTCCGGCCATGATGGCGGTAGCCGCCAAGGTAATGGCTTTCAGGCCCGATCCGCAGACCTTGTTAATGGTGAAAGCCGCAGTTTCCTTGGGGATGCCGGCACGAATCATCGCTTGCCGTGCCGGGTTTTGTCCCTGGCCGGTTTGCAGAACATTGCCCATGATCACTTCGTCGATCGTCAGAGGAATGGCAGCCTTGTCCCAGGAGTCAGCCGCAGTTTCCAGAGGAATCGGGCCTTGATCCTTCAGCTTCTCAGGTTTGCCGGCCTGCATAGCGCTGTTTAATGCCGGGCGGATGTTCTGACGTTTCAACACTTCTTTGATCACCGCAGCACCCAGCTCAATGGCCGGTATATCCTTGAGTGTACCGCCAAAATTACCTACGGCGGTTCGTGCTCCACTGACAACAACAACTCGTTCCATGATTTTCTCCAGAATAAAAATGACAGTTAACGTAAAATGTGTAAAAAATGTAGTCGTTATATTACCGTATGATCGTGGCAAGGGGAAGAAGGATATTGCACGAAAGTGAAGACTTTAATCTGTTTGTTTAGGTTAGTATTGGTACGTTTGACGGATGAGGGCTGCAATTATTGACAATAGCCTCATGGCAAGCTAAGTCCATCTTTGGTTGGTCGCACTGTCTTTTGGTTTTCCTTTACCTCTAGAACCAATCGCGTCTCAATCCTGGTAATAACAAGGAAAATGCAGCAATGGATCAGTCTTACGAAACGAGATTTTTGACCACAAAGGAAGTTGCGAAACTCCTCAAGGTCAACGAGAAAATGGTCTATGCCCTGGTCAATGACAAGGGCTTGCCGGCGACAAAAATTACCGGTAAATGGATGTTCCCCCGCCGGTTGGTTGAGGAATGGCTGGAGATGAACATCCTCAACTTCCGCCAGAACGGAGTGGAAAAGACGGCGGACTCCGGTAGACTTCTGCTGGCCGGGAGCGATGATCTTCTCTTTAACCAGACCCTGACCCTTTTTCATAAAAAGGCCCACGGCATTGTCGCCTTTTTTGCAAATCTTGGCAGCATGGGTGGAATCAAGTGTCTACGCCGGGGCTTGTGCCATATCGGGGTGTGTCACCTTCTCCAGGATGACAACCGCGAATACAATTTTGATTTTGCCGAGAAAGAACTCGATCGGTTGCCGGTCTTTGTCAATTTCAGCAAACGTGAGCAGGGTATCTTGGTCCGGAAGGGGAACCCGGACAATATCCAAACGATCGCCGATCTTGCCCGACCAGGAGTGCGAATCGTCAATCGACCCTTGGGGACCGGCACCCGTCTGCTGCTTGATTACGAGATTGCCAAATCGGCGGTTTCGACCTCGGATATCGACGGCTATCAGATTGAGGTTCCACGGCATTTGGATGTGGGCTTGGCAATTCTTGCGGGCAAAGCCGACGCCGGTCCGGCGATCCGCCCGGTGGCAGGGCTTCTTGGCCTTGATTTCCTGCCCCTCCGCTGGGAACGATTTGATCTGCTCGTTGCCCGCGAGCACTTTTTTGACCAGGGAGTTCAGCAGTTTCTAGGGATATTGCATGATCCAGCATTTCGTAAGCTGGCTGATTCTTTTGTCGGCTATGATCTTTCGCTTTGCGGAACAATGATTTTTCCCGATAATACAACCAATGGAGAATGACAACATGAAAAGAATCGTTTTAGCAGTAGCCGGATTGTTTGCACTGGCAGCTGGTTTTGGCAATCCAGCGATGGCAGAGGATAAGGTTCTGACAATGTCGACAACTACCAGTACCCAGTCTTCAGGGCTGCTTGATGTGCTGCTGCCGGCCTTTGAAAAAGATGAGGGTATCAAGGTGAAGGTGATCGCCAAAGGCACCGGTGCGGCCATCCGTGACGGTATTGACGGTAATGTTGATGTAATCTTTGTCCATGCCATCGACAGGGAGAAGGATTTTGTTGATAAGGGTTTCGGCACCAAACGTTTTGCCGTCATGCATAATGATTTTATCGTCATCGGTCCTGCTGCCGATCCGGCCGGCATCAAGGGATTAAAAGATTCGGCCGAGGCCATGAAGAAGATCGCTGCCGCACAGGTCCCTTTTATTTCCCGTGGTGATGACAGCGGTACGCACACCAAGGAGCAGGAGATCTGGGCTGCAACCGGACTGGCGCTTGCTGAGCATGGCTTGAAGCTGACTAAGGATGGCAAGGAGACGACCGTTCCCGCCAAAAAACCGGCCGACTCGGATAAATGGTATATTTCAATCGGTCAGGGCATGGGTAAGACCATCACCTATGCCGATGAAAAAAAGGCTTACACCCTTGCTGACCGCGGCACCTATATCACTTATAAATACGGCAAGAAACCGGCGGTTGATCTGGAGATCCTCTTTGAGGGCGATGCCTTGCTTGCCAATCCCTATGGTGTTATTCCGGTCAATCCTGTAAAACATCCGAATGTCAAATATGATCTGGCAATGAAGTTTGCGACCTGGTTGACTTCTGCAAAGGGGCAGGCGGTTATCGCCGGCTTCCGGTTGGAAGGTAAGCAGCTCTTTTTCCCCGATGCGCTGTAGTCGCAGGCTGTGACGTTCAGTAGCATTTGAAGCGGTATTGAGGAGAGTGGTACGGTTATGACAACGTGCCACTTTGAGAGTTTTAATTGTTAAAAGAATACCTCTTGGCGATCGATGGACCTGTTAATCGATAGTTTTCGATCAGCCTTCCTGCTTATTTTAGCCTGGGATCATGAACTCCTGGTGATAGTCGGCTGCTCGCTGAAAGTCAGCGGTTTGGCGACACTGTTTGCCGCCATGATCGGTCTGCCGCTTGGGTTTGTCATAGCCTTCACCAATTTTTCCGGCAAACGTCTGACCCTCACTTGTCTTAATACCCTGCTGGCTCTACCAACGGTGGTCATCGGTCTTTTGGTCTACGCCCTCATCTCCAGGCGGGGCATTCTTGGTTCTCTTGATCTTTTGTATACCCAGGAGGCAATCATTGTCGGTCAGATTATCCTGATCGTCCCGGTGATTACTACGATGACAATTGCCGCGATCAGCAGGATCGACAAACGTTATCGTAACACTGCTTTGACCCTTGGTGCCAACAGCTATCAGATGGCCTGGGTTATCTTCATCGAGGCCAGGTACGGGGTTATCGCCGCAGTTATCGCTGCCTTTGGCCGGGTTATCGCCGAGATCGGCATCTCAATGATGCTCGGTGGCAATGCCAAGGGCTTTACCCGGACTATGACCACCGCCATGGCCCTCGAATATGACAAGGGTGAGTTCGTCCTGGCAGTGGCACTGGGGGTCATTCTCATGGGCTTGGCCTTTGCCATCAACCTGCTGTTTCAACTTTTCCAGGGCAGAGTCGAGTCAGATGCTGTATGAAATCAAAAATTTAACCAGGGTGCATCAAGGGCGGACGATCCTTGATATCCCTGAGCTTGCCATCCATGCCGGGCAGATTACCAGCCTGATCGGACCGAATGGGGCGGGCAAGACCACCTTGCTGCAGCTGCTCTCTTTTCTCGATATCCCCAGCAGCGGGATAATCACTTTCCGATCCAGTCCTGTTCGTTTTGTCGAGAAGGCTCTTTGGCCGCTGCGGCAGCGGGTAGTTTTAGTGGACCAGTACCCTATTCTTTTCACCGGCACGGTAAGGAAGAACCTCGATTTCGGGTTGAAGGTGCGGAAGATAGAGAAAAAGAAACGAAGCCATCTCATAGAAGAGGCTCTGGAGATGGTCGGTATGCAGGATTTTATCGATGCCGAGGCGCACAAACTCTCAGGCGGAGAGACCAAACGCGTTGCCTTGGCAAGAGCTTTGGTAATTAAGCCGGATGTACTCCTTTGCGACGAACCGACGGCCAATGTCGATGCTGAAAACCAGGAGATAATCCAAAGTATCCTGGAGCTCGCCAATAAAAAGGAGAAGATCTCGATACTCTTTGCCACCCATTTGCTTTCCCAGGCTGAGCGATTATCCGATCAAACCTTAGTCCTCAAGGATGGCCGGCTTTCCGAGTTGTCGAGGGAAAACGTGCTTCCGGCGGTCATAATGGGGCAGGATGGGGCCAGGCTGCTTTGTCGACTGCACAACGATGTGCGGATAACAGTTCCTGCTGCAAGCCATTCCGGTGACGCCATGTCCGTGCAGCTCTTTCTTAACCCGAACAAAATCAGGCTGCTTCGAAATGGCGAGGGGGGCGCGGTTCACGAAAACCTGGTGCCGGGGAAAGTGGTGAAAATCACCGGAGGAAACGGGCAAGTGAAAACCACCGTTGATACCGGGGTGCATATCGATATCTTCCTCTCCATGCCGGAATACCTCAGCAAACCGCCACTCATCGGTGAAAGGGTTTTACTGCATATTGCCGATGAAGCAATAACCGTCGAATAACAGAACTGAAAAAAGTGATTGAAGCACGCCCATCACGCACCTCAATCACAACTACTACTCAATGAGTTCGCAGGTTATTTAACTGAAACCACTGGACAGCTTGCTTTGATAATTACATATTGAGCTGTTGAGCCAAAAAGGATCTTGCCGACCTTGGATCTGCTTTTCACACCGATAATGATTTCGTTGCAATTATTATCGGCAGCAAAGGAGACGAGATCTTCACCAGGGGTTTTGCCACGGACGAGGAGATGGGCCTCGTGTTTGATGTCCCGGTCGGCTAGAAATTGTTTAGCCTGTTCCAGGGCCTCTTCAGCCTCCACTACCTGTTCTTTAGAGGTTTTTTCGCCGCCCGGCAGGGAAGTGATCAGCAGCACCTCACCGGCAAAGGCTTTGGCATGTTGTACTGCGAGTTCAAGGAGATCCTTGCCGACATTAATGCCTCTGTAGCCAACCAAAATTTTCATATGTTTCTACCTCCTGAAAAAAGAAAAGTTTAAGCGAGTATTGTAGTTTTGTGAACAGGATAGACACATACTATCACATACCGGTAGATGTAAAGCACAAAAAAAACTACCACTAATTCCTTCAGTATTTCTTTTTCCGAGTATATACTTTGTTACGAAGGAAACGGATCCAGGAATGTGTTGGAATTTGCTGACGGTCAACTGAGAAGAGCAGTAAATGATATGGATAATCGATCTTATCAAACATTGCATACAGTTCTTGAACAACTCGGTTCTCCTGCCGTTGTTTTTCGGAGTGATGCGCTAATTGTCGTATGCACCGGCGCCTGCGAAAAATTGCTGGGTCTTTTCCCCGGACAGGCGAATGGCCATCGCTTGAGCGATTTGGGCCTGAAAATCATCGACGAGACTGGAGCTCCATGGCCTGACAAGGGTTTGCCTCTGTGGAGGAATAAAGAGAGAAAAGAAGAAGGCACGTCATTTATCTTCGGAGTACACCTTCGGCAGGCGACGGAACCCCTTTGGCTCAAGGCGACGATGAAACCAGGACGTGCAGGCGAAGGGTGGGATGATCACATATTCATGACGCTTGCCGATGTGACCGACCATATCAGCAAAAACCTGGCACATGCCCAGATCTATCAAGCAAAGAATGAATGGGAGACAACTTATAAAGAAGATGTGACGATATCTCCCGTACTCGACGGTTCCGGCAAAATAGTCAATTACGTCGCCTTGAAACGCGATGCTACCAGGGAGGAAATGCTGGAGCAGCAACTCCATCAAGCGATGAAGATGGAGGCCTTGGG
>JAZDOW010000153.1:0-5218 GCA_043798185.1 Pseudomonadota bacterium | reverse complement strand
CCACCCTGGAAACCGATTTGCCGCAACAGGCCCATCGCTTCCGTTCCGTGCTTGACATAATGGTAGCCGATCGGGTCCTCTTTGCCCTTCTTGCGGAACATTGCCGAAAGTATGATCTTCCCGTTGCGCGGGCACTGCTGGTAAGCACTGCCTCCCTGCAGGCCTTGACCCAAAGTGGGGTGCAGAATTTTTGCACAAGGCATCTTTCAACAGTTCAATAGCCGTTAATGAGGTGTGGCCTTCCGAAGGGAAAAGTTCCAGTAATCTTCCCATGAAGTTACTGGTGAAATCTAATCTGCCATCATTGAAACCGGTTCCAAACAGCGATGGATATCCCGGTACATCGTCACTACCCAAAACAACCGCAGCGGCCATAGCTTCTCGCTGACCCCCTCTCCAATCACGGAGACAGATTCTCAAAAAGTCTGGTTTGTCCTTTTTGTCAGGGGGTTCAACGCGGCTGGAAATGAGTTTCTGTGCCGATTTTATAGCCTCTTGATAATTCAAAAAACGATGAGATTTTTTTGCTAGGATTCCTCGAACTGCTTTTCCGGCCTTTTTATCTTTTGGGTAAAATCCTGTTCCACCATTCCACGGGGCAACCAATGGCGTCGGCGTATATCGTTCAAGAAAAAATACTTCCAATTCAGCCTTGTCCAGCTTGGACATCAAGCGAAACCTCTCGCCTTCCCACCAACCCCGCGCTTCGGGATCGACCTGTTCGGCAACAAGCCGCAAGATGCCCAGGGCTTTTAAGTAATGGGCAAGGGGGACCGGAGCGCAGCCGTTAAGATCATGGATGTGCATTGTCATTATTCTCCCCCCTTTTCAAGTCGTTGTTGCCAGATGAACATCAGAGCTTGCCAGTTCAATCGGTCGGCGTCTGCCAGCGCGGCAAGATATTCCTGCCACTCTTCCTGAGGTGGCAGAAGATCGACGGCGGGAAGATCAAGACGATGGAGAAGTAACCGAAGGAATACGCGGGTCACCCGGCCATTAAAGTCGGCGAAGGGATGAATAGAAAGCAATCGTCCTTCGGCAAAGGCCAGGGTTTCCAAAAGAGATTCATCGAGCGAACGGCAGGCGGAAGCAAGCCTTGCTTCAAGGTCGCGGCCATACTCGCGCATGAGCATCGGGATTTGATAATACGGTGGTGGGCAATGCAGGCCGACGCTGACATCATGACGTCGCCAGCCGGTGAGTTGTGGGGTCAGGTCCCCGCAGATGTGATTGTGGAGGGTTTTTATCAGGAGATCGTCGAGGCTTACGGAATCGAATTTGCCGGCAAAAATAGCCTCTTCCAAGTCTTGAACATTCTCGGCAAGGTGTGGAGCCAGCTCGGTATAGGTCAGGAGGCCGAGCCGGGTTTTGATGTGGCGGGTGGCATGGGCCGGCGGGCGTGTGCAGCTTCCAACGTTTCCAGATCCACCGGCTCCTGCTCGAAGGCCATGCTCTCCGCTACATCCCGGGGAATCCGCCGCCAGCGGATGGTGCGCTTCACCTGCTCCGGCAGGTTTCTCCAGGCGATTATCGCCTCTTTCCAATCCAGGTTTGCCATGTGCATTCTCCAAAAGGGGGTCGGGGTTTACAGCATCACGGGATGCCCTCTGGTCGGCTGCCCGTAACAGAGCGGTCAGCCAAGCCAGGACAAAGGGGCCGTGCAGGGCCAACAGACCAAGTGACCGTTCGGTCCAGCCCGGGCCGGTACGCGGGTTCAGCCCGGCGGCAGCAAGGGAAAGGTCAAGCCGCGATTCCGGTAAAACATATACTGAACCATCAGCACCTACAAGGTCAAGACTTGGGAGAATATCGCCTTCACGGAGGCCCCTCAGTCGGGGATCGATATCCACCGAGTCTTGATCAGCCGGGCAGGCATGCCAGGCAATACCAATTTTACCATGATGAGCGCAGATAAGAAAGGCAAGAAGATTGAATCGGTCAGCATCAAGGGCAAGGATTTCTTTCTCAAGGAGGCCTGGTTCCATTGGGAATGTCGTCACCTGTGTTAATGGAGATAACATACCGGCTTTGGTAAGCATGTCACGCCATGGTCCGAGCATGGCCGGATGATCAGGGTTATGCCTTTGGAGCACCGCGAAAAGTGCTAAAACACTGGCCAGTTCGTGCCTAAAACCAGGGCGGCGAGTGCCGTCCATGGGATACAATTGCTTTCCTTTGAGCCAATTTTCTTTTGGGGCCTTTGCCAGGTCTTGCCGTTCCGGTCGGTCGTTAATTTGTTTTATGGAATTCTGGAATGCCGGAAAGGCCTTGCCCGCATCATGCCAACGTCCTGCGATATGAAAGAGTTCTGCGAAAGAGGGGGAAAGGGTTGTGGCCATTTCACGCACCAGAGTAGCGGTTTCTTTGCCGTGAGTGGCGATGGTTCGCCACTGGTTCAGAATGCTGAGCGATTCATCATCTTGGCTTGAGTCGGCCTTTTCATCTAGAGGGATTGCAGGAGATTTCCACGGTATTACTGCCGTGTTATCTTGAGGTGTCCAGCCCATATCGGTCAGATAACCACCACAGGAAGCTGCAACCAATACAGTTTGGCCGGGGTAGAGGTCACGGCGTTTAACCCGACGCCAGATGCCCTCCAACCAATCCCAGACCCAAGAGTGCATACCAGGTTTGAGATTGGGAGCCTTCTTGCTCGTGGTTTCCGGGCCGCATAACCAATCCCGCGCCCGTAAAAACTGAACGGCGCACAACTCGTCACGACAGGGACGAAGATCGGGAGACGGCGTTGTCTTGTCGGGGATATTGGCCCAGAAGATCAGGAGATCGCGTTCCGGTCCGGACCGGATAAAACGACTGATGTCGATATCGGCACCGGTGAGGTCGGGTGTGGTGTCAAAGAGTTCCTCGATTTCATGGCGTAAAAGCAGGTGGCGGGGCTCGTAAGGATAGAGTCGAGACAATAATTCCGGGTGATTCTGTTCTAGTACCTCAAGGTGTAAGGGGGCAACATCAATGATCTCTTGCCCTTGGGCTTGTTCCTCGTTCGGAACTTCAATTTGCCGGTTTGCCAGCAGGTTCAAAGCATCGCGGGCGGCTTCCAAGTTTTCGACGGTGTAAGGAGCCGCTTTTTTGTCATCCTTATGATTAAAGTCAACAACAATCACCTGTGCCGTGCCGCCCCAGCGGGCAGAACGGCCGAAACGTTGGACCAAACTGGCCCAGGGAGCGAGTTCAGTAATTAGTAGACAGGCGGAGATGTCGACGCCCGCCTCCACCACTTGGGTGGCAATGATGATGCGATTAACACCTGTCTCGCATGCCTTGCGGCAGAGAAATTCTTCTCGCCAACCGGCTCGCTCCGAAGGACGGAACCGGCTGTGGATGAGGCGCACGTCTACGCCTTGAATGGCTTTTTCATTATTCAGTGCCTTATATACTTCAACAGCACGGTCAACAGTGTTGACTACTACCAGGGTTGGGCCGGTTATTCCATGCTTTCCGGTGCTCAGGTCAAGGTGCTTCCTTGCAATGAGTTTTGCGAATGTCTTGGTGTCGTTAACCGGTATTATTTCGGTTGGTTTTTTCACGTCATCCCAGAGGTGGCCTTTTCGGGCCGCAACCGCCACTTCCGTCTGTGGTAAAATTCCAGCAAAATTCTTGGTCTCAGGGCTTTTGCAGAGCCAGTCTCGTTGCAAAGTGGCACTCATCCACCAGGTATGATAGGGGCGCAGGCTTTTTGCGGCGTCCTGCTCACGGAAGGTTTGTAGTTGACCGGAGGTGGCGAGGCCCACGTCCATAAGCTGCACCTCGTCCATCACCCATAAACAGTCTTGATTCAATAGGCCGAACTCCATGGTCCAGCGGGCGCGAGGTGACGCATAACCCCTGTTCATGGCGCGAGACAAAAGCATGTCCTGTGTGCCAATGAGAATAGCGCATTCTTCCGGGTAAAGGTGCCACTCGCCGGAATCGGCTCCACCCATGAGCAGGTGCACTCCAATTTTATCGGCATGGTTATCGTCTCCATGCCAAAGCAGGTTCATTCCGGCAAGCATCTGCCGTGCCTCGGCCACCGTTTGCTCAACGAGAACTCGCATCGGCAGACACCAGACAAGACGCCGAGGCCAAGTATCATCATTTTGCTGTATGCGGTGGTAGGTCCACGCCGATAAAACGCCAAAGGTCTTTCCCATTCCGGTTGGAATACGGATAAGTCGGTTGCAGCACTCGACCTTTTCACCAAGTTGTGATTGCCATGGGTGTGGCATATGTTCGGTCAGGCTGTAAAACCATGCATTGAAAGTTTCCATTGCTTATCCTTGTAAGGCAGGTGTTGTTTTTCTTTTAGCGAGCAGATTGAGAACCAACCGAACCAACAAATCCTTCTGCCGCGGATTGCTCTCGGCAATCAACAGAGCTAAAGTCACAAGTCCGTTATCGTTTATCCCGGATTTCTCCAGTAACCCATTCTCTTCCAAAAACAGCAAAAACAAAAAAGAGCCGATCCGTTTATTACCGTCGGAAAATGGGTGATCCTTGATAACAAAGTAAAGAAGACTGGCAGCCTTCTCCTCAACACTCGGATAAAGCTCTTTACCGTCAAAGGTTTGGCTGATATTGCCAAGGATTCCCTGGAGTTGATGGTCTCGTTCCCGGCCGAACAGGTCGCCCGTCTCGCCGCGTTTGCTCAGCTCGGTCTTGAGGATGGCGATAGCTTTTGTCGCCTTCTGGTAATCGAGGGCCTTGTGGATGGGGTGCAATGTTTTAGGTCGAACCAGGCTGTCTTCATCATACTGCAGGAGGAGGGTCCAGACTTTGGCGAACTGGTTGATTACGGTCGTAATAGAAGTTGTTTCGTCATCTGCGATGTGCATATTTCCCTCGTTGTGTTTCAAGGATTTGATGGAGATCATCCCACACCCTACCACACCCACCATGCCAATACGTGTCAGCCTAAAAAATAATTCTTCGCCATTCGCTCGATTTCTTTGCCGACAAGATTTTTCAGTTCCTCCGGTTCGATGACACTCACCTCGGCACCGTGGCTGAGGATGGTCCGTACCAGCTCGCGGAAGTCGGCGACCGGGAATTTCAACCGGAGGGAGCCGTCCGGGCCGGTTTCGGTCTTTTGCTCGGGGTGCCAGCTTTGTTCGGCTATCCACGGCGATATGGCCGGGGAGAACTGCAGCACCACCCGGCTGGTTAAACCGCTCTGCATGATGCCGAAATGTTTGCGGGTATATTCCTTGATGTCGCC
>JAZDOW010000145.1:0-62197 GCA_043798185.1 Pseudomonadota bacterium | reverse complement strand
CTAAGCCTTAGAGTGAATGGAAATCAGATAGGCGTCCCATTTACAGCTGGATCCCATGTAATTGAGTTCCGATATTTACCAACAATCTTTCTTGTCTCCTTGGGAGGAGCGTTTGTTGGCCTGATGGTCCTGACATACTTGATTGCTGCAAGAAAATTTACCAGGAAGACCAATTAACCTTTAAATATCAGAAAGATAATTAGGATGCCAACCGATCTGCTGTCAAGTCTTTTTATATAAACTGGATATTAGACATACACCAGGCCGCGAGCCGGAGTCAAAGACCTACAGTAGAGCCGGGAGTTTGCCATTGTTTTATTATCTGATGTCAATGACAGCAAATATTGAATGGAGGCTCAGTATTGTTAAATGAAAAAATCAGCTACTTGAAAAAAGTGGCGCATAAATTGAGTAATGTCGTTTTTGCCTACAGTTCGCAATGCAAGGTTATTTTGGACGACTCTCTGTTTGATGCTGCGTATTACCATGAACAACACCATGGAAACATAGGGTCCGAATTAAAACTCCTAAGGCATTATCTTATCAAAGGCTTTTGCCAAGGCCACGATCCCCATCGACTTTTCAACACCACATATTACCTGCAGAATAATCCTGAAATAATGAAATCAGGAATAAATCCGTTGATCCATTATCTAAAGTACAGCTGCAGAGAAAGGCGGAACCCCCATCCATTATTCGACACATCCTATTACCTGGAAAACAATCCTGATGTGGCACAATCAGGATTGAATCCGTTAAGCCATTATCTACAGTACGGCTGCAAAGAAAGACGAAACCCCCACCCATTATTCGACACATTTTATTATTTATCAGAGACACCTGGTTCTGATGATGTGGAAGGCAATCCTCTTCTTCATTACCTGCAGTTTGGCTGCAAGGAAAAAAAGAATCCTCATCCACTTTTCAACACATCCTATTACCTGGATAACAATCCTGATATCGAGAAATTAGGAATGAATCCATTGAGCCATTTTGTACAGTACGGCTGCAAAGAAAGACGGAACCCCCACCCATTATTTGACAC
The DNA here is from genome assembly GCA_043798185.1 of Pseudomonadota bacterium. GTDB lineage: Bacteria > Desulfobacterota > Desulfobulbia > Desulfobulbales > Desulfocapsaceae > Desulforhopalus_A. The sequence goes on along the minus strand of JAZDOW010000145.1, from coordinate 61,152 downwards.
ATCTTATTATCTGTCAGAGATACATAATTCTGCTGACGTGGAAGCCAATCCACTTCTTCATTACCTGCAGTCTGGCTGCAAGGAAAGAAAGAATCCCCATCCACTTTTCAACACATCCTATTATCTCAAAAACAATCCTGACGTGGCGAAATCAGGAATTAACCCGTTTATCCATTTTGTGCAGTATGGCTGGAGGGAAAGACGGAACCCCCATTGCTTGTTCCACTCTTTGTTTTATTGTCGAAAATATGGCGACAAGATAGGCAATCAGAGCAATCCGCTGCTGCATTTTTTGCTTTATGGATTGGCTCAGAGAACTGATCCTCATCCACTTTTCAACACAGCATACTATCTACAAAAAAACCCTGAGGCTATCGAATCAGGGGTGAATCCGTTGATCCATTTTCTTGAAAGAGGTTACAAGAAAGAAAATGATTTATTTCTTTACAGAAAATATCAAAAAAGAAAAATTAAAAACATCTTGATCCTTCAACTGAGTTTGCCAACATTTGACTGTGATTCCGGTTCACTGAGGGAATACCATTTGATCCGAATGCTTGTCGAATCAGGATATAACGTTATTTTGTGGGCTCCAGAAGGGCCGGGATATGAGCGGTATGCCAAGGAGCTTAAAGGACTCAATATTGAGCTCCCATATCAAGAAAATGGCATAAAAGCCTATTTAGAGGAAAAAGGATCTCTTATTGATATGGCCATTCTTTACAGAATGGATGGCGCCGGTCAATATCTTGATGCTATTATGGCTCTGACAGATGTTAAGATCGTTTTTGATACGGTCGATCTTCATTATTTAAGAGAAGATCGCAAGGCAATAATTTTAAACAAAGACGTTGACAACACAATTAAATTACAAGAACTTCATTATGCTCGTTGCGCTGATGGGGTGTTGGTCGTCAGTCCGGTTGAGAAAGAAATTTTAGAACTTGAAGGATTGAAAGAAAAGGTGTCGATCGTGACAAATGTTCACACCTTACAACCACTCTGCAGGTCATTTGCTGAAAGAGCAGGGCTGATGTTTATCGGAGGATTCGAACATCAACCAAATGTCGATGGAATAATTTGGTTTGCTCAACAAATATTCCCGATTATACAAAAACAAATACCAGGCATTAACCTTTACATTGTCGGCAGTCATCCACCTGCTCCAGTTCTATCACTGGCTTCTGCAGATATTACTGTCACCGGATACGTTGTCGATGTCGCACCATATTTCAACAGAGCGCGAGTATTCGTAGGTCCTTTGCGGTATGGCGCTGGAGTTAAAGGAAAAATCGGCCAAAGCATGGCCTTCAATCTCCCTGTTGTCACCACTTCCATTGGTGCGGAAGGGATGTATCTGGAAGACGGTGTCAATGCAATGATTGCCGACGATGAAGAACTTTTTGCTCAAAAGGTTATAGAATTGTATCAAGATCAAAGGCTTTGGGAGCTATTTTCTCATCGCGCTGGGATGGTAATTGAACAATATTTTTCTCCGGAAGTGGTTAAAAGGGCCTTACTGGAAGTTATTAACAGCGATCGGGAAATAGGTATTTATAAGGGTTATCATTGAATATCCTCGGGATTTCAGCTTTATATCACGACTCAGCTGCTGCTCTTGTCATCGATGGTGAAATTATAGCTGCGGCTCAGGAAGAGCGTTTTACCAGGGTAAAGCACGACCACCGGTTTCCTGCAAAGAGCCTGCACTTTTGCCTGGACTATGCGAAATTAAAGGTTTCCGACCTTGATTATGTGGTTTTTTACGACAAACCATTGTTGAAGTTTGATCGAATTGTCGAGACATATGTGGCGTTTGCCCCGCGGGGATTTCGCTCTTTTATGCAGGCAATTCCTCTTTGGCTGAAGGAAAAAGTGAATATCCGCAGGGAAATCCGTAAACAATTGGGCAGGGATTTTCATGGCAAAATTGTCTTTCCGGAACACCACGAGTCACATGCCGCGAGCGGGTTCTTCCCTTCGCCTTTCGATGAGGCGGCAATACTCACCGTCGATGGGGTGGGAGAGTGGGCAACGGCAAGCGTCGGTGTGGGCAAAGGGAACAGCATCGACCTACTCTACGAGTTGCGCTTTCCCCATTCCCTCGGCCTCCTCTATTCTGCTTTTACCACCTATACCGGCTTCAAGATAAACTCCGGCGAGTATAAGCTTATGGGTCTGGCACCCTATGGCAAGCCACTCTATATCGACAAAATCAAAAAGATGGTCGACATAAAAGAGGACGGCTCCCTGTGGATGGATATGAGCTATTTCAACTATTGCCAGGGCTTGACCATGACCTCCAAGAAATTTCACGTGCTGTTTAATGGTCCGCCACGCAATCCCCAGGATGAAATCAACCGGAAACAGATGGATGAAGCCGCTTCCATCCAGGCGGTTACTGAAGAAATAATGGTGAAAATGGCTCGTTTTGCAGCTAAAGAAACGGGCATGAAAAATCTCTGCCTGTCCGGAGGTGTGGCGCTCAACTGCGTTGCTAACGGCAGGATTCTGCAAGAGAAGATATTCGATAATATCTGGATTCAGCCGGCGGCAGGAGACGCGGGAGGGGCCCTTGGGGCTGCCTTGATCACCTGGTATCAACTCCTTGGAAAGCCTCGTACTCCAAGTAAGAATAGTCAAAAGGGGTCTCTTCTTGGTATTGAATACCGCTGCGCGCAGATTCAGGAGTTTCTCGATTCTACAAACGCCACATACCAACAGTATAGCGATGAAGCATGTATCGCACTGGTTGCCGAGTACATCGCCGCGGGGAAGGTCATCGGCTGGTTTAGTGGTCGCATGGAGTATGGGCCGAGAGCGCTTGGTTGTCGCTCGATTATCGGTGATGCCAGGAGCAGGACAATGCAATCGACCATGAACCTGAAGATTAAATACCGGGAATCTTTCCGGCCCTTTGCGCCCTCGGTTCTGGTTGAAGATGTGGCTGAATATTTTGATCTTGATCGAGAGTCGCCGTATATGCTCATCGTTGCCCCGGTTGCTGAAAGAAAGCGGCTTGGTTGCAAAGACGCGCAGGAAGGTATGGCTCCGGCGGATTCTGATGTATTGAAACGTGCCAATACTCCTCGCTCGGTCATTCCTGCCGTCACCCATATCGACTATTCGGCCCGTGTACAAACTGTGGATAATAAAGGCAATGGACGTTTCTACCGGTTGCTGCGGGCATTCAAAGAAAAAACCGGCTGCCCGGTGATCATCAACACCAGCTTTAACGTCAGGGGGGAACCGATTGTCTGTTCACCCAAAGATGCCTTCACCTGTTTCATGAATACCGAGATGGATGTCCTGGTTATGGAAAACTTCATTGTGTTGAGAACGGATCAGCAGCTACCGTCCGAGGCGGAAGTGGAAAAATTTAAAAATTCAGTACCGTTGGATTGAGCGATGATTAACCCCTTTCAAGAGGTCAATTGGAGACCAGGTTCCTCGGAATTGCGGCGGTTTGGTGTCACCCTGGTCGTTGGCTTTGCCATAATTTCGTCGATATTACTGGCGATCCGCTGTTCTGTCATGCCCATGGCTGAAGCTGTTCAGCTAGTGGCATGGATCTTTGCCTTCGGTGCCGGACTTGGTCTTCTCGCCATTCTCCTGCCTCCCCTGGCACGGCCCTTCTACCTTCTATGGTATTTTCTCTCCTGCTCGTTTGGCATGGTTATTTCCAATCTCTGTTTTTTGCTCTTCTACTATGCGCTTTTCAGCCCCTTTGCTCTACTCTTGCGAATATTGACCGGCCGTGATCCCCTGGTATTGAAGAAACCGGAAAACAGAGAGAGTTACTGGTGCAGGCGTCCTCAAGGGCGGTCGACGAAATCGTATCTCAAACAGTATTGAGGAAGTGCCATGCAGAAAAAACAAAAACAGGAACAGAAGGACAGTCTGGAAAATGGTGACGACATCGGGCTGTTGGCAGAGGTATGGTCTTTTCTCAGGGAAAACAAGAAATATTGGCTTCTTCCGATAGTCATCGTTTTCTCTTTGTTTGGGATACTCCTTACCCTGGCCGGGACGGGTGCTGCGCCGTTCATTTATGCCTTGTTTTAGCAGCGAGCAGAGGACACAGCATGGCAGAAAAATTCAAGGTTAGTCTGGCTATTCCCTGTTTCAATGCGGAAATATTTATCGGCCAGGTCCTTGAGTCGATAATGGCCCAGACCCGACAACCGGATGAGATCCTCATCATCGACGACGGTTCGAGCGATAATACAAAAAAGATAGTCAGCCAATTTTCCCAAATTCGCCTGATTTGTCACGACAACAACCAGGGGATCGCCGCCGCCAGAAACAGTGCCATAAAGCACGCTTCCGGTGATATTATAGTTTTTCTCGATGCTGACGCCCTTGCCTCTCCGGAATACATAGAGGAGATGGTGGCTGGTTTTACAGGCGAAGATGTTGCCGGGGTGAATGGCCGGGCCATTGAGTCCGTGCAGAAGACCATCTACGACAAGTGGCGGAAGGATGTGCTTTTTCAGGAGTGGGGGGATGAGCATCGTCAAGAGGTGTATTTCCTCTTTGGCATGTGTGCCGCCTATCGGAAAAAGGTCCTTGAAGAGGTTGGCGGTTTCAATGAATTGTTTCGCATAAGTGGCGAGGATATGGATATCTCCTACCGGATTCGCAAGATGGGATATCGCCTGGCCTACACTCCCAAGGCCCTTGTCTATCACCTGCGCGAAGATTCCCGGCAGACCATCATGAGAATGACCTTCCGCCACTGTTTCTGGGGATTTCTTGCCCAGAAAAAAAACCACTGTTACCAGAACAAGATTTCTCTTGGCGAAAGCGCCGGAATCTTTCTGCGACAGCTCTTTCTTGACGGACTTTTCAGGGGCAATTGGGCTTTTGCCGCCCTCTCGCTGCAGCTCCATTTCATAATTCTCAGGGCCTTTGTTGCCTCAAGAAAAACCAACCCCATCGAGGCGGCAAAAATGGCTTATGTACCAGGCACCGTCAGCAGTTTTGAGTGGGAAGGACATTGGAAAAAGTGATGGGAATATCTGAACTGTTACTCCTGCCGTTCTTTGTTTGTTTTGTTGTTTCCGTGCTGGGCTTTCTCCTGCACCCTCCCTTCTGTATTTATCTCATTTTTGCAGCCAAGAGAAAAAACCATGGCAAAAAAGAGACACTCAAACCTTACGATGAAGATCGTTTGCCACTGCAGATTATTCAGCTCCCTGTTTTTAATGAAGACGTCGACATGGTAAAGGCGCTGATTGATTCTGCCTGCGGTGTGTGGTATCCGAGGAATAAGCTCATCATTCAGCTGCTCGATGATTCGGATCAGGAAAGGATTTCTTCGGCGCTGAAAGAGTATGTAAAGATAAAAAAGAGCCAGGTTCCCGGGGTGCAGCTTCATTATCTCCACCGATCCGACCGGTCGAATTATAAGGCCGGCAACCTCAATTTTGGTCTTAACGAGGTGAGGAAAAGCTTTCCGGATAAGGGCGATGCTGAGTTTGACCAGAGCATTGTCTCGATTTTCGATGCTGATTTTTTAATTCCAGATGAGTATCTGCGTTACACCGTTGGCTATTTTGACGACCCCAGCGTCGGTGCAGTGCAGGCAGACATGGATTTTGCCAACAAGAATGACAGCGCCTTGACCAGGGCAGCGGCAATATTTCAGGAAAACCTGCACCGGGTTGATTTTACCGGCAGGAGTGTGAGCGGCAATCTCACTACCTTTAAAGGATCGGCAGGCAGTCTGCGCTATCGGCTCATCCGCGACTGCCGGTTCTGGCAGGGCGATACCCAGATTGAAGATGTCGACCTCAGCTTCGCCGCTCAAGCAAAGGGCTGGAAGATTGTCTATACGGATCTGGTGTCCTGCAGCTGCGTGTTGCCCTCCAGTTACAATGATTTTAAGCTGCAACAGCGCTCCTGGATGAAGGGAATCATGGAGGTTATGCGGAAACAATTGGGCGGGGTGCTAGGCTCGTCCCGGCTGGGTTTTTTGCAAAAGCTGCTGGCACTGGAGTTCTTTTTGGTTTTTTCCCTCCAGTCGCTGTTTATGGTGGTATCTCATCTGACCCTCATCCCGGCCTACTACTTCTGGAGCAGTGTCGGGGAAACCTGGATATTCCATGGACTTGTTCTGGCACTTCCGCTCATTCTCGCCTTGACCCACATCCCATTTCTTGCCATACGCCTGGCGGATCCTGAAACGGTCGAACAGGGGAGATCCAGCCTGCCGGGCAAGGAGCCTCTTTTTGCCTTCGCGCTTATGACCGCCCTGTTTGTGACCCTTTCCTATGGTTTAATTGAGGGATTGAGTGGTGCCGCGGTGCATCGTGACCGGACAGGCAAGGTGGGGCGAAAACAAGAGAGGCGGGGGGGGAACATTACCGCCGGAACCAGCATTGCCATCCTAAAAAAGATAAATGGTGTCGAGTGGCTGATGGCCCTGTACAGCATCCTAGTGGTCTGCTGGGCCGGGCTGAACGGCTTTGTGGCAATTGCTACGGTATACTCGGTGCTGGCGATTATTTATCCGTTGAACGCGATCATCTCCTTCTGGCTCCTGCCGAAAAGAGCCAGAGCCAAAACAATGCACTAACCGAGCAAGCGGAATCGATCTATTTCCCCGAAATAACCTGAAGGTGCTTGAAGAGTTTCTGCTCCAATTCGTAGGCCATCTTGCCGTTTTGCTCGATGACATTGGTTGTCTCCAGGGGATCTTTTTTCAAATCATAGAGTTCCCGTGCATCGGTATCGAGGGAAATGATAAATTTCCAGTCGTCATTGGTGGTGATCGCCCGCTTGAAGCTTTGCATCAGGTAATCTGTTTCGGAAAAACCGTCGAGGGCCGAGCTCTTACCGGCCAGGAGTGGCTGGAGGCTGACGCCTTGCATCTGCTTTTCTGCCTTCGGGTCTTTTATTTTGAGAATATCGAGAATTGTCGGCATGATATCAATGGTGCTGGCCAGATCCTTCGTCGACCCTCCCCTCTCCGGCATTCGGATAATAAGAGGGACACGGATCAGCTCGTTATAGAGGCTGAAGCCGTGATCAATTCGTTTATGTTCATAATATTCATTGCCGGAGCCGGAGGATATGACGATGATGCTGTTTTTAAGGAAGTTCATCTCCTTTAATTGTTGAATGAATTGACCGAAGCGTTTGTCTGCCGCAGATATTTTTGCGTCATACACTGACTCCAAAAACTTGATATCTTCCGGAGAGAGGTCAATCCTTCCCTGATCAATATTCTTGTTTCGCAGATCCCAGTATTCATCAATGGTTCCCTGCAACGGTCCCTGGTATCCTTTATATAAAAATTTCGCCTTTCCCTCCTCATCCATGGGAAATCTGCCATGGACATCGTATCCCTGGACAAAGAGAAAGAACTTTTTGCTGCCGTTATTTTTCAACCAATCAATGGCCATGGGCATGGTTTCATCAAAACCGGCGAAGGTTTTCTTGTCATAATAGGTGTCAAAGCCCCTACCATAGCCAAAATCACTTGAAACCCCGGCACTCCCGGTGAAACCGGCAGTTTGATAGCCGTAGCCCTTTAACACCTCGGCGAGAGTCACAACGTTTGGAGCCTGTTCGGAGAGGGTGGAAATCTTCTGCTCGGTTTTGGTTATCTCCCAATATTTATTGGTAATTTTGTGCTGGCTGGGATAGAGCGCGGTGAACCAGCTCATGAAAACCGGCAAGGTCCAGCTGGATGGACTGATCACCCTTTCAAAGAGAAATGCGTCCTTGGCAAAGGCGTCAAGAGAGGGTGTGGTGTTTTTTGCATAGCCATAACAGCCGATGTGGTTGGCACCGAGCGGTTCAAAGCCGATCACTATAACATTAAGATTATCTTGAAGTTGTGTTGCATTTTCCACCCGGGCGAGAGGTTTTTGAACTTCGGCTGTGGTTATCGGGTCTTTGGGCGTTGCTGCGGCAAGGTTGATTTTTTTAATGTCTTTGGTGAAGGTAATGCCCTGCACGAAACGAAGTGCCTGTTCCTTGCTGAATTGTGCCTTAGGTGTAAAAAAATCGAGACGTGCCAGTGATTTATTTGCAGGATTGTAGACAAAGGTCAGGAACCCCTTGAAGGCGATCAGCTCTTCCGCCATCACCCCGTAGATATAGCGATCGTTACTTGCCAGGAAATAGAGGGGCAGGGTTTGGCTCGGGGTGTCAACCAGCTGGTATTCCGGGCGCAGTTCCTGGGGATATTCTATGTTCTTGGTAACCATGCCGGGATAAGGCGATGGCAGATTGGTGTAAAGGGAGTTGATAATATTGAATCGTTCCTCGATGTTTTTTCGAACATCGGTAAGATCGATGGGAGAGATGATTTCGATCTTCAGTTGTTCCTGGCCTCTTGCGGCCTTGATTGTCCGGAAGGTGCCGGTTTTACCCTGTCGACTGATGTCCTTCTCTATGACAAAGTCGCTGGTGCCTGGAAATTTTATGCCTGTTGTATCAGCGAGATCGGCAAGTGTTGGTACCTTGCTTTTGCATGAGGCAAGGGTAATGAAAAGGAAAAGAGAGATGAAAAGGATGCGGGGAACCCGTGGGACATTCATTTACACCAACTTTGTTGTGTAAGATAATTTACCTTCACAGCTATTTATTTGATTTTTTATACAATATGTGCTCTCGTTGCTCTTGATTCCATCGTTTTTGTATGCCATTAAGAGAGTCTTTGCAATACTTTTTTGGCGGGAGTATTCTTGACTGGGCAAAAGCCGGGCTCCGGACTTTTTTGAATTATTATTGCCTTATACACACCATTACGGTAGAAAAATCGATTGACTCCGCAACCTGAGTCGAAAATCAACGTTCAAATCGGAGGAGAAATGAAAACAGCAAGGTTTGTCACTGCGCTCGTGGTTATTGTAGGAATGTTCGTGGGTTCCAGTGCCTCTGCAGCCGAGAAGATACATCTTCGAATTGGTTGGCAGATACCCTGGGCCACCCAGGGACAACTTGTCCAGATTCTGAAAAATACCGATATCCTGGAAAAAAATGGTCTCAGCGCCGAATTTGTCGGACGGACCTACGGACCTATGTTGAACGAGATCGCCTTGGCCGACGGCATCGATGTTGTTCTCACCGCAGATCAGCCGGCAGCGGCCTTATTTTCCAAGGACAAAGGATGGATGGGCATCGGCAAGCTGATGTATAACAGGACGCTGACCTATGTGCCGCCGAAGTCACCAGTGCAGACCCTTGCCGACTTGAAGGGTAAAACCATCGGTATTCCCATTGGTGCGGCGGCCGAAAGAATTACCGTGGCGGCCCTTGAACGCACCGGCCTTGATCCCAAAAAAGACGTTACCATTGTCAATCTGGGGATTCTCGAGCAGGGTCCACTGGTTATGAACGGCAAAGAGGCACCAAAATGGGATAGCTTCGATGCTCTGAGTGGTTTTGATCCGACTCCGGCAATTTTTGAAGCCCAGGGTCTCATTCGTGTCCTCGATGTCGGCAAGGTCTGTTCCCTGGTATTGATGAATGAAAATTTCATCGGCAAAAATGACGGGGTTGCCGAAAAACTTATGCAGGCCTTCTTCGATGCCTACGATTACTATCGGCAGAATATCGAGCAGGCCAACACCTGGTTCATGAAAGAGGCAGGACTTCAGGAGGCAAACCAGAAAGCCTGCAATGTCGCCGCGTCGATTGAGCCGAATGTCTCGGCGAAATCCAGAGGTGAAATACGGGTAACCCTGAGCGAGGATGACTATAAAATTCTCGAAGGTGCTGCCCTGTTTATGGCACCGAAGATTAAAAAACAGGTGGATATGCGAAAATACGTCACTAACAAGTATGCCGAAAAGGCTCGATAAACGCCAATATCCTGGAAATAAATGGATTATTATGAGCTGGTAACAATTGCGCTGAACTGCCTGTTCAGCATCGAGAGGGTACTGGTTGGTGTCTTGATGGCCACAGTCTTCGGCATTTCGATCGGGTTGCTGCGGAGTATGTTGCCAAGGAAGATAAAGAGTAACAAACTTATCAAACTGCTCTTCGAGGCACCCAAGTTCCCGCCCCCCATCGCATGGATACCATTTGTCATTCTCTTTTTCGGTATTGGTGAAATATCCGCCTACGTCATAGTGTTTATTGGTGCCTTCTCGCCGATATTTACCAGTACCTACGAGGGAGCGGAATCGGTTCCCATGGTGATTCGCAATATTGCAAAGGGCATGGAAATAAGGGGGCTTCGTTATCTGTGGAAGATCATATTCCCCGCGGCCCTGCCCCAGATATTCACCGGGATCAGGGTGGGTGTCGGCATGGGATGGATGTCTGTTATTGCTGCAGAGATGATAAGCGGCCAGTCCGGACTTGGCTATTCAATCCAGCTCAATCGGCTGAATATGCAATATGACTTAATGACGGTTGATATCGTTCTCATCGGTATTATCGGTTTTCTTCTGTTTGAAACGATTGTGTTTTTGCAGAAAAAAATCATACCCTGGCATGAGGCGACGATGTGAAAAATGGCGGTTTCAAGGTAGATCGTGTTTGAGTTTCGGAAGATAAGTCATACATTTGGCGAAAATTCCGGTGCCCTTATTCTGGAAGAAATTTCGTTTGAGATCAGGGAAGGCGAATGCGTCGGGCTCACCGGGCCTTCCGGATGCGGCAAGAGCACGCTTGCCCAGATCGGTGCAGGTTTTGTCACACCCAGCAGCGGTGAAGTGCTGGTGGATGGCAGGAACCTTACCAGTACGCCCAGCAGGGCGGTGGCGCTCATTCATCAGGAGGCAGACCTCTTTCCCTGGTTGAAGGTTGAGAAACAGATCCTCTTTGCCATGCAAAAATCAGATAGATCCAGGGCGAAAGAACTCATATCCCTGGTCAAGCTCAGTGGAGCAGAAAAATATTATCCAAATCAGCTCTCCGGCGGGATGAAGAAACGCTTGGCTCTGGCCAGAGGCCTGGCCATAAATCCCAAGCTCCTCATCCTTGATGAATCATTTTCATCCCTTGATGCAAATCTCAAGTACGACCTCTACAGAGATCTGCGGCTGATCTGGGAGAAGACAAAAACCACTATTCTGCTTATTACCCACGATTCCAGAGATTTACAGAATCTTGCCCATCGGGAAGTGAGGTTGTCGGCCGGAAAACCGACAGGAATTGTTGAGATTGTTGAAATGCCGGCCCTCTAGCGAGATGATCATCGCTGGGTTGGACCGACCTTTTCCTTAACGATGAGCCATTTTTTAAAGATGGGTATGAAACTGAAGAGAAAGGCGTGGGCGACAAAACCCAGGGCGGGAGCAAGAGAGGCCTTGGGGTCGTAAAAGAGGAGAATGCCGGCGGCGATGGCAACATTCTTCATGGCAAGGGTAACGATAAGGGTATTGGCGGTTGACGCCATGAAAAACCAGGGAAGGAGCAGCCTGGCAAGAAAGAGAACACCGAAATCCTGAACAAAAGCCAGAAAGAGGAGATAGAATATTTCCCGTGGTTGTTCATAGTGCAGGTTCAGACGACCGACCGCTGTGCCGAACAGGATGAAAATGAGGACGCTCAGGGTCAGCATATTGAGAAGCGCCAGGTGGGGGGAGATGAATCGTTTTATATCCGGCAGAAACCTTGCGATCAGGTAGCTGATAATTAAAGGTAATGTTACAAGAAGTAGCATCATCTTGAACAGCGGCAGAAAGTCTATCGGCAGGATGGACTGGGCAAAAAATTTCAACAGGAGAGGAATTATCACCGGGGACAGCGCCATCGAGAGCACCAGCAGGATAAAGGAGAATTCTTCGTCACCGTCCATCGTTTTTGAGAAGAAGGGGGCGACAATAGCAGCTGGGGTAAGCGATGAGAAAATCAAACCCAGGAGAAGCTGTTTGTCCGTTATGAAAAGCTTGGCGAGCAGCAGTTGCAGCAGCGGGAAAAAGAAAAACAGGAAAAACAGTCCCAGGGTGATATCAAACGGGCGTTTCATTACCGAGGAAATTCTCCTCCAGTCTATGGAGATTCCCGACCAGAGCATCTGTATGAAGAGAAAAGCCACACCTAAAGGCATGAGGGAGAGGGCGAGGTAGGGGAAGGCGATGCCGGCAATAACTGCGATAAAGACTGGAAGTCCGAAGAGCTTGATCATTTGTTTTGAGAGTAGGATGATGGGGAATTGGTGAATATCATGAAGGTACATAAAACAAAACTTTTGCTGTCATTTTTGCTGATCACCGTAACATTTTGTGGCGCATTATCACTATATTTTTCCCGTGACAGGGGCGAAATGGCGGGGCCGACCTCGGCATCTTCGAGAAAATTAAAGCTCTATTGGTTTATCCCCGATGGACTGCGCTGCGATCCGGTTGTTTTCAAAGTATTTGCCTGGGCGCGCCAGGGGGATTTGCCGAATATAAAAAAAATGATGGAAACCGGCGCCTCTGGTTATTCCCACCCGGTTTTTCCCGGACATACCCCGACCAATTTCGCCACCCTCCTTACCGGTTCCACCCCCAAGGTGCACGGAATAGCCGATGGGGCCATGCATATTGAGGGCTATCCTCTCAAGATGGTATCAAAAGGCGGTTTTAGTTCCGTTGCCAAAAAAGTGCCGCCGATCTGGTATACGCTTGAACAAAATAATGTGCATGCGACAGTCATTTCTACGCCCGGCTCGACCCCGCCGGAGCTTGACCAGGGCATCGTGATTTGCGGCCGGTGGGGAGGCTGGGGGGTTGATTTTCCGGCAACGATTTTTCATTCCGCGGATGACAGGGCGCTTCGGCAAGAACTGGGCCTTGGCAGGCGGGTATTCAACACGGGGTCCGAGCTGACCCAGTTCATCGGCAGCGCCCCGGCTTCAGGCTGGGAGATCGATCTGCCGAAGAGTTACAGCCCTGCCCAGGAAGTGGTTATGAAAAACTGGGGCCTGGCTGTCTTCGGCTATCTTTATGATGCCCTTGATGATGGAAAAACCCTGTACGATGGGGTTATTCTCTCAGTGGACAAGAAAACCATACTGGCTGATGTCAAAGAGGGGTCATGGTCGGATTGGCAAAAGGTCAAACTCTTCTGGGAGGTACAAAACGACTACAATATCGCCACGCCAAAGAGAATGTCCTGGGAAAGCGCACTGTCTTCCGTACCGGTCGAAACGAGTGTGAAGATCAATGTCATCAAACTTGGCGAGCCTGGGTTTTTCCGTATCCGCTTTATCTATAACAACCTCAACAACTATCTTGCCAAGCCATCCTGGGTGGCTGGAGAGATAAACGACGCACTTGAACCCATGGTCGATTTTGTTGATAATTATCCGCCCCAACTCATTTATTTTAAAGAAGATAAAAAGACCTTTCTTGAAGAGGCCATGATGTCGCTCAAATGGCATCAGCATATGGCGGCGTACGGTGTCGCAAACATCAGTACCGACGTTATCATTCATGATGTCTACACGCCTAATCAGATGCTGACCAGCAGGTGGTGGATGGGCTATGTCGATCCAAAAAGCCCCAGGTATCATGAAATCGATGAGCCGCAGAGGGATATTTTGTGGCAGGAAGTAAAGGAGATGTACCGGATGATTGACGCCACACTGGGCGAGGTTATGCGGCAGGCTGATCCTGATACCTATATAGTGCTCAGTTCCGATCACGGCATAGTGCCCCTTGACCAGGAGGTTCGGCTCAACAACCTCTTTGCCAAACATGGCTTGCTTTCTTACCGCTTTGATGAAGGTACCGGCGAGTATGAAATAGACTGGGCGAAAACGAAGGTGATCTTTCTTCAGATGGATAATGTCTATATCAGCCCCGATGGGTTAGGCGGCAACTATTCCCGTTCGTCCGGGGAACCTTATGAAAAACTGCGTCAGCAGGTCATAGAGCTTTTGGAGGGACTGAAAGACGAAAAAGGTGTCGGTCCGGTGGCAAAAATCGTCAAGTGGGAGGATGCGGAAAAAGTCTTGAGTCTGCCTGCAGACAGGGTCGGAGATCTGGTTATCGCCAACAAGCCGACCTATGGCTGGATCGAAGATATTTCCCAGGATCAGGAAGTATTTAAAAAATCCCTGAAAAGTGGTTATAAACAGGCTATTTTGCCCGAGGGAGAAGACGCGATGCTGACGCCGTTTATAATAACCGGTCCCGGAGTGAAGAAAAATTATCAGCTGTCAAAGGTGATCAGTCATATTGACCAGTATCCGACTCTGATGAAATGTCTGGGACAGAAGGTCCCTGCCTTTGTCGAAGGGAAAGCAGTAGAAGAGATTTTCGAGTAAGCGGGGGAAACTGCAGCGTGAAAATACTGATTACCGGTGGAGCTGGTTTTGTCGGCAGCAGTCTTGCCCGATTATTCAAAGCTCACATGCCGGAGAGCCGGATTGTCGTCTTTGATAACCTGAAAAGACGGGGGTCTGAACTGAACTTGGCCCTGTTCAGGAAGGAAGGCATCGAATTTGTCCACGGCGATATCCGTTGCCAGGCAGATTTTACCGCCCTTGACTCCTCCTTTGACCTGTTTATCGAGGCCTCTGCCGAGCCGTCGGTTCATGCCGGAACCGGCGGGGACTGCAACTACCTCTTTGACACCAATTTGCGGGGGACCTTTCACTGTCTGGAATTTGCCAGGAAGCACTGCGAGGCCATGGTGTTCATCTCCACCTCAAGGGTATATTCGATCCCGGATTTGCTGAGTGTGCCGCTGGTTGAAGAGAAAAGCAGGTTGACAATTGCCGGTCAGGAACACCTGCCAGTTGGCTTAAGTAGCCTTGGCATCAGCGAAAAATTTAATGTTTCAAGATACCGATCGCTCTACGGTGCAACAAAGCTTGCCTCGGAGCTTCTGATCCAGGAGTATAGCCACTCCTTTAAGCTCAAGGCGTTGATTAATCGCTGCGGCGTCATCTCCGGCCCCGGGCAGTGGGGGAAAACCGACCAGGGGGTATTTTCCCTGTGGGTGGCCAACCACTTTTTTGGCAGAAAACTCAAGTTTACCGGCTTTGGTGGCGAAGGCAAGCAGGTCAGGGATCTGCTGCATCCCTATGATCTCTTTACCCTTATAAATAAACAAGCTGCGGTTGTGGCCAAGCATTCCGGAGAGGTTTACAATGTCGGCGGCGGGCTCGGCAACTCGGTATCCCTCTGTGAATATACCGATATTTGCCGGGAGGTGACCGGCAGGACGATGGATATCGCCTCGGTTGCTGAAACCAGCAGTGTCGATATCCCCTACTATGTGAGCGATAATTCCCTGGTCCAGTCGGTGTTCGGCTGGCAACCGGAGAAATGTGTCAGTGATATAGTCACGGATATCCATGACTGGCTGAGGCGGAACAGTTCCCAGCTCGAAGAAATCCTTTAACCTTTACCACAAGGCAAAAGACCCGATGCAGGATGTAATTATTGTAACCGGTGCCGCCGGTTTAATCGGCAGCGAATCTGCCAAATATTTTCATGCATTGGGCTTTGCAATTGTCGGTATTGATAATAACCTCAGGGCCTACTTCTTTGGAGAGGACGGTTCCACCCTCTGGCAGAAAAAGCAACTCCAGGCAGGGCTTAGCCACTACAGTCATTACGAGGTGGATATCAGGGATAATGACGAGCTGACGCGTATCTTTAAAAGGTATGGAAAAAACGTCAAGGCGGTTATCCATTGTGCAGCACAGCCATCACACGATTGGGCGGCCAAGGAACCGCACACCGATTTTGCGGTTAACGCCGTGGGCACTCTCAATCTCCTTGAGGTAACCCGACGATTTTGTCCGGAAGCCGTCTTTGTTTTTACCAGCACCAATAAGGTTTACGGCGACCGACCAAACAGTTTGCCCCTGGTTGAAAAGGAGCTGCGCTGGGAGCTCGATGAAGACCATCCCTACTTTCAGTTTGGTATTGATGAAAAGATGTCGCTTGACCAATGCACCCACAGTGTTTTTGGCGCCTCCAAGGTTGCCGCCGACATCATGGTTCAGGAATACGGCCGGTACTTCCATATGAATACCGTCACCTTCCGGGGCGGCTGCCTGACTGGTCCCGCCCACTCGGGTGCCATGCTCCACGGTTTTTTGGCCTATCTTGTCAAATGTGCAGTGAGCGGCACACCCTACACGATTCTCGGCTATAAGGGTAAGCAGGTTCGCGACAATATTCACTCAAGTGACCTGGTTGCAGCTTTTGGGCAGGTTATCGAAAATCCCAGATCGGGTGAAGTCTATAATATCGGTGGTGGACGGTACAGCAACTGTTCAATTCTTGAGGCCATAGCGATAATAAAGCGGCTTACCGGCAGGGAGTTGCCCCATACATTGTCTCTGGAAAATCGCATCGGCGATCATATCTGGTGGATCAGCGATATCAGAAAATTTGAGGGCCATTTTCCCAAGTGGAAAATGGCCTACACCATAGAAAAAATTATTACCGAGATATTCGCTGCAACAACGGACAGATTGCGGTAGACCAGTCTGCTGGGAGGTTAAGATCGAGTGGGGTCAGAGTGATGTCAATACTGAGTGGATTCAAAAATATTTTCACTCCCTGGAGAGGCAAGATGAGAAAACCGGATCTCGATATCCTGCTGCTGACCTCGCCGCCTTGGGGCACCCATAACCCTCCCACCGGTCTGGCGTATCT
Source organism: Pseudomonadota bacterium (assembly GCA_043798185.1). Taxonomy (GTDB): domain Bacteria; phylum Desulfobacterota; class Desulfobulbia; order Desulfobulbales; family Desulfocapsaceae; genus Desulforhopalus_A. Next base: position 44,578 of record JAZDOW010000145.1, on the reverse strand, counting down.
TTCCTCATACTTGCAGCACAATGGCATCCGGGCAACCGTCTTCGATGGAAATATCGAGTTTTACAGAAGAATAGACCCGAAATGGCATAAGCTCTGGCTGCCGGAATACAAGAACTGGTGGGGAACGAATCAAAAGTTTGCCTTTTTCCTCGATGAATTTCCAGGCCACATTGACTGGCTGGTGGAAAAGATATTGTCCTTTCGTGCCCCGATTTTAGGGTTTTCGGTGGTGGACCCCAAAGAACGGATGACCATAGAGCTCGTCCGGCGCATTCTCCTGAGAGATCCATCAAAGAAAATTATCATGGGTGGCCCGGCAATTTCCACACAAGAGCAGCGGCAGATTTTCATCAAACAGCTCGGTGGCGTGATCGATTATTTTGTCGAGGGGCCGGGAGAGGAGATGCTCCTTGAAATTATGGAGCAATATAAAAGAGATAATTGGGCATCCCCCGCCACAAAACGAAAGGACTCACCCCTCGTCGTCAGTAAACCAATTGCCGACCTCGACAGTATTCCCTACCCAAGCTACCGGGAATTTGACTTCACCCTTTATGACGGTGGAGGTTTCTTTGTGGAATGGTCGCGAGGCTGTATCAGTTCCTGCGCCTATTGCAAGGGTAGGCACCTGCTTGGTCCCTATCGGATGAAAAAAGCCGATCATATTGTCGCAGAGCTTCTCTACCTGGTGCAACGCTATGGTTTTGACCATTTCGTCGTCTGCGATAACCTTCTCAACGGCAATATTGCCGAGCTGGAAAGATTGTGCGACCAGCTCATCGACAAAGGGTTGGCGATAACCTGGGAAGGGCAGGGGATCCCCTACCGCAAGATGACTCCGGATCTGCTGACAAAGATGAAACAGGCCGGGTGTACCAAGATGCAGTGGGGGGTTGAAAGCGGCTCCGATACCCTGCTGATGAATGTCAGTAAGGGGAAGATTTTTACCATTGCCGATGTTGAACAAGTGCTCAGCAACTCCCATAAGGCGGGTATCAAGAATGAAATATTCATTATTGTCGGATTGCCCGGCGACAATGACCGGGAATTTACAAAAACCGTTGATTTTCTGAGGCGCAACCGCAACAACATCGACCTGATCAAGTCGATCAACACCCTGCATTTGGTGCATGGCACTGATCTCTACGATCATGCAGTGGACAGGTTTGACCTGGTCCTGCCTGAGGACTCCTGGTATTATCGCTGGTCAAGCAGCGATGGCTTAAATGACTATCGACAGCGGCTTGCCAGGGCTCGACACCTCCTGCAGCTGGCAGAGGAGTTGGGGTTGCCGGTGCAGGAACATAATCTCTATGAAGGCGAAACAATCAAGGGTGAGCATTGATCAATACCTGCGACGAAGAGAGGAAGAAAGCATCCAATGAAAAACATATTTCGACTTGTCATAGTAGCTGTACTCATCCTCTCTCTTGCAGGCGTTTGGGCACTCACCAGGAAAGATCCCCCGCCCGCTGAAGAGAACTGGATTGATTCAACCAGCAAGGCAACACTCACATGGGATGAAACAACTGCGGTGACGAAACACCTATGGCAGAAAAAGAGCGGCAAATACAATGTCGTCCTCATCACCGTCAATCTCCTCAGGGTAGACCATGTGAGTGCCTATGGCTATGGCCGGAAAACCACACCGGCGTTGGATGAGCTGGCCAAGGAATCGTTTATGTTCAACAGCATGTTCACAAATTCCGACTACACCATGCCCAACATGATGTCGGTGATCACCTCTCTCTATCCGGTTGCCCATGGCGTGTTTGATGCCTTCAAGGACGAGCTCTCTCCCAAGGTGCGAACACTTGCACAGGTACTTAAGCTGTCCGGATACAAATCCTCCTGGTATGCGCTCCAGCTGCCCCATCTCGATCCCAATGTCGGTTTTGGCCGGGGCTACGATAAAGTAGTGCAGCTCGACAGGGATCATTCGAATGTTGACAGCGTCGTTAACTGGATCAAAGAAAACAAAGATGAAAGTTTTTTTGTCGGCATAAATTCACGGAGCATCCATCCGCCCTATATGCCGCCGCCGGAATACAAGGATACGTTTTTTGCCGGCAGCAAAGGCAGTATAGCGACGACGGAGGAGGAATTCCAGAAGGCCTGGTACAAGAAGATCCTCGAATTGATGAAGACTCCGGACAGCTGCATGTACGAAGTAATTGACAAAAAGACAGTTGCGGACAACAAGGAGGTCTTTAATGGTGAGTTCCTGGAGGAGAAACTATTTAAAATTCAGGATCTTATCCCGAAGGATAAAAAAATTCGTTTCGGCTTCACCCATATCCTGACTTTCAGCTCCATGATCAATCCCCATGACCGGGAGAATATGGAGTACGCCATCTCCCTCTATGACGGCTGTGTGCTCGGCATTGACCAAAAGCTGATCCAGCCGATAGTACAATCACTTAAAGATTCCGGAGTCTATGACAACACCATCATTATTGTCACTGGAGACCATGGTGAATCCCTTGGTGAACATAATTATGTCGGGCATAATTTACTCTTCTATGAGCAGCTCATCCATGTGCCCCTTTTGATACGACATCCGGACCTGAAGACGCGAGTAAATATTGGTGCTCTGGCGCAGAGTACCGATATCATGCCGACAATACTCGACCTGTTGGACATAACCCAGCCTTTCCACGCCCAGGGGAAAAGCCTGGTACCCCTGCTCGAAGATAACACCTCGGGTCAAATTCACGAGTATGTCTTCGGTCAGAAGCGAAGTCAGGCCTACGTCCGTTCGGACAGCTGGAAGCTGGTTGTTGATCTTGACCGTGATAAGGAGCAGGAGATGTGTTCCTGGGCAAGGCTCTATAATATTGTGGACGATCCGGGCGAGCGGCAGAGCCTTTGCGAGACCGAGCATGTAATCCTGAAAACTCTCATGGAACAGCTCGTTGGCCATCTGGAATCAACACCAAAATATATTGACAAGGAATACCAGTTCCTGCCCAGTGTCGACGAAAAGACCAGGAAGAGAATCAAGGAGACCGGGTATTGGTGATTTCGGTCAAAATTACCAATGGACCCGAACAACCAATAAGGCCAGGACCACCATAAAAGTAATAACATGCCGGTGTTCCTTGTTCCTCAGGAACAATTCCAGTCGCCATTGGCAAAAGTCATCGCGGCTTAAAGCAAGAGTCGGCCAGCAAAAACCATTTACCTGTTGTTTATAGCTGGAAAAATTCTCGTCAAACTGATAGTGCAAACGCTGTTCTTCGGCATTAACACTCAAACGGTACAACAAACTGAAATAGACGAGATAGCCAAGAAGAAACAACCAATTTGTGAAAGCAACCGTTACCCCCAGCCCCAGCAGGAAACTGCCGCAATAGAGGGGGTGACGGACGAATTTATAGGGACCCAATCGACTTAATTCTCGATTTTTTGTCAGATACCCGGCGGCCCAACCGCGCAACAGGATTCCAAGAGCTACCAGAACCAGCCCGGCTGCAACGTAAAATCGATTGGCCACCAGCATGACCGCCACAACATAGAGATACCCTGACCAAAGCCTTATACGTTTCCATATATTAAAACTTCTGGTTATCCGTCGGACCTTTTCGGCGAGTTCCTTCTTCTTGGGTATCGCACTTTCATGCTCAGCCATTGTCTGTACCCTCTTGTACCGTGTTATTCGCTACCAACCATTGAAGAAGATAAGAAACATCCCAAAGTGTCCTTGCTAATTGCTTTGCCAGAGGCTTCTGTTGTTCGATGGACCTGAGTTGGCCAAATACCGTTTGCAATTCATCCTGACTCATTGACGGCGTATAGGATAATTGACTTTCACTATTCCACCAGTTCTGCTCGTTTTTGACTGCAGGTAAAACAGAAGCCTCCAGGTGTTGCCCCAAGGGTGAATGTTGTTTGAGGACAAATTTGCTTAAACTGACAGAGTCAATACTCTCCGCCATCTCACCCAGGAATTTGATTGTCTTTTCTGCGTCGCTCTTCGTCTCTTCGGGGAGTCCAACAACCACAAAAACTACGGTAAAGATACCGGCTGCCTGACAGTTATCAAGAATCTTGCGTGCCATTGATGTCGTTGCACCCTTGTTCATGCTTTTAAGCATCTTGTCCGATCCGGATTCGAGGCCGAACTCAATGATCCTGCAGCCGGCGCGATAGAGCAGAGCAACATTTTCAGGCTTTTCCAGCAGCGGTTCAAAGCGACACATGGTGGCCCAAAATACCTGCGTTTTGTTTTTTATCAGCTCTTCTGCGAGTTCCAGGAGGTGCCCTACTGCCGGTGCGGAATCAACGAGATGAAAAAATCCCGGTGTTTGGGCACCGGTCACCTGGGCAACCTCACGGGCGAAGTCTTGTGGATCTTTTATCCTATATCCCTGTGAAGAATAGGTGTAGTCGCAGAAACTGCACTTGTTCCAATAACAGCCGCGGGAATATTGGAGTGGATAGACAACTTGGGGGCTTAAATAACTGGACGGGAGGAGGGCCTTGAAAGCAGGAGCCGGCTGGGCAATGAGATCGATATGTCCTCCTCGCTTGCCGCAAATAATCTTGTCGCCACTTTGAACCATAAGGTTTGATAAACCAGCTACCGGTTGTCGGTTTTCCAAACGGTCAATCAGATTATTGAGAGTCTCTTCGCCTTCAAAAAGAACAATCGAATCAATCCAGGAAAAAAGCCATAATTCTCTAATGTTCTCGGAAATGTAGCTGAATTGATTGCCGCCGATGGTAATATGGACTGCGGGCATGCTTTCCTTAATCAGCCGCGCCAAAGTCAAACCCGGAATAACCTGCGACAGGCTGTTGATCGAGATGCCTACCAGACCTGGAGCCTCCATCTCAATTGCCGGGAGAGAAAATTGCTTGAAAAAGGGAATGAAAAAATTCTCACTCTCATCAACAACTGCCTTTTTTACCTCTTCAGGATTATCGGGCTGGTAACGACACCGGAAAAGATCAAAGGTCAGTACGATATCTTCAACCGAGGCAGCAGCAAGATCGAGGCCGGCTGCAATGATTTCTCCACTCCTGCGAAAACTGGCGAGGTTCAGCGCCTTGCTGCTTTTCATAATTGCCATGGCCTCTTCGATCTGGTCGATTGTCGCAGTTGCCAATGCTTCTATTAAAAACAATCTTTTACAGAGGCTGACCCCGGCGCTGTGCAACTCGGGGGTAGCGGTCAGTCGATTAATCCTTTGCTTCAGGGATGTCAGACAGTCCTTGAGATGCGATTTGCTCAACACATGCTCAAAAAACAGAGCATTAATGTCCATAATTGCAACTTCTTTTCCCTTTGACCGAAGAAATGACGCGAGAGTGGGCAGGCTGAGGTATGGTTGGGTTGGGCGCCAATGTGGGGGGAACAGCAAAAGAGTTTTCATGGAACCTGCTCGCGATTCGGCCCTTCTTGGTAAATATGACCATCTCTTAATCGTAACACTTCAGCCTCGCCGATATTTTTTGGGGCTTGGTGGGTAATCACCAGGACGATATGGTTTTCTGCATATTCAAAGATAACGTGCCAGATCAGATCAATCGTTTCCTTATCAAGATTGTTGGTTGGTTCATCCAGGACCAGCACGTCCGGTCTACGCAGCAAGGCCCTGGTAAGGCATATCCTTTGAGCTTCTCCGGGAGAAAGCGCGCTTCCCCGGTCCCCGGCCAGATCGTCCAGGCTCCGCCCGTGTTTTTCCAGGGCTGCCAGAGCACCGGTGCGTCTCGCCACGGCAATAAGCTGTTCTTCGGATACGTCGGTGCAGCCAAACAGGAAATTGTATCGGAAGGTGTCGTGAAAAATGGATATCAATTGGGGTACTAATGCCATTCGGGCAAGGAAGGCTGCGCTTTTAATGATCCTGGTGTCAAGGTCATTTGCAAAAATGGTCCCGTCTTCTGGGGCATAGAGGCCGAACAAGAGGTCGATGATGGTCGATTTTCCCGCTCCGTTTTCACCTTCCAGCAGATATGGCTTGCCTGGCACGAGCGTAAAGGAGACGTCCTGTAAAATAGTGCGTGCCAGAAGGGAAAAACGCACCTTTGCAAAGGTAATGCGGGAAATTCTCTGATGAAATGGTTCCAGTGCCTGTTTTTCTTTTTCCTCCCAATCATCTTGCGAGCTCAGCTCCTCGACATAGCCGCCTGCTCGCATTGATGCTTTGAGGGTGGCAATGGAACGCGAGAACTTACTGAGACTGCTGCTGAGGGTAATGAGAGCTACCACGGCGGCAGCCATGGAGCCCGGAGTCAACTTTCCGGAAGCGAGTTCCGAGCCAATCAGCAACAGGGCGGCAAAAATAAAGGTGGCCACCAGACATTCGGTTGCCAGGCTGAATTTAGCCTGTGCCGAAACAAACGCCTTTTCCAGCACAGTCAATTGCTCATGTTGCCTACGAAAGAGCGACAATCGATGCTGAATATTGTCGAAGGCTCTAATTATCTTAAAAAAGCTCAAGTTTTCATTGACTGTACCAAAGAGCTTTGCCTTGGCTTTGCTCCTTGCCAGCTGGGTTGTGCCCAGCATCTGAGATTTTTTTATAGTAAAGATGCAAAGGATAGCAGCGGCACAGAGAACAATGCCGGTCAGGGGTGTAGAAATGTAGAACAAAACCCCGAGCAGGCCGAGATATTCAAATGGATAACGGATGGAGATATTGATAATCGACTCAATTCCTGATACCAACGATTCAACATCGTTGAGTAAATGAGCCGTTAACGCTCCGCTCTGATAGCCGGAGGCCTTCTGAGGTGAGAGCTGCAAGAGCTTGCGGTGAATTTCCTCAAGGAATTCCCGCATGATCTGAAATCGCATGGTGGTTGTGATCTGCAGGATTACCACGGAAATTACAGTGCGCAGCAGGATCGCACCAAAAAACAAGCTGACTGTGCCGGCATAGGTGCTAAAGCGAAAGCTGTCGTTGATCTGATCGATCATTGATTTGGCGGAAAGGGGGATTACCATTGCAGCCCCGGATGCCAAAGCGGAGAGTAAAGCGATTAAGGTAAAGTTCTTCCACCTTCGCTTGGCAAGTTGAACGACCGGCCTGTGCAAGAGACTCATTTTTCCAATTGCGACATTGAAGTATTTCTCCACAGTTGTAACACGCCTTTACCGAATACGTCTAAGGTATAGAGCAGCATGGTCAGAAGTGAAAGCAAAGAAATTATGGGTGCTGCCAGCGGATAGATGATCACTGGGGTTCTGTTGAACATGGTATTCATCAAACTGCGACTGGGGAGGACCACGGCGCGCCATGCAGCTCTCTGCTGCCTGGGATTGTCGATAAAGAGCAGCTCCCAAAAAGCTGCTGAGAGTTTTGTTAAAGGACCTGCTCCACCGTGCTTCAGTGTATGCTCAATTATTGTTTGCGGATTTGTAGCGTGGGCAATGCTTATCCCGGCAAACCATCCGAGTTTTCTCGGTGGTCGCATTTGGCAATAGGACGGTAAGTCGAAGAAATGATCAAGCGCGCAAAGCGTTGTAAGTAAAGTTTTCTCCAAACCGACTTCCTTTGCTCGTTGCAACAAGCTCCGCCACTTGGTTTCGCCGAGTTGATTGGTCAACAGCTGGAGGTCCTTCATCCACTTTAAACCGGCACATCGGTGATGCAAGACAAAATGGTAGGAGAGATACAGCCATTCATCGATAGGGTCAAGAATTTCAAAATCACCAATTTCCGTAGAAATTTTCTTTGCGCGGGCAAAGACATCGGCTAGGGATATTGGGGTATAATGGGTAAATAATTTTTTGACGATAAAGGAAGAATGAACATCGATATCAGGGAGTTGCCGAAATTCATGGAAATATTCCGCTTTGGCTTTCACCCGCTGGTACTCCGGGTCCAGCATGACCTTTTTTTTGATGATATAGCCCATATCCGATAAAATTGCATGTAGGCTCTGCCGCCCCTCCGGTGCAACTAGGAGATCCATATCTCCCATGCGGCGCTGTGAAGGGTCGTAGCCGTAAATTGAAAAACTCAGCGACAATCCTTTGAGCGGGAGTATCTTCAGCCCGGCAGTTTGGCAACGCTTATAGAGTTGGCACCAGAATTCATGACTGGTAACGGCCATGATCACCTGCCGATTCTTCTTTTGTTTCAGGGCAATGAGCAAGCTTGGAGTCTGGCCGTCGATAGTCGCGAAGCCGACCAATTCATGGTCGATGATCAACTGAAGTTCACGGGGGTGGTGCAACTCGATCGGACGGTCTGCTTGCAGTACCTGGGTTAGAAGCTGTTTCTTGCTTCGTACTTGCTCACGTTGTGTCGATTTTTTGCTGAGGCCGACCACGCCCAGAGAGAGTTTGAGTAAACCACCCCAAATGAAAAGTAAAACCGGCAGGAAAAATTTGAACAGTTTTCCCCCGCAGCGATGGCTTGCACGGTCACAAACAGTATGGTCATAGGGCTTCATCCTGTCTAGCATATGCAGTGCCAGGGTGGCCTTGCCAAATGATCGATTGAGGATGCCGGTAAGACCGGTGGTAAGCGAATAGACTACAGTATTGGGCGCTTCAACCTGTATTGCCACCCCGAGAATGTCCGCAGCTCTGACGGTTTCGGCTATGACCATCGGATCTCCACGGGTGATAAAGGTCGTTTGGCCTGTCTGCGCATCGATAATCTTTTTTGAGAACCGATGGATACGAGGGCCGTGCTCTTTGGGGGCAAACCAGAGGATGTCGCCGGGAACGAGAGCATCAATTGCTTCTTGGGTAAGTCTGCGGCACCATACCGGTTGGCCGCCTGGTATGAACGGCCGCATCGATCGACCAACGGGGAAAACGATTTCAAGGTGGGTCGTGTTCTCGGAGGATGCCTCGTTGTTCATCGATTGCCGGCCTCTCCAAAGGTATCAATGTATCTCAACAGACAACTTTGCCTCACAGTTGTTTGCCAGATAGTTCAGCAGGTCCCGTTGTTGATTGCGCAGACGGATCTTGTAGTATTTCCGTTTCAACACATCCCATAACCTTCCTTGTTGCAGCAATTTGTGCGAGGCAATAGGGGCAAGTCGTGATGAGAGGGCGGCAATGGTGCGATTGTATTCAGCTGCGACCTCGTCCGGCCAAACCGGGTAAATTGCTTTGTTGATGGAAAAACTTTCAATTATTCCGGCAATAGCATCGCTTTTTTTGGTAATTGCCGTGCCGTATCCGCAATCTGTCTTGATTACCCAGCCGTTTTCCTCACTTCCCGCGATGATTCGTCCACCGGCAAAGTATTGGCCATTCTTAAAAAGAACGATTCGGCCGATTTCCAGCAAGGATATATCGGTTCGAGTGACGCCGATAAGATCTTTGGCACCGAAGAGATAGCGCATCCCATTGCCACCGCTTGGTACATACACGACCTTATTTTTAATTAAAGCCTCGTCGAAGAGTTCCAGCTCAGGGCAGCAAGAATTATGATACTCAACATCTTCCATACGAATTTTAGGTGCAGACGGCGAGGAGAAAGAAAACGAGGGAAGGTCGACAACCCTTCCCTCGTAGGAGCCATTCACCCCCAAGGGGGGTTGGGCACCTTCACGAAATTCATTCTTATAAAGCAAGAATTCAATTTCGAAGGTACTCATGGGTAAATTTCTGCCGATCAGCTGTCATTGAAACCGCAGCTGTAGCTGTTATCTTTTATATTCGTTCCGGAGTTGTTGTAAAATTCGCCGCCACTGCAGGACAGAGCAGTTCTCTCGTACAGATCCTCACTCTCAACTTGAGGTTTTTCGTATTCTTCACGCAGATCTTCCATTGTGCCTCCCGGTAAGATTTTTATAAGTTGCGCGCAGCCCTTTTTTTTACCGCGCATCCTGGTTTCTCTCATTCTCCCATCTTCTTGACCGATGTGCTGCTTGCCAGAAGATAGGATTCGACTATTGCTTTTGCTTCTATCGAACAGCCAAGTGGATCACCTGTTTCCGTGTAGGCGTCTGCCGGGCAGCGAAAACAGTCTTCCTTTAGAGAACATGCCCCGCATTCTTGTGCCTGGGACTGCCGCAACCCACGAAGTTCCTGGAACCAGCTGCTTGTTCGCCAGATTTCACCGAGATTTTGCCTGGTGGCGTCCCCACCCGCCCTGTTGAACTGCACACAGGGATACACTTTCCCATCCGGTGCAATCCGCATGTTAATGATAGCCGCTCCGCACGGATAATCAAAGTTCGATTTTCCAACACCCTCTTCGTCAAGCCCCATGCTGGCCGGCATTTTTGGTTGACTTTTGGTTTCCTGGCTCCAGGCCTTTGGGATGGTATTCTGGTTTGCAAAGCATCTGACCAGCTGGGTTGGCGTCAGCCGCAGATTGGTGTTGCCGGCATCACCGCTACGCGCCGCCATGATTCTGAGACTGCCCTGGAAAATTGCCCCCAGCTCAAAAACAAAACGTTCAATCTCATCCATGGAGTCGATATTGGGCTGCATCCAGGTCGTCTTCATGAGTACCGGAATGCCCATTGCGAGCAGACGCTTCGTGGCTGCAACGGTTTTTGCAAAAGACCCTTTGACATTGGTGATCTCGTCGTGCAGTTCTGCAGTATGCCCATAGAGACTGGTTTGGACGTTGAACGGTTTATGCAGATCCAGTAAGGCAACGATATCGTCATTCAGGTTCAGCAGGTTAGAAAAAAGTCTGATGCTAAACCCCTTTTCATGGGCGTATTTGTAGATATCTGCAAAATCAGGGTGAAGTAATGGTTCTCCGCCGCTGATGGTCAAAATCAACGTTTCCAATGCTACCAGTTCATCAAGGCAGCGGAACCAGAAATTCGCTGCCAACGGTGGTTTGGGGGTGAAATCTATATAACAGTGTTTACAACGTTCGTTGCATTGGAAAATCAATTCGAGATTAACCGCCAGTGGAATTTGATTGGCATACGCCTTCTGCGTAATTTGGCGCAGGAGATTGCCGCCAATCATTTTGTTGTCTCTTCCTTGACGATGACGAGTTCTCGATGCAGAAGATCTTTGACGAAAAGTAAAGTATCGACGTCTGCCTGCTCGGCCGTCACCTTGAATCTCTCGACAATCAGCCTGCTCAATTCGGCGATGGTTTTCGGTTGTTCGAGTGCATCCCAGATAAAGCCACCGACTTTATTGAGTGTGTTCAATGAGGAGATGGGTGCTTTCATCAGCACCGCTTTGCCGGCAATTGTCCGGGACGCCACCTGCGGAGCTCTACTAATCAGCGACTGGGGAGAAATCGCGTCGTTTGCAGTCATAACTAAAGTACCTCCAGAAATCCGTTATCTCTTTGAAAATGAAGTTTTCGTAACGGAATGTTTACCAACACCCGGGAAAGAAGTGAATGTATTTGATCAAAACTTGCGAGATCTGCTTGAAAAAAAACCACATTTCGTAACAGAAAGAGATTTTGACGTAACGGGTCGAGTTCTTCGATGAATGTGGAACTGTCTTGCTGGAGAAGGAAGAGACCAGCGAGCGGTGCGCTGACATTTTCTCCTCTTTTGAGATCACCGTAAAAAGGTGTTCCCTGCACGTAGACCGTGTCACCTTTGAACTGAAGAAGGCTGATCTCGTCATTGAGCACCAGCGCGCCGCTTAATTCGGCTATCGTTGATTTTCCACTGCCGGAAACACCGGTGAACAGATAGCCTTTGCCTTGGTAAAGAATGGATGACCCGTGGACAAGAAAGGAATCTTTTTCGGCATAGAGCAGGGCTCCGGCAATCCTGGCGATGGCGTCAATTGATGCAGCACTCTGATTGATAAGAAACACTCGGCAAAGTCGAGTTCTTTTGTTCAGCAAGGCCCGAAAATCCCAACGAAAAACAGCCAGTTCATCCGGGGCGAGGAGGTGGTGTTCTGTTACGACCTGCACGTTTCTATATTTGGAAGAATCATTGAGAAAACGATTGAAATGGAGAGGATCCAGGTCTGCTTGGCAGGAATAGGCTATATGAATGGGTTGATCATTTGCCTCGGGAGAGAAGCCGTAATACCATTTATCGAGCTGTTGCTTATTGTTGTTATCAGTGAGGTGAAGATGATAGATAAAGCCTCCGAGACTAAAACTCAAAACCGGCTTTTTGGCCAAAAGCACGTCGAATTGAGGTGCCTCGCGCAAGGCTTTTAAATCTTCTTCCATAATTCAATTACCAAAAAAATATTTCCAGGTTTTCTTGAAATTTGCAGGATGAATTTGATTTTAAACTACCAGGAGAGGCAGAATATTAAGATATAACAAGAAAAAACTTCTTGACTATATATAATGTGACTTTTGTTGCAATAGAATTCTGGCATGCAAAGTTGCTTTTTGAGTGTATTGCATCTGTCAGGTAAGGGAGGATCCCATTTGATACCCCCTTAGGGGATGCACAACCCAGACCAGGCAAGCCGGAACATTAAGCCAGGTAAACAAGAGGATTTTGTGCCGACATTCACCCAACAAGGAGAATTTCCCATGGCCATTCTCGCCAGTCCCATCCTCATTGTCGAGGATGATCAGAATACCTCAAAGCTTGTGGCAACCTACCTGGAACGTGAGGGTTTCGATACCATTGCCGCCTTCGACGGAGAAGAGGCGCTGCGCCAGGCACGCCTCCGCGAGCCGGGTTTCGTCATCCTCGATGTGATGCTGCCCAAGGTCGACGGCTGGGAGGTCTGCCGACAGCTGCGGAAATTTTCCGATGTGCCGATTCTCATGCTTACCGCCCGCGAGGAGGAGATCGATCGGGTGATGGGGCTTTCCCTGGGCGCCGATGATTACGTGGTCAAACCCTTCAGCCCGCGCGAGCTGGTGGAAAGGGTTAAGGCCATACTCCGCCGGGTACAGTCCGGACCAGCGCGGGAAAAACAGATCATCCTGCACGGTGGCCTTGTCCTCGATCTTGAAAAACACAAGGTGAGTGTCAACGGCAGCCAGGTCAACCTGACCTCGTCGGAATACAAGCTGCTCCAGGCCCTTATGTCCGCGCCTGGCCGAGTCTTCTCAAGAAACGAGTTGCTTGATCGCTTTTACCAACATGGCGAGACGGTGATCGATCGGGTTATTGATGTCCATATCGGTAAACTCCGGCAAAAAATCGAGGACGATCCCGCCAATCCCCAGCGGATCCTGACCGTCCGCGGCTTTGGTTACCGGTTTGCCGAACCGGGTGAGGAGTGAGATAATGCGCAACCGCCTGCTCTGGAAACTCCTCCTGATCAATATCCTGCCGGTCATCGGCGTCATTTTTCTGGTGGTCTGGCTGGCGGTCGACAAACTTGCCGCCAAGTATTTCATGGAGCTCATGAAAATCTACGATGTCTCTCCCAAGGACATCCACCAGATGTTTTTGACCTCCATCCATCAGTACCTGATATGGGCCAGCCTGGCCGCCCTGGGCCTGGCTTTTATCCTCAGTTTTCTTCTCACCCGCCGGGTTCTTCGGCCTCTTTCGCAGATGACCGCTATCACCAAAGAAGTCGCCGCCGGCAATTTTGCCCTGCGGGCCGAAGTCACCACCAGCGACGAGGTTGGCCAGCTCGGCATTGCCTTCAATAATATGGCCGATCGGCTCGGCAAGATCGAACAGCTGCGCAAGACGATGGTGGCCGATGTCGCCCATGAACTGCGGACGCCGCTCACCAATCTGCGCGGCTATCTCGAGGCACTGAACGACGAGGTGATTCCGCCTTTGCCCGAGACCCTGCAGATGCTGCAGCAGGAAAACCTTCGACTGGTCCACCTGGTCGACAATCTGCAGCAGCTGGCGCGGGCCGATGCCGCCAAGGCCTATCTTCAACGGGAAGATATTGTCGTGACGGATCTGGTCAACCAGATGGTTGAACTGCACCGGTTTAATTTCCAGAAAAAGGGGGTCAGGGTAGAAACCAGCTGGCAAGACGATCAAGTGCATGTCGCAGCCGATCGTGACAAACTCTTGCAGGTCCTGCAGAATCTGCTCGACAACTGCTGCAAGTACACGCCGGAAAATGGCAGGGTGAATGTTGTCATAAAGAGCGTGCCGGGAGGGATCAAGGTCGATTTCCACAACAGCGGCCCAGGTATTTCCCCCAGTGATCTGCCCTTTATCTTCGAACGCTTCTTCCGGGCCGACCGCTCCCGGTCGCGCGATGGTGGCGGCGCTGGGATTGGTCTTGCCATCACCAAGGAATTGATCGTAGCCCACGGTGGATCGATCGGTGCCGAAAGCCGCCCGGACGATACCCATATCTGGTTTATCCTTCCTGTTTGAGTAATCTCTTTACCTAATCTTTACATTCCCTTCATTGTTCCTTTACAGCGGGTACCTATTGTTTCAGGCAGAGGAAATGCTCCTCCCGGCAAAAAAGTCCCGGCCGGGGAAGTGTTATCATGAAAGCGCTATTGAAGTTAAACGACCGGGAGGTAAGGAAATGAAAAAATTTTTTATAGTGGCATGCTTTATAGCCCTTGCAATCATAGCAGGCACATTCTCTGGTCAACTGACCAGACCGGTTGTGGCCGACGAGCCGCAGCAGGAGATGAGTGGTGCACTGGCTAAGGCGATGTTCGCCGGCGGTTGCTTCTGGTGCATGGAGAAACCCTTCGAGCATCTTGATGGGGTGGTGTCGGTGGTTTCCGGCTATGCCGGCGGGACGTCGAAAAACCCGACCTATGAAAACTATGTGGCCGGCGGCCATATCGAGGTGGTGGAAATAACCTACGACCCGAAGAAAATCAGCTATCAGCAGCTGCTTGAGATGTATTGGCACCAGATTGACCCTACCGATGATGGCGGCCAGTTCGTTGACCGTGGTCACGCCTATACGACGGCAATTTTCTACAACACCGACGAACAGAGACGTCTGGCCGAGGCCTCCAAGGTGGAGCTTGCCGCAAGCACCATTTTTAAAGGCCCCCTCGTCACCCCGATCCTGCCGTACTCCACGTTTTATCAGGCCGAAGAGTATCATCAGGATTATTATAAGAAAAATCCCGTTCGCTATAGTTATTATCGAAGTCGCTCGGGGCGGGATACTTTTCTCGAAAGCGTCAACTGGAGTAAAAATTCCATGGGAAAACATAACAGCAAAGAAGATCTGAAAAAGCGCCTCACCCCGTTGCAATACGAGGTTACCCAGGAAAGCGGCACCGAACCGCCCTTTAAAAACCAGTACTGGGATAATAAAGAGCAAGGCATCTACGTTGATATTGTCTCGAACGAACCGCTTTTCAGCTCACTTGACAAATATGATTCGGGTACCGGCTGGCCAAGTTTTACAAAGCCGCTGGTAAAAGACAATATCGTCACCAAGGAAGACCGGAAGTTGTTTTCGGTGCGGACTGAGGTGCGCAGTAAGAAAGGCGATTCCCATCTCGGCCATGTTTTTGACGATGGCCCACCGCCGACAAAGCTGCGGTATTGCCTCAATTCGGCGTCCCTGCGCTTTATTCCGGCAGCCGATCTGGAGAAGGAAGGGTTCGGGGAGTTTGTCAAATTTTTCTCGAAGTAACACTCATTTTACGGCATGATGAGGCACAATCGTTCACCCGTTGTCTGCTGCTTTCCGGTAGCAGGCAACGGGTGAATTTTATGTGCTCACCTTTTATGCTTTCTCGGGGGGACAGGAAAGCGACCAAGGATGCATCGGTGGCAACCCCGTTCTTCATGCCGAAAAAGACGGACTGGAAATTATCTATACCCTGGCGACGGGTCACGGGTTTACGCCGGGCCAAATTGTGGAGGTAACCATCGACTGGCCGCGACGCTACCAATTAATGCGCCTACATTTCGTAGCGGAACTGGTACTTGAGTTGTTTTACCAAACACTGCCGGGAGTGGAAAAGCTCGGAGCCCATATTGCAGAAGATAAAGCCCGAATAGATTTTGCCTGGCCGGTCAGTATAGCTCCACTGCTCTCGGGAATTACCAAAGCAGCCAACAACATAATTGCATCCGACCTGGGAATTTTAAGTGCCTTTGAAGACGAGGCCACTGAGCGGAGATTCTGGGAGATCGAGGGTTTTTCCCGTGTCCCTTGCGGTGGAACACATCTTAAACGAACCGGCGAAATCGGGCCTCTCCGCTTGAAACGAAACAATATCGGGCGCGGCAAAGAGCGGGTTGAAATATTTCTAACATCTGGAGAGGTTGTTGAAAAGAAAGGGTGAAAGCCGGTAAGTGAATATGAATGGAGTGAATGGACCGTCTGAATTTTCCCAGCTATATGCAATCATGATAGAGAACGTTCCCCTGCTTCTAACTCTTTATCGTTATTTTGCCTGCCATTCAATAAGATTGCAATATCCGCTTGCTATATCTAAGACAACAGATTTATATGCAGTTTTAATGAGGTAAAGGCATTTGATGGAGCAAAATCGCCTGTGATCCTCGCTCCAATCGAGATCAGCGAATCATTGCTACACAATTGTGGTGGGTGGCCGCTGTGCTGATACTTGCAAATTTTAGATAGATCATTTCATTTGGAATGATCTACAGAAAAGCAACAATTCACCAAGGGTAGCAAGTTGAGAATATTTGATGAAATATTGGTACATTACCTGATATCGTTGCGCTCGACCTTGATTGATAAGGTTATAGCGGTATATGAGAACAATGCAGTACTCCCTGCAATTTGGAATGATATACAGTTCTGCTCAATCACTTGATTGGTGACGAATAGTGAAAGACGGTAATTTAATAATGCAGCGAAATACATGGTAGATATATGACCGAGAAATGATGCAACTATGACTGGCAGAACCTTATGACAAACAATCAATTTACTGAGCTTTTGGATGTGACAAACCGAGACGATCTTGCAGAGGTCGGCGGTGGCCATAATCAGAAGGGTGTCGAATTTCAACGGCACTGGGCTGTTATGAGGATGTTTGAGCTGGAAAAGGCTGGCGAAAAAGATTTCTTGTTTTTGTTTGAAGCAATCCAAGATGTGGCCATTTTAGACTCATGTATTTCTCCTACGACAATATGTGTCTATCAAATCAAAAAGAAAGACCGTAAGGAGTGGGCGTGGGCAGAATTAACGTCGCTGCATCAACCCAAAGATCCAAGCAAAACTGCAAGTGGCAGAAAAACAAAAGCCAAACCGCTCACAGAGATCAAAAACAGCCCAATTGGGAAGCTTTACTCAACTATTCTCGCTTTTAAGAAATTGAAGAGCACCGGACGATTTGTCTCAAATGCGGGATTTGACTTGCTATTGGCAGATGGATCGAATGCTGCCACCTCGCTACCGAGTGCACTTTCGGAACTTTCCACTCATCACCTTGATTTACTGTCAAAAGGGCTTGAGACGCTTCACAAAACAGGCGCATCAGTGCCAGATTTATCATGCATCCATTTAGAGCGTGTGTTTTTACCAGTTGATGATCCAGGAACTTACATAATCGGACTTGTGCACAAATTTCTTGAGGACCGAAGTCCTCGACATGCTGGCCAAGCCCGCTCCTTGGTAGAGTCTCTTTTGGCTAAAATTGGACCACTCGGTTCAAAAACAGCCACTTGCAAGACTTTTGACGATTTGCGCGCTCAGAGAGGCTATTCGAGGAGTGATTTCACCAATGCATTGGGTATGCTTGAAAGTACACCAGATCTAAGTAACCACCTAGAGACTTGGTTAAACCGACTTGCTCAAGAGGGCGTGGGGTTTATTGAAATAACAGCTATTCGTATCGCGGCTACGGCGATATTCCGCCGCCAAGTCATGGGCACAAGGTCGAAAGATGAAGAGAATCTTGTGCTAGCATGCGACGCATGGTTGGCCAATCATCCAGATCCGATACAACTTAAACCTTTTTTCCAGGCAGCGCACGACGATCTTCAAAGTGTGTATCCCTCCATAAAAAAACTGGAGCTATTTGCTTACCTTGCACTGAGGGCTATCAAAAAATGCGTGGACCAGACTTAAAGAAACTTGTCAGAAGCCTTAGGACAAAATCTTATGAAAAACTTCCTATTCGAAAACATATGGCTACTCTCGTACAAAGATCAGAGAGCTCGGGCGATACAATTCCATCGACACAAGAACTTGGTCGTCGGCAGGAACCACACGGGAAAGTCGAGCCTGATTAAGACTCTTTTTCGCACTCTGGGGGCCAAGCCTCAAGGTGTGTTGGAACAGTGGGATGACAATACAATCTCTGTGGTTGAGTTCCTGATAGAACAAAGGAGGTATCGAGCTATCCACCAACGTGGTCACAGAGCATTGTTTAATGATCTTGGTGATCTACTAATTGCTGCCAGCAATCACGAAGAGTGGACCGATGCATTTGCAGAAGCTGTGGGATTCAACCTTGTTCTCACCGGCAAGAACTCAGAAACCGTTCCGGCCGACCCGCGCTGCTTTTTCCTGCCATTCTATATAAACCAAGATGGCAGTTGGCAGGCCAAATGGGATACTTTTACCGGTTTACAGCAGTATCGGGCACCAATTGGTGCTATCCTTGAATACTTCTCGGGGATCAAACCCCCAGAATACTACGAGCTTGATTCAAAGAGGATCAAATCGCAGAAAGCCCTTGAGGATCTGCAAAAAGAACAACGCTTTCTAGAAAAAGCACGAGAACGATTCGGTAGATCAATGTCTTTGTCCGGGCCTAAAGTTCAACCAGATAATTTCGTGAATGAAATCGTCCGATTGACCGCCGAAGTAACCGAATTAAACCGACAACAAGAACAGTTGAGGGATAAAGCCGTCCGTGAGCAAGAGGTGCTATCCAACATTAAACTTCAAATACATCTTGCTGTTGATGCCTTGGCCACATACGAGAGCGACTTATCCTACCTTCGAAACGAACCGAGGGAAAAATTAACATGTCCGACATGTGGGGCTGAACATGCTGAATCCTTTTTGGAACTACTAAATTACGCGGAGGATGCCCGTGTTCTTCGTGAGCTTGTCGCCCGATTGAGTGGTGACGCATCCAAAGCCAGCGAGAAATATCGTGAGACACAAACACAACTTCGTGAACTTGAAAGCAACTACCGGCGCGTGACAGAAATCTTAGACATACGTCGAGGTGAACTTAGATTCGGAGACGTTGTAAACAGCATGGGGGCTGAAAGCGCCTTCAATGCATTTGAAGTCGAAAGCGCAGTATTGAAACAGGACATTGATCAGCGACTTGGTGAAATCGAAACTCTGACCTCACAATTGAAGAAACTTACAAATGCTAAGCGCTCAAAGGAAATACTAAAGAATTTTCGCGAGGCTTATGCTTCTGCATTGATAAGTTTAAACCTTCCTCCGATCGAGACAAGTAAATTGAGGTTGACAAGCCGCCCAGACCTGTCTGGGAGCGGTGGGCCTCGTTCAATTCTGGCTTATTATGGTGCACTCTGGCGGACCTGCCTTGGCCAATATGCTTCCTTTTCCATTCCATTGGTCATTGACTCGCCAAATCAGCAGGGCCAAGACGATATCAACCTGCCAAAGGTACTTAAATACATTGCCAACAATTTACCTCCCGGCACGCAGATCATTGTTGGTACAGAGATGGAGACAAATCACATTTTTGACAAGAAAATTGTGTGTGATCAGCCTTATAAGTTTCTCCAAGATAATGAATTTGCAGAGGTTGCTGAAATCATCGAACCGCTGGCGAAGATGATGTATGACAAACTTCAATAATGAACGGAAAGTGTAAAAACCGCAATTCAAAGGGCTTTTCATAAAATTATAAAATCATTTACCAACCAATTGTTTCAGCGGATAAACCGCTGAACTTCCCGTAATCAAAAATATTCATTCTGTAAATTCATTATGTACAATGACGAATTCCTACAGGAAACACTTAAAAACGCATTTAAGGATGCAGAAGCTTACAATGTACCTATTGGAATACGAAGATACGATTATGACAATGTGCATGGTTGGTGGGTTCGTGTTTCAAGGGACAAAGTTATGTTTCGAAAATTATTTAGTGATAATGTACATGGATCAATTCAAGATTCATTAAAACAAGCAATTTTCTACAGGCATGAAATTTTATCTACATTTTCAGCTACATTAAAAACGGTCAGCAAGGGGAGCCTTCCACCAGAACCAGAACAAAGAATAACTCGCTGCCAAGAGAAAGGGAAGTTGCGTCCTTATATTTATTGGAAAGCAAGATGGTATGACAAAGACCATAAAATTATTATAAAAAGTTTTCCCGTATTCACACTTGGTGAAGGAAATGCCAAAGCAGCAGCACTTGAAGCAGCTAGGGTAAATCATAATAAGAAACCAAGACTTTGGAGAGTTCCAGATCAGTATCATACCCAATCATACGAGCCAATATCTAGGTCTGATGTCGAAGTCTTAGCTTCTATTCACAGCACACCTCGACGATCAACAAAGGAAAAAAAAGACGAAATAATAAACAATGATCCATTTGGATTTGAAGGTGAGAGTAAGACAGAACTCCATAAATCAATCGAGAGAGATCGTGCCTTTAGAAACAAAAAAATTTCTCTGTTTATTGAAGAACATGAGAAAATTTACTGTGAACTTTGTCGCTTTAATTTTCTTCAATATTATCCATTCCTTCAAACTGATATTATAGAAGTACATCACATAATACCTCTATCAACTTTGACAAAGGGCACAGTTGTAAAACTCAATGATTTAATTCTATTATGCTCAAATTGCCATTTTGCTGTTCATCAAGGAGATTCTGAAGAAAATTTACTGCTAGCGATGGAGCACTTTGAAGGAGCAAACAAATGAAAATGACAACAATTGGTTGGAGCGGACGACGGGAACGGGCTTGATTTTTCAAGGGGAGGTCAGTGGCTGCCGCCGCTTACTCATAAGTTAGCCATAGAAAAATAGTATGTCTGCTTAAGGAGTACATGATACTTGGAAACCTTCACTGACTTGAGAGACTTAGCGGAAAACCCTCAGTATCAATCGCAAAAACAGAAAACTTTATGCGAACTCAATGATGACATGATTGACATGCCTATTGTAGGTCTGGTCAACGAGTTTAACGAATTACCATATTGTTTTACTCTGCAAAGCTGTTATGGCCACTTCGTCTCCAACGGTCAAAATGATGCTCATAACCTTGATCCATTGCCGACAGAAAAAACCGTTGCCGAAGTGGAATACAGGATCGCCTACGTTGCATTCTGCGTTGAAAACAGTGCTGCGGGAAGATGGCTGTTTGAGGCGTTAAAGGAAATCCAGACTATCGACAAAAAAAACATCCAGTTTTGTTGTGCGGAATGGTTCTGGGAAAGGCAAATCAATTCTTATGCTTTGCAAGTGGAGCCGGACAGATTCAAGTGCAAAGATACGGCAATACTTGAGTTCGAGGAATCTTTGCATATTGAAAAGATACGAAATACATTTTTCATTCAGCTATATGAATTGCTTGAGAATTGTAAAGGAAAATAAAAATCGGCTAACAAGGCAAATGCAGCCGACGCAAAAAACCGCGAGGCTGATTTGCAACGTTATACGAATAAGGCAATTAGACATGACGAAAGGAAAATTGGTTAACCTAATTTACAGTACTGTAAAAAATATACTTTATATTTCATTTTTATTCTTTGCCTTTGCTGGTTCGTCCTATGCTGAAGAGCAATCGAAAATTATGTCAATTAACTTAAGCGATGCAGATTGTAATTATTTGCTATCTAAAAAGGTAATTACAGAATCTAATCCCGCACCCTGTCATCGACTCAGTAAAATCACCTTTAGTTATTTGAATGAAAAAGAAGAATAAGGGGTCAGAATTATTATCAAAGAATAAGGGGTCAGAATTATTATCAAGGAATAATCTTCAGGAAATTTAACTGTTAATAGAATAAAAAAAGTAAAAGGGGTCAGACCCCAATTTTCTGAGGTACCTCGAGATAGATTGATAGATTCTTTTTTGCACCCGGTCGTTGCCTATTTCAAACGGTGAATATAAAGGAGGCAGTAAATGTCAGACAATTATGTAAAGATAGTGCAAGACAATCTTGAGCGACTATATGGTAATCTGCCGATAGATTTTTCAAAGAACCTTCCAGGAGAACAGGTAGGAGAGCAATTTCATTTTGATGCATTTGGTGAAAAATGTGTGATAGATTCGAAAAGAATTACTCTAGGAGAGGAAAAACACTCCTCAATGTTTGGTCTAATAATTTCTGTTTACGCTTTAAATGCCAATTCAGAAAATTGTGTTCTCTTTCCCTTAAAATCCTTTAAGGAGTTTCCCGACAGCATCTCCCATGTGGCTGCTTCAGCAATGCCTGCTAGCAAATTGCTCGGTCCTCATGTTGCAGCAATTAAGAAAGCGAAGCAAAGTATTGTCGAAACATTTAATGGGGAAAATGGGCCTTCTGAAGCAGGGGGCGATTTCTCCTTTATTCTTTATCCGCTGCCGAAAATTGCATTATGCTATACCTTCTATGAAGCAGATGATGATTTCCCTGCTTCTGTAAGATGCCTGTATTCAAATAACGCAAATCATTTTATGCCAGTATCTGGACTCGCAGATGTAGGTGAATACACATCCAAACAAATTTTAAAATTAATCGATCATTGATTAAGGCTCGGCACTAAGAGGTGAGTAATGTTTGAGTTGGCGTAACGAAAAAAACTTTAATTAAATTGAGGCCCAACAATGCAAATGCAGCCGATGCTCGTACCTCGCCCGGCTGAGTTGCGCGGTTATAAGAACAATATAGGTATATAGATAATGAAAAAATATATATCGGACGGTCTTTTCTTAGAAAAAGCAAAATACATTAGAGCTATATATATAGTATTCTTATTAACTTCGATCGCAATGCTCTCGGCAGCGTTATCTGAAAGGATTTCTTTTATTGATGAAACAACAAGTCAGTTGCACAGATTAGAAGCTTTATTGGCGGCACGCGATAGTGTTTCATTTTCCGATTATGTTAGTAAAATTAAACATGGAGAAAAAAATAGTTATTCTTTTTTTTTCTCACTAAATAATTCTAAGTCATTATACGATTTCACTGATATAGCCTACTTTTCTTTTTTTTCAATCTCTACTAACAGATGCAAAGAAACATTTTATATGCCTTGCCCCAAAAAAGATATCATTGTATCAAGCGATGAAGGTATTTTTTTTGATCAATTCGAAAAAGCTCATTCTAAAGAATGTACTTTATCTGAGTTAATAACAAAATATAAAATTCTAAGGAATGATGTTAAATTTGTAAGACATGTTAATTCTGGGTATTACGGGCTTGTTGGAGGGCCAAGTTATGCTGCTGTGATTCCACGTCAACAAAAATCAAACAATGATTTGTTTTCACGCATTACAATAAAACCAAACTGGATAAGTTATAATGATAATGAAAACACATTTACATTGAGCTACTATTATTTCCCGAAAGAGCTACAACATGATTTCGTATTAAAGGAGATTGACAAAAAATTGATCAAAAAAGATGCAACTAATAGCGCTATTGTGAAACCCTCAGGAATATTTGTGTTTACCAGGAAGGAGATCAATGGCAGTTTAGATACAAACCTTAAATTAATATCAGGTGACTATTTTTTATACTCATTTTTTGAAGCAAGTGGCGATGCTGATTCATATATGATTTTACAACCGTTTAAAAGCAGCGGTAATGTGACAGATGTAAATTTTCTTAACGCATTAATAAAAAGCAAGGACATAGAAGGAAAGGGTTACAGTTCAGATACATATGAAGTTCAATTTAACGTACTAAATGCATTCACAAAAAACATATCCTCTATTCGTTTAGATGACCTGCAAAAACATATTGAAGAACTTAAATCTATTTTAGGGGAAAAAACATCAATATCCGGCATAAGCATTCTTAATAAGTATTTGATTGGGTATGGAGGCTTTATTTTAAATCTAATTGCAATTTATTTTGTGATTAACTATTCAACTTTGAAGGACTTGTATCCAAGCTGCCAATATCCGGAAGTATTTAATTTCATTGGTTTATATCGATCTATTCCTTCGGCAATGTTACTCATGTCTTCCGTAATTGCACTTCCAATAGCTATTATTATTATATTTATATTTCGCTTGGTAAGTGCCGGAGAAGGATTTTGGCTTACTATGTTTAGTTTAGTATTTCAAACAATAATATCTTTGTATTTTGTTATGTTGTATATAAAAATTTGGAAACAAATAGATGAGTGGGAAAAACAATTCATGCTACGAAAGGAGGAGGTCGGATCTGCTCTTGACTCTTTTTAAAAAAAATGCACCAGGTGCGACCTGAGAGGTGCATCTTTTATTGCTGTCCTCTTAGTCAGTCTGCCGTTTCGTCGGCAGTTTTCTATCCCGGCACACGCATAGCTGGTAGCGGCTTTGTGTGAAACCAGGGAGACAATGAAGCCCTAATTCAATGACTGGTGGAAGGAGTCGTGAGGAAAACTCAACTCTGGTAGCATCGAAACTGGATGGGAGCTAGGAATGATTGCATACGCAATGTATATGGACTGCTGATAAATGTCGTTATTTATGACAGGCAAAAGATGCTGACAGACCTGCACCAAAATGTAAAGGGTATGGTAGGGCATTCTGGTGTTGTCTCATAAGAATGAGGGAGGATTTATATAAATCCTAGGAAAATACCTGGGATAAATTGTACCAAAAACGAACATGAAAAATGCACCGGATAAACCGGTGGTTTTCGTGTTAGACCGCTCAACACCTGCACCGCCGTGCACTTCAACCAGAAGGAGGAGAACCCATGGCTGACGAACAATCAACCCGCTCTTTGCTTACAAAGGCCGTTGTGCGGCTGTTTGACATCGAGAACCCGCAGTACCTTTTTCTGCTCATTGGAATCGCAATCCTCGGAGGGCTTGGCTACGGTCTATTCAAACCGGACGGGACATTTCTCGATGCTCTTCGAAATGCGGAAACGTCACGAGCGCTCATCACGTTTCTGGTTACAGTCACCACCGTGTCGATTGCAATCTTGGCATCGCTGTATGCAATATCGTCCAATCAATCCCGAGAGGAAATAAAAGAACGATTCGGGCTCGCGAAGGAGGTCCTGGCTATTCTCGTGGGCATCCTCGGTACTGTGCTCGGCTTCTACTACGGAACCGCTGACAAGACCGCAGGCACACAAGTTCAGCTAGCGGACATCCAGCTTCGCGGCTCGGAACTCATGACACACGTATCGGGAGGAGTAGCGCCCTATCGCTACGCTGTTTCGTACCCGAGTCTCGGAACCACCGGGAAGCTCTCTGGCATTTCGAAAGATGGCTGGATTATTCAAACGCTTTCGCCGGCCCCAACCAAGAACGACAGCTTCACCGTCGACGTTACTGACGCCAAGGAGCAGCGCGCCAGCAAGGCTTCACCTGCACCTGAGGTCAACCCCGAAGCGCCAGTTCAAGTGAGGCAAGCACCGCTGGAACAGCCAAAGACACAGCCGCCAACCCAACAGGGCCAAGTGCCACCAACGCCGGCACCCGCTGCTTCTAAATAGGAAAGGGCCCAAGCGCCAAGCCGGTTGCGGCCGCTCAGCTCAAACGTTGGATATATCGGTTTGTTTGCTCTATGGTGTCGCAACCATATGTAGCCCTCTTTCAGCAGAGGAAGACAAGGTCTCTATCAGGGAAAAGGGGACTAATATTGAAGAGTAATCTTCAGGAAACAATACTTTTAAGAAAAAGATGATTCGCCGAACAAACCGGTAATCACCGCGTTAGTGCAAGGAGAAGAAGATATGGGCATCCCAGATCCACTTGTAGCCGCGCTTATCGCAGCCGTCGTATCCTTGATCGTTTCGCTCATCACCCTCCAGCAGTCCCGCAAGTCACGAACTGCCGCGACCCGGTCCGAGATCGGCGATCATTATGACCAGCTCGTTTCGTACCGCAAAGAACACCCCGAAGTGTTGGCGCTCAGTAGGAAGTGGCAACCTTCATTTATCCGGCTTGTCTACGCGCAGAATTCGGACGAGGAACGTGCATGGGCCATATACTGCGGCTATGTGGAGCTCTGCATGGGCTATGCCAACGCCGTGCTATTTGGACGTAGGCTCAACCTGCTGGATGCCGGTTCATTCAAGCAACAGCACAAGCACCTTGTCAAGCTGTTCCTGACCGAACATTTCCCAATCGTTTCTCAACTTGCTTGTGGAAAGGCGAAGTTCGTTTTAATGCACCGACATAAACCGTTGATCATCATGTCGGCGACAATCCATCAAAGATAAAAGGAAAGATTTCCTAGCGGATATACCATACATGCAGAAATAGAGACGAAACCATTTAACCAGGAGGAAATTATGCCAAACACCAATGCACCGTTTCACCCGATTATCTATGTCCGCGGTTACGCGATGACTGAACGAGAGCAGGACGAAACCACTGCCGATCCGTTCAATGGTTTCAATCTTGGCTCTACGGTATATCGCGCCACACCGGACAAGGACAAGCCTGCCAAGAAATTTATTTTCGAGTCACCCCTCTTGCGGCTTATTTCTGACTATCAATACATGGATGTGTATAGAAATGGCTTTGATATCATGGACATTGATGAATGGGAAGGCACACTTCCGCCTCGGTCGATTGTCATTTATCGCTACTATGATGTTGCCTCTGGTCTGCTGGGTACCGGAAAAACGCCGGAAATTACCGAGTTTGCCACAGGGTTGAGCAAGCTCATCCTTCGCGTTCGTGATTTGGTCTGTGCTCACCCTGATAGTGGAACTACTGTGGAAGATTTTCGCTGTTATCTGGTTGCCCATTCAATGGGAGGCCTGGTTTGCCGCGCTTTCCTGCAGAATCCTGCGCTTGGCGACGATCAGGCGCGGCGCTGCGTCGATAAAGTGTTCACCTATGCCACACCCCACAACGGCATTGATATGGCCGGTCTTAACGCTCCCAAATGGCTAGGTGCTGCAGATATAAATAATTTCAGCCGTGACAATATGGCCAAATACCTCAACCTCGAGGCTCTCTTCAAGAAAAACGGGCGAGTAGATTACCTGCCCGAAAAGACTTTCCCATCAGACCGTTTTTTTTGCATGGTGGGTACGAATCGGGCGGATTACGAAGTCGCTATGGGGTTATCAAGGACCTTCGCCGGACACGGTAGCGATGGTTTGGTTAAAATAGAAAATGCTCGAGTCTGGGGTGTAAACACCACGGGGAAAGTATCAGCCCCGTGTGCCACCGCTTACGCTTATCGTTCCCACTCTGGTTATTTTGGCATCGTCAACAGTGAGGAGGCTTATCAAAACCTAACGCGGTTTTTGTTCGGAGATATACGGGTTGACCTCTGGCTAGATGTGGATTCCGTCCAGTTGCCGCCGGAGATTCAAGGCAAACCGGTCAACGCGCTCTATCAGTTCGAACTGAAGGCATCACCCCGTGGCACGCGCTGGTATCTTACGCGCCGGCAGGCGGAAGAGGACTCGGTTGCCTGTCGTAGCTACATGGAACTCACAGATCCAGCAGATAAAAATATTAAAAGCATATTTCTGTCAACTGTGTTCCTGGCCAATGATGCCCGCCTCAACGCGGAGAAGGATCCGTCTCTTACCTACGGTTTAACACTGGGTGTGCGTGCTCCGGATTACGAGGTGGATCGCAAATTCTGGCCCAATGCTCATTTTGAAGGTGGTTACCTCTTCCATGATTCGATGATCGTGAAAATGACTCCGCCCTCACAGGAAGGGGAGGATTGGACCGTTACCTTCGACTGGCAGAGCAACAACCAGGGTGGCGCTAGCCAGGCCCTCTCCTATAAGACACTGAAGAGCGGCAAGTTACAAATGGTCGTGCCATTCGGCAGCAAGAACGCACCGGGAATTGCCGGTCAACCACGATTTCTGGTTTCGGCATGGAATTGCTAGATATCCTCGTTAAAAAATGATGTTTTGAAATCGAAGTGATAGTATCTAAACCACCATCGCGGGAGGAAAGACATGTCCCATATTCCACAATGTGCAGTTACGTTTATAAAGCAATACGAAGGATACGAAAAAGATCTAGGAGATGGACGAGTTGCGGCATATCCAGATCCTAAAGTCGGGTGGGAGTTGCCTACCATAGGTTACGGCTCCACAACATATCCGGATGGCTCTCCTGTCAAGAGAAACGATGTGATAACCAGAGAGCGAGCGGAGGAGTGCCTGCAAGCTGAAATTAGCAATAAATGCCGCCCAGCCCTTGAAGCGATTCCTACCTGGGAGCAGATGAATGAAAATCAGCGTGGAGCTCTGTATAGTTTTGCCTATAATCTTGGTGCAAACTTCTACGGACATGCAAAATTTCAGTCAATTACCAAAGTCTGCAACTCGGTGGAAAGGTGGCGCGACAAAAATTGGATAACAGAGCAGTTTGTGAAATATCGTAATCCAGGGTCCAAGGTTGAGGCAGGGCTTCGTCGACGCAGAGAGGCTGAAGCGAAGTTGTTTTGCACTGACACTGAATAAAAAGGCCGGATTTTTTTTCTGCCAATCCATTCTGCCCAAGCGAAACCTATGTCATTTTCTGGTTTTGATGATCAATGCATACCAATATGAACAGTATCTTAACTGAAGAACAATGTTCTCTGCAGTTGCTTTCGATTGTTATTCCTGCCCGTGATGAGGAAGGGTGTATTTGTTCAACTGTCGAACATCTTCACCTCGAACTGCGATTGCAGGGTATTCCCCACGAAATCGTCGTAGTAGATGATGGAAGCACGGACAAAACGTGGGAGTTGATTAATAGTTTAGCGGAACGGCTACCTGAATTAAAACCCATGCAGAATAATGGGTTGCATGGGTTTGGGCGGGCCATTATTTGGGGTTTAAATCACATGTCAGGTGATGCGGTGGTAATTATGATGGCTGATGAGTCCGATGATTGCCGGGATGTTGGCCGCTATTGGCATGAACTGAATAAAGGTTATGACTGCGTTTTTGGCAGCCGTTTTATAAAAGGTGGTGGTACGATTGATTATCCAAGTTTTAAACTGGCAATCAATCGCATAGCAAATTCCTTCTTGAAATTTCTCTTTGGGTTTCATTTCAATGATACAACAAATGCCTTCAAAGCATACCGTAAGGAAGTCATTGACGGCTGTCGTCCATTGATAGCTCCGCATTTTAACTTGACGATAGAAATACCTCTGAAGGCTATAGTTCGAGGCTACAGCTGGACGGTATTGCCGATAACCTGGCGTAATCGAAGGAAAGGCGTTGCTAAATTTAAAATAAAGGAGATGGGAAGTCGATATCTATTTATTTGCCTTTATGTTTGGCTAGAGAAACACTTAAGCCGGGGAGACTATGCAAAGACATCAATAAAAATGGTACAAAAAGAATAACCACTCATGCGTGGAACAATATTTTGGAATAATAAAAATGATAGACTGTATGGTGATTATCACATTGTGACAAAAAACCAATCTGTGAGAATCTTGAAATGCACAAGGCTGAGAAGGTATTTGTTTTCTACTGTTTATTAATAGTAATTTGCATAAATCTTTATTGCAGCAGTGTTGGTTTTTCTTCTGCTTTGATGGATTTTTATGCATTTAGACAAACACAAACTGCCATCTCTGCTTATTATTTTTTAAAAGAAGGATTTACACTCAATTATATCACACCGGTTTTTGGAGCCCCGTGGTCTATCCCATTCGAGTTTCCTACCTATCAACTGATTATAGCATCGTTCAGCTCCCTTACGACCATTTCCCTTGAAGCTGCCGGTCGATTGGTATCTATCACGTTTTTTTATGTAACACTTATCTATCTATATAAAATTCTGCTGTTATTTTTTGACAAAACACTGAGTGTAATTCCCATTATTTTTCTATTGGTTTGTCCCCAATATATTTATTGGTCTCGAACCGTAATGATAGAATCTACAGCATTATTTTTATGTGTTTCCCACTTCTACTATTTTCTAAAACTTAACAAGGCAATATCCGCCTGGGATTTGTTCTTTTGCATTCTCTTTGGAATTCTTGGTAGTCTGACCAAGATCACTACCTATATTGTGGTGATGACACCCGCGGGAATATACTTTATAGGCAAATTGATTTTTGACATACGTGCACGCAATGTGAATATAAAATTTTGGATTTCATTGATTTCTCCAGTTGTTATTTCGTTTGCTGCTGCAATATGTTGGACAAAATACTGCGACCATTTGAAGGATTTGAACCCGCTTGCCCAGGGATTCCTGACAAGTAGTAGCTTAATAGAATGGAATTTTGGGACTTTGCAGCAAAGGCTGAGCTTTGCAAATTGGCAAAAAATAGCAACGTGGACTATCCAATATGGAGTCGGCTCTCCGTTTATATTATTATTGCTTCCTCTTTTTTGGGGTTTAGTCTCCAAGAAAAATCGTTTGTTTGTTGGCTTGGCACTATGTGGATTTCTATCAGGTCCTCTGATATTTTTTAATTTGTATTATGTTCACTCCTATTACCACTATAGCAATATCTTTTTCATCATCATCGCTTTAGGTGTTGTTATAATTGCCGTTGCAGGCGACCATAAATTATCCCCTATTGTAACGAGAAGTGCGGTTTGGTGCGTGATGCCATTGGTTACAATAATAATGCTTTACGGATATATTTCTTCAAACTACTTCGGAGCGCAAAACTGCAAATTTAGGATTTCATCCCAAATTGCTTGCTTGCGAGATAATCTTCAAGAGACAGATATGTTCTTGATTTATGACAATGATTGGTCTTCAGAACTTCTGTATTTCCTTGAACGAAAAGGAATAATGAACTACCGCAGTTTTCCACTTAATCACCCTCAGATGGTTAGAAGTCTTGAATTAACGGGAAAGGAGAGCATCACAGCGATTATGAAGAAGGATTTTAATCTGGAATTTGCCGAGGAAGTGCAAAGAACTTTTGGAATACGGTTTTTGCCAGTTTTCCCCGGAATATATGTTAGAGAGGATCGTTATCCGGAGATTAGTGCCGCATGTCCAAACACATCCGACAGCCAATAAAAAAGCCTTCGGCTTATAAGGCTTCTTTCTCGGAATCCGGCAATTATCGTTTGATTCAACTCGGAAAGGGCAACATATCAAGTCCGAAGACGACGGAGGAAAAGGCACATGTCGTTAATTGATGGCTGGACTAATCTCATCTACAAAGTAGCGACGGGAAGCTGGAAGGTGAGGCTCGTTATTGCTCCTATAGTCGGCGTAAGCTACCTCGGGCTCATTGTCGCCTTTGTCCTGCTGTCCTTTGCTGTAGATCAATGGTTGACACTGCCGAAGCCTTTCAGCTACCCGGTAAGCCCTATTCTTGGTAGCGCTCTCTTTCTGAGCGGGTTTTTTCTTACCTGCCTTTCAATCGCATATTTCCTTAGGGTTCGCGGAACACCTGTCCCCTTTAGCCCTCCCCCCAGTCTTGTTGTTGCCGGCCCGTACAAATTTTCACGCAACCCGATGCTCACCGGTATTTTCATGCAGCTCTTCGGTATTGGCACGGCTTCAGGTTCTCTGTCCTTGCTCTTCATTTTTAATCCTCTTTTCATCATCGCCAATGTCTGGGAACTGAAAAGGGTTGAAGAGCCTGAACTGGAAAGAAGACTTGGAGCAGCATATGTGCAATACAAAAAGGACGTTCCCATGTTCGTCCCTTCGATCACCAGGAGGAAACGCATCAGAAGGTAACCGGAAGGAGCTGGAAGGCGATTCCCCACATAGTCAGGCATACCAGACCATCAAGCACCCGCCAGGCCATTCTGGTTTGAAAGAGAGGGGCCAATAGAATGCCACAGAGACTTAAAGTGTAGAACCAGATGAGGGATGCGGAACTGGCGCCCAGGGCAAAGAGATACCGGCCGTTGCCGGAAAACCGGCCGCTCATTCCGCCGAGCAAAACCAGGGTATCCAAATAGACATGGGGATTAAGCAAGGTTACTGCCAGGGTCGCCGTCGCCACCGCCCACCGCGAGGCGTAGCCTTCGGTTGTAACCTTGAGTGTCTCTGCGACCATTGCCGCTCGCATCGCCCGCCATCCATAATAGGCGAGGAATAAGGCTCCCCCCCAACCTGCTATTTCACGCAACAACGGGCTTGCCGCTACAGCGGTGCCAACGCCCACCGCACCAAGAAATATCAACAGCGAGTCACACATACTGCAGATAAAGGCTACCAGCCAGTTATGCTCTTTTCTTACCCCCTGGGAAAGGACAAATGCATTCTGTGCCCCTATGGCGATTATCAGCCCCGCCCCAGTGCCCATACCTTGAAAATACGCTATCATTGTCATCTCCTCCTGTTGTCATGGAGGCTCAAATATAGTATCCAAAGATATCAAAAGGGAAATTAAACTTTTTGGATATGGATTAGCAATTCTAATACTATGCTCGATTACAAACTCCTCGAAGCTTTCGCCATGGTCATTATTGAGGGCGGTTTTGAAAAAGCCTCACGCAAACTGCACCTCACCCAATCGGCGGTCTCCCAGCGTGTCAAACAGCTTGAAGACCAATATGGCCAGATTCTTCTCAAACGCACTGCGCCCCCCGAACCGACTGAACGAGGCATACCTCTACTTGTTCATTACCGTCAGGTGCGGCAATTGGAAATAGATCTGCACCATGGCTGCGAAAGCAAAGAGCAATCACCATTTACTTCTCTTGCCATCGGCGTGAATGCAGACAGTCTGGCGTTCTGGTTCTTTTCTGCTGTCCAGGAAGTATTGCAGGACGAGAAAATCGTCCTCGACCTGCATGTTGACGATCAGGATCAGACCCATCAATTTATGCAGGAGGGAAAGGTCTGGGGCTGCATCTCTACCCGCAGCCAACCCCTCCAGGGATGCAAAGCTACTCATCTCGGGCGGCTCAAATACGGGATCTTTTCTACCCGAGAATTTGCAGGCAGGTGGTTCCCGGACGGTCTCATCGCTGAAGCTTTTAAACTGGCGCCAATGGCCCGCTTTAACAGGAAGGATGATCTCAACAGTCGAATGTTTTCATTGCTCCTTGCGCATCAACCCCAGAACCCGCCAACCTTTTACCTGCCTTCAACCGAAGCTTACGGTCTTTTTGTTTCTGAATCCAGATGCTATGGACTTCTCCCGGAACAGCAGAGCCGTCCACTGGAAGCCAGCGGTAAGATCATTAATCTCAGTCCGGAACACTCGGTCGATGTTGAGCTGCACTGGCATAGCTGGAACCTGAAATCCGCCCTGATGGAACGGTTCAATCGCCATTTTATTTCCCGTTCCAAGCAACTCCTGGATCAGGCAACAATTTGAAGGACTTATTTCCGTGAAACAGAGACAAGCTTTGGCTTCATACGAATTGCAACACCGGATAGTGTAATATATGGAAAATGTGTTAATATAGCCGGTTATCGAATCGTTTGAAGAGCTTTGTGCTTATCAGGCGGTCGATAATTACCCTCCTTCTCACCTTTCACTTGAACTTGCCTTGGCCGAGTTTGCTGAAACCAACAAAGGATCACCCGATGGGAAAAAAACGTATCTACCTCGTCAATCCAAAATGTCCCGAGAATTTCTGGGCCATGCAGGGCGCTATCGATATAGTGGGTAAACATAAAACCCTCATGCCCAATGCTGCCCTCCTCACCTTGATTTCCCTCAGCCCACCTGACCTCGATATTGAATACATTTATTGTGACGAGAACGTTGATAGCATTCGTTGGGATATCGAATGTGATTTGGTTGCGGTTACCGGCTATACCCTGCAATTCGAGCGAATGCAGGAAATCTGCCGACGCTTTCGGGCGCGGGGTGTGGCTGTTGCCGCCGGTGGAATATACGCAACTATCTCTCCGAAAGACTTTGAAATGCTGGTTGATTACCTGTTTGTCGGCGAAGCGGAATACACCTGGCCGAGGTTTCTTCGGGAGTGGAGCGCGGGCAAAGCTGAGCCCGTATATCAGCAGCTTGATTTTATCGACATGAAAGACAGCCCGGCACCCGACCTCTCGTACATCAAGGCCAGGAACTATATGCATTTTTCCGTGCAGACCAGCAGGGGATGCCCAAACAACTGCGATTTCTGCGACGTGGTCCGGGTTATCGGCCGAAAATACCGCAGTAAGCCGATAGCGCATATCATGCGTGAGGTGAAAAACGCCCAGGCCGCCGGAGCCGAGACTGTCTTCTTTTCCGATGACAATTTCTATGTGAACAGGCAATTCACCACTGATCTTCTCACTGAGATCATCGCCTGGAACCGGACGCTGGACATGCCCGTGTCCTTCAGCACCCAGGCGACGGTGAAGATCGGTGCCGATGAAGAGATTCTGAAACTTTTAGCCGACGCCCGCTTCAGCGTTATCTTCGTCGGACTTGAGACAACCAGCAAGGCCTGTCTTGATGAGGTGAACAAGGGGCAGATGTTTAAATACGATCCCTACGAGGTGATACCACGGCTATCGAGTTATGGCATAGTGCCTTTTATCGGCATGATCGTTGGCTTTGACCATGATACTCCCGAGGTTTTCAGTGATGTTGAAAAGTATCTTGAAGATACGGCAAGCCCCATCGCCTCGGTCAGTGTGCTCAACGCCCCGAAAAACACCCCCCTCTACGAACGCATGAAATCGGAAAATCGCCTGGTCGAAGATTTTCGGGGATTCTGGCACCTGACCACCAACATTATTCCCAAAAATATGAGCATGGAGGAGCTGTACACCGGCCATAAAAACCTTTTTATGCGCATTTACGAGCCGGAAAATTTCGAGCGACGCCTTATCACCTGGTTGAGCAACATCAGCTATTTCACCAACCTCTACTCGACCCGCCGGAAGACCTTGCACCGTATTCCCCTGATCATCCGCATTTTTTATCATTTCAACTTTAAAGTTCCGGCATCCGTGCGGCGTATGTTCTGGAATGTGCTGAAAGCGGCCTGGCGCATCAATCCCCGCCTGATTTCCAGGGCCATTTCGATACTGGTGCAGTACTGGCACTACTACGAATTTGCCAATAAAGAGGACGTACGACAGAAAGCGCCAATGGAAAAAGAAGCAACTGCTTGAGCTTGAGGGGCATTTCTGTTCAAACTCTAATTGAAAAATCTGGAGGAGCAAAGTATGTCCTCGAATTATTTTGATTATCGTCCCGGATATACGGTTCTTCATGACACTCCATGACGATCCGTGTCCGGTCCGATGGGTAAAATTTGGTCCAAATCCTGAAAAAAGGGTGTGGACACGGGAAAAGCCTTTTTCGTATACACACCCTAACCGTACTCGGAGCAGCAGCGGTCACAGCCACACGCCTCGCCCTTGACGTTTCTTCCTACCCTTTACAGCTCAATCTTCGCCCCCAGCAGGGCAACAAATTTGGCAAGCCAGGCGGGATGTGCCGGCCAGGCCGGAGCCGTTACCAGATTGCCCTGGACGTGGGCACTGTCCATTTCAACTGCCACATACTTGCCGCCGGCGAGGTTGACCTCCACGGAACAGGCCGGATAGGCCGAACATTCACGACCCTTCAGAACACCCGCAGCAGAAAGCAGTTGCGCACCGTGGCAGATGGCGGCAATCGGTTTTTCAGTTGTGGCAAAATGTTTGACGATCGCCAGCACCCCTTCATTTAAGCGCAGATACTCAGGCGCCCGACCGCCGGGAATGACCAAGGCATCATAATCAGCGGCGTTAATTGCTGCAAAGTCGGCATTCAGGGTAAAATTATGACCACGCTTCTCACTGTAGGTCTGATCGCCCTCGAAATCGTGGATGGAAGTGCGGACAAAATCCCCGGCCTTTTTGTCCGGACACACCGCATGCACCTGATAGCCGAGCATAAGGAGCGCCTGAAAGGGCACCATTACTTCATAATCTTCGACATAGTCACCGACGAGCATAAGAATTTTTTTTGCTGCCATGGTAGTTCTCCTTTATGAGATGATTGAAACTGCTTGGTCTGGCTACACTTCGATTGGTATCATGGGAATACCCCCTAGGCTAATAAGCAAATTCAATGCCATTCGCTATGAGATGAAGTTACTGCTATGATATAATGCAGTATATTGAGCAGCTCGAAAGAACGACACCCAGCCAAACAGGACATATTCCGGACATGTCTGTCCGATTTCAATACATGTCCGGCAGGCTAGCGGTGCCCACCCGGATCTATCCCAAATTTGCGGATTTTCTCATACAGGGTACTGCGGGCAATGCCCAGATCCGCAGCACTTTTCCGCATATTGCCGCGGTGCCTGCTCAACGAACGAAGAATTGTTGCCCGCTCGCTGTCCTGCAGCGATCCCCTTTCACCATCGGCCGGTTGCCTCACTTCCTCAAGTAGAGGGGCCGCTGTCGCCACTCCAACTGCCAGTATGCTTGCCGATCTGCCTACCTGTAAGGTAATCTCCCGGCTCAGGTCGTCAAGACCGATTATTGCACCCGGACAGATATGCACTGCCCTTTCTATGACATTTTCCAGTTCGCGAATATTGCCGGGCCAAGGATAGCGGCTGAGTGCCGCGTACACTTCCCCGGCTATCGCCGGCACCGCCCTGTCGTTTGTCCGGCAGACTTTCTGGAGAAAATGGCCGACCAGCACCTCAAGATCTCCGGTACGAAGCCGCAGGGGCGGCAGATTGATGGTGAGGACATTCAGTCGGTAATAGAGATCCTCGCGAAAGGTCTTTTCGGCAATCGCCTGCATCAGCGAGCGATTGGTGGCGGCGATGATCCGCACATCCACCGGCCTCGCATGTTGGTCGCCGACCCGGACCACCTCCTTATTCTCCACGACCCGCAGGAGGTTGACCTGGGCACTGAGCGGCATCTCACCAATTTCATCAAGAAAGATGGTACCGCCGTCGGCCAGCTCGAACTTGCCGGGATTTCCTTGTTTTTTAGCCCCGGTAAAGGCACCCTCGGCATAGCCGAAGAGTTCGCTCTGAATCAGATCCCGCGGTAAGGCGCCGCAGTTGATGGCAACGAAGGGGCCATTTTTTCTGTTGCCGCCGTTATGAATGGCCTGGGCAAAGATCTCCTTGCCGGTGCCGCTCTCGCCGAGAATCAGGGTGTTGGTACTCGATTTTCCGGCAATTTTTGCCAACCTGATACTCTCCATGAGCGGCGCCGAAACGCCGACGATGTCATCGAAGGTCAGAACTGCCCTCGATCCGGCATAACGGTTGACCATGCGGCGAATGGTTTTGGCCTCGCGGATGGTTATCACCAGTCCCGCCGACTTGGCAATGGGGGTCGCCGAGATGATGCACGGCAGCACCCCGCCGACAAGCTTCAAGGTGGCGTCCTGGTCGTAAATGCTCGAACCATGTTCAATTATGGCTTGGAAATTAACCCCTGAGAG
This sequence comes from Pseudomonadota bacterium, assembly GCA_043798185.1. Classification (GTDB taxonomy): domain Bacteria; phylum Desulfobacterota; class Desulfobulbia; order Desulfobulbales; family Desulfocapsaceae; genus Desulforhopalus_A. The sequence continues at coordinate 7,415 of JAZDOW010000145.1, read as the reverse complement.
AATGTACTTTTCAAGAGGCTCACTCTGCCCACCACCGGTACCGATACCGAGCATGCGCCTGGCCTGTTCGTTGATATCGGTGATTTTTCCAGTGCGATCGATGGTCAGCAGACCGTCGTTAATCAACTCGAAAATTCCCTGTTTCTCCTGAAGGAGCTCAATCTTATTCTCAAGCACCGACTCGATGCGAATCTGCTGCTCGATGGCATCGGCCGCCGCCGCGACCATGCCGAGGGTATGGGTATGGCCGGTATCCCAAAGGCAGGAAAGGTTGAGGCAACCCAGCAACTTCCCCTGCTGATCATGGATCGGAGCCGCCGCGCAGCATAGTTCGTGGTTGCGCTTGCTGTAGTGTTCCTCGGCCCAGATCTGCACCGGTTCATCCAGAAAGATGCAGGTTCCAATGCCGTTGGTTCCCACCGTTCGTTCGGAATATTCTATGCCCGGTTCATAGCTCTTCGAATTGGTCAGATATTCCGGATCACCGGTGCGACTGAGAATGATGCCGTTTTCATCGGTCAGGATGATGATGCTGCGTGACCCTTTAATAAAGGCAAAGAGCTTTTCAATAACCGGCACGCCGATGCGTGTCAAATTTTGCCGTGCAGAGAGGATTGCCGAAAAGGTTTTTGCATCAACTTGATGCCCTTCGACATTCAGCGGATCAACCCTATGCCGTCGACTGCGACGCCACGACTCAAGGATAAAATCCCTTATAACTCCGGGGTCCACCTCACCGCCGGAACAGAACCTCTGCCATTGGCCTGCTATTCCATCTTGCAGGATCGACCATTTGCTCTTAATCATGGCTTGGTTTTCCCCCCTAATCTCCGGAGTCAGTTGTTTGGCCTTCGCAGGGCCTCTATTCGGGCGAGAATAGGTGGGTGGCTATAATTGAGCACTACATGCAGCGGGTGTGGGGTCAGGTTGGAGAGATTACTGACGCTCAATTTCTTCAGGCCACTGATCAGCATCTCACCATCCGCAGAGGTCTGGGCGGCAAAGCGGTCGGCTTGGTATTCATTTCTCCGGGAAAAAGCATTAAAGCCGATGGCCAGGAGAGTCGAGATCGGGGCGTAGAGGAAACCAAAAAAGATCAAAGAGGCGTAGGTGGAGAGGTGCTCCATGCCGAAAGCGGCAAACAACCCCTGGTTGCCAAGAAAGAGCGAGAGGATGAAAAACAGCAAGCCCATCTGCAGGATGGAGAGGGCCATCATCACCGGAATATGTTTCAGTTTGTAGTGGCCCATCTCATGGGCGAGTACGGCGACGATCTCGCCGGTTGTCATTTTATCCATCAGGGTGTCGAAAAAGACGATGCGGCGAAAGCGCCCGAAGCCGGTGAAGAAGGCGTTGGCCCGAGTGGATCGTTTGGAGCCGTCCATGGTGTAGATGCCCTGGATGGCAAACCGTTGGGCCGCTGCATAGCCGGTGATGGACTCCTTAAGTTCGCCTTCGGCCAGGGGGACGAATTTATTGAATAACGGCATGATTACCACCGGGGCGAGAAATTGTACCACCAGGATAAAGATCACCGAAGCGATCCAGCAATACAGCCAGGCCATGGAGCCACTGGTTTCGAAAAACCAGAGAATGGCGGCGAGCAGCGGCCCGCCCAGCACAATGGCCAGCAGCATCCCTTTAAGATTGTCGAGGATAAAGGTGGTGACGCTGGTGGTATTGAAACCGAAGCGCTGTTCGATGACGAAGGTTGAGTAGACCGAGAAGGGAAGACTGATCGCTGTTGAGAGCAGGGCCAGAAGGCCGGTGAAGATCAGCCCGGTGGCAATGGAGGAGAGGCCAAAGCCGCGGGCAAAGAGATCAACGAGATTGAACCCGCCTGCCAGGATAAACACCAGGGTCAACACCAGGCTTATCGTCGACTGAAAGAGGGAAAAGCGGGTAGTGGTCCTGGTGTACTCCTGGGAACGGCTATACTGCCCGGTGTCATAGACCCCGATAAATTCGGCCGGGAGTTCCGGTCTGAGCGAGCGCAGGTTAAGCAGGGCTACCGCCAGTTCCAGCAGATAATTGAGCAGCAGAATGGTCAGAATCAAGATGAGGTATCCGTTTATCACAGTGAGGGTTCCTTGTACAATTTACAGGTTGAAGGTTGTGGAGATGGGGATGCCCTTAATATTTTAGCTGAGATGAGTTCAAATCCTTCGTTCTTTGCAATCTCGGCTCCGCGAATCACGGATTTACTGACGGCCACGGTTGAAATATTCAAACGGTGAGCTAAGGAACTCATGCTTTCTCCCAGTTCGCGTACCGCCCAATAACACAAGAGACTTCGCGCATGTACGATGTGTCTGAATTTTCCTTCTTGCCAAACGGCATCTTCAGAAAGATCCAACAGGGTTGCCACTCTCCTGGCAATAAATTTCAAATCCACTCCAATTGCTTTCAATGCCAAGTCTCTTTGACAAAATTCTTCTGATTGGGACAGGATTTCGGAAACAAAATCACCATCGCCCAAGATACGCTCATCGCTTTTTACATGGATTTGAGATTCCCGCCGCTCTTTGACTGCAGCCCAGCCCCCTGCGCTCCTTATCAGACCGCCTCCCGTGAGATCCGCTCTCTTTCCGGCACTTATGCCCTGTGTTACAAATTCCTTGTATTTGCGCCTAGCTGGCATCACCGTTTTCCCAAAGTGATCCAAGACATCCTTGCTGCTCTGCCAGGGGTATTCGCTTTTCCCCATAATAACCGCATGGCCTGAAAATGGGTAGCGGTCCAACTGATCCAAGTCAGGGACGAGTTTTGCCCTTAAGGGGTTTAAATGGATATATCTTACCAGTTCAAGAAGATAGGAGTCCTCTTGACATAGGATTGATTTGTATCGGTTCTGAAAAAGATGGCCATACCGTTGATGTCTTCGATTAAACCGGACGGCATGACCTGTAAGTAAGCGCCGCATCACTGTGGCGATTGGCGCTTGGCCGGTTTTTAACAAGAGATGGAAATGATTTGGCAGCAACGACCACGCATAGCATGTTGTTTTGGTCTGCTCCAGGATGAAACCAAGATTTCTGATAAAGTCGTGACGATCTTGATCATCGTCAAATATTAAACGACGTTCGATGCCTCGTGCGATAATGTGGTGCAGCGCTCCTGTTGTATCAATACGTGATTGTCTGGGCATAAGGAGAATAATATCAAATGAAAATCCCCTCGTAAAGTTAAAATGTTAAGGGCGTCCCCTTTCCTTTCAACAGCCTCCGATATAAGCCGATTATTTTCTATTCCAGGTGAATGGGAAGCAGGCCTCCACTTGAAAACGGTTGACCGCGATTCCCGCTTGACATACACTCAGTAAATATCTGGTTCGCGAAAAATGAGGAGAATGACAAGGCGATGACGATCTATCTTGATTTGATTTTCAATATGGCCATGCTGGTGGCGCTGAGCATTGTTTCCGGTTTTATTGAAAGGCGCTGGGCGCGGCACACCCGGTCGGGGGTATTGCTGCAGGGTGTTCTTTTCGGAGCGGCAGCCGTCGTGGGCATGCTGCACCCGCTCAATCTCGGACCCGGCCTGATCTTTGACGGCAGGTCCATCATGGTCAGCCTGTGCGCCTTGTTCTTTGGACCGTGGGCCGCGGCAGTGTCTTGCGGCATGGCGATCATATGCCGAATCGGACTGGGTGGTGCCGGCACCGTCATGGGCGTGCTGGTGGTGCTTTCGTCGACGGGAATCGGCCTGCTGGGCCATTTCCGTTTCAAGCCGGATAGTCATCCCCCGTCCACGGGTCGGCTTTATTTTTTCGGCATTATCGTCCACATTGCCATGCTTGCCCTGACCTTGACCCTGCCCGAGGATGTATGGCTCGGCGTTTTACGGCGAATAGGCCTGCCGGTGATACTGATCTACCCCCTGGCGACGATTCTAGCCGGGAAAATTCTGTCGGATCAGGTCGCTATCCTCCGCACCCTGGCCGATTTGCAACAAACAAAGCAGCAGCTCGCCATTACCCTCAAATCCATTGGTGACGCCCTGATCTCGGCCAATCGAAAAGGTGAGATCGTCTTCATGAATCCCGTGGCCGAATCCCTCACCGGCTGGGCGGGGCCGGAGGCATACGGCAAACCGCTGGAAACGGTCTTTCGCATCGTCAATGAAGAAACGGGAAACACGGTGGAAAACCCGGTCGCCAAGGTCCTGCGCGAAGGTTCGGTGGTGGACATGGCCAACCACACCCTGCTCATCGCCCGAGACGGCGGGCGGCGGCCCATCGCCGACTCGGCCGCGCCTATCCGCGACGAGAAAAACGAGATCACCGGGGTGGTGCTGGTGTTCAGGGATCAGACCGAGGAACGGCTGGCTCTGCGGATGACTGGGATCCGGCTGGCCCTGATCGAATACGCCGCCACCCACACCCTGGCCGAGCTGATGACCAGGGCGCTGGATGAAATTGACGAACTCGTTGACGGCCCCATCGGCTTTTTACACTTCGTGGAAACCGACCAGAAGACCCTTTCCCTCCAGCAATGGTCGACTCGGACCTTGAAGGAGTTCTGCCGGGCCGTGGGCCACGGACTGCATTATCCCCTGGAACAGGCCGGCGTCTGGGCCGACTGCGCGCGGCGGAAAAAGCCGGTCATCCACAACGACTACGCCACCTTACAAGACAAACAGGGCATGCCGGAAGGTCACGCCAAGGTCATCCGCGAGCTGGTGGTGCCCGTCATACGCGAAAACCAGGTGGTCGCCATCGTCGGTGTCGGCAACAAGCCGGTCGATTATACCGACAAGGACGTGGAGATGGTTTCCTATCTTGCGGATGTTGTCTGGGAGATCGTCGAGCGCAAGAGGAGTGAAGAAGCCTTGCGCGCAAGTGAGGAGAAGCACCGGCGCCTGTTCGAGACCCTGACCCAGGGTGTGGTGTATCAGGGGGCAAACGATGAAATCATCTCCGCCAACCCCGCTGCGCAACGAATCCTGGGCCTCTCTCTTGACCAATTGAGAGGGAAAACATCGATGGATCCCCGCTGGCGAGCCATTCGGGAGGATGGAACCGAACTGCCCGGCCAGGAGCATCCGAGCATGGTGGCCTTACGCACGGGCAAGCCGGTGGAACGTTTCGTCATGGGCGTTATGAAACCGCAAGAAAACGCGCACACCTGGATTTCAGTTACCGCCATTCCACTTTTTCAACCGGGAGACACAAAGCCTTTCCAGGTGTACGCCACCTTTGACGATATAACCGCCCAGCGCCGGGCCGAGCGGAATTACCAGATGCTGTTTCGCGAGATGCTGAGTGGGTTTGCCCTGCACGAGATCATCTGTGATGAAAAGGGCGATCCCGAGAACTATCGTTTTCTGGCGGTTAACCCGGCTTTTGAACGTATAACCGGCCTGAAGGCGACAGACATTGTGGGGCGTACCGTGCTGGAGGTGATGCCCGGCACTGAGCGACACTGGATCGATACCTACGGCAAGGTGGCTCTGACCGGCGAACCGGTATTTTTTGAGAATTATGCCGCTGATATAGAGAAATATTTTGAGGTAACGGCCTTTCAGCCGGCACCCAACCAGTTCGCTTGCATGTTTACCGATATCACCGAACGTAAACAGATCGAAATGGAAAAGGACAGGTTGCAGGCGCAATTTGTTCAGGCCCAGAAGATGGAATCGGTGGGTCGCTTGGCCGGCGGAGTGGCCCACGATTACAACAACATGCTCAGCGTGATCCTCGGCTATACGGAGCTTGGCCTGGAAAAGGTGGCCCCGTCCGAGCCGCTCCATGCTGATCTTAAAGAAATTCTTGCCGCCGCCAGACGATCCGCCGACATCACCCGGCAATTGCTGGCCTTTGCCCGCAAACAGACCATCGCCCCAAAAGTGCTCGACATCAACGAGACCGTGGAAAACATGCTGACGATGCTCCGCAGGCTCATCGGCGAAGACATCGATCTGGCCTGGCTGCCGGAGAGTAACGTGCAACATATAAAAATCGACCCTTCACAGCTCGAACAGATCCTGGCTAATCTGTGCGTCAACGCTCGGGACGCCATTGCCGGCGTGGGCAAGATAACCATCGAGACGCACACGGTGATCTTTGACGACGCCTATTGCGCCGAGCACATAGGGTTTGTCCCCGGCGAGTTTGTCCTGCTGGCCGTCAGCGACGATGGTTGCGGCATGGACAAGGAGACGCTCGGCAGCATCTTCGAACCGTTTTTTACCACCAAGGACGTGAACCAGGGCACCGGCCTGGGCCTGGCCACGGTTTACGGCATTGTCAAGCAGAACACCGGGTTCATCAACGTCTATAGCGAACCCGGCAAAGGAACGACCTTAAGGATTTACCTGCCGTGCCATGTGGGCGAAAAAGAGAAAATACCAGCGCAAGTCATTACGGAAATCCTGGCAGGAAGGGGCGAGCGGGTGCTCCTGGTGGAGGACGAATCATTGATCCGGGAGATGGGGCAGAGGATGCTGGAAAGACTGGGTTACCAGGTAATGGCAGCGGCGACGCCAGGCGATGCCCTGCGCCTGGCAGGAGAACACCAGGACGGAATTGCCTTGCTCATTACCGACGTGGTTATGCCGAAAATGAACGGCCGCGATCTGGCGAACCAACTGCACAACCTTTATCCGAATATCAAAATCCTTTTCATGTCCGGCTACACCGCCAATGTGATCGCCCACCATGGCGTGCTGGACGAGGGCGTGCAGTTTATTCAGAAACCGTTTTCCATGAAGGATTTGGGCGCCAAAGTCAGAGCGATACTGGATCAAACATAATGGAATCAACCAGCCCTGGTTTTAAAAAAGGAAGAAGGTACGCCAAGGGTTGCCCTTTCAGTTGGTGGCAATGTAGACTTCCAGCAAGTAGAGTTCCTCCTGAATCAGGCAGGATTTGTAGCGGCCTTCCCATAAGGTCCCGCTTCGCTGGTATTCATGATTGAAGTAGCGCACATAACGCCGCCCCAGCGACTGCATCATCAGGCTCAGTGAACCATTCGATATATACGCGATAATCCTCCTCGGCAGCGAAGCAGACCTGGCGATTATTGCCGCGCAATATTTAATATTACTCTGACCCCTTTACTCAGGTTAAGCAGGGCTACCGCCAGTTCCAGCAGATAATTGAGCAGCAGAATGGTCAGAATAAAGAAGAGGTATCCGTTTATCACAGTGAGGGTTCCTTGTACAATCTACAGGCTGTATGATCTTACGTGGGTGATTAACCCAACTTTGTGATATCAAGAATCAAAACATTGCAATATCAATATGTTGAGCATTTTCAAGGTGCCATTATGGCGCTACTTTTGTTATTTCGTTTCATATTGTCGTTTTTATCGTTTGGCCAGGAAGACTCTTTAGTCCCAGAAGAGAATATATTTCTTGCTGCTTAGGTTCTGGTTGTGTACTTTTTCTGACATGGACAGTGCTGTCGTCTTTGC
>JAZDOW010000131.1:0-35734 GCA_043798185.1 Pseudomonadota bacterium | reverse complement strand
GCCGCTACCGCGAGGTTTTACGAGTCTGCCTGCCGTTGGTCATCAGTCTTTCCGCCACCACCATCATGGAGTTCACCGACCGGATTTTTCTTGCCAACTACAGCCTTGATGCCATCTCCGCCGCTCTTCCCGCCGGTATCACCTCCTATCTCCCCATCGCCTTTTTCGGCGGAGTCGGCGGTTATGCCGGCGTCTTCATCGCCCAATATACCGGCCGGGGCGATGAGGAGAAGATCGGTTGCGTCCTTTGGCAGAGTATCCATTTCACCCTTGCCTCCGGCCTTCTTCTCTGGCTGCTGGGAATTTTCGCAGCCGGACCGCTTTTTACCCTGGCCGGCCATCCGCTGGGAGTGCAGGAACTTGAAGAGATCTATTTTTCCGTTCTTTGCCGGGGCGCCGTTCTCCATGTGGCTATGATAACACTTGCCACCTTCTTTACCGGTCGGGGCATCACCAGACCGGTGATGCTTATCACCTTTCTCGGAGTTTTTATAAATATACCCCTCGATTACGCCCTGATTTTCGGCCATTGGGGACTACCGGAGTTGGGCATTGAGGGTGCCGCCATCGCTACGGTTACTGCCTGGGGAGTCAATGTTGTCTGTCTTGCCGGATTGATCTTCACCAAGGCCAACAATCGCCGTTTCGGTGTCTACAAAAGCTTCAATTTCAATAGAGAGATCTTCATTAGACTGATGCGCTTTGGGGTTCCCGGCTCGCTGCAATTTACCATGGACATCCTGGCTTTCACTCTCTTTATACTTCTTGTCGGTCGCATCGGACTTGCCGAGCTGGCGGCAACCAACATCGTCCTTTCCATCAATGCTCTGGCGTTCATGCCCTCCATGGGCGTCTCCCAGGGCATGAGTGTTCTTGTCGGTCAGGCTCTCGGACGAGGCAACCCCACCCTTGCCTCGGAATATGTTGCCAGCGGTTGCCGGCTGCTTATGCTCTATATTCTGGCGGTCGACCTGGTTTTCATCTTTGCTCCAGAGCTCGTTCTGTCACCCTTTCTCGCAGCAGGTCAGGATGCCGCCACCCACCAGGCGGTCCTCCACCTCAGCCGCCCGTTGTTACAGATTGTTGCCGCTTACCTGTTTTTCGACGCGCTGTACATGGTCTTCAGCGGCGCCCTGCGCGGTGCCGGCGACACCAGATTTATGATGTTGGCTATCGCCGTAGCTTCACCACTTTGCCTGATCTTGCCGGTATATATCGGGGTCGAATACCTGCAGATCAGTGTCCATACCGCCTGGCTCTGGGTACTCTGTTTTGTCACCGTGCTTTTTACCCTCTCCGCCCTGCGTTTCCGGCGGGGCTCCTGGAAAAAAATGCTGGTTATAGAAACGAGACCCGGCTGCGGCAAGCGTCAGGACGAAATATAGCTCTTTGCCGATTTCACCTGAAAGAGACTTAAAGCCTCCTCGAAGACCCCACATCCCCCACCACTGCTTTGAGCCGCATAGTAAAAAAGAAGGCGAGAGCGATCATGATCAGGAGTTGGAAAAGGAAGGCCTGCCAGCCAAAACGTTGAAAAACCGCGCCCGGCAGAACCGAGCCAAGAGTCCCGCCGGTATAGTAAAAGGAGATATAGAGACCGTTGGCAATGGCCTTATTGTCCAGGGCCAGCTTATTGACAAGACCGGATAACAGGGAATGGGCGGTGAAGAGCCCGGCACAGAAGACAAACATGCCGAGAAACATCACCAGGTACTGTTCCACCATGAAGGTAAGTGCACCCAGGGCAAAGACCATAATCCCGACTGCAATCGCATGAACCTCGCTCCCGAAATAGCTGATAATCCGCCTGGTATTGAGGGAGACCAAGATCCCCATGCCGTAGCCAAGATAGAGCAGACCAACTCCGGTTTCCCGCGCATCGGGATGTATCCGCTTCAGTTCAAAGGGGAGAAAATTCATAAGCGCAGCAAAGACAAAAAACAGACAAAAAATCGAGGCATAAAGCCACAGAAAGGGTTTTGAACGGAGCAAGTAGATAATTTCCCCAAGCCTCGGCCGTGCATATTCCAACTTTGCATCCCTGGCCATCCCCTTTAACAGATAGCTATTGAAAATAAGGAGCAGACCGAGGGCAAAAAAGAAAAATCGCCAACCAAAAAGATCGGTAAAGAGGCTGGATAAAAACCGGCCAAGAAAACCACCGACAATGGTTGCGGCTATATAGGCGGCGATGGCGTGTTGCACCTTCTCCCGTGAAGAGGTGTAACTGATATAGGTCATAAGAGAAGTGAGGATCGCCGGAATCATCAACCCCTGAATACCACGGATGGTGAGGAGAACAAAATAGCTGTTAGCCGTGGCAAAAAAAAGTTCCAGGATGCCGAGAAGAAACAACGCCCACCGGAGCATCACCTTGGCGGAAAAGGATTCGAGGAGGTATCCGTAGACCAGAGGGGCAACGCCGAGCGGCGCCATCATAAATGTAGTGAAGAGTATAGCTTGAAAATTGCTGAGATGAAATTCGCTCTTAAACAAAGGCTGTATCGGCTGTGCCGCGTACAACGAGCAAAAGGTCACAATCGTGGCGAAATACAGATATTTGATTGTCGAGTGGGTCACAGGGCTTTACGCGGAATACGCACTTTGCATGCAGAGAATGGCAGAATTATAGTAAGGTACCGAGAATCTGCTGGACGGAGGCGATGTCAAAAGGTTTAGCAATAACTCCAGCAAAGCCGTAGTCCTTGTAGTTTTGCATGATCGGGTCATTGGCATAACCACTAGAGACAAATGCTTTGGCCATCGGGTCAATGGTGAGAATTTCCGCAATGGCCTCCTGGCCACCCATCCCACCGGGGATAGTAAGATCCATAATGATTGCCGAATAGGCATGCCCTGCTTCTTTTTGTTTGCCGTATTCTGCTATTGCCTCTGCTCCATCTGCTACCCAGAAAGCATCAGCTCCCAGGTATTGCAGCATCTGACAGGCGATTTCCCCAATCATTTCCTCATCGTCCATAATGAGGATCTTTTTTTTAAACTCTTTTTCCTGCAAGGGGGCCTCCTCCGACAATCCGCATCATTGCCACTTGACCATTCACTCATTTTAGTATGCCCAAAAAAAACCAACAGTCAAGGATTTTACTGACAAAAAGGTGGCAAGGGACTATTGACTTTTTTGACAGCCTCCATTCAGTACAGTAGAATGGTCGAATACGTCACTATTTTTTAACAATATTTTATTCCCAGCCGCCTCCGAGCATGCGGCGCCCACTGTTGAGCACTCCATGCCATACAACCCAGGTCGTCTCCTTCATCAAGAATATTGGCATGGCCATGCCGTGGAAGTCAGAGACCACGGCAACCACCGCAGTTTGTATTTTGGTTCTGACCTGCACAGCCGAATGTCCTTGAGCCATCCCCAGGATTTGGTATTATCGTACACCTGGTATATGGTCGAAACCCTGCTGTTCGTACCGGAACCACAAGATATCTTGATTGTCGGAATTGGGGCGGGATCCTTCGTTCGTTTTTTTTCCCACCATTTTCCCGGGTGTCACATTGATGCCGTTGATATCTCCTCGCACATCATCAACGTGGCAAGAGGCTACTTCTGCCTGCCGGAAAATGACCGTATAGTCGTGCACTGCCGAGACGGTCTGGAGTTTCTCAAGGAACCGAGGGACAAACGCTACGACCTCATCCTGATCGATGCCTTTGATGCCCTGGGTATGGCTCCCGCCATCTACTCGGAACCTTTTCTTTCTCGCTGCTCGGCGAGTCTCAAGGATGCGGGGGTGGTCAGCTGCAATCTCTGGAGCGATGATGCATTTCGCTTAAAGGAGATCAAAACGATTCTCGCCGATCATTTTCCCGGTTGCCTGTATCTCCCTGTCCCCAACCGGGGAAATATCGTCGCTCTCGCCATGAAAAAAGCTATTCCCTGGTCGCAAATTCTTTTGAAAAATAAAGAATTCACTAGGTTTGCCGACCGTTACGGCATTGACTTCAAAGGGATTTCAAACGTAGCAAAAGCAAACAACCTGAGTCTCTCCCGCAAATTCTTGTCTTTTCTCCAACCAATCGGCAGCAAAAATTAACAAGAAACCAATCTGTACGGTACTAAAGCACATTACCGGAAGGCATCTTGCTCTCGGCGATCCTCACCTCTTGGTCTATGAGATCATTGATCTCTCGCTGCCAGTAGTCACGCGTACCGAAATCGTCAATGGCTCTGGTTACCCCATCGGCCTCGACCTGATGGGCGCACCAGGCCATGTAGTGAACAAAACGCATTGCCCTGAGCGGCTCGATAAGGCGAAAAGTCCGCCGATCAAAGGCACGGAAGGTCTCATATCCTTCTAAAAGAAGATCAAGCTCAACCACAGCTTCATCCGCATCTCCCGGCAACAGCATCCAGATATCCTGGACCGGTGGCCCCATGGCCATATCATCGAAGTCGATAAGATGAAAGGATTCGTCCGGACGATGAATGATATTGGAAAAGTGACAATCGCCATGGATGCGAATCATCTTGGTTTGGGCAAAGAGCGGCTCTATCCCATCAATTATCCGCAAAACCGTGGCCTTAAGAAGCGGCTTCAAATCCTCTGCCACACAAGACGCCTTGAGCAAATAGTTGAGCTGGTCAAGCATGGAGTGACGCGGCCCCATAGTGATCCGATTTTTCGCCTTGCCGACCTCTCCTACCTGATGAACCCTGCCTAGCAGCCTGCCGACCTGCAGCCATTCATCGTCGGTGAATTCATCACTGCTCCGTCCGCCACACTTTGGAAAAACCGCGAAAAGCAGGTTTTCGCTCTCGGCAAGAGTCTCGCCATCTCTAAAACAGAGAGGTGCAATCACCGGGATCTCCTGCTCCACCAGCTGAGTGAGAAATTTGTGTTCATCGAGAATGGCCTTTTTCGACCAGCGACCGGGACGGTAAAACTTCACCACCAGCCGGAGTCCTTCCTCGGTTTCAATTTCAAAAACCCTGTTGATATAGCTATTCAGTGTACGAAAAAGATTGTTACAACGAATACCCAACTCTTTTTCCACAAGATTCAGGACCCGGTCTGGACCCAGGTCATGAAAACCACCGATTGTATCTTTCTGCTGAACGGTCATGATTTGCTTCCTTATGTAAACGGGCCACTGTGTTCATTGCAAAGATCCTTTGATCCTGGAATGTCCCTGGCACCTTATTAAAACCTTCAGCTGCTTTATCTGGGTTTCTTGTTCATTCACATTGCCCTGACATCGAGATAGATAATAACACAGCAAAATAATTTGCGGAAGCAACTGTTTTCCTTACCACCGAGCCATTACTCTCTTGGACCATTCCTTTTATAACGAATTTATTACCGCAAAACAGTTCGTTGGCCGCGAATTGCCTTTTCGAGATTTGAAAAGCTTGTGTATATGGCCGGAGAAGGTGTATCTTCTGCATCTCTCTGCCCTTTCTGATCCGGATTATAAAAGATGATTTCCGCCCCCCAGTCCTCGATAACGACAACCGAACTGCACCCCCCAGCAACCAGAAGCGGTGGCTACTGCCGAAGATGCAAGAGAGCGCACTTCCTTGGTCAGGGCAACACCCTCGGATATTGCCGACAACTCGCGCAGCTTTTCGCCGGCCGCGGCACGATCGACCTTTTCTCCGGTCTGCCACCGATTGCACCAACACTTGCAACGGAGTGGTTGTTTGGCCCGGCAAGGGGAAAGATGTTTGGTGTGTTGGAATGCGTCAGACCGGACGGGACAACCACCTTTCTCCAGGCTTTCTCCGGACAATACAATGGCTGCTGGCTTGTTAATGGCTGGGTGCCGCCGCTTTTCGATGTTCCTGAGTTTCTCGCTTTAAATGTAAAAGGGGAACCCCAGATAAAAGCTCTGGGGAAAGAGATAGATCGCCTGAAAGATCGTGGTGATAAATGGCTGGCCCTCAGAAAAGAGCGACGTCACCTTTCCCGGCAGCTGATGAAGGCTTTCCACGACCTCTATACCCTTGTTAATTTTCGGGGAGAAACCGCCAAACTCAGCGATGTCTTTCTCGGAAAAACCGGTATCCCGACCGGAACCGGCGATTGCTGCGCTCCGAAGCTGTTGAATTTTGCCGCCTGCCACCAATTGCGTCCCATCGGTTTGAGTGAGTTCTACTGGGGGCGGGAGAATCAATCCGGCACTCGCCGGCATGGCGTTTTCAGTTCTTCTTGCCTGGAAAAATGTACGCCGATTCTCGGCTTTATGCTTTGTGGCCTAGACACAACAATGGAAACTGGCTCCGAATTACCAAAGAGTGGTGACACATTGATCTCGCTTGAAAAACTTTCCAAACCTTTACTCGCCGAATAGGTGTTCCGCCAGTACACTATCGACAAGAGATAAAACGACAGGCAATCGATACGTTATCAATTTTCCGAAAGGATTCAGGTCGCATTCAACTTGACTTGGAATAGCAAAAACTTATACGATGCTGAATGTTTCTGTGGGGTGGTTTTTTGATGTTGCTGTTTTAGTGGGAGTATTATACGCTGTTATTATGTTTTTTATGGAAATCCTGTTTGCCCTGGGACTCTCCTAACGGTAAGCGAACTCATATCACGTAAGAGGAACGTTACATGAATGAATCAGAACCTAACCGTTTTAGTAACCGAAGACTATACCTGACTTATTTTATTATATTTTTGGCATGTTTTTCTTCCGAATTCTTTGGAATTTCAAAGGTTCAAGGAGCCGAAGAATTAGACAATTTGAAAACCAAAGCAGATACCCAGTGCAACAAAGCCAAAGAGCTTGCAAAGGATGCAAAAACAGTAAAAAGGCTCTATGAGGAAGGGGAACTGTCTTACGACACCTACCAAATCGTAGATTCTCTGCACATCTCTCAGGAACGGGCTTGTAAGGACGCCAAAAAACTCTTTGAAACACTCTCACTACAGCGTAAGACCCATCTGCAAGGAAACAATACAAATCCACCTGTAATTTCTTTAGGAGATAGCCAGGCATTTAGCAGCTCAGAAGAGTACCGTGACAGCAAAAACAATACCGATTCCATAACTGAATGCCCCAAGAAAAATCCTGGCAAAGTGAATTGGACAACTTTCCCAAAACAACATCATGGGGATTATCTTTATTGTGAATATTATGACACTGGAGAGTTAGGACTTCAAGTGCCATATGTGAACAAAAAAAGGAAGGGTTTGGCTATTGCTTATTTCCGCAATGGAGAGACAAAGACGACGACAGAATATTGAAAATCTGATTACATATCGAGATGTTACTACTGATATTTATTCAGTAACACTGGGTGTACTCTCTGGGTGTACTCTTTTGGCTCTTCAGGCTCACGCTCATTAGTCAATATTGCGCAGGATACATTTCTGGCATCAGCTTTTTATATAATTTGTCGAATTGGGACGCAACTGCAATACAGATACTTAGCGATTAGAATAAATTTCCCCCTGTCCTTATCGCTTTTACCGGGGTTAAATCCCGGGAGTATAAAGAGAAAAAATTTCAAAATTCAGACACCTGCTCCATAATTACCTGAATATTGACAATGCTATGAATATCGACAGAGAAAAACAGCTGAAAGTAATCGTTAAAACCAACGACCTATTGCAGACCACAGAAAAAGAAAGAATGCTGCTCCGCTTTCAAAGGGGTGTCATCGACTTGGAAAACAATCGTTTTGGGATCCTGAATAATAGTGAGTTTATCGAAAAGCTCATAAACCATCTCTATACGCTTCACCAAACAGGTTCTGACGGGAAATCCTTCGGGATCCTTGAGAAAATCGGTTTTTGCGCCTGCGATGAGACCGACAGGGAATTACGAGAACGTGCCGTATGTGTCCTCTCCATGTTTATCTCAAAGATTTCGAGAGAACAAAATAGCCCTGAATTCCTTGAAGCGATTGCTCACATCTTGGTCAACTGGTTACAGATTGAAACAGAATACCTTGCGGGTTTTCCCTCTATCTGTTTTCAGCTGCAAACTATACTCCAAAAAATGCTCGAAAGGGGTCTCTGGCAACAGACTGAAACCCTGATATTCATCCTCTCCCAGATCAAAAAAGGGCGTATCCGGAAAGACAAACTCATCCGAAAAACCATAGGCAAGATTCACTCGAGCTTGGCAGAAGAGACCCTCCTTAAAAATCTGGTTGATGCCTATCTCGACAAAAAGGAAGGCAGACGTGATACTGCCCAATGTCTTCTCTTGCATTTCGGCAGCAGGGCTGCCGCTATCCTGGTCCAAACCTTGATAAACTGTCCAGACAAAGAAAAACGTTTTCCCCTGATCGAGTTCATTCCCTTAACCGGCAAGGTTGTTTTGCCGGTCTGTGAGTTTTACCTTAAACAGAATCCACCTTGGTACGTGATCAGAAATCTCATCATCATCATCTCGCAGATGGACGATCCGAACCTCTATGATATGGTGCAGCCCTATCTTGTCCATAAAGACATCCGGGTGCAATTGCAGGTCCTGACGTGCATCACCAAATTCGGCGGGGGGCAGATGCGTGATCGACTGATAGAAGCCCTCAACTGCATCAACGACGAATTGAAGCAACAGGTGGTTGTGCAACTGGGGAACATGGGTGGCAAAGATGTTGGCAACGCACTTTGTGATCTTCTGGAGAAACGTGACGAATTCGCCCAGCACGTCCAGGACGAACTGGTTTTGACAATCTGCACTCAAATAAAATTCGAGCCCTCGATCAGGGCTATCAAGCTCATTAAAGAATTTATCAGCGAACGTACCCAACGTTTTGGTGAAGGTGACGCAATTTTACAAGCGGCTCAAGACGCCCTGGTATGCATGGAGTTAAAAAATAGCAGCAACTCAACCGACAATCTTTCTTTTGCGCAGTCTGTAGCTCCCAGCGATTCCGAGGTTACAAAAGTACCTGTGGTAACGGAAGAAGAGCTTGACAGCTTGTTGCAAGATATTTTACCTGACACCGAAGAAGAACTCGAACCGCCCCCGGAACTGCCCAAGGTCACAAAAAAAGAAGAAAGTCCAAAGAGCTCTGAGCCGTTGCAGCCTGGCAGTAAGAAAGATATCATCCAAGAGGCGGGGAAATATTTGACCGATCCAAGCTCCGCCATTCACTCCATTCTCTGGTCTAACCTCTACGATGAAATGACCACAGAAGAATTCACAACCTTCCATTCGGCCTTAAAGCTCAGAACATATCAGCAGGATGAGATGATCGTCGCACAGGGTGAATCTGAGGCTCCACTCTTTTTGTTTGACTCTGGCATTGTCAAATTAATCAGAATCCAGGAGGGTGAAGAGCTTCATTTGTGTCCAATCGGTGCCGGCGACCTGATCGGCAGCGATATCTTGCTAACAGGTCATGCATGGAATGTCTCCTTATATGCCGCAGAAATAGTACACGCCCGTGTTTTCAACCTAGAGGATCTTCAAAAAATGCAGGTAAGTTTTCCAAGACTTGCCGATAAAATTCTCAACTTCACCTTAAAATATGATGTCCTGCCAGCTCTGATTCGGGTACTTGATACTCCTGAAACTAAAATTACTGAGAGCATACGCATTGAAAGAGGTCGAAAGTCCAAGAAACCGACAGATGGCATTCTTCGACAAGCCACAATTTTGAAAAAATTGCATGGCGGGTTGTGCTTTTCCTCACCTGTAGAAGAGACTGAAAAGATCGACAGCCTCCTTGAGAAACAGTTCCGTCTGATTGTACGGTATCCATCTGGAATTATTGAGCCTCTATTCTCCACAATAATCGGGACTATGCGGATACTGACCAGACCTAGAGAAGTAATTGTTTTTCTACGTTTTTCTGAACCGTTGGCTGACCTCAATTACTCATGTGAAAGCTTCGAATTCCTGGAACCGGTGTAAGCGTGTAAACTCTCTTCGCCGCCATGCGGAGTTACAAACTCCATAGAAGTTGCTGACCACCAACCGACTTGCCATCCATGAGCTATGAAAATCATTTACCACGACGAGGCAATCGTCATCATCGATAAGCCGGGGGGGTTGCTGGCCGTCCCCGGTCGTGGACCGGGAAAGCAGGATTGTGCCGTAAGCAAGTTACGTCGCATCTTCCCCACTATGATTTGCCAACCGGCGATCCACCGGTTGGACATGTACACCTCGGGGTTGATGGTCTTTGCCATGACCGCTACGGCCCATCGCACACTTTCCCGCAGCTTCGCAAACCGCGAAGTGAGCAAACGCTACACCGCCATGGTGCAGGGAGTCCTTAAAGAAAACTGTGGCGAAATCCACCTCCCCTTCCGGCTCGACCCGGACAACCGTCCCTTGCAAATTTACGATGCGATACAAGGTAAGATGGGCATCACCGTCTGGGAAAAAATCACCGTAGAAGGGGGAAACACCCGGGTCTCCTTCACCCCCCTTACCGGTCGCACCCATCAACTCCGGGTACACTCGGCCCACTGCCTGGGGCTTGCCGCACCAATCATCGGCGACAGCCTCTACGGCACGGGCCGAGATGGTGATCAGATGCTCCTCCATGCCACGAATCTCGGTTTTCTCCACCCAAGCACCCATAAAGCCGTTGAGTATTTTTCCAAGCCTCCCTTCTAGTCTCCCAGAAACTCATCTGTAAGGCACTAAAACCCAATGACACTGGCTACAACACGATTGCGGCCATTTTCCTTGGCGAGATAGAGGTTTTTATCGGCAGCCGCTATAAAAATTTGCGGTGTGAGACTGTCTTCTATTTGGGTGGTCACAAGCCCTATGCTCACTGTGACGTGGTCGGCTGCCTGTGAGTAGAGATGGGGAATGTTCAATTCGACAATTTTCTGCAGTGCCCTCTCGGCTACGCCTTTGGAGGCAAATGCATCGGTTTCCGGCAGCATCATGACAAATTCCTCGCCACCGTAACGGGCTATGAGATCGGCAGGACGCAAAAGTGAGTCTTCCAGAGCTTTGGCAATTTTCTGCAAAGTGCGATCTCCCATGGCATGACCGTAATGGTCATTATAGGGTTTGAAAAAATCGACATCAACCATGGCCAGAGAAAAAGGTGCACTACTTCGGGAAGATCTGGCCCATTCCCTCTTATAAACCTCCTCAAAGCGGCGGCGGTTGGAAATTTCCGTAAGGCCGTCGAGGTAAGCCAGCTGATCGAGGAGTTTGTATTGATGGACAATGCGCAGATGGTTATGGACCCGGATTTTAACAATGGGTGGCGAAAAAGGCTTGGTGATATAATCCACCGCTCCGAGCTTTAACCCATGTTCTTCATCTAAAACAGAGTCCAGTGAGGTTACAAAGATAACCGGGATGTGGTTGGTCTTTTCGCTATTTTTTAATTGCTTGATAACCTCATACCCACCCATTTCCGGCATAACGACATCAAGGAGGATGAGATCCGGTGGAGAATCGCCAAAAGCGTGTTCCAAAGCTTTTTCGCCGTTTCTGGCCAATACCGGCGAATAATCTTCTTTGAGAAGATCCGCCAGGACTTTCAGGTTCATCTTTTCATCGTCAACTATGAGTATACGCGGCTTAGCTTTCTGTTCCATGATCAGTCCCCATTTTTCTGCCGAAGCATATCCAGCAAGAGGTTAGCCATCTTCACCGCATTTTCATACTCAATATCTTCGATCAGGCCGGCCAGTTCTCGCAACTGCTTATCAAACCCAGCCCCGAGAAGGAGCTTTTCAACCACAATAAACTGCTCCTCCGCCGCAAGCTCCGCCCTCTGTAATTGAGCGATCAGAAGACAAATGGGTACCTCCACCTCTTCAATCTTCACGATTTTCCGGGACGTATTCGATTCTTCTGTGAACGGTTTTTCTTCCCGAGGTGGAAGTGCCGACAGGGATGAGAGAATTTCATCAAGGGCGTTAATAAAGGTTGTCAGATGCTGCATTGCCGTCTCGCGCTGATCATCTCTGAGAGCGTTTTCCAGCTGTTCCGCTGCCCGCATCAAGGCAAAAGAGCCTATATAGCCGGATACGCCTTTTACCGTATGGGCTCTTCTCTGTATATCCGCCCAGTTGCCGGCAACCGACAATTCTCGCATGTGAGTCGGCAGGCTGCTGAAGCTCTTTTGAAAATCATAGAGCATCTTCACAAAAAGATCAGTTTTGTTGTTCAAAATTTTCAGCGCCTCATCCTGATCGATGCCCGGCAAATGCGGCAATACAATGTCGACAGTCGAAGGTGCCGAAGGCGGCGGTTGAAGTTTTATTTTCTTAAGGGTCGGAGCTTTCCTCCGCAACCATTTCTTCAGGGTTTCATTAAGTGTCGCCGAGTCTATCGGTTTGGTGATATGGCCATTCATCCCTGCAGCAAGACTCTTTTCTTTATCGCCGGTCATCGCATGGGCAGTCATGGCGATAATCGGCAGATCTTTGTAGAGGGCGTTTTGCCGGATTCTTCTGGTTGCCTCCAAGCCATCCATAACCGGCATCTGTATATCCATCAGCACCAGGTCAAAGGACCTGCAATCAAGAGCATCAAGACATTCCTGACCGTTGGAGGCAATAAAAACCTCCATCCCAACACTTCGAAGAAACTCGTCAGCCACTTCCTGATTGATGAGGTTATCATCGACAAGCAGGATGTTTGCCCCACAAATATCATCGAGATCTGAAATCTGGCTATCTTCATCGATACTCTTCGATCCGGATATCTTTTCTACACCAAGAATATCCACCAAAGCGTCGTACATAACCGAAACATATACCGGCTTCAGTAAAAAGCCATCAAGACCCACTTGTTCAGCCTCGATATATGCCTCCTCGCGCCCATTTGCGGTGACCATCAACATCGCCGGTACTTTGGCCAGCCGCACGTTGGCCTTGATCCGTCTGGCCGTCTCGATGCCGTCAATTCCCGGCATTATCCAGTCGAGCAGGACAAGGTCATAGGGATTGCCTTGCTCCATGGCCTTCTCCAGACATTCGAGTGCCGAGAATCCGTCAACAGCCGTATCAACCTGCATTTTCAGTGAGGTCAACATTGCTGAAAGTACCTCGCGGGCCGCACCATTATCATCAACTACCAAAGCGCGAATTCCCTGGAGAACTTGTGCTGTAGATGAGTTTTTATCAACGGTAGTTTCACCGAGCTGCATTTTAGCGGTAAAAATGAATTCCGTACCTACCCCCGGCTCGCTCTCAATCCAAATTTCACCGCCCATCAGCTCCGTCAATTGTTTACAGATGGCAAGACCAAGACCGGTTCCGCCATATTTACGAGTAATGGAATCGTCTGCCTGGGTGAACGCTGTAAAGAGGCGGGCTACCTCCTCCGGTTGCAAACCAATACCGGTGTCGCGAACGGAAAAGCGCAAGGTAACGTGGTTTTCCTGCCGATCTTCCATGCCCACAGCAATAACAATATCGCCCTGCTCGGTAAATTTTACCGCATTACTTGCCAAATTCATCAGCACCTGGCCAAGTCGCAGGGGATCACCGATAAGATGCTGCGAAACCCCGGCATCAATCCTGAAAACGAACTCCAGACCTTTTTTTTCAGCCTGCATGCCGACAACATTGGCAATGTTGCCAAGGATCTCTTCCAGGTTGAAGGGCACCTCCTCAAGTTGCAATTTCCCGGCATCAATCTTGGAAAAATCAAGAATATCGTTAATAAGCCCAAGCAGGGTATTGGCAGAACTCAGAGCTTTTTCAACATAATTATGCTGTTTGGCATCAAGTGCTGTTTTCTTCAATAACGAGGCCATACCAATAATGCCATTCATCGGGGTGCGGATCTCGTGGCTCATCCTCGCCAGAAAATTACCCCGCGAGGCATTAGCCGCTTCCGCCAGCTCCTTGGCCGCTATCAGTTCGCGCTCCATCTGTTTCTGACGGGTCATATCCATCGCCGTGAAAAGATAGCCGACGACCCGGCCGATGGGGCTGAACAGACTGGTGACGGAAAGGCTGACCGGGAGGTGTGAACCATCCTTGCACACATAAAACCATTCCTGGACACGGCTGTGTTTCTGTTTGACAAATTGTTCAAACACTTTCATCCCGTGCAAACTGGCACCAGCGACACCACTCACCTTTCTCCCATAGTGTTCCAGCTCTTCGGGCAAATGGAGGGAGAGAACATTGCTCTTGTTTATCATCTCCGCCGGGGTATAGCCAAGCAGTGTCGCTGCCCCTTTGCTGAAGAGTTGAATGGTACCATCGAGGTAGGTGGCAATAATTGACAACTGGGTGGCACCATCGAGAACCGCTTGTCTTTCAGCATTGGCGGATTGGAAGCGATGCAGCATCTGTTCTGTTTGCTCGAACTGCTTCACCACAAAATCAGAAGTGATTTCCGCTGCCTCGCGGGCCACCTTGATCTCGCTGCGCAGCATATCGATTTCGCGCTGCATCTCCTCTCTGGTTTTCTCCATCACCTAGCAGTCCTTTATTCCATGTACCGCAATGGCAACACTCATTTTGGCGGCTCTTGCAATCGTCTGTGCCCCACATTTTCCCTCTAGTCCCAGCAAGACAATTTCCTCCGGCAATTGTCCCTCACAAACCTTAGGCAGCACGGCAAGCAAATAGGGCAACCCTGCACTATGGTCAAAACACGTTTGGCTGGGGGCTTGCAATATTTCCTGGTGGGTAAGAAGGATAATCTCTCCCGCCCGGGTGTACCCTCTGACCGCATCAACAAAAACGACTCTCCCGCCCCGCTCAAGCAACGGCAGGAGATTCAAGCCCGCCAGCCCACCTTCAATAAGCTCTACTCCGACGGGCAATGGTCCCATCGTCTGTATACTGTCGAAGACCTGGAGACCGGCTGCATCTTCGTCGACAAAACGATTGCCGATACAGATAATGCATCCTTTCACCAAGCCCAACCAACCTTCACCGTCCCCCGTTTCTGCCCCTTATCAAGACAGTGCACCGCGCACACCAGACATGGGTCAAAAGATCGAACGACATGTCCGGCCTCCACCGGATTCTTGATATCCTTGATCGGGGTGCCGATTAAAGCTTCCTCCCATGCTCCACGCATGCCGTTCTCATCTCTTGGTGAGCCGTTCCAGGCGGTTGGAGTGATTATCTGATAATGGGTAATTTTTTCATCATGGATCTTCACCCAATGTCCCAGAGCTCCACGAGCCGCCTGAATCATTCCCGCCCCCTGGCCGTCGGGAATGGACCGCACTGAATGATAAAAAGAGCCGTTCCGCCTCTCCACCAGCTCTCCCAGCCATACAGCCATAGTGGTAAGGAGATGGGCGGGGCGGATCATCCGGGCCAGTTGCCGGACCATAACGCTTGGACCGTCTACGGCAATCAAGTCATGGAAAAGCGGGTTGCCATCAATAACCATCTCAGCAAGCGGTCCTGTCTCAACGACCTCGCTGCCATAACGGGGCGCCTTGACCCATGAATACAATTGTCCACTTTGCCCGGAGGCGTAGGGCTTGGTTTTACCGACCATGGGATGCACCGGGACGGACCCCTGCTCGTACCAGGAGTGCGAAACGTCTTCGGTTATTTGTGCTGCCTCAAAGGGGGAAACTGCGGTTCCTACAGCATATCCCGCTGCCGTCAACCTGCCTCCTGTTCCCTGCACCTCGGTTTCGACGGGTAATGGAAGATTACCGTAGGAGAGATACCGATTCGGGCCCTTTCCGATAGTATGCAATCCCGTCTTACGGGAAAATCTGAGAAAAAAACCAACCTCACTCTCCCGATGGGCCGGGCTTTCGGTCAGCCAGGCAGCAAGATCGCCGACACTTTGCACAGCCAACCACCTGTCCAGCGAACAGCCAAGAATACTGCGCTCATACCAGGAACGAAACCGTTCAACGATAATTTGGCACTGCAGAAGTTTGGATACCTCAGGAATGGAGGTCACTCCTCCGGGCACCATAAAAGAAGTATGTGGCCACTGGCCGCCAATAATGGCCAACGCCTGCACCAGTCGTTTGCTTTCGCGAATAACTTCAACCGCTGCTCGACCCGCCAGCGGTTGGTATCGCGCCTGGGCGTCACTCCCCAGAGGATGGTCGCCATAGGCCTCGCGGTTGGCAAAATCGGCCATAAACATCAGGATCGACTGGCGGACATCACTTTGTACGGTCTCGATCATTAAAGCGAGATTGCGCAGTCTTCTGGCGTTGTCGGGAGGAGTGATGCCGGCTATTGCATCCAAAGCCTCAGCGGCCGCCGTAAGATGGGTAACACTGCAGATCCCACAGACACGGGGAGTCATCACCAAGCCATCCAAGGCACCTCGGCCACGCATCATTCCCTCAAAACCACGAAAAAGAGTGCCGGCACTCCAGGCTTCGGCAATAGCTCCGTTTTCAATTTCTACATTTATCTCCAGATCACCCTCGGCTCTATTCAGAGGAATGTTGATTCCCTTCGCTATCTTCACCATTCAGTCTGCTTCCTTTTTGGTGCTTATTTTTTCATGTTTAAAAGATACTAAACCTTCGATTTCCTGTTTTTCAGATGTTCGGGCGCGGCCGCTGCGGCCATACCTTTGTATACCATATAGTGGGCGCGATTGACCCCCATGGGGAGAGAGAGTGGAATTCCTTCGATATTCGGTGTTTGGAAAAAGGGTGTACTCCTGGGAAATTCCGGATCGGTGCAGCCGAAACAGGGTACACCGGCACGGGTTTTAGAGGATTGTTGATTCCACAACGACTTATTGCACGGCCCCGGCACCAGCGGCCCGGCGCAGCCCATATGGAAGAAAAGGCAGCCCATTTCACCAAAGTCGGATTCTTCGACCCGATATTCATGGTATTCATTGCGCGTGCAGCCTTGGTGTACGGTGGTGGCATACCATTCAAGGGGTCGCTGATACTTGTCCAACTCGAGAACCACCCCTCTGGCAGCGGACATAAGTGCCCCGGAGATAACATCATGATGACAAGGGCATCCGGCCAAATTTATAACCGGCTGTCCGGATTTGCTGAGGAAGTCCTTGCCGAGAAAACCACCTCGCTGTTTTTTTACAAACTGTAGACCGGTAGCTTCAATCGCATCATCGGAACCAAAACCGCCGAATGACGCACAGGTGCCGACCGCCATGACCACCTGTGCCTGGGAGGCGAGGCTATACACCCGTTCTTTTTTCGGGTGGCCATCTACGGTATGGAACATTCCGGTACCGGCCGGACCACAGATGACGGAACCCTCAACCAGGAGAATATCAAGAGGTTGTGTTCCGGTAATAATGTCTTCCAGAAGACGTTCATGGCTATCCGGAGAAATATTAGAAAGTGAGGGATGCCACAGAAGTTTTATATCAAGGGTTCGAAAGAGACCTATTACATCAGGAGATTCACTGCTTAAAAAGGAGAACGTATCTCCGCCACAACCGCCACCCTGTAACCAATATGCTGTTTTCACGCGTGCTTTTCTCCCTTAACCGCAAACGAGAGTTTCTCTCTATGCGCAGATAATTCCGAATTATTCTTTCAAACCAGTATCAGGGATATGATTGCTGAAGTCAACCTTACTATCATTATTTTTATTGCTCTTTTTTACATTCAATGATCGATTATCGAGTAACGAAAGAGGCTCCCATATTCTTCAGCTATTTTCAGCCACTATGACAAGAGCAACCAAGGATTTTCAGATATTTGCCAAACCCGGCAGCTATCGTTGCAACCTCGGTTGCAGCTATTGTTACTATCTCGACAAGTCCGACCTCTTTGCCGAAGAACCACTGCCATTGATGACAAAGGCTCTCCTTGAGACCTATATTCGCCAGCATATTGAAGCCCATCCTGGGGAAATTGTGCAATTTTCCTGGCATGGTGGGGAACCTGCACTCCTTGGCATTGATTATTTCCGGTCCATTGTTGAGCTGCAGCAAAAGCATTGTCCTCCTCACAAGTGCATTGCCAATGGTATCCAGACCAATGGAACCCTTTTAAATAATGCCTGGGCAGATTTTTTTGCAACACATCGGTTTTCTGTGGGCCTGAGCCTTGACGGTCCACGGCAAATCCACGATCGGTATCGAACCGCCGGACAGGGGGTTGGCAGTCACGATGCTGCCATGCGCGGCTATGCCTGCCTTGTCAAACATGGGTTGTCTCCCGACATTTTATGCGTCGTCAATGACTATAACGTTATGTTCCCCCTGCAGGTGTATCATTTTTTTACATCCATCGGAGTAAAACACCTGAGTTTTCTGCCGCTGGTTGAACGGTTTCCAGGCGGGGTCAGCGATCGCACGGTTGCCCCGGAAGCATTTGGCGCCTTTTTGTGCACGGTTTTCGACGAGTGGCTCGCAAAAGATATCGGAACCATCAAGGTGCAGATTTTCGAGGAAGCGACTCGCGTCGCCTTTGGCCAGGACCACTCCCTGTGCCTCTTTCGGCCAACCTGCGGCGACATCCCGGTAGTCGAATACAATGGCGATGTATTTGCCTGTGATCATTTTGTCCTTCCCGCCTGGCGAATCGGCAACATTCGGAAAACCTCACTCACCGATATCCTTTCCTCGAAGCGACTGACTGCCTTCGGCGATGCTAAGCGCACCACTCTCCCGCACATCTGCAGATCCTGCGAGGTGCTGGCCATGTGCAACGGTGAGTGCCCGAAGAACCGTTTTATCGAACTCCCAGGTGAGGTGGGAAAACGCAACTACCTGTGTGCCGGTTACAAACTTTTTTTCACCCATTGCACACCGTTTGTGCATGCAGTATCCCGGCAATGGCACAAACCGCCAAGGTCCGCAGGACGGCCAGTGATGACCGCAGGCAGGAACGATCCCTGCCCATGCGGCAGCGGGCGAAAGTTTAAAAAATGCTGTGGCGGCACATAGCAATCAGCTTGCCAATTTTCTCGTGAGGAATTCAATGGTCCGTTTCCAGGCCAATTCTGCCGCCTGTTTATTGTAACGCTCCGGGTTGGTGTCGTTATTGAAGGCATGTTCCGCACCTTCATACATATACAGTTCATGCTCGACACCATTTTTCACAAGCGCTTCCTTAAGTGCCGGAATCCCCTGGTTGATGCGTTCGTCGAGTCCGGCATAATGGAGAAGGAGTGCAGCTTTAATCTTCACCACATCCTCGGTCGGCGGTTGCTTGCCGTAATATGGTACTGCGGCAATTATATCTTTTGACCAAACCGCAAGAGTGTTTGCCACGGCTCCACCCCAACAGAAACCGACGACTCCCACCTTGCCGGTCGACTGTGGATGAGTTTTCAGATAAGCGGCAGCTGCCGCAAAATTTTTAACGGTCTCATCCATGTTAAGATTCTTTATCATGCCGATCGCCTTCTCCGGATCAGCAGGTGACCCCCCCATCGAAGAAAGTGCGTCCGGGGCAAGTGCCAAAAATCCCTCCAGGGCAAAGCGCCTGGCGACATCTTCAATGTGGGGATTTAAGCCTCTGTTCTCATGCACCACGAGGATGGCCGGCATCTTGGCGATATTTTTCGGCTGTGCCTGATATCCGGACATTTGCCCGGTTGCACCTGCAAATTTCACTCTTTGCCCTGCCAGCCGGACATCACCTTCGGCAACAATCGCAGCCTGCACCGCGCTGTTCTCCAGAAGCGGTAGGAGGGCATAAGCCGCGACCAGCCCTCCGGCAAGTACTGCCAGCTTTTCCACAAATTGTCTCCGGCTGATTTCCTTGTGACTATAGCGGGCGTACAACTCAGCTACTTTTCGGTCAACCATGGCACTCCTCCTTTTACTGGTTTCATATTGAACATACATCGACTCAGTCATTTTGCTATGGCACGATCCTCATAGTGTCACGAAGCTTAGACCGGCCAAGACCTTACTGTCAAGATCCGCCCCATTAATACCGACGAAGCAACCGGTGATTGCCCAAGTGATGTTCTCTCCCCATGTCGTCTCAAAATCGTCTAAAAAACTTCACGCCCTAACTTAATTTTCCTGCGTTGCAAACCTGAGTGTGACGGATTTATTGCATTTTTAGTTACGACAGAGCAAATTGATGGTTGACAAGCCCCCCTATAATCGTCTAAATCCTATGAGAATTAAATCGTTTGTCGGAGATAAGTTCTCCAGGTTTTGTGAAATGTCGCATATCTTGCACAACTAAAATGATTTTCGGGGAAATTTCTCATTTCACCCCAGGAGAAGACGCATGGCGGAAAGTTGAAAATTCTGTCCCATGCAAGTTTTAAAAAATTAATATTGCCCAAACACCGACGAGAGGACAATGCAAAGACAAATCCGACCCTATCTGTTTTCGAGAAGTCTCATTTGTACCGTTTGCTGTGTAATTATCGCTATATCAACTTCCCAGGCATGGGCTTTACGACAGAAGCCCGAATCCGTATTATCTTCGATCGGTGTCTCCGAACGACAGTTTGAAGATGAGGTGAAAGAATACCTTGGCACTCCCTACCGAAGAGGAGGGACCACAAAACAAGGCATGGATTGCTCTGGGTTCGCCAGGACGGTCTATGACCGCTTTCTAGGAATCGAACTCCCCCACAGCTCCGGGGATCAATTTCAATATTCAGACCTCCAAAAAATTAATATCCGTGAATTGCAGGCCGGTGATCTTGTCTTTTTTGCAAGCAAAAATAAAAAGAAAAAACGCATCAATCATGTTGGAGTCTACTTGTCGAACAGGCAATTCATTCATGCCAGCAGCAGCGAAGGTATCATCGTCTCCAGCCTTGATGAAAAATATTGGAAGAAGAGATTCGTTGGTTCGAAACGCCCGATGACTCTCGGTTCTACTGAAAATAATGACGATTTCCGTTTTGAGAGCTATATGGAGATGTCAATTCATCAAACCGGCGCCCTCACCTTTTATAATCGCCATGAATTCAGCTCGCACTCCCCTCCTGAAAGCAATCCCGACACGATTCTTTACGACCCCTTTGAAATCCGCAACACGACTCTCCCCTCTCAAAACTTCAACGAAATCGGCTACAACCAAACTCTCTTTGAAGGTTTTGACATTAGCCTGAGTGCCTTCACCGAAAAATTCGACACAAGTACTGCCTGGCCGGAAATCGAACTCCTCAGCTACTCAAAAGACTACGATCCGGATGAGACATATTCCACATCAGTCCGCCAGGGGCTGACACTGTCAAGCGATTACCGGCCCAGCAGCTGGCTCAGTCTTACTCCCTCGGTCACCTACTTCGACCATTCCGGTGACGATGAATATCTCACCCATGTTCCCAAACGAACTCTCGGTCTGAACACTCAACTGTCACCCTTGAATAAGGGCTGGGCCCTGTCCATGCTCGTGCAATATACGAACGGCCAGAGCCTCGGCAACCCTGCAAGTCTCGACAATAAAATCAACTCGCTGAATATGGCTCTCAAACTGGGCTTTTCCCTCACCGAAAATCTGCAGTTTTCCATCATGAGCAAATATGACAAACGCTCAACGGTCTTTGAAACGACCGAAGATTCTTCGCAAAACCAGCCAGAATCAAGAGATGTGGCGATGGTTTTCAATTTCAGCTATTAACCGATGAAATAGATGGAAGAGTTTGTCGATAAGGTCCCGAACGACCGAGAAAAAAAGGGTCGTATCAAATCTCTCCATCCCCATCGTTCTTGTGTTGCAAGATTTGATCAAGCTGAACCAACAGCAGGTTGAGCTCCTTATTGGTATCGAGTCGTCTGCATTGCCAATCCGAAAGCTCTTCGGGATATTCAAACACCTCTTTCTGGTGAAGATACATTTGCCAGCTGCCATCCGAAACAGCGGCAGGGTCTAGAGCTCGTTGTGCGAGGCGGGCTTTGGTAATTTCCTCCTTGCAACGGCACATAACAAAAACAACTTGAGCCTGACCTGCAAAACGAACGCACACTCTCTTACGTTCCGCCAAGGACTGATACGAACCGTCAAGTACCACACAGGATATCGCCGGATCATCAAGGTTCTTCTCGGCACAATCCAACAAGGCATCATAGGTGCGACGCGTCATTGCCGGTGAATATATACCCTGGGCGATCCCTTGGCTGCAGGACTCACCAAGCTTTATCCCCGCCAGCTGTTTTCGAATCACATCAGTATTGTAATAGGCAAAGCGGTGTTTTTCCGCCCAAGCCTTGGCAACGAAACTCTTGCCGGAGGCGATCAATCCGAAGAATACCACCACCTTTTTCACCACTCGGGTCTCACTTCTCATAATTTGCCGGCATATTCCTCTGCCAGCTGAAAATATCGGCCGGCGGTTTCTGTCCATCCTTCAGCAGCACTTTTTTCGATAGCCGGGTCAGCGGCAGCAAGCAAGCCAACCTTGCCTCGAACATAGGCCCGATAGCATTTATAAAAATCAATAACCTTCAGCAGCCCTTCATCTCCGGATTTATCGATAAAACGGTTAATGAAGAAGTCACTCAGGGCAAAAAGATCGTAATAATCGAGATCCATAGCAAGAAATGCCACGTCAGCGCCGATATCAATGAATCGAAGACTGTCATTGAACTCAAGGCAATCGAAAATATGAATTTTACCATTATCCGCTAGGCAAATATTATTGGAATAAAGATCTCCATGACAATCACGGATGCGCCCCTGGTTCATTCGTTCCGTAAACAGTTCTTCCCGCCGAAGAAACGAACCAGTGCCCCGTTTGATCCGGGCAAACCGCGCAGCACTGAGGGGTGCACTGCCGATAAAACGCTCGGTATGCCCAAAATTATTGGCTATTGTCCTGGCTACCGCCTCGACCCTGCCGTTTTCTCGAACATCCCTTCCCTGATCGGCCTGTTGGTAAAACGGAACAAGAATGTCGACGATTGCGGCGATATGCTCCTGCTGTAATCCACCTGCACCAATAACCCTGTTTAACATGCCTTCCTCCGGCATGCGCACCATCTTTACCCCATATTCAACGACTTCGCCCTCTCCCTTCAGCGTAAAAGATTGCCCGTCTCTGCTCAACCACAGGGTTTCCAGATAGATCTCAGGGCAGAGACGCCTGTTCAAAAACAGCTCTCTCCGGCAATAGAACTGCCTTTTCGCCAGACTGGAAAAGTCAACAAAACCAAAATTGACCGGTTTTTTCCACTTATAGACATAAGGCCCGGCAAGGATCACAAAGGAAATATGGGTTTGCAGCAACTCTACCCGGTCAACTGGATGAGGATAACTCTCCGGCAAAAGAAGATGCTCAATATATTCCGGCAACGATGTGCTTTTAGATGTCATTTTTGACATTCTCCGATTCTATGCCAAGTCATGAAAACAAATGTAACGAGTTCCTAATAGTTGCCAAACACACTTTGGCTATTCTCTAACCCATAAAATAAAAACTCCCTAGTATATCCCATTATAAGGGAGATCATGTTTGTTAAGCAACCTACCGACCCAACACCTCATTTTAACCGGAACAGCCTCGTGAAAGCACTGTCGAACAGACGAATATCCGATGAAACAATTACCAAGCTCCTTGACGACAATACTCTTACTTGCCATTTTCAACCCATTTTAAATCTTCAGCAAGCCAAAATATTCGCCTATGAGGCATTGTGTCGAACCATTGAAGCGAATCCTTTTTACAATATTGAGATATTAGCAGAGAAAGAGTAGACTTCTTTTGATTTCAGCGTAACTTGCGGGAGTGCAACCCTTTTTCAGAACCTCTTGAAAAGCAGCTGTTTGTCCCCCATTATCTACCACAGGAGAACGACATGCGCCCTATACTCGCTCTGTGTTTGCTTATTGCAATGTGTACTCCGGCTATATCCGGAAAACTTCCTGCTCTCAATACACCTCCTGAAGAAGAGAAAGAGGTGACAGAAAAGATTGATGACTGGCAATTTAACCAGCAGCAGGTGCTGGAAGAGAGAAACGTCAAACAATCCATGCCGGGTAGCAAAATATCAGGCATGCTGACCGACACCTCCGCAATCAAACAGGCTGCCAATATCGCCATTGGCGTGAGCAACAAAGCCAATATGGGCAGTGTAGCTGCCCCGGCACCACAGTCCCTTGGCTTTGCCGTTGGCGGAGCCAAAGATACCGGGAGCTTTATTCAGAACCTGGATAAAGGCTACTTGCCAAAATATGATTCCATTACCTATGAAGGGCTTTTTTACGACTATTTTTTTGACACCGGTGTTGGACAAGGTAAGTGTAACGACCTGTTTTGCCCTTCCTTCTCTCGGGCGGTCACCAGTGATCTCTATTCAGGAGAGACAGACTATTACCTCAGTATCGGCCTCAATTCCGGATTGACCGAGGCCAGTTTTCAGCGTAAAAAACTCAACCTTGTCATTGTGGTTGATATTTCAGGTTCCATGGGTAGTCGTTTCGATAAATACTTTTATGACGCCCCCTCCTCAAAAGCATCGAACGAAGATACAGAAAAAACAAAGATGCAGATTGCCAACGAGTCTATAGTAGCAATGATGACCCATCTTCAAGATGAGGATCGTTTTGGGGTGGTCCTGTTTGATGACAGGGCTTTCCGTGCCAAACCGCTACGCCTGGTTCGACACACCGACATGAAGGCCATTTCCAGACATATTCTCGAGCTCAAGCAACAAGGTGGAACCAACTGGAAGGCCGGATATGATGATGGCGTCAAATTATTCTCTTCCATGGAAAAAAGTCTTGCCGATCCGAACATTTATGAGAATCGGATTATCTTTATCACCGATGCCATGCCCAATATCGGCGAACTCAGCAAAGATGGTCTCTTTGGGATGGTTCGTGATGCAGCAAACAACGGGATCTTCACCACGTTTATAGGAGTGGGCATTGATTTTAATCCCGATCTGGTTCAACACGTGACCAAAACGCGCGGTGCCAACTATTTCTCGGTGCATTCAGCATCTGAGTTTAAAAAACGGCTGGCCGACGAGTTTGATTTCATGGTGACCCCACTGGTTTTCGACCTGGAACTCCAAGTGGCAAGCAAAAACTACACCATTGAAGGAGTATTTGGCTCGCCCGAGGCGGATCTTGCCACAGGTGAGGTCATGAAAATAAACACTTTGTTTCCCAGTCGCACGGAAGACGAACAGGTCAAGGGAGGAGTTGTTCTTGTCAAGTTGAAAAAAACCTCCCCAGGCGACGATCCCGTTAACTTGACAGTACGATATAAGGACAGGGTGGGGAAACAGTTCAAGGTTGAAGATAAGGCCAACTTTGCGGGAGATAAACCGGGCTTTGATAACAATGGTATTAGAAAAGCTGTACTCCTGACGGAATATGTCTCTCTGA
Source organism: Pseudomonadota bacterium (assembly GCA_043798185.1). Taxonomy (GTDB): domain Bacteria; phylum Desulfobacterota; class Desulfobulbia; order Desulfobulbales; family Desulfocapsaceae; genus Desulforhopalus_A. The sequence continues at coordinate 10,623 of JAZDOW010000131.1, read as the reverse complement.
TCAAAAACTGGCTGCTTGACGCCCACAAAGGCTGCAATGACCAAGTCGAACAGCCGATAATTCTCCCACTGCCCCGCTACGGCATTGTCAACCCGCAAACTCGCCCTGAAATTCAGATGCTGCCGACTTGGGAACGGAAATCATGCCCGCTGGATGCTTCCCCCGGCTACCGGAACTTTTTCACCCTCTTCAGTAAACATTTCAGGGAGGAAATGCAAATCATCGGCGACAAGACCCTGGATAAAGAGCTCAAGATATTAATGAAGTTGGCCGGCACAAACAGCAACAATACCAGCCACGATAACGGTCCGATTGATGACTGGGGAATCAAGAGGTAAAAAAATCGTTTGGATATCGGAGAAACCTATCGCCGCATTGATCTTATGCATACGGTGCCTGATACAGCGTTGAAACTGAGTTGAATTTTGGGGATACTGGGCAAGAGTACTTCGAATCTTTCTTTTCCGTTATGTCGATAAGCTCAGCTACCGACGGAAAAGGGGCCGGACATGTCTGATCTTCATGGTTTAATAAATTTGCCCCCTTTTTTTAACCTTCTCAAACCTTCTCAAAATGTTACCATGCTGCTTTAATGGAATCTTGATCCAACCGAGTCATAATTTGCCACCTATTAAGTATAGGTTATATGTGTTTCACATGTAACCTATACTTAATAATATAAGAACAAAAAATGACCTATTTTCCAAACATATATCGGGAAAATAGGTGTATGCTTGCCATTTCAAGGTTTCATATACTTACGAAATCACAATAGCTCAACTTTTAAGGCAATAAGGACGAAGTGTTAACTCGTTCCAACCGTCATTTGCGGTCATAGGTTGTTTCGATATATTTCTCTATCTCATGTACCGCATTATCAACGCCGTTTTCTTTTTTCATTGCATCTGCAAGACTCTCAACCTTTTTTTTCATTTCAGGATTAACGAGGACATCTTTAATGGCTTTTGCGAGTTTTTTTGATGTTACATTGCGACGGTGTAATGCTTGCGGTGCGACTCCGTTACGTTTTAACTCCTGAGCAAACAGAGATTGATCTCCGAAATGCTCGATTACAACAGATGGGCATCCGCAAAACGTTGCAGATTGAGTAGTCCCTGCGCCATCATGATGTACAACCATGGAACAATGAGGAAAAATGTGTTTATGGGGAACTGATCCTATTTTATAAATATTGGGGTCATCGGGGAAGTCAGGGAGCTTGTCCCAGCATGATTGAACGATTGCCCTGCAACCTGCAAATAAAGCTGCCTTGACTAATATATCTGTAATTACTGCTGGAGATTGATCTAAGTCAAGCATGCTACCGATCGTTATGAATACAGGCGTTGCCCCCTGTTCTATAAATTGTTTTAAGTCCGCCGGCATTTCCCAAGTTTCTGTTTGATCCGGAAGGTCTAGAAAGCCACATATTTTGTGGTTCTCTGACCAGTCAGGCTGCTTTTTACATAAAGTTTTGCTAACCGATATAATATTGAGTTTTTGGGATATCCACACATTCTCCATAATATTTTTTATCAGAGGCATATTCTCTTTTTTTCGCAATTCATTGATATTACAGATCAAAGCATGATCAACTACGAAACTTGAGAACTTCCACCAAAAGGGGTTTAAAAATTGTCCCATATTAATACACCCAGCTGGAACCGTGTGCTTAGACGGAATACAACCATGGTTTAGTGATACAGTGATATATGGTTTGGCTGATTTTTCTGAGGCCAACATTGCTGGGTGCAGTAAAAAATGACCAAGAATGAGATCATTATCTCTACAGAGTTTTTTTGATGCTTCATACATTTCAGGAACAACTGGATCGAAAAAGTTTTCCATTACAATTTTAAGCTGGTTTAAAGGAATTTTAGCGGTTCGCAGTTTTTCATGAATGGTTTGATCAGTTTTTAAGTCATGTTTTACTGTTCCGGCATGAACTATTTTGAAATCAAGATCCTGAGCTAAGTGATCATATCTTTTATTGTGCACACTTGTGACAACAAGCGACACATCATGACCAGCAGACCGTAAACCGGCAGACAAAGCAACGAATGGCCGAATATCGCCGTCAGTACCCCAAGTTTGTAAACCTATTTTCATTATTATTCTTTGCTCCGAAATTGCATAAATTTGTTCACATCAAGTAAGCAACTGTTGTTATCATTGAATTTTTTTTATGAAGCCCAATCGCGGTGCTGACCGGCGCCGCGTGCCGCGTGAGCAAGCGCAGCTTGATTGTGTGGTGCGCGGCGTCCGGTCAAGTACCTTGTTCTGGCGTAAAGCACCGTGACAAGGTACTTGACGAAGTCAGTACCGCGATTTTCGGCATCGGCCTTAATGATATTGTTGTGTTATTTTAATTAGTTACTGCTATGCAAGGAATCAATTATTCCATTTTCTGGCAGCTTGTCTCTCAACCTCAGAATCTTCTTCCATAGGGGTTGTATGATGTGGTTTCCGCCTGGCGTCCGTCACCAAAGATTCACGGCACCCCCAATGTTTGGCTTTGCAGAAGGCTTGAATCCCGTACGTATCCTCGCTGGGATTGGAGCGAAGAAAACAAACCCAAAGAAAATTATTCAAATTATTTACACAGAAACCACTGTCATCCACCAAAACAATCCAAGCGAGTCCCTTTTTAGAAAACAGCTCGGGGTTCAACATATCCATCTCGGTGCAAAATTTTTCCACTTCTGCCGACAGGTCTTCCTTGGTGCCATATTGCAATCCTCCTTCAACCAGTGTGTAGGAAGGGGCTTCGAGGACAAGAATGCCTGGAAGAACAATTCTGGGCTTGCTGTAACCATCTGGAAGGACAAATTTTTCTGGCACCCGACTGCAAAGTTCCCGGCGCTTTTCACCGGCCACAGCGATAACGAGTTTGGAGCCCTTATGTAGTCCATGGCCGGTATAATCCAGTGTGTCCATGGTCGTATTTGTTTGGAAATGAAGGTTTTCACGCCAATCTACTCTTTGCAGAATGTGCTGTAGATAAGACCTGACATCAGAGGCAACCAGTTCATGGTTGTCTTCAGCGGCACAGATAAACAAATATTTTGTTAAGGAAATTTGATTGAAGCCTAGAAGCGCATTGGCCTGGGTTAATATTTCCCGAGGTTCTCTCCGATCGTAGGGGACATATCGTTCAGAGCCGATGGCCAACAGAAGACTATGTATTCCGGCCGCATCTACGGCATGAACTTGACGAACCCCTTTCACCTGGGTAGGAAGGATATTCCCGGTTAATCGATGCACAAATTTGCCAAACATGCTGTCTTCCTGAGGTGGTCTTCCCACCACGGTAAAAGGCCAGACCGCATTTTTACGGTGGAAGACTTTCTCGACCTTCAGGTATGGATACGGGTGTTTCAAAGAGTGATATCCCAAGTGGTCTCCGAATGGGCCTTCTGGTTTTGTGTCTGGCCCCACAGTTCCCAAAATACAAAAATCCGCGTCTGCTGAAATGACCCAGCCATCAATGAACGTGTATCGAAATGACCTGGCGGCGAGCATTCCGGCAAAGGTGAGTTCACTCATGCCTTCCGGCAAAGGCATCATGGCTGCAACAGTATGAGCCGGAGGGCCGCCGACAAAGACACTGACTTTGAGATCCTTCCCTGCCTCTATTGCTTGGGTATGATGAATACCTATCCCTCTGTGAATTTGGTAATGTAAGCCCACTTCCCGATCTTGAATATATTCGTTGCCTGACATTTGCACCCTGTACATGCCCAGATTGGATTGCAAAATGTTCGGCTTGTCTGTGGGCGGTAGAGAGCATACCTGGGGAAGAGTGATAAAACTCCCCCCATCCAAAGGCCAAGAATGAATCTGGGGGAGATCCTGGATACGGCATTCACATTCCAATACAGGAATCTTCTTTTTCCAGCCGGGGTTCATGTCTGCCTTCACTTCACTCAAACGAACTGCATGAGGAATACCGGAGCGGATATGACGGGGCAGAGAGTGGAAGGCGGTCCTCGGAAGGGTAAGCCATTTCCGAGGTTGGCGCAGAAGAGGGAGCGGATCACTCCAGGCTTCCAATAAAAGCTGCAAAGGATTTAGCGATTTTCGGAAAAGAAATTCCAACCGCTCCATGGTTCCAAACACATTGGAAACCCCGGGAAAATCAGAGCCTTTGATGTTTTCAAAAAAGATGGCCGGCCCATTTTTCCGGTGCACTTGGCGATGAATGGCTGCCATTTCCAGATATGGATCAACTTCTTCCCGAATTCTCAGGAGTTGCCCGGCTCGTTCCAAGTCGTCGATATACTCCAACATAGATTTATGCACGAAGCAAAACCTCTCCCAAAATGAAATCGACGCTTGAGTTGAGACGTGCGCGTTTTTTGCACGTCGATTCTCAAACGATTTGTTCTGCAATCCATTTTAATCTTGGGCCAATTTCAACAAAACCCTCTTTTAGATAGAAGTTTTTAGTTCTTACCCAATCAGGATATGGCGGTGCTCCAACCTCCAGCCTTTTCCAACCCATATCAATGGCAGTATTTTTTGCTGTTTCAATCAATTGATTGCCTAATCCATTAGATCGCATTTCGGGGGCAATGTAAAATTCGTGAATTACGCCAAATTCACCACCGGCGTAAACAGCACCGGATTCACCCACAGTGATTACACCAAGAGCATTTTGATTGCTATCAAGAGCAAGAAATGCAAAATATTTTCCGTTATCACTTGATCGTTGTATAAATTCTTTAGCTTCGAGCTCATCAATTTCAACGCGCTTTCCCACAAGCTCCGATATGAGATCTGTAACCAATCGAATAATCTCTTTAAAATGTTTCTTTTCTGCTCTGATTATCTTCATATTCCACATGCCAAATGGTCAGCGTCAGCCGCGCCGGCCAGTGACGATAGTTTGGAAAACGGTGCTGTCCGGCGTCGGCTGTAAGCGGTGTTGGGCATCAATTTTGTATCCTTTTATACGTATGATCACAGAATCTGTCACCCGTGCCAATTTGATGGGCTCTTTCGAAAGCCCACTTGTCTGAATTATCATGAGCAATGGCCCAATCTCCCTCGCAAACATACGCGCTAAGATCTGGTAAACCAAAACCATTCAATGCTTCACAAAAGGGGCAGTTTGAAACATAAAGTTTAAACACATCCCTATTTTCTTCTGAAACTTCAATATCGTAGAATAGCCCCCATAATTTGAAGTTGTTTTTCATTTTGATTGGAAAAGAATCAAAGTCTTCTGGTCCGCTAATATTCGGGACCCAGTATTTTAAAGTTCGTTTTGCAAGTGCCGTTGCCACTGGGCCTATTTTTCTTATGGACTCTTTTTGACCCATAAAAACAGAGAGAATTTTAACAGCTATCACAAATGGAAGAACGACAATAATTCCAAATAGTTTTCGAAATATTTTTTTCATTGAAGCCCCCCCATTTATTCTGCCCAACGTCGCGATAACCGGCCCGTGCGCTGTTTGCGGGTCCGTGTTTATTTGTTTGTTGTGCAGAATTAATTTCCTTCAGAAGATGATAATTTGCTGACTCTCTCATTAGCATGTTCTTTTATGTCAATTATCATTCTCTCTTTCCGGTTTGAATTATGCCGCTATTATAAGGCCAGTTGACCGATAGCCTTGACTTCATTGTTGAATTTTTCAACTTCTTCCAAAAAGGGATAATGAGCGGAATGCTCAAACCATATCAATTTCTTTTCTGGCGCCCTGATGGCCTGAAAGTATAGCTCTGCCAAGATGGCCGGGGCATTGTAATCATGCCGGCCGAGGAAAAAATAGAGCGGAACACCCACATCAGTGATTTGCTTGGATAGATCGGCACGAACCAGTTCGTCGTAGCAGGAAGTCATAAAGAACTCCATGCCCCACATGATCTTGAAGAGATCCCAGAAGGAATACTCTTTGGAACGGGTGTACATCTTCCCGGAAAAGTATTGCTCGCCGAGCGGTGTTTGTTTCAGGCTTTCCTTGTCGTATATAACGCCGTTGAATTCATAGAGCCATTCACCTTTGACCCGAAAAGCATCCATTAACTTATCCTTCGCGTAAGGAGGGGGGCCTAATCGAGTAATTTCGGTCAACGCTTTTTCGTTGTTAAGCTTCTTCGCTTCCGCCAGGATATAATCGTACCCAACTTTTTCATTCTCTATGAAGTTAACCACCTGGCACACGGCAATGTCGGCGTAATACAGGTCGGGCCGTTTTTTGACGGCTCCCATTGTGATGGCACTGCCCAGCGACCAGCCCATTATGAATATTTTCTTTTGGTGAAATTCGTTCAGCAAAAGCTCTGTCAGCTCTTCCGTGTCGCTGATTATCTGGTCGAAGGTCATGTCCTGGGAATTCGGTTTATTGAAATAGGATTTTCCGGTTCCTCGGATGTCCCAATGAACCACCACGAAGTGTTGCTCCAAATCGCTGTTGCTCTTGGACATCACTGGTAAAATACTCAGCCCACCTCCTGGGATAATAAGCAGAATTGGATTGTTACGGTTTGCGCCTCGAATAATAATGTTCTGCCGCACCCCGCCGAGGGTCACTTCTTTCATTTCGGTCACGCTGTTTGGTTGGATTTGAGCGCGGGAATCTCGAATTTCCGGTGTATATGTAGCACAGCCCGACAGTAGTGAGACACTAACGAAAAACAGCATAACCAAGTTGGCAATCCATCTATGCATGAACATCTGATTATTTCCTCTGATTATCAGTTTTTCTTCTCTTAAGCACAACGAATTAGTCACCGGCTGCGGCTTTTTGCCGTCCGGTGCACTGGATGGTTCGATTTAGCAAAGGATTTCGCGGTCGAGTCCAAGCATCTCCATTGATTCGTCTAACACGCTACATCCAATTTCAGAAGAGAATATCTTCGCCCAAACTCTTGTAGAGGGTTTCCTGTCGTAGGAATAAATGCCACCATTATTCAGCAGGCTATTATCGGCAGTCATAAGCCAAGCCCCAGCCTGACCCGATCTCGCAGGTGTGCTACTATCCGGCATGATTCGGGATATGATAGGCAGTATATTATTCCAGGCAAACTGCAAGTGAGCAGGTGCGGTTCTCGCCAATCCGGTCCCAGGCATCATGCCCGGGTCGAGGCAATAGAACTTGGTCTTGTTCGGGCTAATTCTTCGTGCCAATTCTACAGTTGAAACCATATTCAGAAACTTCGAAGTCGCATATCTATCCATACCGAGTTGATCGATTTTCGGAGAGCTGTTCAATCCTTCTGCACATTTCCTGATGGTTTCATACTGCGCTCCGCGGAACCCAAAAATTGTGGCTGCCCAATTCTTAGGATTGTGGGTTCCGCTTCCGATGAAAAGGACTCTTCCTCCTTCCAAATGACCAAGCAGACCGATCGTTAGCTTTAAGGCATAGAGGTGGTTAACTGCAAACGTCTCTTCATAGCCTTCCTCATCCGTTTGACGAGTCGCGTTTACAATCTGGACTCCAGCATTATTGACGAGTCCTGCAATAGGGTTATTCCAGTCATTCAAAAAGTTATCAACGCTCGTGGAAGAGCTCATATTGAGCGCTTTGACCGAAACATTTTCGCCAATTTGTGCCGCTACGGCGGCACCGCGTTCAATGTCTCTGACCGCAAGAACTACTTCGGAATCGTTTGATTTAGCGATTTCTTTGGCAATTGATAAGCCTAGGCCTCTGGTCCCGCCCGTAACGATGTAGGTTTTCATAATATGATTGGGCAATTGGTTCCTCCTGGACGTGGATTTTTTGTTATTGAATCGAACGTGCGGCATGAGAGGCGCGCGCTTTTTGCGCGTCCTACTCAATGCCGTTGTTCGCATTATTCATATGTAACCAGTTATCTTTATTTAATTTCATCCTGATGACATTCCAGCTTTCATTTTGGAATTGTCGTGCACCTTTTTTGAATTGAAACTCAGTAAAACCTATGCTTTTGTAAACATCGATTGCTGGCGTATTAAAATCAAAAACTCCAAGTGTGATTTCAGCCAAATGCATATTTCCGAATGCAAATTTGACGGCCTCTTTTACCATCGCTTTTCCAAAGCCATTACCACGATATTTTTGAAAGATTAACACCCTACCGAGAATGCAACTTGCATCATTGTAATCAATATCCATAAGCTGAATATGACCGATGGTTTCCGGAGTGGCTGATTTGATGACTTTGAAAATTTTAAAAGATGGCGTCTCTCCATTTGTATTTGCCAAAGTATCACTCAATTGGGCAACATCCAGGGGATAAACATATTTTGGACCTGCCCACTGAAGAAGAAACCGGGCGTCAGGTATCTCGGCTATCAACTGACTAAAGTCGCCTTCGTTAAATGGCTGCAACTTGATCATTTCATGCTCCAGGATGCGAACGGAACCCGGATGAGCGGAGCTGTTTCCGCGTCCCTTGAAGCGCTTGGTTCGGTTTTATTTCGGTCAGTTACTGGAACACGGTTTTCACTGAAACGTCCATTTATCCATTCAATTGCATCTGCTGCTTCCTCGGATACATACCACCAGCTTGGGCAAATCATATGGTCATTTTTTTCAAGCTCTTTCAAAATGGGAAGAGCATTTTTCAGTTTCATTTGGCCCACTGCGTAGCAACGCCAGAACCTCACAGTTGGGGAAGGATCAGCTAGATTTTCTATCAGAGTTGTTTCGGCCAGTTGTCTATTCTTGTTTCTACGAGATGGATTTATTATTCCAATTCCCTCGGCAGCTTGTCCTCGAACAGATTCATAAATATTAGGTGTTGCCAACAGTCTAATCAAAATACTCAAGGATAAATTGCTATTTTCAATCCAAGAAAGCGCATATGTTGCCCCTTCCATGTTGTGTAATTCATTCCCATTTTTTGCAATTCTTGCCAATCTCCCAATTTCTTTTTTTGAAAGAGAATTATTGGCTATCACTTTAGCTGCCTCAAAAGCATCAAGTTCAGTTCCGAATTCGATATCATTTGTCAATTTAGAGAAATTTTCGATCATGATCTTCTGAAACCGAAACGTGCTGGTCAGCCGCACCGGGCCACTGACCTTTGAATTCATAACCGCGGCCTTCCCGGTGTCGGCTGTACTAGGTTGGAAATTTGGAATCTTTCCTGAATATCTGCAAGTAAACAGGCGCTGTCCCTATTTTTCCACAGGCAGTTGATTTCGAAATTTTAAGACGAATACGTTTCTAGTGCATTCAATTTACCAGGAGCGTATACCTGAAAATGGCATCATTTCGGTCGATTACGGTCGATATCCATTTATACGCTAGGGCCAGTTTCAACACCTTTATCATGTCCCCGGAACTCTACCGTAAATAAATTATTGTCCGGAGCGGACCGCGCGCACATAATAAGTACTGGTCTTACTGTCGCTGGAGCTGACGCTGCCAAAGCGGAAATTAACGCTCCATGCGCGATTCGGAAAAAGTGTTACGGTAGTCGAGGACCAATACCAGGATGGAAATGTTTTAGGGAAGACAGGATTTATTGCAGGTTTACTTTTGGAAAGATCGGCGATTGATTCAAGTTCTTTGACATTGGGTAAACGCCAGTCCGATTCATTTGCAAGGACAAGATTTTCACAGTAGTTTAAAGCAGATTCCCATGAATGATGAATATCATCATTCTGCTTTTGCCAAATGAGACCAGTCTTTTTATCTGTAACAGTTCCATCACCGTTATCAACCATACGTTCTTCAATAAGCAAATCATCAAATGCCCCAGACTGTTTACCTCGTACGGCACGCGCATAATGAGCGATGTTTTTATTGCAACCGAAGTAGACGAGACCGGTGTTGAAATACACACATACGGCTTCGTTTGGACTTTCTTCTCCGGTAGTAGAAGACCAATAAGCGGAAGACTCGGTGTAAGGAAAATAATCGTCATTTATTGAAGGACTATGGCGATTGTAATTTACTATTGTTTGTAGTTCCTTTGCAGTGGGTAATCGCCAGTCGTTATACCCTCCGAAATTTGTTGAGTTTAAAGCATCAATAAAATCTTTGGTGTCGGTGCCATTTCCTTCTTTTCCAGCATTGCCTCTGTTGGTTGAAAAATCTGGGCCGAACCAAGTATATTTAATATTGTTATCATGTGTTTTGTTTTCCCAGATAAGTCCTGTGATATTATCCCTAACCATAGTCCATGTTGAGGAAGAATCTGGAAGGGCGATCCCGGAAGCATCCAATTTTGTATAAGATAGTTGGTTTAAGGAATACTGTGCATCTTGGCCGTAAAACGGCTCTCCGATTTGAGGGCATATGATCTGCTTGCTGCCGCTATAACAATTTGTTTGGCCAGTGATGGGGATTTTTGAGGTAGTTGTGCTACAGGATGCAAGTGAAAGAAAAAAACTTGAGAAAATAATTTGAACTGCGATTATAAAACCAAGATTCATTTCAACTGCTTTAATATTCATTTATCTAAATGTCTCCTTTTAATTTATCTAATCAATTCAAAACTAATCATTTAAGAATAAACACCAAAATCTTATTAATCGCATTGTCTAAATAGCTGACCAATAAAACTCAATCATAAAATATGATGCCAAGTTTAATGATTTCAAAATAGCTATCTGGTCATAATAATGAAAGCCAATGCGCTGATTTTGCTAGGGCTTTGGCCTTTTTCTACAGATTCAAC
>JAZDOW010000121.1:0-73278 GCA_043798185.1 Pseudomonadota bacterium | reverse complement strand
GTTGCAGCCCAAAGCCGCAAGCACCGCTCATTCAGCAAGGGTTGTAACACCTTGTATTTCTCTCTAACTCGATCAGTTTCAGACATGCATGCATCTTAACACATCCGACCAATATGCGACAGTTATTTATGCGCGGCTCCTTTGCAGACAATGCCTGGACTCCTGGTATTATTCTGACCAGCGCTAAGTTTACCTCGGCCTAGGGCTATCTGGTGTACACCGGAAATATTTCCACTATATGGACTCTTTTGGGATGAGCAATCAGCTCCTGGCAACCTGTGCCCTGATTATCGGCACCACAATGCTGATCAGGCTTGGAAAAGCGAAATACGCCTGGGTGACTGCTCGTCCTGGGCTGTTTATGGTGTCGATCTGCATGTGGGCGGGGTATCTGAATATCGTTGATGATTATCTGCCTAAAAAACTCTATTTACTGGCGATGATTTCCGTTCTTCTGATGGTGCTGATGACCATCGTTTTTGTTGTGATCCTGAGCACCATAAACCAGCTGCCAGGATCTTTTTAATTGCGTTAGCACACTGAAAATCCAGATACCCATGCAGGAGGCTTCCCCTTTTGCAGCAGCAGGTTAGAATCGGTACGACATACCAAGTAAACCGCTGACCTGCCCCTTCTCCTGCACCAGCGGGCTGGAAGCCGCATCGGCCAGCAGGTGCAGGTAAGTTACGGAACAAATTGCGTGCCAGCCGCCACTGATCGTCCAGTCACCAATCATTTCCAGGGCTGCGCTTTGCCAGCCGGAGCGGGCTTCGTAGGCTCTGAAGCCGCTGCCCGCACTCTGCGTCGGTGTCACGCCATAGAAGGCCTGCATCTGGTCCGAATCGGCCAAGGTCAGGGTGGGAAGCATGACTAGTTCGAAGCAGCTGCCCAGTTTCAGCGGCAGATAGGCTCCGAGGATAACCAGCGTTCCCTGCTCACTGTTGAGCGCCCTACGCACCTGTGCAAATAGCGGCACGCCAAATACTGAGACATGGCCCTGGACGCCGGCATCCACCACAGCACTGATCGTCCCCATGCCCTGCAAACGGCTGCTGCCGGTGCCGCTGCCGAGCAAGCCGGGTTCCTGATCGTCGCGCCCTTCGCGATAGCCGAGCAGCAGTCCGAAGGCGGCATCGCGGCCGTCGAGGAAGTTCCAACGCAGTTCGGGGTCTATCGTCAGTGAGCCGCTGTCGAGGGCAAAGGTTCCCAAATGTTCGGTCCGATACTCACCGCTTGCCCAGAGCAACAGGTGCGGACTGGAGTCCTGGCTGCCGCTGTAATCCGGTTTGTAGGATGGGCCGAAGCCGATTTCGAAGTCCCAAGGCCGCTTCGATGTTTCGGCTTCAGCCGCAGCGGAGGAGACGGTGGACACGACAAGGGAAATGGCCAAGATTGACAGCACTGCGCCGGCGCGGATTGGACTCGAATGTTCTTTCATTTACTTTGCCTGATAGTTGGTGCGAAATAACCTGTCGCTTTCTTCGTGGTTTTTAGAACGTCTTTTCCAGCCAAGAGTTCTCTGCTCGTGCCCCACACTCAAGAGATGATGCCAGGAAAATTCCCATTCGCGGTTCAGGGAGATGCTGCCGTCTTCTGTAAAATCCCAGGAAGGGAGGTCGATTACGCCTTGCCTAGCTACTGACTCATTTGCCCTAACCCCGATAAACGGGAGAAGTCACTTATCAAAAAATCTTCGCAAAAAACGCGCAAATATTTTTTGTAAGTGAATAATTAACAGCGACATTACAAATTGTTAACAATTTTAACAACCTGTTTTCTTGTTCTCGTCACTAACGAGACCTACGATGCCTGTTTTATGCTGATAAAGTTCCAGGACGTAGGGACGGATCAGGCGTTGAAGCTGAGAAGACCTCGCGGCTCTGTAGCTACCGGACTGCCTGGTGTGCACCCTCCTTTGATTTCATTCTGGAATGTATGACAAGAGAGTCGGAGAGAGAAGAACCACAAAAGGGAAGAAAGCTTGCGCTTTCTCCCCTTTTGTGTAACCGACTGTCTATCAGAACTGTTTACTTGTTCGCATGAGCTGTGAGGTATGCGGCCACGCCCTCAGCAGTTGGTTTCATCGCCTCCTCGCCCTTTTTCCAGTTGGCGGGGCAGACGTCCCCATGCTTTTCGGTAAACTGCAGGGCATGGAGAACGCGCAACGCCTCGTCGACACTTCTTCCGAGGGGCAGGTCGTTGACCACCTGGTGGCGGACAATGCCTTCACGGTCGATGAGAAAGAGGCCGCGCAGAGCAATGCCGACGTCGAGCAGCACTTCATAGGCCTTGGAAATAGATTTATCGAGGTCGGCAACCAAGGGATACTGGATGTCGCCGATGCCGCCGTCATTGATCTTGGTCTTTTTCCATGCCAGGTGAGAAAAAGCAGAATCGATGGATACGCCGATAAGCTGGCAATTATGCTCCTCAAATTCCTTGACCGCTCTGTTGAAAGCTAGGATTTCCGATGGGCAGACAAAAGTGAAATCGAGAGGGTAGAAGAACAGTAAAACATATTTTCCGCGAAAATCACCAAGATGGAAATCTTCTTTAAATGAGTTGTCGGGCATAACCGCTGTCGCAGTGAAATCAGGGGCCGGTTGGGTAACGAGTAAGCTCATGGTATATCTCCAGTAAAGTAGTGTGTGTTATTAGTTTTGCTGCTTGGGGCGGGGGGATGCGGGGAAATCTTACGACTAGGGGGGAGACTGCAACAACCTTCGCACAGGCAAAGGTTGTTGCAGCTATTATGCGCGCCGTACCAAAAGATCGATCGGCAAATATGGACTTGCCGACCTCAGAATTAATCGGCCTTCCAGAAGGATTCCTTTTCCGCACCGCAGAGCGGACAAACCCAATTTTCCGGAACATTTTCCCACGTTGTACCAGCAGTTACTCCGTTATCCTCATCTCCAGCTGCCGGATCATAGATATAACCGCATGGACATTCCCACTTTTGCATTTTCCTCTCCTTTTAAAAGTTTAGACAATAGTAATTATTCTCACTATGCTCCAAATATAGCACCTACACTACAAGAGTCAACAAAAAATTTACTTTAATTGGCGAAAGCAATGACCATTCAAGAGTTCCTTTTAATGATCGTTTTTGCAGGTATTAGAGCAGTGGCCGTAGCCGACACTATATTTCCGGCAACTCCCGGTCCGTCACCGGCAACGAAGAGACCTCTTACCGCAGTTTCAAGATTTTTATCGGTTGTCACCTGGGTGGCAAAGAATTTTATTTCCGGAGCGTAGAGCAAGGTCTCGTCATTGGCCACCCCGGGAATCACCTGATTAAGCTGTTCCAATCCGTCCATAAGATTGGTGAGGATTCTTTCCGGCAGAGCCATAGCGATATCGCCGCAGGTGACGCTTTTCAGGGTCGGCTCAATATAGCTGTTTTGTACCCGATTCCAGGTTGATCTTCGACCACGTTTCAAGTCACCGAAGCGTTGGAGTATCGGTTTGCCACCACCGATAAGTGTTGCCAGTTTGCCAATCGACTCGCCATAGGCCTGATTATCCTCGACCGGGTCGGTGAGCACGACTTTTGACAGGAAGGCAAAATTGGTGTTGTCGGACTTCTTATCCATATAGGCATGGCCGTTGACGCAGACGAAGTTCTGGTAGTTTTCCAGAGCGACATATCCACCGAGATTAGTACAAAAGGTTCTGGTCTGATCATCGTATTTTGTGGTGCGAACAAAAAAGGTGGGGTCATAGATTATGGAGCACAAGTCTTGCATAATTTCGTTGTGCACCTCGACCCGGACACCTACCTCTATACCTCGCTGGGAGACCTCAATGCCATGGTTTTTCGCAACGCCTGCAATCCATTCGGCTCCAACTCTTCCGGGTGCCAGGATGACGTTTTTCGCCAGGTAAGTGGACCTGTTGGTTTTTACCCCTTCGACCGCACCATTGTTGACGATCAATTCCTTGGCTTCCTCGGAGTGGTGGAACGACACTCCTTTTTCGGCAATGTAATCGGCCATTTTGGTGATATGGCCAGGCAGGTTGTCGCTGCCGAGGTGTTTTTGCTTGATGATGAGCAGGTCAATGCCCTGCTTCCGAGCTTCCTTTCGGATGGTGAGGGCCTTTTCCATGTCGGTCGGAAAGACCTTGCCATCCATGTTGAAGAGGTTGAAAATCGCTTCCGTCTCATCGATTAAGGCCATGGCTGCCGAGGTGTCGAGAAACTGGGTGAGATCGGTTTTTCCGAGTTTATGAATGAAATTGAGTTTGCCGTCGGAAAACAGCCCGGCACCGCCGATGCCGCAGAGGATATTGCAGGGTCGACATTTCATACAAACGCCGTCCTTGATGGGGCATTTCCGTTTGAGTGAGGCCTTGCCTTTTTCGATCACCAGCACTTTAAGTTTGGAGTGCTCACAAAGGTAATAGGCGGCAAAAAGGCCGGCAGGTCCGCCTCCGACTATGATAACGTCGAAGCTTGTATCTGTTCTTTTTGTTATCATGGCAGTCATTTATAGAGTGCATCGGCATCATGGGTTTCATAGTCGTTATGACATGCTCCCCATGATGCGCTGATGCTTTCTTATTCGGTAGGTGTCTCAGTAATCACAGTAGTCGCGGCAGGCGCAGCAGGCTTGCCGGGCTTATCGGGGATTACGTCGGAAGGTGCAGAAATGTGCTGGGTGGCGGGAGGGAGGCCGTAGGCTAAGCGCACTTTTGTGTCGATATCGGCGCACATCTCCGGATTGTCGGTGAGAAAACGCTTGGCGTTTTCCCGGCCCTGGCCGATTCTTTCCTCCTTGTAGGAGTACCAGGAACCGCTCTTTTCCACGATTTCCAGGGTGACAGCCAGGTCGAGCATATCGCCGATCTTGGAAATACCCTCGCCGTAGATAATATCGAATTCCGCCTCTTTGAAAGGCGGAGCGACCTTGTTTTTAACAACTTTGATCTTGGTGCGGTTGCCGATGATATCGTTGCCCTCTTTAATCTGGCCAATCTTCCTGATATCAAGGCGCAGGGAAGAATAGAACTTCAGGGCGTTGCCGCCGGTGGTGGTTTCCGGGTTGCCGAACATGACTCCTATCTTCATACGTATCTGGTTGATGAAGATGAGGACGGTATTGCTGCGGTTGAGAACGCCGGTGAATTTCCGCATGGCCTGTGACATCAACCGAGCCTGCAACCCGACATGGTGGTCGCCGACGTTGCCGTCAATCTCCGCCTTGGGCACGAGGGCGGCGACGGAGTCGATGACGATAACATCAACCCCGTTTGAGCGGATGAGAATTTCGGCGATCTCCAGGGCTTGCTCGCCATAGTCCGGTTGGGAGATGAGCAGGTTGTCGATATCGACGCCGAGCCTTTGGGCATAACTTACGTCAAGGGCGTGTTCCGCATCGATAAAGGCAGCAGAACCGCCGATTTTCTGCGCCTCGGCGACAACCTGCAGGGCCAGGGTGGTTTTACCGGAGGATTCCGGCCCATAGATTTCGGTGATCCGTCCTTTTGGCAGACCACCCACTCCAAGAGCAATATCAAGGCTTAAGGCGCCGGTGGAAATTACCGGTATGTTCTCGATCTCCTTTGAGCCGAGGCGCATGATGGAGCCCTTGCCGAATTGTCTTTGGATTTGGCTGATTGCATTGTCGACACTGCTGATTCTATCCTTACTCACGCTTACTGCCATAATGTTCTCCAATATAAATGGTGGTAGTTCTTGTTTTGAAACCGGATATTTTTAATCATACACTGAAAAATACACAAAAATCTTACTATAATAAACGTATCGATCAGATTATTATGAGTGCTGGTCGACTTTTTGTAAGAGGTATTTTCTTATCAGGTCGAGGCTGCTTTGGGCGGTAATTTCCCGAATTTGTTCCCGATCGCCACGAAAATGAAACTTGGTAACCCAGTTTTCTTCCTCGGTGGCGATGGCAATATACACCGTGCCGACGGGTTTGTCTTCCGTGCCGCCGGCAGGTCCGGCGATGCCGGTCACCGCCAGAGCAATATCGGCACCGCTTCCGGTGCGAATCCCCACCGCCATCGCCTCAGCCGTCTCTCTGCTGACCGCGCCGTGCGCATCAAGCAGTTGCTGGGAGACACCGAGGTAATGGGCTTTCATGCTGTTGGCATAGGAGACCACTCCTCCGAGAAAATAGGCGGAACTGCCGGGCGTGTCGGTGATTTTCCGGCAGATAAGCCCGCCGGTGCAGGATTCGGCCACGGCCAGCTGCAGATGGCGGTCAACCAGCAATTTGCCGACAACCATTTCCATGTTGTCCCGGTCATAGCCGTAGATTGAGTCGCCGAGCACGGTACCTATGGCCTGGCATGAGGATTTGAACAAGCGCTTGGCGTTATTATTTTTCTTGTCGCGGACGGTGAGGCTTAAATGCACTTCGGGGAAGACCGGGTAGTAGCCGATGTGCACATCGGGGCTGAGATCGAGGGTATTTATCCGTCGATTTACCTCGATCTCCGGGAGATTGAAGATGCGGAAGATCCGCTGATAGGTTGAAAGTCTGTGGTCCTTCTGCCAGGCCGACAGCTTCGGCAAGACTTGTTCAACCAGAAGGTGCTTCATCTGGCTGGGGATGCCGGGCAGAAAGAAAATCGGTTTGTCGTCGTGGATGAGCTGGTAGCCGGCCATCCGCGACTTGGGGCTCAGGGCCTCGGCGCCCGACGGTAGCCAGGCCAGTTTTTCCAGCTGACTGACCGGCGTGCTGGTAATTTCGTCAAGATGGGTGCGGATGTTGGAGAGGATCTCAAAATTCGGCATGGTCGGCCGATTCAGGGCCTTGGACACCGCCTCATTGGTCAGGTCGTCGTCGGTGCTGCCCAGGCCGCCGGTTACCAGGACGGCATCGGCGCGACTGAGCGCCTGCTTCAAGGCCTCGCCGATCAGGCTGGGGGTGTCGCCGATGGTGTTCATGCCATAAATCTCATACCCGGCCTCAAAGAGATTTCTCGCGGCGAAACCGCTGGTGGTATTGAGGATTCTCCCCGAGGTCAGTTCGTCGCCGATGGCTATGATTTCTATCTTCATATTTCGTTTATCTCTCCCAAAACAGAGGTGCCTTGCAGTTCAAGAAGCTTGACCGGTACAACACCGTGCAGAAGCGAATCCGGTCCGGAAAAAGTGACGGCAATATAGTTGGCGGTGAATCCCTTTAACATGCCGCTTGCATCTTTGCGCCCTTCGACGAGCACCGGCCAGGTGCGACCAAGCTGGCTTTGGCAAAAGGTGGTTTTTTTTGTGTCGCTGAGTTGCCTGAGGTCTGCGACTCTCTCGTCCTTGACTTTTTTCGGCACTTGGCCGGCATAGTTGGCGGCCTTGGTTCCGGGACGGATGGAGTAGGGGAAAACATGCAGGTAGGTAAAGTCAAGCGACTGTAAAAAAGCCTTGCTTTCGGCAAATTGGTCTTCGGTTTCTCCGGGAAAACCAACGAGGATATCAATGCCGATAGCCGCATCCGGTAAATATTTCCTGCAGAGAGAGACAACCGCCTGGAATTGTGCAGTAGTGTAGCGTCGGTTCATACGGGCAAGAATATCATCATGGCCACTCTGCAGAGGGATGTGCAGATGGGGTTGGATGTTCTTTCGCAGCTGCATAAGGGTGAGAAGGCCTGCGTCGATTTCCAGAGGTTCAAGGGAACTTATGCGGTAGGCAACCTCTGGAGTTGCCAGGGTCAGCATATCAAGGAGCGCAACCAAAGTCGGCTTCTCCGGGAGATCTCTGCCATAATTGCCGAGATGAATGCCGGTGAGGACTATCTCCTTGTGCCCTTCGCCGGCAAAGACTTTTGCCTGCCGGATGACTTCACCTGCCGGCAGACTACGGCTCGGGCCCCTGGTGTAGGGAACTATGCAATAGGTGCAAAAACTCTCGCAACCGTCTTGGATACGCAGGTAAGCCCGCACCCTGTCGCCAAAGCGGCGGACCGGCAAACGGCATATTTCCTTGGCGTTGGCAACATCTCCGAGAATCACCTTTGGCATACCGGCCGAGCCTGCCAGCGCGTGGCTGACGAGGTGGTCCTTCTGGCTGTTGCCGATGAGGGTATAGGCTCGGCCCAGCAGTTTTTCGTCTTTTGCCAGATCGGCTGCGGCTATCTCGGCATAGCAACCGCAGATAACAATCTCGGCACCGGGATTTTTCCGCAGGGCCTGGTGAATGGTCTGACGCGACTGGGCTCCGGCACTGCCGGTAACGGCGCAGGTGTTGATGACGACGATGTCTGCCTGGCCATTACGGGCAACAACGGTCAGACCGGCATCTTCAAAACCGGCTTTGAAGGCGGCCGACTCGTATTGATTGACCTTGCAACCAAGCGTTGTAATAAGCACCTTCTTCATCGTGGCGGTTTTTCCTCAGCTATGATTCCGGAGCCGAGGAGCTCGGTTTCGTCGTAGACCACGGCAAATTGCCCCGGAGTTATGGCCCGCTGCGGCTCATTAAAGAGGATTTCTCCGCAACCGTCGTCCTGCAGGGCAAGCTTTGCGATGGAGCCGGGATGACTGTAACGGATGCGGACAGAATAGCTTTTGTCTGTATCCGGTGCGGTTCCGGCAAGCCAGTGGAAATTTTTCGCCAGGATGCGGCTCGTCAGCAGGTCGTGGTTGCTGCCGACGATCACGGTATTTTTTTCGACATCAAGGCCGACGACATACAGCGGAGCATCGGCGGCAATACCCAGGCCCCGCCTTTGGCCGATGGTATAGCGAAAAAGCCCCCGGTGTTTTCCCAGCCGTTTGCCGGAGGTCGAGACGATCTCTCCCTCGGCACCTTCGGCAGGGGCGCGGTTTTCAAGAAAATTGCCGATCTCATTATTACCTAAAAAGCACACATCCTGGCTTTCCAGCCCCTGGAAGTCGGTAAATCCGTGTTCCTCGACATAGCGATAGGTGCTTTCTTTGGTGCGCTCGCCTAAGGGCAGGATAATCCTTGTCAGTTGTTCCTGGCTGAGGCGGGAGAGGAAGTAGGATTGATCTTTTTTCGGGTCAAAACCCTGGTGAAGATGATAGCTATTGCCGGTTTTCAGGATTCTGGCATAGTGGCCGGTGGCCATCGCCGTCATACCTGAGGAGAGGATGGCGTCCATAAAGAGGCCGAATTTGATCTCCCTGTTACAGATGACACAGGGGTTGGGGGTCAGTCCCTGGAAATAGCTGCTGGAAAAATAGTCAAGCACCTTTTGCGTAAAGGGTTGGCGCAGATCGATTACCTGCAGGGGGATGCCCAGACGCGCGGCAATCGACTGAACCCTTGCCTCTTGCGCGGCAAAATTAGGCTGGGCGAGGTGCATGAAAAAGCCCTCAACGTGGCAATGGTCACGGAGGAGTAGGGCGCAGGCCGTTGAATCAACGCCACCGCTCAAGGCTATGCCGATACGTGTGTCTTTCACTCTTGTTATTGCATTCCGGAGCGAGGTGCTCTATGAAAGGGGTTGTAAAATAATTCTTTAAAAAAACAACGATTCACAATACTCGACCATGAATAAAAATGAAAGCGTCAATGGCCTGCGCCCGGTGTTGCCGGAGCTGCTCGCCCCTGCCGGAACATATGAGAAACTGGTGACCGCCGTGCACTATGGTGCCGACGCAGTCTATCTTGGCGGCAAACAGTTCAGTCTGCGGGAAAAGGCCGGCAACTTCAGCGAAGAATCGATGCGCAACGGGGTAGATTATGCCCACAAACATGGCACCAAGGTGTATGTGACGGTCAACATCTTTGCCCACAATCAAGATCTGACAGGTCTTAACGAGTATCTCCAGGGCCTTGATGATATCGGTGTCGATGGCCTGATTATCTCCGATCCTGGGATTCTCGCAATAGCTCGCAAAAGAGTTCCGGGGCTGCCGATCCATCTCTCCACCCAGGCCAATGTCACCAATCATGCTGCGGCTTCCTTCTGGTTTGATCAAGGGGTTGTTCGGCTGAATTTAGCAAGGGAGCTGTCTCTTGCGGAAATTCGTCTTATTCGGGCCCAGACTGCAGGCGAACTGGAAGTCTTTGTGCACGGCGCCCTGTGTATTTCCTATTCGGGGCGGTGTATGCTCTCCAATTATATGACCGGGCGGGACGCCAATCGCGGTCACTGCGCCCATCCCTGTCGCTTTAGCTACGCCCTTGTTGAAGAAAAACGACCCGGCGAATATTTTCCGGTGGAAGAGGATGAGCGCGGCACCTATATCTTTAATTCCAAGGATCTCTGCCTGCTGGAAATGCTGCCGCAGTTGGTTGCCGCCGGGGTCGACTCCCTGAAGATTGAAGGACGGATGAAGTCCATATTCTATGTCGGCGGTGTGGTTCGGGTCTATAGAGCGGCCCTCGATTATCTGCAAGGTTTACCGGTTGCGGTGTGGGAAGATCCGGCGGCAATTCGTCTGCCTGATCGGTTCATGGATGAGATATGTCGCCTCGGTACACGCGGGGTCACGGAAAATTTTATCAAAGAGCGGCCTGGCAGCTCGGAAATGCTCTATCTATCGTCCCGGGCGACGCAAAGCTATGAGCCGGTTGCGGTGATTTTGCAGCCTGGCAGGGTCCCTTTGGTTGAATTGCGCAATCAGGTCCAGGTCGGTGAGCAGATGGAATATATGAACACGGGGATTGAGGTACAGTCGCTGACAGTCACTGCGATGCATGATGAGGAGGGTAATTCCCTCACCAAGGGCAATCCGGGAAATCGAATATTTATTTCGACTGAGCCGGAACTCCTGCCGTGTGAAATAAACGCTATCCTCAGGCGAGAGAAGGGCTGATCGGTGTTTTCGCAGTTTCCACTTTTTGCGGCGGGAATTATTGCCTGCTGCTGTTTATCCCCGCCTCAATAACGACCGTAAAGAGTTCTGTTTGTCGGGGCCAGGTATTCCCAGGAGCTTTTGCTCGAGAAATTTTTACAACGATGTTCGTGGCACTGCCTCATCTCAATTTTTCATGCGTTTCTGAAAAAATCCGTGTATCCTGAAAGCTTTCCGGCGAGCTGAAAGGTGTCGGTCAAGAATTCCGGAGTATCCTGCCTATGGAAAAAAATACGGAAATTGTCAGATTGGATAAGTGGTTATGGGCTGCTCGGTTCTTTAAAACCCGGTCACTTGCCACCCAGGCGGTAAATGGCGGCAAAGTGCATGTCAATGGCAGTCGGGGCAAGGCGGCACATAGTGTAGTGATTGGCGATACACTGATCATTAGTATCGGCACCATGGCGTTTCACCTAGAGGTTCTGGCCATCTCCAGATTCAGACGACCTGCTGCGGAGGCACGGCTTTTATATGCCGAGACGGCGGAAAGCATCGCTGTCCGGGAAGAGCAGCGGGAAATGAAGAAAATGATCGGTGCCGGTTTTTCCGCCCCTGCCCAGAAACCGGGAAAACGCGATCGGAGAAAAATCAGGTCATTTACGAGAAAGGACTAACCCCGGTAAACGGGACTCTTTTCAGTACCTCCTTTGAGGGGTGTAAGCACCTTGACGAAAAAAATCCGTAAGACACCAAGGAGAGAAAAGTATGCACAAAATAGAAAGAGCATTGATAAGCCTCACCGACAAATCCGGGATTGAAGGATTTGCCGGAGAGTTGGCAAAACTTGGCATTGACCTGCTTTCAACCGGCGGAACCGCAAAAAAATTGCGGGATGCGGGGCTTAAAGTCATGGATGTTTCGGAGTTTACCGGCTTTCCCGAGATGCTCGATGGTCGGGTGAAAACTCTGCACCCCAAGGTGCATGGCGGTATCCTCAACCAGAGGGACAACACCGAACACCAACGGCAATGCGAAGCCCACGGTCTTCGCAACATCGATCTTATTGCCGTCAATCTGTATGCCTTTGAAAAGACGGTTGCCGATCCTAGGTGCAGTTTGGCCGACGCCATTGAGAATATTGATATCGGCGGCCCCACCATGTTGCGGGCGGCGGCCAAGAATTTTCATGATGTTACGGTTATTGTCGACCCGGCAGACTATCCTTTGGTTCTCCGGGAAATCCAGGAGACCGGCAATACCACCTTAAAGACCCGTTTCGCATTGATGAAGAAGGTTTTTGCCCTCACCTCCGTCTATGACACAGCGATTTCCAAGTGGCTGGAAAAGGTAGATGTGCAGACAAATGAATATCTTTCAGGAGATTGAAAAATGTTGAAAATGGCTGTGTTACTGTCGGGCAGCGGGCGAACGCTTGACAACTTCCATGAGCGCATCGAGAAAGGAACACTTGCAGCACAAATCCAGGTAGTTGTCTCTAATGTTAAGGGTGTCCTCGGACTCACCAAGGCTAAGAACTATGGCTACCCCGCCTTCCACTGTAGCGATAATGCTGGAATTAACAAGATTTTGCAGGACTATGATATTGATATAATCTGTCTTGCCGGGTACCTGAAGCTTTATGCGCCTCCGTCAAACCTGGCCCGAGCGGTGATCAATATCCATCCCTCGCTTATTCCCAGTTTTTGCGGTGAAGGTTTTTATGGCCATCACGTGCACAGTGGTGTCAAGGCGCGTGGCTGCACGGTGAGTGGGTGTACGGTGCATTTTGCCAATGAAAAATTTGATGAAGGTCCGATTATCCTGCAAAAGAGTGTCAACCTCGCCTATGAAGACGATATCGATACCATTGCCGCTAAGGTGTTCGCAATCGAGTGTGAAGCCTTCCCCGAAGCGATCAACAGGGTAGATGAGAAGGGAATAGAGTACTTTTGGGAAAGGGTAAGAGGTTCTGTATGAGTAAAAGAGTTGTCATGTCGGCCCAGGATATCAGCCTGGCTATCCAGCGGATTTCCCTGCAAATTCTTGAAAAGAACAGGGGGCGTGATTCCATTGCCATAGTTGGGATTCACACCTGCGGTGTGTATGTGGCAAAGAGAATTCATGCCAATATTCAAAGCCAGATCGATGGAATTATCCCCTTAGGATCCCTTGATATTAACCTGTACCGCGATGACTGGAGTCTAATCAGTCAAAACCCGGTTGTCAAAACCACGGAAATTAGCTTTGACGTCGACAACACCAATTTGATACTTGTTGACGATGTCATTTTTACCGGTCGCACCATTCGTGCGGCCATGGATGCAATTATGGATTATGGACGTCCCAATACTATTCAACTGGCTGCGCTGGTTGACCGAGGTGGCAGGGAGCTGCCTATTCAGCCGGATTATATTGGGCTTACCACCGGTATTTTGCAAAATGAACGGATTAAGGTGATGCTCAGTGCCGAGGGTGATGATGGCGAGGTCATCATTGAAAGCTGATGGCGGCCGTTGAACTTTTAGCCCCCGTCGGAAGTGTGGAGACGTTTCGGGCCGCGCTGGACAGCGGGGCCGATGCCGTCTATGTCGGCGCTCCGGGTATTAACGCGCGAAACCCGGTCAAGGAAGTGCGCCTGGAAGAAATTGGTGCAATGATCAATTCTTGCCATAAACTCGGCAAGAAACTCTTTGTGGCCGTCAATAGTCTCATCCTCGAAAAAGAACTGCCGCTGGTTATTGAAAATCTGGCCCTGCTCCAGGAACTGCAACCGGATGCTCTCATTGTCCAGGATCTCGGGATCATCCGGCTGGTAAAGAATCACTTTCCCAAGTTGAAGCTACACGCCTCAACCTTAATGTTGGCACATAACTCGGATGCGGTCGGTTTCTTAGCAAGTCTTGGCTGTCAGCGGGTGGTTCTCGCTCGAGAGCTGACGCTCAAGGAAATAGCAGCGATAACCGCACGGCGCGGCGAGACGGAGATTGAAGTCTTTATTCATGGAGCCATGTGTTTTTCCTACTCCGGTCTTTGTTTGTTTTCATCCTATCTCGGAGGAAAAAGCGGTTTGCGCGGACGCTGTGTTCAACCGTGCAGGCGTGCTTACAGCGAGGGGAGCCAGGGCAGGGGGCATGGGAAAAAGGGAGATCCGTCTCGGTATCTTTTTTCCATGAACGATCTGAGTGGTCTGGATGTCCTGCCGACTTTGCTGCAAACCGGCATTAGTTCTCTGAAAATTGAAGGACGGTTGCGATCAGCCCAATACGTGCAGTGCGTCGTCGGGGCATATCGCTTAGTGCTCGATGCCGCCCCTGGGAATCAACAAGCAGCCGTCGTTTCGGCAAAAGCGATGGCTGAACGGGCGATGAGCCGCAAGACCTCCCCCGGTTATTTTTTGTCCCCGCAGCCCGCCGAGGCTATCACACCTTTCCATTCCGGCAACATGGGTATCCATCTTGGGCGCTTTACGACCATCAAGATGGCAGGGGAGCAACAGATTTGTCGATTTGTCCTGAAAGGAGATTTAGCGGTTGGCGATAGATTGCGACTGCATCGAGAACCCTCCGGAGAGCGCATGCCCTATCGGTTAAAAGAGCTCTTTGTCTCCGGAGTTAAGCAGGATCAGGCTGGTGTCGGCAGTAAGGTGTCTATTGCCTTACCGGATACTTTTGAAATGACGCCTGGTGGCCATGTCGAGGTATATAAAATCGATAGCGCCTCCGGTGGATCAAGCAACCCGAATCTTCTCGCCTCGGGCGAAGTGGCCAGGGAGCTTGCCGGCTTGCGGAAAAAGCTTTCCCGTGAAGTTGGTCGAATCACCGTAAAAATATGTGGTGCGGATAATCCCGAAGGTGCTGCCGAGACTGAAAGTAAAGGCGAAAAAAAGGGAAAACCATTTGGACGACCTGGTCTGCAAAAAGGTCTGCCGCTGGAGTGGTGGCTGAAAACCGACTCGGTTAAAATCTTGTTGGCTGATATGCCTCTGTCGCCCGACCGGTTTCTTCTCAACCTGGACAAGCACACCCTGAGCCAGGCCGGTAAAATCAAGACTGCTCTCGGCAGTAAAATACGGATGGTGATCTGGGCTCTGCCGCCGATCATCATGGAAAATGAGCTCAGCCGGTATCACAAACAGATCACCTTGCTGATGCGGAGCGGCTTCAGGAGTTTTCAGCTTGGCCATATAAGCCAGGTAGCACTTTTTGGCAAAGAGAAAGTCCGGCTTTTTGCCGATCACACCATTAACCCGATGAATAGTCAGGCAATGGCTTTACTTGCCGATCTGAGACTTTCCAGGGCACAGGCGGCAATTGAGATGGATCGCCAAGCACTCGGCGATCTGCTTGCCGGTACAGGGCGAAAAATTATTGGAGGTGAAGATGAGCGTAAGGAACATTTCTTTCCCATCGGCCTTACGGTATATGGCACACCGGCTCTCTATACATCACGGCTTGCGGCAAACCATTTCCACTATGATCGGCAGATCCTCAGTCCGAAAAACGAGCCCTATGTGATCAAAAAGATGGAAGGTTGCACGCAGATCTTTCCGGAAAAGCCTTTTTCACTTCTTCCCTATCTTCAGGAACTTCGGGATCTGGGGGTGGGGTATGCGGTTGTCGATATTACCAACGGCAGGATTGCTGGTCGAGATCTTCAGGAATTGCAGGATCGCTTGGCCGGCACCGGCAGGTACGGCAAACTCTCAACCTTTAACTACCTGGGCAAGCTTGAGTAGCCTCGGTCCTGGGAGTACCTCACCCTGTCTTTGCCGGTATATCAGTTGGTTTTCTGCGGTTTTCCTTCATCCATGCGGCGCATGCCTTCCATAAGCAATTTCATAAAAAAACCGATCTCCGGGGTGCTGAAATCCTCCGGGGCTATGCCAGGAGTAAAACGGAATCGTCCTGATTTTTCCTTGAGAATTTGATAAAAAGCCAGGTCTCCGGCATGATCTCCGTATTTCGCCTTGATCAGAGAACCTTGGCGAAAGGAAAAACGGGCAGTGCCCTTGCTGAGGTCGGTAATGGTGAGAATTCCGGTCTTATTGTTCATGTTCAGGGTCTGGAAGAGGGCTTCGGCCGGGATTTCCGCAAGGTTGCCGTTGATGCCGGAGGAGAGATCTTCGGCCCTGATTTTGTTGGATCTATTCAGTCTTTCCGCCATGAGCCGAGAGAAATACAATTGGATGGCTGGGTAAATATCTAATATTTTGTGGAAATTTGGCTGATTGATGTAGAGTATCGAGCTCGGTTCCTTGACTTGGATAGTGGCGTTAACGGTGTCATTGCAGATGAGGCTCATCTCTCCGAACACCTCGCCTTTGTCCAGCTTTGAGATAATGATGCCGGCATCGTTCAACACATTAACACTGCCGGTAACGATGATAAAAAATCTGCCGCCTGGATCACCCTTGCGAATAACGATATCACCGGTTTTAAATTTATTGAGCTTGAAATAACTGATTACCGTTTCGAGGTGTTTTCCATCAATATTTTTGAAAAAGGAAAAGCTGCTGAGCAGGTGTACCATCGAGCCGAGTTCGTCGGACAAGCTGCTGGAGCCGTTCTTCGCCAAATAGTCATCCTTGCTGTGTTCGAGCTTAATGGAGCCGGTGCAGCCGCCGCAGCTGATCATACAGACGGGAATTTTGTCGGCACGCTCATATTGGATGATTATTTTGCCGAGATCGCCATTGAGGATTTTGCAAATTTTCCGGTCACCGGGGTATTTTATTATGGAAGTGGTAATGAAGCTGTTCTCGGTCTCGCTGGTAAGCGGGATGGCGATCCCGGAAAGCTCGACAACATCGTTGTATTGGTAAAGGGGGCAACTGCGATTTTCAACGATTCGAAAGAGTATTTTAGGAAAACCCATACGTTCTGCCTTGCAAGTTTTTTGATTCTTTGAGCGTTGGTCTCGGAGGATATTTCCCGGACCTCTTTTTTATGCTCTCATGAAGCTCCGTTGATAAACTCAATGCCTAAACATAGCCATCTTGGTACCCGGTGTCAAACGTGCTGTGATAATTGATAGATGGCAATCGCATTGAGCTTTTGATGATATATATTGACATATTGTTTTTGTTGCATTATAAATTGCGATCTTTCCATGTGAAATGTTTCGGTTTGGCTACCAGTAACTTGCGTGAGTTGACCGGAACCTTGACAATACAAGAAAATCAAATACTTGAAGAGATGATATATTTACAGGAGGAGTATCTACGTGGCTAATCATAAATCCGCTGAGAAAAGAAGTCGTCAGGCCCAGGATCAACGTTTGCGTAACAGAATTAACAAAAGCAAAATTAAAACCGTGGTAACCAAACTTGATGAAGCTGTTGCCTCCGGTTCGGCAGACGACGCTCGGGAAGCTTTGCGAAAGGCTATTTCAGTAGTTGCAAAAACTGCGAGCAAAGGCACAATTCACAAGAAAACTGCCTCCCGGAAGATTTCTCGGTTGACCAAGCGAGTCAATGCGATGAATACCGCCGCGTAGTTCGTTTGCCGGCCGAGCCCAGGGTAACGGGGCAAAAATGATGGATAAAAGAGCCATGAAATCACAGGATTTCATGGCTCTTTTTTTTGTTTTTGCCGCCGGTGAATACTGGACAAGAGTGGGAGGCAGCTGGTATGTTGGCATGCAAACCTTCTTTCAAAGAGACACATAGGAACCATGGTAAAAAGAATTTTCTCACCGGACAAGCTCCAGTTCGAAAGTGACATGAAAAAAAATCGGCTGGTACCGGTTTCCACCCTGATAGTGGCCGATCTCGACACACCTTTAACCTTGTTCTCCAAGGTAGCGGATGGGCGAAATCATGCATTTCTTTTTGAGAGCATGGAAGGTGGTGAAAAATGGGGACGGTTTTCTTTTATTGGCTATGATCCCCTGGTAACCTTCACCTCCACCGGCGATTCCGTTGAGATTAAGGAAATGCACGGCGGTGGCAGTTCGCGCATCCTTTCAGCCAATCCACTTGAGACACTGAAGTCGTTGGTAAATGAGATCGGTGCTGCCGAATACGATCATCTGCCGAGGTTCTGCGGCGGGGCGGTAGGATTTCTCGGTTATGATATGGTCAGGTTCATGGAGGATCTCCCGGATAACCGACCAGCCACTAAGTTGCCCGACTCCTCGTTTATGGTGCCGAAAATTGTCTTGGTTCACGACAGTTTCAAACAGACGGTAACAATCGTCTGCTGGGTGTTGACCGAGGGAGGGGATGGAGACACCCTGTATGAAGGGGCGCTAGCGCTGATCAACGAGGTGATCGCCAGGATCAAGCAACCGGTAGCGCCGACTCTTTTCCAGGAAAGTAATGAAGGCTGTGTCGAACCGCATATTTTTAACGCCAACATGGAGAAAGGTCAGTTTACGGCGATGGTCGAACGGGCGAAAGAGTATATCCTGGCCGGGGACATCATTCAGGTTGTGCTTTCCCAACGCTTCCATGCCCGGACTCAACTGCCTCCTCTGGTTCTCTATCGGGCTCTAAGACACATTAACCCGAGCCCCTACCTCTTTTATCTTCGATTGGGAGATGTTATTCAGATCGGGTCGTCACCGGAGATCCTGGTGCGTAAAGATGGTTGTAATATTGAACTGCGGCCCATTGCCGGCACAAGAAAGCGCGGCATGACGGCGGAGGAGGATGCGGCCCTTGAGAAGGAACTGCTGGCCGACCCGAAGGAGACGGCGGAACATTTGATGCTTGTCGATCTCGGTCGTAATGATGTCGGGCGTGTTGCCAAAGGCGGCTCTGTTCGTGTTGAAGATCTGCTGGTCATAGAACGCTACAGTCATGTCATGCATATCGTCTCCGGAGTTCATGGCGAGATTGCCGACGGCAAAGACCAGTTCGATGTCATGGCCGCCTGCTTTCCTGCCGGAACCGTCAGTGGGGCGCCGAAGATCCGGGCCATGCAGATTATCGATGAATTGGAACCCGACAAACGTGGGGCCTATGCAGGTTCAGTCGGTTATTTCGGGTTTTCCGGCAACATGGATTTCTGTATAACCATCCGGACATTCGTTATGCACGGCGAGAACCTGTGGATTCAGGCCGGAGCGGGAATCGTTGCTGATTCCCAGCCGGATAAGGAATTTGAGGAAACGGTCAATAAATCATTGGCCTTGCGCCGGGCGGTTGAACTGGCTGAAAAAGGATTCTAAGATGCTTGTTATCATAGATAATTACGATTCATTTACCTATAATATCGTCCAGACTGTTGCTGCCAATGGTCTGGCGGATGGACAAACCCAGGATATCAGGGTTTTTCGCAACGACAAGATCAGTGTGCAGGAGATTGCCGACCTGCATCCGGATCGTCTGTTGATTTCTCCCGGGCCCTGCACTCCGAAAGAAGCCGGTATTTCTATTGAGGCGATCACATATTTTGGCGGAAAAATTCCCGTTCTCGGCGTCTGTCTTGGGCATCAGGCCCTTGGCGAGGCCTTTGGCGGCACGGTTCTCAGGGCACGGCGAATTATGCACGGCAAGACCAGCCCGATGTTTCACGATGGAATCGGGGTGTTCACGGGTCTGCCCAGTCCCTTTGACGGCATGCGCTATCATTCCCTGGTGGTTGAGGAGAGTGACCTTCCGGCTTGTCTTGAGGTGACCTGCCGAACCGATGAAGGAGAGTTGATGGGGCTGAGGCACCGGGAGATGGCCATTGAAGGAGTGCAGTTTCATCCTGAGTCGATTATGACCCCGGCCGGCATACTGCTGTTGAAAAACTTTATGGACTCCGGGTACTTAAAGATGCTTCGGCCATAGGGGGGGGTGCCCTGAAAATTCAAGCGGAAGAAAGGATCATGAATATCAAACAAGCGATAAATAAAGTTGTCTCCGGCGGTGATTTAGCCGAGTCGGAGATGGTTGCCGTCATGAACGAAATCATGGGTGGGAATGCCACCGACGCTCAGATAGGTGCCTTTATCACTGCTCTGCGTATGAAGGGTGAAACGATTGACGAAATTGTCGGGGCGGTACGGGTCATGCGTGAAAAGGCCACCTTCGTTGATACCGGAATTGATACAGCCGCCGGACAGGTGCTGATGGATATTGTCGGTACCGGCGGTGATGGCTCCGGCACCTTTAACGTATCGACGACCACGGCCTTTGTTGTCGCAGCCGCCGGGCTCCCAGTTGCCAAACACGGTAATCGGGCCATATCCTCGCATTGCGGCAGTGCTGATGTCCTTGAGGCCCTTGGCGTAAATTTGAGTATGCCGCCGGAAACTGTCGCCACCTGCATCAGATCTGTGGGTATTGGTTTTCTCTTTGCGCCGATGCTGCACGGAGCTATGAAGTACGCCATCGGTCCGAGGCGGGAGATCGGCATCCGCTCAATTTTTAATATCCTCGGCCCGATGACGAATCCGGCCAGGACGAATGTCCAGCTTACCGGAGTGTTCGCAAAAGAACTGACCACCGTTCTTGCCGAAGTCCTGGTTCGCCTGGGCATGAAGCGGACACTGGTCGTCTGGGGCGAAGGTAATCTCGACGAGTTGACTATTACCGGCACATCACATGTCGCTGATGGTCATGACGGCAGAGTAACCAACTACACCATCGTTCCTGAAGATGTTGGCCTGAAGAGAGCGACACTTGCTGAAATACGAGGCGGGGTAAGCCCTGCCGATGCAGCCCGGCAGGTGCGACAAGTGCTCGGCGGCGATCCGGGGCCGAAACTTGACATGGTTATATTGAATGCCGGAGCAGCTCTCCATGCCGCAGGCAAGTCGGGCGATATCAAGTCAGGTGTTGTTTTAGCCCGTGACATTATCAGCTCAGGTGCCGCCCTTGAGAAGCTGGAACAATTGGTAGGCTTTTGTCGTTCGGCTTCAATTTCTTAGTTGCGAATATCATGATTCTCGATACGATTGTTGCGAAAAAAAGGCAGGAAGTAGCTGAATTGCGGTTGAAAGGTATCTTGCTTCCGGCTGAATTTCGGGAGAAGAAAGTCGATGCCCCACGCGGATTCCGCCGTACTTTAGTGAGCTATGCAGGGGTATCAGTGATTGCCGAAGTGAAAAAGGCCTCTCCCTCAAAGGGTGTTATCTGCGCCGACTTCCAACCAGTGGCTATTGCCGAAAACTACCAGCGAAACGGTGCCCAGGCTATTTCCGTTCTCACCGATGTCGACTTTTTTCAGGGTTCGCTACACTATCTCATGCAGGTGCGGCAGGCCGTATCGCTGCCAATACTCAGGAAGGATTTCATCATCGATGAGTTGCAGATCAAGGAGGCACATCTGCATGGGGCTGATGCCATTCTGCTTATTGCCGCTATTCTCGACTCCCGGCAATTGCATGATTATCAGGCCTATGCCGGGGAATTTGGCATGGATGTCCTGGTTGAAGTGCATGATGAGTGGGAAACCGAACAGGCTCTTAAGGCGGGATGTGAGCTCATCGGTATCAATAATCGTAACCTGAAAACCTTTGCCGTCGACCTGGAAACGACATTTCGCTTGAAAAAACTCATTCCCTCTGAAATCCCCGTGGTCAGTGAATCGGGATTGAAGACGGTGGAAGATTTTCACCGTCTGAAAGACGAAGGCATAAAAGCAGCGCTCATTGGTGAAACCTTGATGCGGGCTGGTGCCGATAGCGATCTGCTGCGATGTCTGCGGGAGTAGCGGCAATGGCAATCGAGGCTACCTTTTCCCAAAGAACCCGGGTTAAAATGTGCGGCACTACCCGGCTGGAGGACGCCTTGGCTGCGGTGCGCTTCGGCGTTGATGCTCTCGGGTTTATTTTTTACCCGAAAAGCCCGAGATATATTGATTCGGCGAAAGCCGCAGCCATTTTCTCAAAACTGCCGCCATTCATTGATCGGGTCGGTGTGTTTGTCGATGCTCCGCTTTCGGAGCTTGTGCAAACGGCGGGACTGGGCCTTTCCTTTTTGCAATTGCATGGCAATGAATCTCCAGACTATTGCCTCAAGCTGAGGAAAATGTTGCCATTTTGCGGAATTATCAAAGCCTTTCGGGTGGGTGCTGAGAGTTGCTGCGAGACATTTACCCCATACGATTCCTGTGTTGATGCCTATCTTCTCGACACTTATGTCAAGGGAGCAAATGGGGGGACCGGCCTGGCATTTGATTGGTCGATCATCGAGAGACTGAAGCTGCAGCGTCCGCTGATACTTGCCGGTGGCCTTTCGCCTGAAAATGTTGCTCTTGCCATTGCTGCCGTGCACCCCTACGCCGTGGATATTAATTCAGCCATTGAGCTGCAACCGGGAATGAAAGATCATCGCCGTCTTCAAGCCCTGATGCAGGTAGTCATGGAGAACACCTGTCGATAGTTACCTGGTCAATCAGAAAAAGTCTCGTTTGAGCTGTCATCTGGCAATGACAAATGCTCCGGCATAGCCTCTTTTTAAGAGGGAATTCTTAGCGATTTTGGCACGTTGTAAGGTGTCGCCGACGTAGACACGGACTCGGTAAAGAAGATCATCAGGCGTAAGAGATTGATGAATGACTGCAGTGTGGCCGGCATCAGCAAACCTTTTTTGCAACTTCACGGCATTGTTCTTTTGGGCGAATGACCCTATTTGTACATAAAATTCACCCACTTCAAAATCCTTATAATAGAGAGTAGGTGTTTCGCCCTTATTTTTCACCTCGCCCTCGGCGAGAGCGACGATCTGCACCTTGGCCGTGCCGTTGCCGACAACCCCGAGAGCTCTTGCCGCCTTGTAGCTTAAATCGATAATTCTTCCGTCGGCAAACGGCCCTCGATCGTTAACTCGAACAAGAGTGTTTTTGCCATTGTCGAGGTTTTTCACCAGCAATACAGTTCCCATTGGCAGAGTCTTATGGGCGGCAGTCAGCGAATGCATGTCGTAGCATTCGCCGTTTGAGGTCTTACGGCCATGAAAGAATGAGCCATACCAGGAAGCCTGTCCTTTTTGGATGAAGCCGCTGGTGGAGGGGATTTGGTAGTAGGTTTTGTCGTCAATGACATAGGGCTCCGGGATTTGCCCCAAAGAATCCGTCGCGAAGCTTGTACAGGCAGAAAAAAGAGAGAGGCCGGTCAGGAAGAAACAGGTTGTGAACAACAACATGGCTACCTGGTGACACCAGAAAGGCGGGATCACATTCCTTGCGCAGAAGTGTTGGAGTCGATACTTAGGGGTTTTTAAAAGAAGAGGTTTGGAGAACATTGAGTCTTAGGATAATATTTTTTCTTGGGAAATGTATCCGTTTACAGGCTATAAGTTCATTTTTATCCGATCAGCCAAGCATTCCAACATAAGTATCTTCGAAATGGACATAATAGTCAAAGGTCATCATACATCGAATTTCATCTGACACTTCGAGTGTCCTCTGATGCTGATGGATTCTGTTGATGTCAGCTGTTAAGAAGAAGAGATATATCTGATAGTTGGTTAAATATTTTATAGCAGGTGTGGCAATGAGCTGGCGTTGATAACCAAATGAGATGCGATGCCATAACGAACCATTATTACTTTATGAAATCCATCGCTTTGCAAAATGATTGAATTTTCAAGAATTACCTGATATATACCAACAGAAAATTACTGAGACGCTTGATATATAAGCACTTGTCGATTTCTTCTCATCCCGGCCAGCATAGCTCAGTTGGTAGAGCGGCGCTCTCGTAAAGCGCAGGCCAGCGGTTCGATTCCGCTTGCTGGCTCCAGCACACAATCAATCCTCTATGTCATTTTTATGATTTAGAGGATTTTTGTTTTGGACGACCAGAGTATGGCGCCTTGCGAGGTTTGAGACCATTACCTCGAAATGAAAAAGCGTTAGCATGACATAATCCCTCTATTTAAAAACCGTTGATGTCTGAGATTCTCAGGAACTCTATGGGATTTGAGATAAATTTTTCCTGTCAGTAATGTTTTGTTGACGTATATACAAAAAGTAACTTTCAGAACAAATGGGCAGGATTTTGTTTCTGCCATTGATCTATTGATGACCAACCTCATTTACTAATCGGTTCATTCCCTCTCGTCTTTACGTTAAAGCAAAAATGAGATAGCATCATTGGAGTAAAGATATTTTATCTTCACACTATTTCCTACTATGCAAAGGGAAATATCTATCGTGAATATGTACCCACCCCCTAAATCCAGCATCAAGCGAGAAATATTTCAAAGCAGCGCTCTTCTAGCCTTGATAATTGTGGCAGTTTTCGGATTTTTCCTTTCAACCATTCTTTGTTATTCAGAAATCTCGAAGGCACGAGCCGTAACAAATCGAACCAACCACGCTGTTGTTCTCTTCATTGAAGGATATTTTACAGAAATTATTAACACCATCACGATGCTGGATGAGAAAAAGGAAGTCAGGGATGCGATTACACTTGGAAAAGAAGCTGGGCAGCGCACATTGGATGAGTACCGGTCTATTTCTGAAGCCAACGAGAATATAACCTATATCTATTCGGGTTACGAAAATGGCCTGATGCTGATAAACGGCTACACACCTCCCGCAGGGTTTGATCCGACCACTCGCCCTTGGTATCGGGTGGCAATGGCAATGAAACCCGAGACGTCGATCGGTCTTCCCTATCAGGAAATTCAAACAAAAGAGTGACTGGTTTCTACCAGTAAGGCACTGAAGCAGTCCGGCGGCGGATATGGTGGCGTGGTAACCATTGATTGTTCAATTGAGCAGATTGTTCGCCTTATCGCCCAGCATGATGAATATAAAACGGAATTCAGTTTTGTGATGGATAGGTTTGGGAAAATTATCATGCATCCTGATCAGACCATGCTGGGCAAATCGTTTCAGGAAATGAAAGAATCCTTTCAACAGGACAGTGAAGGCGACTTTACATATACCAACAACAATAGGGAGTACTTCGCCCATTCCCGTCGTATCACTTTAATCGGCTGGACGGTCATGACGGGGGTCGAAAAGAGAGAAATACTCCGCCCGATTATATCGCAAGTGGTGTTACTTATCGGACTGACGGGCGTCATTGCTGTATTTTTGGGACTTGTGCAGAGTATTGTGCTGAGCAGACGTTTATCCCGCCCTCTGGTTGAACTTGGCAGAAAAATCAAAGCTACTATTGCTGGAGATCTGCCGGGTGCCCGCGAATACATCTATCCGAGCAACGAAATCGGAACTATGGCTCGGGAAATAGGACAATTGGCAGAAAAAGAATTGAACGCTAAAACTCGTGAACTTCAAACGAGTGAAGAGAAATACCACCTGCTTATTGAGCACGCCGTTTCGGCCGTAGCCTCTCACAAAATAGTGCTGGATGAGGTCGGTCAGCCGGTGGATTATGTTTTTTTGAGTGCGAATCCCGCTTTTGAGACCCATACCGGATTGCGGGTGACCGACATCCTTGGTCGCCGGTTCACCGAGGTCGTGCCGGGTATAGAGAAGCCACCTTTCATCGAGATCCACAACAAGGTCGTTTTGACTGGCGAATCGGTCAGTTTCGAGGAATATTCCGAACCGCTGGGCAGGTACTACTTCATCAACGCCTTCCGAATTGGCGAGGGATGCTTCGCCACGATATTCATCGATATTACCGACCGCAAACGAGCTGAGGATGCGGTGAAGGAAAGTGAAGAGACCTATAAAACCATCCTGATGGCTTCGTCCGATGACATCACCATCGCCGATCTTTCCGGGCGTATCCTTATAGTGTCTGATGCAGCGCATAAAATATTTGGTTATGCTCAAGATGAGGGTCCTGGCATGTCGGTCATGGATTTTATCGCCCCTGAAGATCATGAAAGAGCGCGCGCCAATATAGTAAGAATGTTTCATGAAAATTATCCTGGTCCCAATGAATACCGAGCTATCCGTAAAGACAAGTCCTGCTTTGACATTGAGGTCAATAATGCCTTGATTCGCGACCGACAGGGGAATCCTGTGCGGATGGTATTGATAGTTAGGGATATTACCCATCGCAAGATGGCGGAACAGCAGATTCAAGAATTGATTCACCAAATTCAAACCGAAAGGGATCTTGCCCAACGCAATTCACTGACGGATAGCCTGACAGGTCTGCCTAACCGCAGATATTTTGACATTGCATTAAAGACTGAATTCTCAAGACTTAAAAGATACGGCACGCAATTGTCTTTGATCATGCTTGATGTGGATCATTTTAAAAAATATAACGACCACTATGGTCATCTTCAGGGGGATGAGTGCTTACAGCAGATTGCCCGGGCCCTCAAGACTACCGCTGAACGTGCCCCTGATATCGTGGCTCGTTACGGAGGAGAGGAATTCGTGGTCATCCTTCCCGATACAAATAGCCAAGGAGCAGCAGTCTTGGCAGGACGAATCGGTGAATCCGTGCTTAGGCTTAACCTACCCCATGCCACATCGGATACATCTGAATTCGTCACGATCAGCCTTGGAATTGCATCGGCAACGGATCATGTTTTGACTGATGGAGCCCAACTTGTAGCCTTTGCGGACCAGGCCTTGTACCATGCCAAAAAGAATGGACGCAATCGTTATGAGGTCATGGCTGCGTCGATTTAAGATCGATTTTCTCCAGCAGCAGGAACCTTATCAAGCTCTTCTCGCACCTTAACTGCCAGTTCCTTGATGCTAAATGGCTTTTGAATAAAATTCAGACCATTAGCCAGTACTCCTTGACGGGTAATAATATCTGCAGTGTAACCGGACATGAACAGAACCCTGATGCCGGGGCAAATTATTCGCAGAAGGTCAGCCAGGTCACGGCCATTCATCTCAGGCATAATCACATCAGTGAGGAGTAACTGGATTTTTCCTTGATGATCCTTGGCAAGGTTCAGGGCTTGTTCTGTGGTCACCGCGTCCAATATGGTGTAGCCCAATCCTGCAAGTATCCTCTTGGCCAGTTTCAGAGTTGAGACTTCATCCTCAACGATCAACACAGTTTCTCCATTACCCCGTGGAGGAACAACCTCACACGACCTATCACCCAGGTCTTTTTCTCCCTCGGCATTATGCGGCAGGAAAATCTTAAAGGTTGTTCCTTGCTCGGGCTCACTGTAGACAGAAATGAAACCATTGTTCTGTTTGACGATGCCATACACCGTGGCAAGGCCGAGGCCGGTTCCTTCACCCACCCCCTTAGTGGTGAAGAAGGGCTCGAAAATCTTTTTCTGGTCACTTTTGCTTATCCCACAACCGGAATCACTGAGCATCAAGAGAACGTAATTGCCGGGCACCAATTCGGCGTGGTTGGAACAGTAGACTTTATCTATCTGAACATTGTCTGTTTCAATGACTATCTTACCTACCCCCCTAATAGCATGGCGAGCATTTACGCAGAGGTTGGCGAGGATTTGATCAACCTGGGAAGGGTCGATTTTCACCCGCCAGAGATTGGCCCCCGGCTGCCAGGCCAGTTTAATATCCTCACCGATGAGATGCTGCAACATCTTCAGCATACCACCCACCGTCTCATTGAGGTCTAATACCCGCGGCATAACCGTCTGCTTACGGGCAAAGGCCAGTAGTTGCCGAGTGACATCAGCAGAACGCCTGGCTGCGTCATAAACTTCCTGAAGATCACTATACAGTGGTCCGGTTGGATCTACCTTATCCATGACCATCTCAGTAAAACCAAGAATCACACTGAGGGCATTGTTGTAATCGTGGGCCACACCTCCGGCCAATTGTCCGATAGATTCCATTTTCTGGGCTTGATAAAGCCGTTCCTCTATTTCAAGGTGCTTGGTGATATCCCGTTTGACACCCACGTAGTTGACAATGTTCCCCGCACCGTCAAACACCGGTGAGATAGTGGCAAACTCGGTGTAGAGAGTTCCATCCTTACGCCTATTGATTATCCGTCCTTCAAAGTTGCTACCACTGGATATGGTGGACCAGAGTTGGCTATAAAAGGCTTCATCCTGTTTGCCGCTTTTCAGGATGCGCGGCGTTTGTCCAATTGCTTCCGCACGCGCATATCCTGTCTCCTTTTCAAAGGCTTTGTTTACGTACTGGATAACCCCAGTTTTATCGGTGATGATAGTCATATCGCCGCTTTGTTCAATGCATGCTATCAGGAGCTCCCGTTCAGCCTCGATCAGCTTGCGCTCGGTGATGTCCTGATGCGTTCCCGACATGCGGACCGCTTTGCCATCCGGTCCATGCGCAACAATCTTGGCTTTATCGCTGATCCACTTCCATTGCCCGTCTTTGCAGCGCATCCTATATTCTGCTGAATGCATGGGGGTCGTTCCCGCCAAATGATCATTGAGCGATTTCCATGCTGCAGCACGGTCATCTAAATGTATGAGGGTTTCCCAGGAGTTGACGGTAAAATCGATTTCCGACAGGGTGTATCCAAGCATCTCAGCCCAGCGCTCATTGCGCACCACTTTACCTGTCGGTATATTCCAGTCCCAGAACCCCAGCTGGCTTCCAAGAAGAACCATGGCTAACTGTTCCCGGCTTTCCTCTATGGCTTTTTGCCGAGTCCGTTCTTCCGATTGATCGCGAAAAACCAGAACAGCACCGATTATGTCACCTTTTTCATTCTTAATCGGGGCTCCGGAGTCGGCGATGGGAATCATCTTGCCGTTCCGGGTGACGAGAAGCGTATGATTGGCCAGCCCTACGACTATTCCCTCGCGAAAAACACATTCCACAGGGCTCTCAACTTCCTGGAGAGTAGATTCGTTTACAATACGGAAAATTTCTTTTATCGCCTTGCCGGCGGCATCTCCTGACGTCCAACCGGTCAAGGATTCAGCCACCGGATTCATAAAAGTAACCGAACCTCTTTCGTCAGTTGCAATAACGCCATCGCCTATGCTGTGCAGGGTCGTCTTAAGCCATTGCTGACTCTCACGTATTTTTTTGTCGGCCTGCTGTTTGTAAAGAGCAATTTTGATGGTAGATTTCAGTTCACTGTCTTCAAATGGCTTGACGAGATAACCATAAGGTTCGGTGATTTTGGCTCTTTCAATGGTAGCGTCATCTGCGTAGGCGGTCAAATAGACAATAGGCACCTGGTGCTTGCGCCGGAGCTCAATCGCCGCGTCAATGCCGGACTTTTTGCCACCGAGGTTGATATCCATAAGGGCAAGGTCGGGCGTCTGCGTTTCAGCTGCCTTGATGGCCTTTTCACAGCTTGTGGCAATGGCCGCATCTTTAAAGCCCATATGGCCAAGCTTGATCCGTATATCTTCCGCGACAATAACATTGTCTTCGACTATTAATATATGAACGTTTTCCATGATGGCAGATTCCCTGTTCAAAGAATTTATATTGGAAATTTAATGCAATACATCAAGCCATTGGTCTGATAGACCTGAAGGTTCCCATCGAGCTGATTCTCTGAAAGAATCCGGACAAGACGTAACCCCAGAGAGTCGAGGTTTGTCAGATCAAAACCCTGAGACATAGCAACTCCATCATCGGCTACTGTAAATTCCGCTTCATTGGAGCCAGTTTTCTCAAGTCGAATGGTGATATTGCCATGGCCTCTGTCCAGGAAGGCATATTTAAGAGAGTTGGTCATCAATTCATTGACAATGAGTCCACAGGCAATGATTTTATCAATATCCAGGACCAGCGGTTCAACCTTTATGGACAATTCAACGGTTTGTTCAGGAGTGCTATAGGCCGTCAGTATCCCTGATGCAAGCTCACTGAAATACGTATTGAGATTAATGGCAGACAAGGTGTCGGATTTATAGAGAGTTTCATGGACCAGAGCCATTACCCGTATTCTGTTGCTGCTTTCCATGAGGGCCTTTTTAAAATCCTGATCTTTGATTTTATCCACCTGCAAGTTGATCAGACTCTGAATCATCTGCATATTGTTTTTAACGCGGTGATGGACCTCTCGTAGAAGTATTTCCTTTTCGTGCAGTGATGCCACCAGCTGAGATTCTGCTTTTTTTAAGTCTGAGATGTCAATCAGCGCCCCTTCAATATACCCTTCTGCCGGATAGATTCTCGCCGAAAAACTAATCCAGACGGAGCTGTTATCTTTACGGGTAATCTCAGCATCAAATCCCTTTACCTCACCCTCGTACCGTATCCGTTCCAGCATTTTCTTGCGAACAGATGGATCAAAATAATGTTTGGAAGCGACAAAATCCTGCAAGCATTCTTCAACCGTTTGATAGCCAGCCAATTCCGCGTAATACTGATTGATTTGCAGGGGCTTCCCATCGGATATCCTGGTCCGGAACAATCCTACCATGGCATTGTTATACAGGTTTCTGAATCTCTCTTCGCTTTCCTCCAATTTTTTTTCCCAATGGAGTTTTTCAATGATGTTTTTTCTAAAAATCACCAGTGCCTTTTCCATCTGCCCGATTTCATCATTTCGGTCTTCGGTTTCGATGTGTTCGGTCAGATCACCCTCAATCAGTTGACCCATTGAACGGGTAATCGCCAAAATCGGTTTTGAAATGGAGATTGATCCGATATACACTGTTATGAAAAGTGAAGCTAAGACCATGCAGACTGCGATTTGGATGATGGTTTGCCTGCTCTTAGAGAGCATCACTTCCGAATGCTGTCTGGCTGATTCAATCTTGTCATTCTGGTACTCCTGCAGCCTCGAGAGCACCCCCCTCAGTTCACTGAACGGAATAGCGGCAGACCTCACAAAAATAATGCCAAATGACGGGTTGTCGGAAACAGCCTTGACGGCCTGCTGTACCTGATGCCGAAACTCGCCCAAAGATTTTCTGATTTTCTGTAGGAGTGTCTCTTCTTCCTGATCCAGGGACCATTTTGTCAGAATTTCTCCCTGAACAACAGTCAAACTGTTCAAACCTGTGTTGAGTCGCTCGGAAACCGACATTACTTCATTGTCCGGGACCCCCATGAACTGAAGAACAGACATGCGGTAAACGTCTGACTGGACCTGCTCGCTTATAAGGATAAACTCCTGCAGGAGCTGGAGCTTCTTCAACGAAATTGCCTGTATATCGGTTAACACCCTGCGCTGACTCTCCAGCCCCTGTATTGCAATCAACAGCACAATCCCAAGCGCGACGATCATGATGACCGGGGCAATCAATACTTTGACCCGGATAGATATATTACGCAGCAAATGCATGGGTTCTCCAGTTTTTATTGCCAGGTCAGGGCACAGATGCGGTCATCGTGAGTCAGCTCGCCACACCATGCGGTGATGGGGCTGACTTGATTGGTCTCCGGATGAGGCCACAACCCGTTAATGTCGACCGTGCCGCCACCCGGCCGCCCCCCGGCCTCTATCAGCTGTTCAACTATGCTTTGCCCGTTGTTATCAAGCAGTCCGTTGATATCCATTCCCGACTTCATCTGACCGGAATTATCAAGAAAGACAATCCCTTTTGTCGTGAACCCGATTACATGGAGTCCAGAGTGTAGGAGATCAGAATAACCCAATTCTTCATTTTCGAGAATATCGACAGCCTCAAACAACTCTTTCTCTTTAAGAAGGGTAATTGTTCGTATTCCAGTTCGTTTAAGCGTTGAATCCTTATCTTCCAAGGGAGGCGTTGCGGTATATGTTTTTTGAGGAACAGTTTCCCAGTACAGTTCATCCAATGGCGAATGAACACCCCAAATCGAAATTGGCGGGTTCCAAAGATTCTTGTTAAAAACGGTCTGGTACGGCATCACATTCAACCACAGAATCGGGAGGTCATCGGTAAGGATCTTTTGAAACTTACTGTACAGTATTTTGCGTTTATCTTTGTCCGTTTCCCTGGCCGCCAGATCAAGGATGCTGTCTACCTGGTAATTTCGGTAGTTCTGGGTGTTCGACCAGATAACACCCTCTCGGATATTCTGTGACAGGTAGGTGCGGTGCACACCAATTATAGGGTCGCCCCAGTTATAAACGGCATCCATGGTCATATCAAAATCCCAGTTGCCAATGCGCTCGGACCATTCTTTGATGTTTTTTGAACTGCGGACGTGGGCGTCAATACCGATTTTTAAAAGCTGACGCTTGATATAAAAGGCAATATCATGCTGCTGGCTGGGAATGATCGGGATGTAGTCCAGGGTTATCGCAAATCGTGTACCAGACGAAGTTATCGGCAAACCGGCTTTGTCGAGCAGTTCTCCGGCTTTTGCCAGATCAAGCTTGTATTTATGTACATCCGGCTCGTAAAAAGGGCTGAATGGTGAAAGAGGGCCGGTTGCCCGGAGAGATCTCCCTCGATTCATGTAGTTGTTTATGAACTCCGGATCTATCGAATAGGCAATGGCCTGACGAACCCACTTGTCATCAAGGGGTTTGTGCAGCAGATTAAACGCCAGCCAATTAATGGCGCCAATACCCTCGTGGCCACGAGGTTCGATAACGAATCGTTTGTCATTCTCAAGTTTATCAATACTTTCAGGATCGATAAACAGGGGCAGAAGATGGGCATCAAGATGTTCCAGAAAAACCAGCTGCGCGCTTGGATCGTTGTCAAATCGAATGACTATCTCGTTGAGATATGGACGATCCTTGATGAAAAATGTATCATTTCGTTTTAAAACAAGATATTTGCCTGGGATGTTTTTTAAAAATGTAAAAGGTCCGGAACCAATCGGTTGCAGGTTTGCAGTGTGGGTTCTCAGATCCTGACCATCCCCATAAATGTGTTTCGGCAGTATTGGAAGCAAGGCCGGTGACATGGCAAGCAGGATTGCAGGGTTTGGCTGTGTCAGCCGGATCACTACTGTTGCAGGATCCGGTGTATCAACCCTTGCCACAGGTGCAAACATTGATTTGAATGGATGATATTTTTGCACCGACAGAAGAGAAAAAGCGACATCCTCCGAGGTTATGGGGTGCCCGTCGTGGAATGTTGCATCCTGAACCAGCTTCAGCGTCAGTGAAAGCCCATCTTTGGAGAATTCCCAACTTTGTGCCAGGTAGGGTTGTGGATTCCACTTGTCGTCATATCTCAACGGGCTTGCAAAAACCTGGGCTCCGACCATCGCTATCGCCGAGCCGGAGGCTATTGCCGGGTTGCAATGAGGTGGAACTCCAAAACCAGAGGAAATAATTACCGTGCCGCCCCTTTTGGGAGCTGACAGACAGGTAGCAGGCAAGAAACTCATGCAAACGATTGCCATCAGCACGGTACACCAAGCCGTCTTTTCAACCTTTTTCATCATGGAATACTTTGTCTCTATAATATGTAAGATACTTGCCTAGCTTGACTGACAGTCGTTGAAGAAGTATCCGAGGCAAGCTGAGAAAAGTGCATACCAAACTTCTCTGCTTCTAGATCTATTTGGAATCCGATTCCACTCTAAAAGAATGTTCTGCTAAAGAATCAGGGAAATGACGCAAAAGTTCAAGGGATTTCTTGTGTGTTTTGATCCAATCAACCAGGCGATATTGCAAATTCTTCCAAGTATTGAACGTGTTGACATAGAAGGTTGTCGCTTTAACATCAACCACCTGAGCTATCCTTTTTCGAAACTCCCAGATTGTATGTTTGCACC
This sequence comes from Pseudomonadota bacterium, assembly GCA_043798185.1. GTDB lineage: Bacteria > Desulfobacterota > Desulfobulbia > Desulfobulbales > Desulfocapsaceae > Desulforhopalus_A. The sequence continues at coordinate 40,123 of JAZDOW010000121.1, read as the reverse complement.
GGCTGTCATTCAACAACGAAGCAAGTGTCAACGCATGAATATCTTTTATTGAAATATTTCTTCGCTATGGTGGCCAGTTAGCATAAGATTAAATATCTTGCAATAAACCCACTCACAGTTGACGAAGAGCTGCAGCATAAGACGTCTTTTGAGGAGCGAGCATGACGGCATTGGATGGGGAGAGTTTGACTCGAAACCAAGGTGAAGATCAGACATTGGACACCCTCTGCGGATCTCCCTTTCAACTCGGACGGTTACTCAATATTGCGGTCGGAATTACTGAAGCATTGGCCGGATTGCACGGTCAAAACATCCTTCACAAAGATATCAGACCACGGACCATTCTGGTTGATGTCGAAACCGGCGCTGTCTCCCTTCTCGATCCTTCCACAAAACAGCCCCGATCGGGCGGAATCGGCGGGCGGCCTGATACGCAATTGGCCTACATGTCGCCGGAACAGCTGGGGCGGATCAATCGGGTGGTCGATTTTCGCAGCGATCTCTACTCCCTGGGTGTGACCTTGTATGAGATGCTCACCGGAAGGCTCCCTTTTCTGGCCGACGATCTCCTCGAATGGGTCCATTGTCACGTCGCCCGCATTCCTCCCGCACCAACCCAACTCATCCCTGCCGTCCCAGACGTCGTCTCCGCCATCGTCATGAAACTTTTGGCCAAGACCGCCGAAGAGCGCTACCAGACCGCTCTCGGTTTGAAATTTGATCTTCAACGTTGCCTCGACCTCTATGAATCCGGAGGCGCTATCAAAATTTTTCCCCTTGCCGAGGCGGATATCTCCGACCTCTTGTTAATTCCCGAAAAACTGTATGGCCGCGAGAAGGATATCGAGCTTCTCTTTGGAGCCTTCGACCGGGTGGTCAAAAGCGGAATTCCCGAGATGGCTATCATCGCAGGTTATTCCGGAATCGGCAAGACTTCACTCGTTCGCGAGTTGTATAAACCGGTGATCCGGGAACATGGCTTTTTCATATCCGGTAAATTCGATCAATACAAACGGAATATCCCGTATGCCACTATCATCGAGGCCTTCCAGGGATTGATCCGTCAGATTCTGACCGAACAGGAAAACCGACTCGACGCCTGGAAGGCCAAGCTCCAAAAGGCCCTGGGGATCAACGGCCGGATCATCATCGATATCATCCCCCAGGTGGAGCTGATCATCGGAAAGCAACCGCCGGTCCCGAAGTTACCGACGAGCGAGGCCCAAAACAGGTTCAACATGGTCATCCGACAATTCATCGGGGTCTTCGCCCAGAAAGGACATCCATTGGTCATATTTCTTGATGACCTGCAGTGGGTAGATCCCGCCAGTCTGAAACTGATCGAGCATATCATTGTCGATGGCGAGACCAGCCATTTACTGCTGATCGGGGCCTACCGTGATAATGAGGTCGTTCCCTCCGATCCACTGATGTTGGCCATCGCCGATATCCGCAAGAGTTCGGCTATCTTTCAGGATATAACTCTCTGTCCGCTCTCCTTCGAAGAGCTGGAGTGGCTCATAACCGACACCTTTCATCTGGATCGGCGCACGGTTGAGCCGTTGACCAAGCTCATCTATGAAAAAACCGCCGGTAATCCGTTTTTTGTTATTCAGTTTCTGAGGATACTCCATGGCGAGCACCTCATCGAATTCGATACCGCCAGGCAAGGCTGGAGCTGGGATATAGAGCGTATTCAGGCAAAGGGGTATACTGATAATGTTATCGATCTGATGGCCTTCAAGCTCCGGAAATTGCCAGCCGGAACCAGGGAAGCGCTGCGAATTGGCGCCTGTATCGGCAATAACTTTGCCCTCCATAGCCTAGCGGTAATCACCCAAGCCCCTGAAGAAAAAGTCCGGGCTGACCTGCAGAGTGGTGTCGATGAAACGCTGCTCTTGCCCTCTCAGGATAATAGCTACTCGTTCTTTCACGACCGGGTGCAACAAGCGGCCTATTCCCTGACCCCCGAAAATGAGAGGGCTGCGGTACATTTGAAAATCGGCAGATGGTTGCTCGAACAGACCGCGTCCGCTGCATCCGACGATAAACTCTTCGATATCGTCAATCACTTCAATCTGAGTACTGCGCTGATCATCAACAGGGAAGAGAGATATCGGGTGGCCGACCTGAACCTTGCAGCCGCAAAGAAGGCCAAGGCATCCACAGCCTATGCCTCGGCCTTGGACCATTTGTCAGCCGGGATTGCCTTGCTGGACGAGTCCGCCTGGGAGATGCGCTATGATCTCACCTTCGATTTGTACAAGGAATTGGCGGAAGTGGAATATCTGAGCAGTAACTACGTTCGGTCTAAGGAGTTGATCGACCTGCTTCTGGGCAGGGCACGATCGGATATCCAGCGAGCCGAGCTCTATAATATATTAATTGTCCAGTATACCCTGATGGCACAGTATCGTGATGCTATCGATACCGGCAGAAAGGCTCTGCGGCTCCTCCATATCATCATCCCCGAGGGTCGACTGAAAGAGGGGCTGGATGCCGAGATTGCAAGATACCACGAGATCCTCGGAGGTCGTGATATCGCGTCTCTTATCGATGAACCCGAGATGTCCGACCCAGAGAAACGGGTCGGCCTGGAACTTCTCTCGAATCTGGTCGTCCCCGCCCGCTATACCGACAGTGTACTCTTTGCCCTGGTCAGCATCTTAAACGTCAATCTCTCTCTTAGTTACGGGCCTACCGCAAAATCCACCGTCGGCTATACCGCTTTCGGAATGGTCCTCAATTCGGTGATGAACAATTACCGGGATGCCTATGCTTTTGGGGAGCTGTCGCTCAAACTCAGCGAAAGGTTTGACGACCCGGCGCAAAAATGTCAGTCCTGTTTTATGCTCGGCCATTATCTTAATCATTGGGTCAGGCATCTGAAACTGGCGGATGAGGTCCTTAACGACGGATTCCGGGTCGGCCTGGCCGCGGGTGAGATGCAATGGACAGGCTATATCCTGGCCTATAAACTGTTTCAGCCGTTCTATCGCGGTGTCCGGATCGACGTGATCATCGAGGAAATCCCGGCTCTGCTGTCTTTTACCCGGAAGACGAAAAATCAATGGGCCACCGACACCTTATTGGGACTGCAGCTGGCGATTTCCAACCTGGAAGCGAATAAAAACAAGGCACCGGGAGAGAAGGAAGACTTCAATCTAGTCTCGGAGGAGAGCTATCTGGCCGGTTGCGAAACACATAAGAGCTTCGGGGCCATTGGACGCTATGCGGTCCTGAAGGCTCAGATTCTCTACCTCTACGGCCACACGGAAAAGGCACTGCAGGCTGTGGAAAAGGCCGAACAGCTCGGAGGGTTCTTTTCCAGTTCCATCTCGGTTGTTGAGCTCAATTTCTTTGGTTCGCTGATCCTGGCGGCCTTGCATGATGACGTTTCCGACAACAAGAAAAACGATTATCTGAACAAGATAGCGAAAAATCAGGCCCAAATGAAGACATGGGTCGACAACTGTGAAGAAAACTACAAGCATCAATATCTTCTTGTTGAGGCCGAAATGGCCAGGATCGGCGGTGAGCATCTGCAAGCCATGCACCTCTACCGGCAGGCCGTGGAATCCGCCCGCGACAATGGATTCGTCCACAATGAAGGCATTGCCAACGATCTTGCTTCCCGCTTTTATCGGCAATGGGGTTTTGCCACAAATGCTCACGCCCACATGCGTGAGGCCCGCGCCTGCTATCTTCGTTGGGGGGCAAGCGGCAAGGTGGCCCACCTCGACCGTCTTTATCCCCTTCTCCTGCAGGAGGACGAGGCCTGCATCACCAAGGCCTTCGGCGTACAGATCGGCAGCCTGGATGCGATATCCGTAGTCAAGGCCTCGCAGGCGATCTCCGGCGAGATTGTTTTTTCCCGGCTCCTTGAGAAATTGATGCAAACGGTGCTCGAAAACGCCGGCGCCCAGAAGGGCTGCCTGATCCTGGTTCGTGGCGACGACCTGACAGTACAGGCCGAGGCCGGTGTCGATGGACAGGCGATTGTGGTCGTACAACCCGGCCAGGATCGACCTGCCGGAGATCTCCCGATATCCGTTGTTACCTATGTCAGACGGACGGGTGAGACAGTCATAATCGAGGACGCACGAGAGCCGAATATGTTTTCCTCGGATCCGTATATCGAAAAGAATAGGCCTGTGTCCGTATTGTGCCTGCCCCTTATACTGCAGTCCAAGTTGATCGGCATGCTATATCTGGAAAACAGACTTGTCAGGGCCGCCTTCACAAAAGGGAGAGTCGCGGTCCTTGAGTTGCTTTCCGCCCAGGCTGCCATCTCCCTGGAAAACGCCGCCCTTTACCGGGAACGTAGCAGGGCTGAGCAGGCACTCAGACAATCCGAAAAGAAATATCGTGCTATCTTCGAGCATAGCGGGACCCCTTTGCTCTTTATCGAAGAAGATATGACTATCTCCATTTGCAACAAAGAGTTCGAAAAACTGAGCGGCTATAGGAGGGATGAAGTCGAAGGCAGGATGAAGTGGACGAAAATCGTGGCCAACCAGGACGATTTGGAACGGATGACGCGGTATCATCGGTTGCGCCGAGTCGATCCGGGAGCATCACCACAAATTTATCAATTTCAATTTATTGACCGGGAAGACAGGCTGAAGGACGTGGTTGTAACTGTGACGATGATGCCTGGGATGAAGCAGAGTCTGGCAGCCATATTAGATATAACAGAGCGCAAGCGTGCTGAAGCAATGGCCATAGCCAAGGAACAGGCAGAGGCTGCCAATTCGGCCAAAAGTGAATTCCTGGCCCGGATGAGCCATGAGATCAGAACGCCGATGAATGCGATTATCGGCCTGACCAGTCTGGTCCTGAAGACTGATCTCAACGCCACGCAGCGAGATTTTCTCGTCAAGAGTTATGAAGCCTCCGGTCATCTGCTGCGCATCATCAACGACATACTCGATTTTTCAAAGATTGAGGCCGGCAAGCTCGAGTTGGCAGTGACCGATTTCATGCTGCACCATATCGTCGAAAGAATGGCCAATATGTTCAGGCTTAAAGCAGCCGAGAAACAGATCGAGCTGTTCTATTTTATCGGCAAACACGTGCCCTTGGCACTCAAAGGCGATCCGCTCCGGCTGGGTCAGATCCTGATCAACCTGATTTCCAACGCGGTCAAATTCACGGATAAAGGCGAGATCATTGTCAAGGTCATCCCGAACCCGGAGGTGGCGTTTACGCAGGACGAGACCGACCACGTCAGCCTACTTTTTTCAGTGCAGGACAGTGGTGCAGGCATAGCGACGGACAAACAAGGGTCTCTGTTTCAACCCTTCACCCAATTGGATGGATCAATGACCCGCAGCCACGAGGGCTCCGGCCTGGGCCTGTCCATTTGTCATCGCCTGGTCACCCTAATGGGGGGACGCATATGGCTGGAAAGTGAGTTGGGCCGTGGCTCAACCTTTTATTTCAGCCAGGCCTTCAAGCGACAGGCCGAGCAAAGAAGGTGCACCTTGACCTCGCCTGCGGATATTAAAGGCCTGCACGTCTTGATTGTCGACGATAATGAAGCAGCCCGGCTGATAGTGTCGGAGATTGTCCACAGTTTTGACATGGAGGCGACCACGGTGACCTCAGGAGCGGCAGGCCTGGAAGAGCTGAGACGAGCCGCCTCGATCAGGCCGTATGACCTGATCATCATCGATTGGAAGATGCCGGTCATGGACGGTTTTGAGCTGGCTGAAACCATTCGTACCGATCCGATCCTCGGAAAAGCAACCACGACCCCCAAGATCATCATGGTCACCATGTACGGTCAGGGTGAGAACCTGCGGATGGATACAACCAATGTCGCCGGCATCGATGCTTACCTGCTCAAGCCGGTAAACTCCTCTGAATTGTTTAATACCATCATGGAGCTCTTTGGTAAAGTCGATGCCATGGTGTCGCGCCTGACCTTTGCGCCTGAGACAGGGGACGTTATAGGAATAGAAGGTATCAGAGGTGCCAGGCTATTGCTGGTGGAGGACAATGTCATCAACCAGCAAGTCGCCATGGCAACTCTTGAGCGAGGCGGGTTGATCGTCGATTCGGTTGAACATGGGCGGGCGGCGGTCGAGTGTGTAAAGATGGCCGAGACGACCTACGACCTCGTACTCATGGACATCGAGATGCCGGTTATGGACGGATACACGGCGACTCGAATCATTCGCGACGATCCCCGCTTTGCCGAACTGCCGATCATCGCCATGACAGCTCACGCCCTTGGGGGCGACAGACAAAAGTGTCTGGCAGCCGGAATGAACGATTACGTGCCCAAGCCTGTGGAAGAACGCGAACTGTATGCCGCCCTGATCAAGTGGATTACGCCAGGTAAACGGGATACAACAGCGCTGCTGGAGACCGGCAACAAGTTTGTCGAAGAACCTTGGCAGCAGATGCCGGAGACGATTGCCGGTATTGATCTGAAATCGGCGCTGTCACTGGTGCATGGCAATTCCGGCCTCTATAAACGCATTCTACGCGACTTCCTGGAAAAATATGGTGACGCAGGCGAGTTCCTCCAGAACTCTATCCAGAAGGATCAGGTGAAGGAGGCGAAGCAGTTGACCCATTCCCTGCTGGGTGTCTGCGCCAATATCGGTGCGGGTAAGCTTTTGCCAGCCGTCCGGGAGCTGGATGAGTCGCTGAAAGCGGAGAAGAGTGAAGAGATGGAAGGACTGCTGAGGATCGTTATCGAAAAGCTGTCTTCTCTAATGGACACATTGCGGGGGCTGCATCTGGACTCGACATCGGCGGCGCCTTCCCATGCCGAAACACCGTCGGCTGAACCTGAACAGATCACCCGAATATTTTATGAAATGAAGATATTGTTGCAAGAGAGAAACTCACGGGCCATGTACTGCTTGCCGGAATTAAAAAAAGCCCTGGCTGGCCGCCAAGTCAAGGAAGAACTCGACCTGCTTGACCGAACCCTCTATAAATTAGACTTCAAAAAAGCTTTGATGATCCTTGCCAACATGGCCAAGACATTGAATATTCCCTTGCAAGAGGTTACCTAATGATCACAATGGCACAACATGGCAGAATATTGGTGGTGGATGACGAACCGGCAAATATCTGGCCGCTCATCAAGTACCTGGAAGGTGAATACGAAATTTTGTGTGTCACCGACGGAGATCAGGCGCTGGAGATAGCCCTCTCTTCAAAGAAACCCGACCTGATCCTTTTAGATGTGATCATGCCGGGGATGGATGGTTATGAGGTTTGCTCCAGGTTGAAGGCCGATGAGACCGCCAGGAATATCCCGGTGATTTTTTTAACTGCCCAAAAAGAGGAAATCGATGAGACCAAAGGGTTAACACTGGGTGCCCAGGACTATATTACCAAGCCATTCAGTATGCCGGTGGTGTGCGCCAGAATTAAAAGCATTCTGAACTTGAAAAAAGAATTGGACCGCAGGCTGTTGATGAAGACCCAGTTGGAACAATTGAATGTGCAGCTGGAATATCAGGTCAAGCACAAGGTGGATGAACTCAAAAGTGCCCAAGAGGCCTTGAGGCTCTATGAACAGAAATATCACCACCTGTTCCAGGAAAGACCAGAAGGAAGCGCACGTAAACGTATTATGGTAGTGGATGACAATCCGGAGAACGTCCACATTTTGATCAATAATCTGCAGACTCAATACGAGATAATCTGTGCCGACAGCGGGGAGAGCGCTCTAGAGCGCACCTTATCGGATAACCCACCTGATCTCATCCTTCTTGATATCATGATGCCCGGCATGGACGGTTTTGAGGTCTGTTCGCGCTTGAAGGCCAACGCTGACACCTGGGACATTCCGGTTATTTTCGTTTCCGCCCTGGGCCTGGAAGTGGATGAAACCAAAGGCCTCAATCTCGGAGCGGTGGATTTCATCACCAAGCCCTTCAGCATTCCGATCGTCGACGCCCGGATCAAGGCGGCCCTACGTCTGAAAGAGGAGATGGATCAACGGATTCTGTTGACACGCAAACTGGAAGGACTGAACAAAGACCTGGAGGATCGCATCAAAGAAAAGACCGCCGCCCTGAGACAGGTCCACGAAGATCTCAAGATCAGTGAAAGAAAATACCGCAGCATTTACGAAAACGCCATTGAGGGTATTTTCCAAACCACCCCCCAAGGCAAATTTATAGCTGTCAGCCTGTCTTTTGCCAAAATTTTAGGATATGAATCACCCCAGGAGCTTGTTGCAACTATTACTAATGTCGCCCATCAGATTTACGCCCGGCTTCAAGATAGGGATACATTTATTTATGTGTTGAAGCAAAAAGGAGAAATATCCGGTTTTGAAACGCAGTTCAAAAAGAAGAACGGCGATATAATATGGGTGATGATCAGTGCTAAAGAAATTCGGGATAAAAGTGGTGAATTATCGTATTTTCAAGGGTTTGCTATTGATATCACCCAGCAAAAAAGACTGGAAGGCCAACTGCGTCAGGTCCAAAAGATGGAGTCCATAGGCACCTTGGCAGGCGGCATTGCCCACGATTTCAATAACATTCTCAGCGCGATAACAGGTTTTACCGAGCTCGCTTTGAGCCGTTTGCCCGACAACCCGACTATTGAACAATACCTGAAAAAAGTGCTCCAATCCGGATACCGCGCCCGGGACTTGGTACAGCGGATTCTTAGTTTCAGCCGAACCTCGGAGCAGGGGTTAAAACCGTTAAGCACCCTGCCTATTTTAAAGGAGGTCATGAAGTTATTGCGGGCCACAATTCCGACCACCATTCAAATCTATGAGCATTGGGAAGCACAGAACGACAGAATTTGCGGCAATCCCACCCAGATTCACCAGGTTTTGATGAATCTATGCACCAATGCTAGCCATGCCATGAAAGAAAAAGGGGGTACCCTGGAGGTTTTCCTAAACGATGTGAACATACCGACTCAAACAACCGTGGGTCACTTTTTTCTGAAGTCCGGAGACTATTTGAAGTTGACCGTTCGAGACACCGGAAAAGGCATTCCGATCAAAGAGATGGAAAAAATCTTTGATCCTTACTTTACTACAAAATCCAAAGGAGAGGGCACCGGTTTGGGACTCTCCATTGTCCACGGTATCGTCAAAGACCTCGGCGGAGCCGTGGAGGTATCCAGCACCGTGGACCAGGGGACGACATTTGAGTTGTTCTTTCCGGTAACGAAGGAAGGCCTTGCTACTAAAACTGATGACTCAAAGCCGGTTCTCAAGGGAAGCGGAACCATCCTGTTGGTAGATGATGAAGCAGATCTGGTGGATGCCTATGGGGAGCTGATGTCCAGCCTGGGTTATTCGGTCCAGGGTGTCACGAGCAGCCGCAAGGCCTTGGAAATCTTCCGCGCCAATCCAGAGGGGTTCGACATGGTCTTCACTGATCACACCATGCCGTATATGACCGGAGTACAAATGGCTGTGGAGTTGTTGAAAATTCAACCCGATTTGCCGATCATTCTTTACAGTGGATATTCAGAGGACATCACTACTGAAATGGTCAAGGCCAAAGGCATCCGGTATATGATGGCAAAACCGCTCATAAAAAACGAAGTGGCAAAAGTATTACACGATTGTTTATACGGGGGCGAGGAACGCCTTCAACCTATTGAAAACAAAACTGATGTAATCTAAGAAAAGCGGATGCCGAATCAGTGCAATTTACGAGGAAGAAATATCATCTACCAGTCACAACGGCTACTTATTCCGTAATCTATCAAACGCCATCTGCAGACTGACGCCCATCCGCTGTATTGCCCTGGCTAGCGCTCCGATTTCATCACTCCTCTCGGTTTCCAAAATCGTAGCGTTCAAATTGCCGCGGCTGATTTCATCGGCGATGACCGTCAGATTACGAATTGGTGTACTGAGACGGTGGGCGAGAAGATAGGCAATCATTACCACCGTCGCCAGAGTAACAAGTAAAAGTATGAGTGCATTGCGCTGTGAAATCTCAGCAGCGGCATACGCTTCTTTATAATTCTGCTGAACGATCAGTGTCCAACCCTGTTTTGTCTTTTGCGTAAAGGCCACTATCTTCTTGCCATTTTCATTGAAAGTGAAGGAGCTACTATCAAGTCGATTCTGCTGGCTAAGGGCAGGATGTGAGCTGAAATCCTGCAATTCGGAAGAAATCTCTCCGTGGCCGTGGGCGATCAGCCTGTTTTTTTCATCGACCAAAATAGCAAATCCTGTTTTCCCGATCTTTGTTTTGGTTACGGTTTTCGAAAGATCCTCCAGTGTCATGGCGACTGCAAGAACTCCAAGGTTTTTTATCCCGTCACCTTTAATCGGTGCCGACAACACCATTGCCGGTTTTCCGGAGGTTTTGCCGATCAGTACCTGCTGTCCATATGGTCGACCGCCGAGCACTTGTTTGAAATAATCCCTGTCGCCATAGAATTTTGGTGATTCGTCGTCGCTTCTACCAAGATTCTGGCCATCCGGCAGAATAATATGGGCAAGATAAATCCATGGGTAAGAGTCGACTATTGTTTTTAAAACCGGATGCTGCAATTTGGCGTCCATACCCCGGATAGCCGGAATTTCGGCATTCTGCGTGAGTAGTCGAAAGTTCATTGCCGTCCATTCATCGACACTGCGTGTTAAGCTCTCCGTGCTATCGGTGAGTTCCTGATATATGTTCTTCGTCCATTCCTGATTTGCCTGATAAATACTGATATACCAGAGGCCGCAGAGGGGTATTATTGCGACAACAAACATGGTAATCATAATTTGATATATTATTTTAAACCCCGTTTTTTCCTGATCCGCTGTTTTGACTTCAGTCATAACTTTTATCTCCAATAGAGCACTCTAAAAATTTGATTAAACCTAACTATTTTATGGCACAACGATGAGGTGCGTAAGCGCCTTAGTAACTTAATATCCAAAGAAAAAACATATCAAGTTACCCTCTGGCCTTGAGCAGCGCCCCCTTACATCTTCGTCAAGCATGCAACAAAATTATATATTTGTCGACAAAAAAACGGCATATTGCGAGAAAGCAAGATACCTTAGGAAGCAACTTCACTTTTCACCAGATGGCATTCAAATTTATTTCACATGGATGGTGGGAAATGGTTATCATTCGCCAATGACAAAGCTCTCCAAGACCTCATCAGTTTCAGGTGTGCCAAAAATACCAATCAAACAATTGGCGTAATTTCTCAGGATTTGGCTGCATTGTGTCCTTTCTGCCGAAAATATAAATGAAAATGTTGTTTGAGGAATTATACTTGCGTATGAAACCCTGTCATATTAAAAATATTTTGTAAAACTAGTAAGTAGCGAATTGCTTCAACAATCACTTATCAATCAGAGGTATTAAATGAGTCTTTTGAACATTGATCAAAAAAAATGTCACCAAGATGGTCTCTGTGCTGCCGAATGTCCCATGGGAATCATTCGTTTCGAAGGAAAGGGGAGCTTCCCGGAAATTCCACCGGAAAGTGAAGCGATGTGTATACGATGTGGTCATTGTGTGGCGATCTGCCCGCACGGTGCCTTGGACCATGCCGAGGTGCCGCTTGCTGCTTGTCCAGCCATCGAAAAGGATCTGGTCATTTCGGCGGCCCAGGCTGAACAGTTTCTGCGTTCTCGCCGCTCGGTTCGGCGGTTCAAAGACAAGCCGGTGGAGAAGGCTACCTTGCAGCGATTGATCGAAACCGCCCGCTATGCCCCGACAGGCAGCAATGCGCAACTGGTGGAGTGGCTGGTGATTGACGACAAGCAACGGATGCAGGCCATCGCCGCTCAGGTGATCGACTGGATGCGATCGATGTTGCAGGATCCGAAAGTGACGGTGATGCCTTACTTTCCTTTGTTGATACAGGCCTGGGAGGCAGGTGTCGATTCGGTTCTTCGTTCCGCGCCTTGTCTGGTGGCCGCTATGGCTCCAGGACCTGCACCCATCCGCATGGTTGATCTGACCCTCGCTCTCAGCTACCTGGAATTGGCCGCACCGCAATATGGACTGGGAACCTGCTGGGCCGGTCTGTTGCAAGGTGCGATACTCGCCAGCCCTGCCTTAAAGGAGGCGGTGGGCATTCCCCAGGACTACACTTTTCACTACCCGATGATGATCGGCTACGCCAAAGTGCGCTATTTCCGACTGCCTGAGAGAAAAGCGCCAAAAATCCACTGGCGATAACCTAGGATTAAAAACGGCAAATAGCGTTTCTTGGCAAACAGACGATGTTTACGAATTGTCAAGCCTGCCGGAAAAGCGTTAAAGCATTACTGATGATCTCAACTCAACCAACTGAGCCTCGGCCGGAAGTTTCCGCCAGGAGAGGATATCGCACCTTGCCGAGGGAGATATGGGTTCTTGGGTTTGTCTCACTGTTTATGGATGTTTCATCCGAGCTAGTGCATAGTCTTTTGCCGATATTCATGGCTACGACGCTTGGTGCTTCCATGGTGACGATAGGCGTCGTCGAAGGCGTGGCCGAGGCAGCGGCGGCACTCACCAAGGTGTTTTCCGGGGCGATCAGCGATTATTTCGGCAAACGAAAGGCTCTTGCTGTCATTGGTTACGCCCTGGGAGCCGCGTCCAAACCGATATTTCCGCTGGCAACAACGATGGAGCTGGTGTTCATTGCTCGTTTTATTGATCGCATCGGCAAAGGAATACGCGGTGCACCGCGTGATGCCTTAGTTGCCGATCTTGTCCAGCCGGAAATTCGAGGTGCGGCTTACGGTTTGCGCCAGGCACTTGATTCGATCGGAGCTTTTGTCGGACCACTGTTGGCCGTTGTCTTGATGTTTTTCCTGGCAAGCGACATCAAGACCGTGCTTTGGGTAGCGGCTGTTCCGGCATTCCTCGCGGTGATGCTGTTGATCGTCGCCGTTCACGAACCCGAGTCCTTGCCCCGTTTTTCCGTTCGCACAAACCACCTAGCTCTGTTGAACTCGGCAAGGCGGCTGAATAGGCGATACTGGTTTGTCGTCGCGCTTGGGGCAGTTTTTGCTCTCGCCCGTTTCAGTGATGCTTTTTTGATTCTTCGTGCCCAGGACGTGGGACTTGTTGTCGGTTACGTTCCAGTTATCATGATTGTCATGAATATTGTCTATTCGTTGTTTGCCTATCCGGCAGGGGCGGCTGCCGACCGACTTCCGGTGCGAGTCCTGCTGTTGTATGGACTTCTGGTTCTCGTTGCCGCCGATATCGCCCTGGCGCTTGCTCCGTCTCCTGGAATTGTCTTCCTTGGTGCTGGATTGTGGGGACTGCATATGGCGCTTAGTCAAGGGTTGCTCGCCAAACTTGTTGCCGATGCTGCGCCGGATGCGCTTCGCGGCACCGCGTTTGGTATTTTTAATCTGGTAAGCAGCGGGGCTATCCTGCTGGCAAGCGTCATTGCCGGTGGGCTATGGAAGGTTTTTGGTGCCTCGGCTACGTTTTTCGCCGGAGCTGTGTTTGCACTGATTGCTGCAACAGGACTGCTCGTTTACCAGGTAAAACCAGCCAAAAAAGGGTAAGGCGCTGGGACATCGCGACGGAAGGGAAGGGAGCTCGCCCATCTCCTTCCTATGCCCGGTAAACGTGATTCTTTGCGATACTTGTGGGGTATAAGTCGCTTAACGAAAAAATTCTATGGCTTCAAATGAGCTCCTCCCGGAATGGTCATTGTAAATTTTTGATGACAGCCCAGGCAATACACCTTTGATTCGCCGTGCGCTGTATGGCAGACCGTGCAGTCTATCTCGCCCAGGTGGGAATTATGGGGATTGCGGTCTTTGAATTCGGCGGGTTCGGTTGTTTTTGCCAGCTGTTCCATGGGACCGTGACACTCCAGACATCTTTGGTTATCGACGGTGGCGTCGAGGTCCGGCAGTTTTTTCCCATGGCAGTGAGTGCAGGAAATTGAAGCCCTAGCATGGAGGTTGTCAAGATATCCGGAATTGGACCAGGATTCGAAGATTTCTTTCAATACAGTCATATCTTCCTGGGTCGGGGCACCCCAGGATTCGAGGAAGCCGATCAAACCGAAATTTTTTCCGACCGACCAAGAGTGACAGGTCAGGCAATCGCCATCGCCGCGGGGTGGCTGATGCACCAGATGAATTCGTGTCAGGAAGGAATTTTTCTTTTCCGTGCGCTGCATATTCGGGGAATGGCAAGCCATGCAGGATGGTTCATTGCCTTCAATCGGCATATGATCTTGGGGGAGTAATGCAGCAAAATCACTATGACAGTTTTCACAGGCGGCAGCCTCCGGTGTAGCCGTAGTTGCCGCGTTGGCGACAAAGCTGGTGTATCCAAAAGCAAAGACGGCAATGGCGATGAAACGTAACCGGAAATTTTTCATGCTTTATAGTCCTCTAAATTCAGTCGGCGACCCATGCTAGTCAAGGGTCGCCGATTTTGTTGAATCCTTGGCAGACTGATTTGCATCATTATTGCTAAGGATCTTTGATCATGGATCGCCATCCTGTGTCGGGGTTGGCAAAATGTCCCGACCTTCGAGGTTAAACTCTTGATTTTTCCTTTGCCGCATTGGTACCGGCGACACGGCCAAACGAAACCGCATCCGGAATAGCATTGCTGCCAAGACGATTGGAACCGTGCACTCCACCGGCGACTTCGCCCGCAGCATACAGGCCGGGAATGACATTACTGAAAATATCGACCACCTGCGCCTGGGGATTTATCCTCAGGCCACCCATGCAATGGTGCACCGCCGGCCACTGGGCAACGGCATAGAAGGGACCCTGAACCAGGGGAATCATCGCCTTGGTTATGGCCTTGTTGAATTCGGGATCCTTGCCTTCTTCGATATATTTATTGTGCTTATCAATGGTTGCCGTCAGTGCATCGACGGGCATATTCAACTTGCCGGCCAATTCGGCAATGCTCTCGGCCTTGATAAATCGCCCCTTGTTGACGCCTGTTGTCACCTCTTCGTTGGAGCCGCCCATCTTCAGGACCATCGGTTCGCTAAAGATGGAATAGGTCGGTTTGGCATCGCCACCGAGATTGATCTGGGCAAAGGCACAGACATCGCGGCGTTCCAGTTCGTTGACGAAACGTTTGCCTGTCTTGGTGACATAGACGATGCCGTAGCCGGGGCCATTAAACGGATAAACAGCCGGCGTGTCCAGGATGCCGGTTTCCGGTTCGGCGAAGGGATAGAGTTGAATAAAATTCATCTGCAGTGTGTCAGCACCGACATATTGGGCAAAGCGGATCATTTCACCGGTTGCACCCGGTTGATTGGTGCAGTTGAAGGATTCGACCAGCCTTGGATTGTGGGCGAGCCTCATTTTGAGGTCACGGCTGAAGCCGCCTGAAGCAAGAATAATAGCCTTTTCTGCCTTGATGTTCAGGGTCTTTCGGCCGCGTTTGACCTCAAGGCCCAATACCGGACTATCCGGATCGACATCTTTCCGCCAGATCCAAGTGACTTCTGAATTGAGAACAGTTTTGGCACCGCGTTTCTCGCCGATCTTGCGGAGGGCCTCGGTATACTCCCGGCCAACGCCCGCCACTGCCGAATGGGTTCGGTAGGCTGTGTGCCCGCCGGCCCTCGTTACCGTTTGTCTGATCTGGGCGCCGCCTTCATCGATCATCCAGTTCAGCGCCGATTCTGCGCCATTGGCCATGACTTCAACCAGCTCAGGCAGATTGTAATAGTCGCCGCCTTTTACCGTGTCCTCGGCATGTTGTTTCGGGCTGTCTTCGCCCAGTTTCAGGTTTTGGCGATAGTGGAACTTACTGTCCCAGGCCGCATAGACACCACCGTTGATGATGGAGTTGCCGCCATAGGTCGGCATTTTTTCGAGAATGACCACCTTTGCTCCGGCACCGGCCGCTTCGGCTGCCGCCGCAAGCCCTGCAAAGCCTGAGCCGACAATGACCACATCCCAGGTTTCATCCCATTTCGTCGGCAGGGATTTCAAGGCAGCCTGGGTTTCTCCTGGTGATGCTAGATTGAGGGCAAACCCGCCGGCCATAGCAACGGCACTAAGGGCTACTGCCCCCTTCAACACAGAACGTCTGCTGATTTCCATCTCGTTTTCGTTCTCTACATGCTCATCTGTCATAACATTTCCTCCATTGCTTTGTTGATAGAAAAAGCCTAGGGATATTATCCCAAATATGAAACCGGTTTGAGCGCCTGATGACGTGTCCAGCCGGTTGAAGTTTCCATGCCCGCCATGTTGCAATCTGTATTGCCTTTCATTTAAAGCAGTTGTTCAGGTTACGTTTTCTATACAGCATAGATTGTGCCAGTTTCTTATCGTGTGGCTGAAAATATCGTCTGAGGCACCGATGCTGAAGATATGGCCTTATTAAGCCGCAGCAGTGAAGCAAGGAATTTCTCATCCAAAGCCTTGGTGAAAAAAAGAGATGCGGATATATTCAATAATAACAATAAGAAATTGCGTTTTAGTGTGGTGGAAGATAGGAAGAAATGGTGGAGGGATGCCCTTATGGTACACCTTGAATATTTCGCCCGGTGAAAAAAGCTGAAAGGGACACCGATGTCAGAAACATTTACACCGTGTAAAATGATCCGTTACCAGGAGGAGGTGGTAGGGGATTTAGAGATCTTCTGCTGGGATGCTTCTGATATTTCTGATGATAGGCAAAGCGTTGAGTGTTTCTTCACTATCGTTACTGAGATAAACAGTTCCCCGTCTGTTTTGTAAAATTTGACGAATGCAGGGTTTTGTAATACTTTAAGTGGGTGTTTGGTTGTTTTGGAGTTTTAAGAAGAACTAGGAGATCACATGGATAAAAGAATTCTTGTACCGCTTGCCGAAGGCTTTGAGATGATCGAGGCGCTGAGTATCGTCGACGTTTTTCGCCGGGCTGGAGTGCTGGTTGATCTAGCCGCCGTCGGCGAAAGTCTGCAGGTCACCTCTTCCCATCAGGTGAAGGTGATGGCAGATCTGCCCCTTGGTGAATGTCTTGAAAATGATTATGACCTGATTGTTCTCCCAGGCGGTATACCGGGGGCCCAGAACCTGCAGCAATCGACAATCCTCACGGAACTCCTGAAAAAGCAGAACAGCGAAAATAAATTGTATGGAGCGATCTGCGCCGCACCGGCCCTGGTACTCGAACACCATGGCCTGCTGCAAGGCAAGAAGGCCACGTGTCATCCAGGATTTGTTGAAAAACTCAGTTCGCAGGAGTACACAAACGAAAGGGTGGTAGTTGACAAAAACTGCGTTACCTCAAAAGGCGCCGGGACCTCGATTGAATTCGCCTTGGAATTGCTTGGGATTGTTATGGGTGAAGAAAAGAAGAAAACCGTCGCCAAAGGTATGGCCATTGAGGCATAAAAGTGCTGCTTATGGCACAAAGTTGGGCAGTAAGGCAGGAAAAAACAAGGGGGAGCGATAATCGCCCCCCTTGTTTTGTTTATCGTCTTTTGACCATAAAATAAAGGACCGGTACAGCTATCGTGCTGACCAGCAGGGCGGCAATCTCTCCGAACATCAGAGATATGGCCAGTCCTTGAAAGATAGGATCGGCAAGGATTACCGCGGCGCCGATGACGACGGCGAGTGCCGTCAGCAGCATCGGCCGGAAACGAACGGCGCCGGCCTCAACGACAGCCTCCGCCAGGGGCAGACCATGCTGGAGTCGCAGCTCGATAAAATCCACCAGGATGATGGAATTTCGGACGACGATACCCCCTCCGGCCATGAATCCGATCATTGAGGTAGCGGTGAAAAAGGCATGGAGGCCCCAGTGAGCAGGCAGGATACCGATCAGTGAGAAAGGGATCGCCGCCATGACCACCAGCGGGGTGATATAATCCTTGAACCAGCCGACCATCAGCATATAGATGAGGATAACCACAACACAAAAGGCCACGCCCAGATCACGAAAGACCTCCAGGGTTACATGCCATTCTCCGTCCCATTTCATGCTTGGTTCAGCCTCTGAGAAGGGTTGTTTGAGGTTGTAAATTTCAACTGACTTCTCCTTGCCCCCATAATCCTTGCCGTTCAATTCCGCCAGTCGTTTGTTCATCTGCAGGATGGCATAAACAGGGCTCTCTATTTCCCCGGCGACATCGCCTGTTACATAGAGGACCGGTTTCAGGTTTTTTCGATAGATGGGCTGTTCGACCGGTTGTTCCGAAACATGGACCAGCTCCCGGAGCGGCACGAGTGGGGCATTGCCCACCATGTCGGGACGCAGAGAGATATTGAGCAGGGTGTCGATTCGCGCCCGAAGGGCTCTCGGCAGCTCAAGGACGATGTTGACCTCTTCTTTCTCAGAAGGGAGATGAAAGAGATCGATAGAGGTTCCGGCAATGGCCATCTGGATAGTTCGGGAGATCTGGCCTTCAGAGATGCCGTTCAGCGCCGCTTTCTCTTTATCCACCGTGATGATTTTGCGTTGTCGATCGGTTTCCCGGTACCAGTCAACATCGACTACTCCCTTAGTCGTCGCAAAAATATCTTTAACCTGGGTTGCGAGATTGACGCGGTCGGCATCGGTTGGGCCATAGATCTCGGCTACCAGGGTCTGCAGAACCGGTGGGCCGGGCGGGACCTCGGCCACAGCAACTCTCCCCCCGTAATTCTTGGCTATTTCGGTCAGGGCCGGGCGGATTCTTTTGGCGATATCATGGCTTTGGACATCACGCTCATGCTTTGGTTTCAGATTTACCTGGATATCGGCGACGGTGGGACCGCTGCGCATAAAATAGTGGCGGACCAGCCCGTTGAAATTATAGGGCGAAGCGGTGCCGGCATAGATCTGGTAGTCGGTGACGGCCGGATCCTTGCCGATGGTCTCGGCCATCTCCATGGCAACCTTTGAAGTTTGCTCAAGCGTTGATCCTTCCGGCATATTAAGGATGACCTGGAATTCGCTTTTATTGTCAAAGGGCAGCATCTTTACCTTGACTTGCCCGAAATAGAAGAGCGAGCAGCTGAGGAGCAGCATGGCGGTAACGACGATAAAAAAGATCGCCCGCCAACTGCTGTGACGCAATAACGGATCCATGATTCGATGATAGAATCGCGTGAAGAAGTTGCTTTGGGCCTGTTCTTCACCGTTTCCGGCATGGGCGTGCCCCCGTTTCAGGATGTGTGTGGCGGCAAAAGGCGTTACCGTAAAGGCGATGAGCAGCGAGAAGATCATTGCGGCCGATGAGCCGATCGGGATAGGGCGCATATAGGGGCCCATCAGACCGCCGACAAAGGCCATGGGGAGGATGGCGGCGATGACGGCCCATGTGGCGAGGATGGTCGGATTGCCGACCTCTGATACTGCCTCCAGGGCCACACTGGTAAGAGACCGATCGGAATTTTCCGGCAGGCGGAGATGACGGACGATGTTTTCGACAACGACGATGGCGTCATCGACCAGGATTCCGATGGAAAAGATCAAGGCGAAGAGGGTGATCCGGTTCAGGGTATAACCATACAGATAGAAGATCAGCATGGTCAGAGCCAGGGTCGACGGAATGGCCAGCATAACGACGGCGGACTCTCGCCATCCCAGGAAGAAGAGGATCAGCAGGGCGACACCGAAGACGGCGATACCCATATGCAGCAGCAATTCGTTGGATTTTTCAGCGGCCGTCAACCCATAATTCCGGGTCACGGTGATCTCGAGGTCAGAAGGAATCACGGTCCCCTTCAAAGTGTCCACCTTTTTCAGGACTGCATTCACAACATTCACCGCGTTGGCTCCCGGCCTTTTTGCCATCGACAGTGTCACCGCTGCCTCTTTGGCGTCTTGGCCTGCCTGGGAGAACAGGACATAGGTGTCGGGCTCTTCCGGGCCGTCGCTGATGCGGGCAACCTCATTCAGGTAGACGGGTTTGCCGCCATAAACCCCGACGACGATCCGGCCTATCTCCTGGGCGTTGGCAAGAAAACGCCCCGTCTGCACCAGAATCTCATGATTGGCGGACTTGAGTTTGCCTGAGTATGACTGGAGATTGGCCTCTTTCAACCTGGCCACCAACTCTGCCACCGTCAGGTTTCTGGAGGAAAGCAACAGCGGATCAAAGAGGATCCTCACCTCCCGTTTTGTTCCACCGATAAGCTTTGTTTCGGCGACATCCTGGATGCTCTTAATCGTATCATCGACCTGGGAAGCAAGACGCCGTAGGGTAAAATGGTCATAGTTTTTACCGTGGAAGGTCAGCGCCAGAATCGGTACGTCGTCGATGGTATGCGGCTTGATCAATGGCTGCGAGACCGAATGAGGGATGCGGTCGAAATTCATGGCCAGTTTTTGGTTCAGCCTGACGATGGAGGTTTCCAGATCGGCTCCGACGTAAAATCTCACCACCAGCATACTTTGCCCAGGCATCGAAGTGGAGTAAATGTATTCGACGCCAGGCAGTTCATAGAGGAGTTTTTCCATCGGTATGGAAATACGTTCTTCGACCTCTTTCGGCGTAGCGCCGGGCATCGACACCATGACATCTATCATCGGAACCTTGATCTGCGGTTCTTCTTCCCGAGGCAGGATGATGACGGCCAAGAGACCGAGAAGAAGAGAGGCGATGATGGCAAGAGGTGTCAGCTTCGAATCGACGAACATCGACGCAATTCGACCGGCAAATCCGGTTTTATATGTGTTCTCGGAGTTCATTTCGGCTCTTTGTATATGTTTTAAAATTGAGACCCCGGACTATCGGGCAATGGTTACAGGCTGTCCGTCAGAGAGATTCGTGTTTTCCGTGACAACGAGCTCATCTCCGGAAGCAAGACCCGACAGCACCTCGACCTTGCCGCTTTCGGCGGCGCCGGTGCGCACCAGGCGGAGCCGGGCCTTGCCATCCTGGACGATGAAGACCCGTTCCATCTGCCCAAACGGCAGAACAGCGGTGCGAGGAATAAAAATTGCTTCTGTCGTGTCACCGGGGAGGGAGAGCCTGCCGAACTGACCGGATCTGAGGTTGGGATCAGCCGGAAGCGAAAGTTTGATCGGAGCAGTTCGGGACTGAGGATCGGCGGCCGGGGAGATTTCCTCCACCTTGCAGGTGGATGCAAAACCTGCCGCGGGGATCGAGACGGGAATATTGTCGCCAACCTGAATTTTCAGAATCATCGATTCGGGAATGTCGGCTACAACTTGAAGCTTCATGGCATTTTCCATTTCCAGCAGGGGTTTGCCCGGCGCCGCGAGGTCGCCGATATTCACGCTCTTCCTGGTAATGGTTCCGGAAAATGGGGCGGTTATCGTTGCATAATCGAGCATTGTCTGCACCTCTCGCAGCGAAGCCTGGGCGATGCGCTGGGTATCCTCCAAGGCCCTTACCGTCTCAGGCGTTGAGGCATTTTTTTTCAGGAGATTTCTTTCCCTTTCAAGATTCCGTTCCGTTTGCGCCAGCTGGGCCTTTGCCTGCTGCAATTGATCAGAAATCTCTCCGGCAGAAATCTTTACCAGCAGATCGCCTTTGCTCACCTTAGAACCGGGGACCACCGAAAGTCCTGAAATATGTCCGCTGATCCGTGCGGCAATCACTGCCTTTTCGGCAGCCTGAACCGTACTCATGATCTCCGTATAGGACGTTGTCTTCTCCAGCTGAATTTTGGAAACCGTCACGTTAGCTGGGGCTTGATTGGGATGGTCACCTTGTTTTATCTCTTTATCCTTGCAGCTGAACAGGGCAAGGGTGCAGCAAAGAAATACCAGCAATCGACCTGCAAGTTGCGTACGCTGTTCCATTATTTTTTCTCCTGTGGTTCTTCTGTAATCTGATCAAATTGTGGCAACCCAACGGCTCTCCTGAGGTTGGCTATAGCCGTTTGGCGCATTGTCTTGGCGGCGGATTGTCGAACGAGGGCGTCGGTCAGGCGTTTCTCTCCATCTATCAGTTCTGTGGATAGTACCACGCCTTCCTGAAAGCGTATTCTGTTAAGACGGGCGCTTTCTTTGGCGACGCCCACCATCTTCTCGGTGACGAGCAGCCGCTGGTTAGCCTGCTGGAATTCAAGATCGGCCTTCTGCAGTTCGAGGTTCAGAGCCAGTTCGGTTTTATGCTTCAATTCTTTCAACTCGGCTAATTTCGATTGTGCCTCTGCAATCCCTGCCTTGGACCGATTCCCATCAAAAAGTGAATAGTTGATCCGCACTCCGGCCATCCAGGAGTCCCCGGAGCCGTCGAGCACAAAGCCTTTATCTACCTGATACGAGGCAAAACCGTCGATTGTCGGATTATTGCTTCCCTCGGCCTTCCGGACTCCGGCTTCGGCCGCATCAATGGTAGTATCTAATACCTGAAGCTCAGGGCGACGGGTAAAATCAAGTTTTTCCGGAGGATTCTGGTAGGCATTAGTCGTTAAGTCAATAGCGACATCACCGGTCTGGAGGCCAAGGAGGGTGAGAAAACCGAGCTTGGAAAGTTCCAAGGTATGACGTGCCTGAATCAGATCTTCACTGGCGCCGGCCTCCTGGGCCTCTAGGCTTAACAGATCGGCCTTGAGAAGTGTCCCCTCTTCGAAGCGGGCCTTGGCAACCGCCAGAGAGGCTCTGATTGCCTCGAGTGCCGATTCACGGGCGGAAACCGTTTCCTGGTTCTGGGCAATGGCCAGGAACAGACGAACGATTTCGAAACTCAGTTGCTGGTGTACGACTTCCAAATTGGCGATGGAACCCTTTTCACCGGCCTGAGCAGCATCAAGGGCAGCCTGGTCGCGGCCGCCGTTGTAAAAGCGGTAGAGCGCCTGGATCTTAAAATTCAGATCATCGGTTCGGCCAGGATCATTGAAGTCGATAGTGTTGTTGAATTGACCTTCATTGAGGATATTGCCGAAAGAATACATCGGGTTGGTCGTTTGGGAATATTCTGAGCTGACGCCGATCTCCGGGGCAAAACTTGACCCGGCGCCGGTGACCATCGCCTTGGCCGAGGCAATTCTTTTTTGGGCGATCAGGCTGTCCGGGCTGTTTCGCAAGGCGAAGCTGACGGCCTCTTTGGCTGTCCAAACCGTCGGCACGGGTTGGCTGGGAAACGGTTCTTCCGCCTTCCCCGGCAAGGGAAGGACAACAAGAAAAAGAAGGACTGTCACGTATAGAATAGATTTGTTCATTCTCTTTTCCTTATGCTGAAGGAGTTCAGATATCTGGAGTTTAAGAGTTTAATTAAATTATGAACTACTATAGGTCCACGATTCGATTTTGTCAAAATGAAAACGTGTAGAAAAACGACGAATTATGAATCTGAGAAATTGATGTGTAAAATCAATATATCAGGTTCTCTCTACGTATGACACAAACTATAGCTGATTTTCGTCAGGAAGTAAAACCGTATCCCTTTTCAAACGAAAAATAACATTGCTTTCCCGGATAATTATTGGAACGAGTGCCACGTGTATGGCCATTGAGGCGTAGAAGAGCCACCCATAGCAAGGTGGGCAGCAAGTCTAAGAAGTAACGCAGAGGCAGCCTGCCGTGGTTCAGCTCTGGCTGTTGTCGAGGGAGTAGGCGAGGAGATCTTCAAGCGAGACAAAATTCAAAGTGCTTTCGTGGGTTGCCGCCAGGTTGACCAGGGGGGCGACTCCGTGTTCCAGGGCCTCCCGCCACCTGGCAGCGCAGAGACACCAGCGATCACCCGGCTGGAGTCCGGGAAATCCGGGCATCGGCGTGGACAGGTCGTTGCCTCTGATTTTGGAAAACTCTAAAAAATCTTCGGTCGCCTGGATACAAACTGCGTGCACACCAAAATCATCGGCGGTTACCTTGCAACTGCCTTCGCGGGTAAACCCGGTCATCGGTTCAATACTGCACATTTCCAGCGCTGTGCCGAGAACATTTCTATGTAAGGTCATACATTTATTCCTTGTTCTAATTGAGCTTTTTTATTGACCGGAAAGAGTCACTTCAACCTTTGTCTTATCCATCTGCAAAATCGATCGCAGCAGCCGGTAGGTAAATCCCCAGAGATAATAGTCTGCAATCGGATAGGCCGGGAAAAGACGACCAGGCAGCAGCTCGACATTTTGGTGCAATTCCTCAGTTTGAAACTGCTCGGCATCCAACCACAAAGCGCCTTGAATCTCTGCGGGATCGAGACGCAGCGATGGCGGTCCGGTGAGGGTGAAGAGAAAAGGCTGCACCAGGATCGGATGACTTAAAAGACGGCCTGCCGGTTCGAGGGTCAACCGTTGCTGTAATTGGTCGACACCGAGGGTGATGCCGGTTTCCTCGACGGTTTCCCGAATGCAGGTAGCCAGCAGATCTTCATCGCTCTCGTCTTTCCTGCCTCCGGGAAATGAGAAGTGACCCGACCATGGATCGTTGGGTTGCGCTGCCCGCCTCAGGATCAGATAACTCTCACGGGGCGTCTGACAACGGATAATGGCAACGGCTGCGGAAGCCGTCTTGGGGACTATGGGCATAGAAATCATATTTTCACATGGTTGTAGGACTTGGCTTAGCTATCAAGAATGACTCCTAAATAAAGTACCCTCTTTTTCCGGAAAAGCAAGGTTCTGTTCGGTCGTTTCCCGAGGCGGGAATGTCGGCGATAGTAATCCCGACAGGAGATGTTATAGTACCGGGAGGTATTTGGTGAAATGAGAAATTGCCGGTGTGAGGTTTCGGCTTAAACCTATTCTTTAGGGTGAGGAGAGAAGCGCATGAATCACGATGTAACCGTATTTAAACCCTATCTGTTTTGCGTTGGGCAAAAGATCCGCATTGAAGGTTCACGTCGTGGTGGTGATTGGGAAATAGCCGCCATCGGCGAACATACCATAACCCTCCGGTGTCCGGTCTCAAAAAGAGAATTTGAGTGGCCGGTTTTCTGCTATCTGGTCGAAGAGGAACACGACGTGGTTTGGCCACAAAAGCATTAAAGGGTGGGGTATGTGTCTGTTGTTTTTTTCCTACCGGACGACTCCCGGTTACCGGTTGGTGGTTGCCGCCAATCGCGATGAGTTTCTTGCCCGACCAACTGCCAGGCTCGATTATCTCGATCAACATAAGACCCTTCTTGCCGGTCGCGATCTGCAGGGTGGCGGCACCTGGCTTGGCATTACCGCCGGGCAGCGCTTTGCTGCGATCACCAATTACCGGGAGCCGGCTGCCAACCGGCCGGATGCCCCCTCCCGTGGCGAGATTCTCATGGAGTATCTCGCTGGAAGCACGGGCGCCGGGGAGTACCTGCAGGCCTTGGCAGCCAAGGCCTCCGTCTACAATGGCTTTAATCTGATCATAGGTGATTCCAGGGATTTGTACTATTATTCCAATAAAATAAGCGCGCCTTGCCTCCTTGCTCCAGGATTTTTCGGACTTTCCAATCACCTGCTGGATACCCCCTGGCCGAAGGTCGTGCGGGGCAAAGAACTGCTGCGATCCCATATGGTGGAAACCGGCCATGTCGATCCCTTGTCGTTGCTGAATATCCTTACCGATAGTCACCGTCCTCCTTATGACCAGCTTCCGGAAACCGGGGTTGGTCTTGCCTGGGAGCAGCTGCTTGGCACTATCTTTATAGACGGAGCCGGCTACGGCACCAGGTCTTCGGCGGTGATCACCGTTACCGATGCCGGGGCCATTGAGTTTACGGAAAAAACCGTGCACCGACCTGCCTTGCAGGATTCCGGACCCGAACTGGTTCGCTTTAACCTGAACGGATAGGGTGGTTGCTGTCACTTCACCTTGGCAGTAGAGACAACTCTCCTTTTTATGTAGGGTGCATTCCATGCACCATTATTAAAACAGATGGTGCATGGAATGCACCCTACAAGACTTCCCAAACCGACAGTATATTTCCCAAGATTTTCGTGGAGATTAGCCAATACTTGCATCCCTTGCCTGATATGATAAATGGTAAAGATAGCATGTCGAGGTACGTGGCGTGCATCGTGAAATCTCTACCGCAGTGATGGGGCTATGAAAAAATTGCGAGTTGCCGGATTGTTGTCGCTTATCCTCTTTGGGATAGTCGCCTTTGTTATTTGTGCGCAGGCTGCTGAGACTGCTCAAAAAACCCCAAAAGAAAAACTGGCCATCCTTGATCTTGAGGCGAAATACGGAATTGCCAGGGAATTCGCCGAAGGTTTATCGGTGATCATCCGCGATGAGATCCATAGTTTTGGCAATTATGAGGTAATGAGCCGGGAGGACCTGCAGGCCGTGGCCAGCCAAGAGCAGCTGAAGCAGGCCCTGGGGTGTGATGAAGGGGGGCAGTGTCTGGTCGACTTTGGTCGGGCCATTGGCACCCGTTTTATGGTGGTTGGCTCAATCTCAAAATTCGGCGCTACTTATACCATCAGTCTCAGGATGCTCGACACCAAAGGCGAGAACGCCGGGGTTGTCAATCGGGCCAGCCTGAATTGTAAATGTGCTGAAGATGAGCTTATTAATACAGCCCAGGCGGTCGCTGCCAAACTGATGGGCAAAAAGACGCCTGAAATGCTTGCAGCCAAACAGGCCGCCGAAAAAGAGCGCTTGGCCGCGGAAAAAAGTGAAGCTAAAAAGGTCGAGAAGGCCGAGAAAGAGAAGCAGGCGGGAAAAGCCGAGGAAAAGCGAAAGGCGGACGAGGCGGAGAAGAAGACAATTGTTGCCGAACAGGCCCGTCTTGCTGAAGAAAAGACAAAGGCGGAAGAAGCCGAACAAAAACGCTTGGCAGCCCTTGGGCCAAAGAGTGGTGATGTTTTTACCGACTCCACCACCGGCATGGAGTTTGTCTATGTGCCGAAGGGCTGCTTCCAGATGGGTGACACTTTTGGTGACGGTGGTGTTGATGAAAAGCCAGTGCATGAGGTTTGCGTTGATGGCTTTTTTATCGGCAAATATGAGGTGACCCAAGGGGAATATACAAGAATTATCGGCAGCAATCCATCACAATTCAAGAAGGGTGATCGCTACCCAGTGGAACAGGTAAGCTGGGACGATGCGCAAGCTTTTATCCGCAACTTGAACGACAAGAGCGGCAAAAGCTATCGTTTGCCGACCGAGGCGGAATGGGAGTATGCGGCGCGAAGTGGCGGCAGAAAGGAAAAATATGCAGGAGCCGACTCCCCGGATGCAGTGGCCTGGTATACCAGCAACAGCGGCGGCTCGACCCATTCGGTCGGGAGCAAATCGCCAAACGGCTTAGGCCTCTATGATATGAGTGGCAATGTCTGGGAATGGTGTCAGGATAGGTCTGATTCCAGCTATTATAACAACAGTCCTCGCGACAATCCTCAGGGGCCTTCATCGGGTGTTTACCGTGTGCTTCGCGGCGGCGGCTGGTACTACGTCCCAGGGCGCGTGCGGGCGGCTATTCGCGGCAGGCGCGCGCCTGGCCACCGCGACTTTCCTGGGTTCCGGCTGGTTCTCCCAGTTCAGTAGTGGGCCTGGTGCGGTTTCGTTTTACCGCCACGGGCCGGCACGCGCCGGAGGCCGCTGTCCAGACCGTTGGTCGTAAACGAAGCCAGGAATCGTCCCGCTGCATGGCTGGAATTTACAAAAGCCGAGGCGCTGGAATTTCAGCCACCGCCAGAACAGAAATCAGCCTGTCCGGGCTAAAATACTTTGCAAGCAGTTCCCGGTTTGCTTCCAGCACCGGCACAGCCTTCTCGGCAATGCGTCCAGCCGAATCATAAAAACCATATTCCCGCTTAATATACACCCCGGCGGCGCGGATCAGCGCCTGCAGGGTGGCCTTCATCGCCCCTTCCGCCGCCGTATACCAGGCATGTTCCAGTACCTCATGCACCTCGAAAAACAGCCCAAGATCCCACAGTATCAGGCCGCGGTGGATCGGATCGGTGACACCCTGCGAAATGACCGCCAGCGCCTTCTCATACCGGCTGTAGCGGTCTTCGAGATATGTTCGGTAATAGTCGGCGAGCGGCTGCCGCCGGTATTTTGCCACGGTTTCCGCCAGCAACTCACCCTTGCCGGTTTCCACGGCTGCGGCTAGACCCTCCGACAGTTCGTTGCGGATATCGCGGCTCAGGCGGTCGATAAAGGGATTAAAGAGATATTCGCTCATTATGTTTTCCTTTGTCTCATAAGTGGATTGAGGCGAAAGCGGTAACCAAACTCTTGTCGTCAGGAGTGTTCGGTCGTCAGCTTTTGCAGGAGGTTTTCAAGCTTTTTAATGTCAACAGGTTTGGACAAATAGCTGGTCATGCCCACTGCCAAACATTTATCTTTATCGCCGGCCATGGCATAGGCAGTGAGGGCGATGATGGGAATGTCGTGGATGCGGGAGAATTCTTTGGAGGTTCTGATTATTTTTGTTGCTTCCAGGCCGTCCATTTCCGGCATTTGCACATCCATGAGGACGATATCAAAATGTTTGGAGAGAAGCAGATCAAGTGCCACATAGCCATTGGCGGCAAGAGTGGCCCTATGTCCGAGTTTATTGAGAATCGCTTTGAGTATCTGCTGGTTAATGTGTTCATCTTCCACAACCAGAGTGGAAAGGCGGCGATGCGGACTGGTAAGAAGGAGGGTGGGGGCAGGGGGTGGGTGAATGTTCGTTGTCTGCGCCGGCCCTTTCTCGACGACCAGGGTGAAGGTTACCGTCGTCCCGGCTGCTTCATTTCTTTCCAGATGTACAGTGCCGTTCATTTGCATAACCAGCAGTTTCACGATACTGAGTCCAAGGCCGGTACCCTGGATTTTTTTTTGTCGCCGAGAATCAATTTGGGTAAAGGGTTCAAAAAGCTTATCTCCTACATCATCAGGGATGCCGATCCCGGTATCGGCTACGGTGCATTCCAGCAGGACCTGGGTGGTATCAATGGTGCCTTTGAGGCGAATGGTGATGCTGATCTTGCCTTGCTCGGTAAACTTTATGGCGTTGCCAACCAGGTTGTAGAGGATCTGGCGAATGCGGACATGATCGGCGACGAGAACCTCCGGAACTTCCGGATCCACTTGGTAGATGAGTTTGACCCTGCGTGGGTTTATGGCCGTTTTGAAGGAGGCAATGAGGGTTTTGATCATATCTCTGATCCTGAACTCCTTCGGCGTCATTTGCAGTTTTCCCGCCTCAATCTTCGAATAATCGAGAATGTCATTGATAATGGTCAGCAGGCTTTTCCCCGATTCCATGGCGGTTGTGACGTAGTCTTGCTGTTCGTCATCCAGTTCCGTCATTTTCAGGAGTTGCAGCATACCAAGAACACCATTCATCGGAGTGCGCACCTCGTGACTCATATGGGCAAGAAATTCCGATTTAGCGCGACTGGCGGCAAAGGCCTGTTCCCTGGCTGCCTCAAGTTCCATGAATATTCTTTTTCTTGAAGTGATATCACGGGTTACGCCAATAATTCCAGAGAATTGATTGGAACTTTCCGGCAGGGGAGCGGCAATGCTTTCAACCCAGAGAAGTTCGCCTGTTGCGGTTTTTATTTCCGACTCCCAGTGCAGCGGTTGGTCTTCACTGAGGGTGAGGATTGAGGAATGGCCAGCCACGAAAGGTGAAGTGAGAATGATATATTGATGAATAGCAGTAATACCTTCTTCCTGCGGAAAGCCCATGAGATGACTAAACGACGGGCTGACATATTGCGGTTTCAGCATACCGTCGGTGGTCCAGATGATATCGTGGACATTGTCTGCCAGCAGGCGATAGAGGTTTTCGCTTGAGCGTAAAGCCTCTTCGGCTTGTTTTCTTTCGGTTATATCACGGGCGATGGCCATGTACAGTTCCTTGCCGTCGATGGTCAGACGGAGGGCGTTGACCTCGACCGGCAATTGAGTGCCGTCCTTTTTGATATATGTCGTTTCGAAGGTGGCACTTCCTTCACGGCTCAGTCGGGTGACCAACTGGCTGTTATACGCAAAATTCTTGCCGTCGCTGATGTCGAATGGGGTCATGGCCAACAGCTCCTCCCGGGTATAGCCAAGCCTTTTGCAGGCGACATTATTGACATCGGAAAAAAGTCCGTAATTGTCGCTGTTGTGGTCGAGGGAAATGACGAACATCGCATCGTTGGCATAATTAAAGAGCTTACGATATTTGTTGCGGCTGAGAACGAGGTTTTCACGTTCTTGGCCGCAGAGGGAAAGGTTTTGACTGGTGGTGAAGATGGAGCCGCTCTGGTCGGCAATGATTTTTTCGAGCTCGGAGATACGTCTCTGTGCTTCCAGCAACTGATGTTCAAGTTCGGTAAGAATAGTTGTGGGCATCGTTGGGTATAGGGCAAAGGCTAGGTGACAGAGGGTGCGAAATGGGCCAAACGCTTGATGATGATGTTACTGATTTGTCGCCCAAGAGTCAAACTGAAATGAAAAAGATAATGAATTACAACGCTGAAGGTGAGGTTCATGGCGGAAGTTTTCTCTTGTAATGGATAGAGCAAAACACCTATCGTGAAAATGGTGTACATGAAAATTGTCACTAAACAAACAGGAGTGTGGTAAAACAGGCGAAAGGGAGAGATGGCGAGAACCTCCTAGACCTTTGGGAAAATTATTTTTTATAAAAAAATCTTGTATTCTGCACAAGTAATATAATCATGCCAAAAGTAAGCGTTGTTATACCCTGCTTCAATCAGGGCCAATTCGTTGATGAAGCCGTTGACTCGATTCTGGCACAATCTTTCACCGACTTTGAGATCATTGTCGTTAACGATGGTTCGACTGACGGTCAGACAAACAGGTTGCTGGAAAATTATAACAGGGAGAAAACGCAAGTTATCGTCACAATGAATATGGGCCTTGCCGGAGCAAGGAATAATGGTATAGCCGTTGCCGGAGGCCAATATATCCTGCCATTGGACGCTGACGACCGAATTGCACCAACCTATCTGGAAAAAGCCGTGGCTATTCTTGATGCCGATTCGGAGGTAGGCATTGTTTATAGTAATGCTCGACTCTTTGGTGCCGTTGAAACCGGATGGCTGCTGCCGGAATATTCCCTGGAGAGGATGCTTGTTGATAACCTCATCTTCTGTTCTGCTTTGTTTCGAAGAGATGATTGGCTGGCGGTGGGTGGTTATGATTTAGGTATGATCTATGGTTGGGAAGACTACGATTTCTGGCTCGGCTTGATCGAGCGAGGTCGGAAGGTAGTGAGAATAGAGGATGCGCTGTTTTTTTACCGGGTTGCCTCAGACTCGATGGTGCGAAGCAAGGAGAAATGGCAGAAGGTCGCCATGTTCGAGCGTATTTATCAGCGACATCAGCGGCTTTTCTCTGAGAATATCGGCGTCTGGATCGATACCTTGATTGATGCTCTTGACAGATATTACACCAGCCGACTCTATGTTGAATGCGGTGGTGTGATTAATGAAAGCTCGAGTGTCGGCAGGAAAGTAGAGATTGGAACTCGGCAGATTATTTTTGATCTCAGTGGATTCACCGATATAACAGGATTACGCTTCGATCCGGTGGACACCTGGGCAGTCGTGGAGATTTTCAGGATAACCGCAAGCTATGGCGCAAGTGAGAAGAGAGAGGCACTCGAATTCGAATCAAATGCTCTGTATGATCAGCAAGGTCTTCTGTATTTTGATACCTGTGATTCCCAGTGCTATTTTTCTGACCTCAACCGGTTGGATTTGTTAGGTATTACCCAGGTATCAGTTGACCTGAGATTTCATGCCCTGGCTGAATTGGCCTTGGAACAATTAGTTCAAATTCAGAAGGTGAAGCTTGGAATGCTTGCTACGTCGAGAATTCCCAAGAAAATCAAGCGGGTCGGCAGATTGGTTTTGCGGTTCTTAACGGGTGATCGTGCCAACAAGGGGCGTGGCGTTTAGCCGAGGCCCCTTCTCAGTGGCAGGTTTGGGCAAGAGGTTTCACAGGTTTTTCAGCAGAGGTGCTCAAGACCCGGTGCAGGAAAATTGCTGCAAAGTTCTCTTATCTCTTCGGCAATTTGTCCAAGCAGTTGATCATTTTCAGGGTCGGAAATAACCTTTTCGATGAAATCACATATTAAAAGCATTTCTTTTTCCTTGAATCCCCGGGAGGTAACGGCCGGTGTACCCATACGAATACCGCTTGGATCAAAAGGTTTTCGCTGATCGAAGGGGATGGCATTGTAATTGAGAACGATACCGGCTTTATCCAGAGCCTTGGCCGCTTTTTTACCGGAGATATTTTTGTTGGTGAGGTCAACCAGCATCAGATGATTATCAGTGCCATTGGTGATGAGGGTGAAGCCCTTGGCCATGAGGGCCTCGGCAAGGACTTTAGCATTTTTCACTATTTGAACGGCATATTCTTTAAAGGCATCGGTGGAAGCCTCTTTCAGGGCCACGGCAATTGCCGCTGTGGTGTTGTCGTGCGGCCCGCCTTGGATTCCGGGGAACACAGCCTTGTCGATGGCTTGAGCATGTTTGGCCTTGCAGAGAATCATCGCCCCGCGCGGCCCTCTGAGAGACTTATGGGTTGTAGTGGTGACCACGTCTGCATAGGGAACAGGGGAGGGATGAACTCCACCGGCGACAAGGCCGGCAAAGTGGGCCATATCCACCATAAACAGGGCGCCTACCTCATCTGCGATAGCTCTGAACTTTGCAAAATCGAGAAATCTTGGGTAGGCAGAGTGACCGGCAATGAGGATTTTCGGTTGTACAGCCAGAGCCTTCTCGCGGATGGCATCATAATTAAGCAAGCCTGTTGTTGAATCAAGCTCGTAGGATTGGGCATTGAAATATCTCCCGGAAATGGACACCTGAGCTCCATGGGTCAAATGACCGCCATGGGGCAGGGCCATGCCGAGGATTGTGTCGCCTGGGTTGAGGAAGGCAAGATAGGTGGCGATGTTGGCTGGGGATCCTGAGTATGGCTGGACATTGACATGTTCGACCCCGAAAAGGTCTTTGGCTCTTTGAATTGCTAGATGCTCAACCTGATCGATGATCTGCTGTCCTTCATAATACCTTTTCCCGGCATATCCTTCCGAGTATTTATTAGTGAGGACTGACCCCGTAGTTTGGAGCACGGCGAGAGAAACATAATTTTCGGAAGCAATTAGGCGAATTTTATCGGACTGGCGTTTTTCTTCCTGTTTCACCAAGGCATAAATTTCCGGGTCGAGGTCTTTGACAATTTCCATTTTTTCTCCTAGTCGCTCATACAGTGAGGAGCCGTTACGAAATAACCTGGGCGTTTTTTTATGAAGGAATGGCTCTCTTTTTTGAGTTGAGATGCCAACCGTGATCAATGAGGCAACAACTATAATAAAAACAGTCTGGGTTGAACAGAAGAAAGTGAAAAAGGAAAGAAAAGAACAACAGTATGCTATGTTCGTGGTGGAGGTGAAGTGCAGGGGACGTGCAGCGAATCAAGAAATTTCAGGAAAATCAGTGAAAACCGCAGTAGCACCCATGGCAAAGAGTTCCTTCTGCCTTGCCTTGGAATTTACCGTATAGACATTAACTCCGATACCTGCCGCTCGAAGTTGGCGGATCAGTTGCGCGTCGACGATTGTATCTGAGGGGTGATAAGCAGAAGCCCCAATAGATCTTATATATTCTATTATATCAGGGGGATGATAGTGGTCCTGGAGTACCCCTAGTGAGATCTTCGGAGCAAAAGATTTGGCAATCACCAGATAATCATGATTGAAGGAAGATATAAGTACTCTGTCTATTGATCCAGATTTTTTCACTGCATCCACAACCGTTTCGGCAACTAGACTATGCTGTTTTTTCCCTTTGTGGTCTTTAATTTCAATATTGATAGGCATTTTTTGCAAAGTTGGGTGAAAGAGAACTTCCTCCAAGGTCATGATTTTTTGGGGGAGATTCCCGAGTATTTCTTCCGGGGCTATCTTGCCATCAGCGATGGTTGCGAAGGGATCGGCAGCCAGGAACCAAGAACCGATATCAAGTGTTTTAAGTTGGAGGAGTGTCCAATCACTGACGCGCAGGGATTTCATGCCAAGGTATTGACGTAGGCTTCTGGCATTGCTTGTTCTTTCAAGAGTAGGATCGTGAATAACAACGGGAACATAATCCTTGCTCATTTGAACATCCAGTTCGATGAAATGGCAGTGACCAAGACTGGCATGAAAGGCAGAGAGAGTGTTCTCAGGCCGTTTTGACCGGTATCCACGGTGGGCGGCAATAAGCTGAATTGATTTGAATTTATCAAAAAACGTCATATCAGCTTGGGGCCTTTTGGGGCACGATGGTTGACTGTGCAATAAAGAGATGCATCGGTGGAAAAGTTTTGATTAATATTTGTCTAAGAGGATATCGGACTGGCACTATTTGTTCTCAGTCTTTCTGGATGCACTTGTCCTCTATTGGGTTACTATAAAATCAGCTGTCGTTTGTTGCAAGAAATAAGTTAAATATCAAACAAATGGCTATTTCTCTGTTGCAATGTTATTTAAAATCTAATAACCTTTCCTGAATATAGTTGCTATGCCTTCTATCTGTGAACTCTGCCTTACATTTTCAGGGTTATCCGGGTGAAAATTGAGCTCTGGAAAACAGGGTCGATTTTTCCCAGGTATAATTTAAAAATCATTTGTAATTATATTCGTCCCGTATTCCGGGATGATAGGAATACCAACTTTTGTTATGAAATATTCGGTTTTCTCCCCCTCTAGGTTTTCATTCGCATTCATTCTTTTGGTAGTTCTCTTTTGTTCCTGTTTTGTCGAGGGTACATGGGCGGCAAAAAAGGAAACCTTTGACATTGTCTACCTGCGTACCAAGGATTTTGATAAGGTTCTCGATTACAAAGAAGCGCTCGAAGCGATTCTTGATGCTCGGGTGAGAAAAAAACTGAAAATCGTCGGCTGGAGCAACGGCGATTTTGCAGTGATTTATGATGGCAATCTTTCCTCGCGGACAGTTGTCAAAACCTTTGTAAAGCATGCGGAAATGCTCAGTAAAACGGGTTTCGATGAGCCCTATGTTTCAAAGGGGCAAGATTTCTTTACTCTTTATAATGTGAGTTATGGGATGGGGCGAAATCTTGACTCACTGAAAGATACATATCGACTTTTATATTCCTGTCTGGGAGAAGAAGTTAAGCGGGATCTGGTTATTGAAAAAACCGATTATGACAATTATCTCTTGGTTTATCGTCTGCGTGGTGATCAAGCCGCGACGAATGCGGTGGCAAGGAGGCAAGCGGCCATTCTGAAGTCAAAAAAAATCTCTACCTCCATAACCAAGGAAAACAATAATGACGTGGTTTATGGCGAATCCAGCTTGATGGATGACGGAGATACTGACCAACCGGCATTCTGCAAAATCCCTAATTCTTCTCCATTACCAAGCAATACCGCTGCGGATGTGGCAAAAGCACCTCCGCCGGTTCCACAAAAAGATGACACCGCTTTGGCGCGTATGGCCGAATCCACCTCGCCCACAAAGTCAGTGACAGCAACTCATGATACTCCCAAAAATTCTCCATCTGCTCATCAGACTGCCATCTCTTCGGAGAATACCAAGGTTGAGCGATCAATCGCTGAATACATCGAAGATCTTAGAAATAAGGGAATTATTAATAAAGATGAGTCGACGGGATGGATGGTGTATGACCTAGAAAATGACCGGAATCTCGTGGATATTAATCCCGATATCGAATTTCAGGCGGCAAGCATGATAAAACCTTTTGTTGCTTTGGCTTATTTTCATAAGGTCAAAGAGGGCAAGCTGCAGTATGACGCACAGAGTAAAAGACAGATGGAGGCTATGATCCAAAGAAGCAGCAATTCCGCAACAAATTACATAATGAGGAAAGCTGGAGGGCCGGATCAGTGCAATGATATTTTAAAAAGATATTACGGAAATATTTTCAAGAAAACAGATATCAAAGAATATATTCCTGCCGATGGCCGCACTTATCTCAATAGTGCCACCCCGGCTGATTATGTCAGATTTCTTCGCTCGTTGTGGAACATGGAACTCCCTTACGGTAAAGAGATTCGTCGGGTGATGGCTTTACCTGGGCGTGATCGCCTTTACTACGGAACGAATATTCCCCGTGGTACGCTGGTGTATAATAAAACCGGAACAACAGCCCATCTGTGTGGGGATATGGGTATTCTTGTGACGAAAACCAAAAAAGGTGACATTTATCCCTATGCCATCGTCGGGATAATCGAACGTCGCTCCAAGGCCTCTAATTATGGACAGTGGATGGCTTCTCGCAGTCGGGTCATTCGTGATGTATCTACACTGGTCTATGAAGGTTTGAAAAAGGATCATCAACTTCTCTAAACTTCTCGTGAGGGAGTGTTTGCCTTTCCGAGATAATTTTAGTGCCGTGGTGCAGATTATTTTCGTTTTAAATAAATACAAAAATAATCTGCGAAAGATACTAATCCTCTTGCGGGGTTTTAGTAGATTTTTCGTTTCCCAAAATTTGATCCGATGACATTGAAACTGTTTTCAACAATAAACAGGGCGTGCGGGTCAATATCAAAAACCTTTTCCTCTAGTCGTTTCAATTGTAGATTATTGGTTATGGTCATCACCATTTGCATGGGTTTGCCGGTAAAGGCCCCCGTCGCTTCCAGAAGAGTTGCCACTTGATGCAGATCCTGGGAAATGGCAGCTACGATTTCAACGAAGTCGTCACTTAATTGAGGCTATAACGATATCCGGATGATATTGACTAAATACAAAGGTGAAGAGGGCAGCGTTATAAAGCATGAAGAATTTGCCCACGCCAAAGTTGAATTTCTGGTGTAAAATTATGGCGATTATGTCCAGACCTTCTCCAGATCCCCTCGATCTCAGGTTGATTCCGGCACCAACTCCGCATATGGCTCCACCTGCTACTGCAGCGTACAGCTGGTTATTGATTGCAAAGTCAAGTGTGAGAATTTCTGAAAAAAACGACAGCATGCAAACCTCATAAAGGCTGTAAAAGAAAAAGTGCTTGCTGAGGAATATCCAACAGGCAATAAGCAGGGGAATGTTGAGTGAGAAATACCAGATACTGGGAGAGAGAAGGTTAGTCTTGTAGAAAATGAGAAGACCGGTGCAGACCGCCAATGATGAATTTGTGGTGAACAAGGATGGCTTGGGCACCTATTGCGAAGATAAGGGACCCCATTGTGAGAAGCAGAAGGTTCCATAAAACTGATCAAATTGATTGTTTTGTTTTCATAAGTGAATTGTTGGGGTGGGAAGAAAACCTGAAAGCCAGCTTTTTTATTCGGTGGAAACTTTTAAAATTTGGTTCAACAGAATGAAAAGGGCACGCAAAATGCTTAGTATTTATACTGTTCACGGTAAATAGTGGCCCTTGGCATGATGCCAGGCAAGGATCTGGTACAATGAAACAAGTAAAATGGAGAAGATCATGAACGTAATAATGGATTTATGTGTAGTCCCTATGGGTGTAGGCGTCTCCGTATCGGAGTATGTGGCTGCTTGCCAGGAAGTTCTAAAAAGCGCTGGTCTGAAATATCAGCTTCATGCCTATGGAACGAATATCGAAGGTGATTGGGATGAGGTCATGTCCGCTGTGAAGGAGTGTCATGAAACCGTACATGCCATGGGTGCTCCACGCATCTCCACAACAATCAAATTGGGAACAAGGGTTGATCGCCTCCAGACCATGGAAGAAAAAGTCGCCAGTGTAATCGATAAGCTTTTGTAGTTGTCCTTTTCATTGGAGGCATCATGTTTTCCTCACGAAATATTATCGCTAATGAACGAATATAGTTCATGATGCAGTAGTCATCAGAATTTAGGAGTGGTCGCTCATCATTTTTCAGTGAGATATCTCAATTATCAAGACCTCAAATGTGTCAGACAAGCTGCCCTCGGAGATGGAGATGCAGTTTTTTCAAGGCGGCATGTTCCAGTTGGTAAATACTACTGCGGGTTACCTGATATACCTCACTGATACAGAGAATCGACTGTTCTCTCTCCTGATAAGGGGGGAGCCCGAAGCGACGTTTGATGATGTCGCCACTTTTTCCAGTGAGTATCTGGTTGATGGCCTTAAGCAGAATATACCGCAGCTGGTCTTTTTCAAGAGTGCTGACCTGAGAGGGGGGTTGGGAAGAAATTTCAGATACAGTCAGAGTTGCATAATCACTGCAAAGGCTTTGATCGACTGAAGTGGCAGATTCAATAATGTTTGAGAATCTTCTGCGATTTTCGGAATCCTTGTTCTTTAGCGCCTTAGCATAACCTTCTACGGTATTATTGGAGATCCGTATGAGTCGACCATTGAGAGCCTGTCTCTGAATTTCTCTAAATACCCAATTCGCTGCAAAAGTGGAAAAACGGATTCCGCTGGACGGGTGATAGCGATACGCGGCTCTGGCAATGCCTATTGAGCCGATCTGTATGGCATCTTCGTAGGTTACCGACTGCTTGTAAAGTGGATTTGTTTGAGAAGCCAGTTTCTGCACCAATCCAATGGTGAGGAGTACATAGATGTTTCTTAAAGTGTTGAGTTTCTCCACTACCTCAAGAAGAGCTGAAAAATTGTCATCGAGAAGATCCTGCTCTGTTGATTGACTTATTATTCGATTCCAGACTCTGGCAATAATCAGATGCTGAAGAGTCTTAACCATGGGAATAGAGCTTGGAGGCGGCGATGCACTGAACAATAACAGAGCTTCCTGACGCTCACTTTCAGCCGATAAAGTAGTTGTGCCAAAAAAAATTTTCCTGTTTCTGAAAAGATAGATATTTTGAATTACGGTTAAGACAGCTTGCTTAAATCTTGGTGCACCGAGCAGCCTTTCTGTAAAGAGATGTCTATACCTGAGCATTTCAGCTGCTAACTCCTTTTCATCGTTTACGGTCAGAGCTATGGTTTTCCGGTGGGGATAAGTGCTGGAGGTTAACCGGCCATCTTGGCTGAGGATTTTATTCTGCAGGTCGGAACTGAGGGCCAAAGCGAGAACACGAGCTGGAAATGGAGTGGTAGCAGGAGCTGCGGCGAGCAGGTCGAGGATGTCCGGGGAGATGCGGATTTTTTTAGGTGCTGGAGGTGTTTCCCCGATGTCCATAAGAAAAAGTGGTGAGAAGATATGGAGCTGTTGCTCTCAGAAGGTGAACTCACTATTGAGTATCTCAGAAGTTCGTTTCAAGCTTTTTAAAAACGAATTTCGTCAATGTACTTATCCGGTTCACCGAGGTTAGAAAAAGGATATCACACAATTTCGAGAACAGTAAAAGGAAACCTTCAGAACGAAGCGATTATTTTGACCACGCTTGCAGCAAGTTCTTCTCCTTTATTCAAGCAAAAGACTCAGGTTGTTTGAATACCTTCTTTGCTGAGTTTTGAATTTGTTATTCACACCATGGAGACACTGGATGACTACAAATATCTCATGTGATTGAAATCAGAGAAATTGTTTGGGTGAGATTGTAAAAAACAAACTACGTCATTGGGTCGATTATTTCTCACCTTTGTCAGTGAGA
Source organism: Pseudomonadota bacterium (assembly GCA_043798185.1). Classification (GTDB taxonomy): domain Bacteria; phylum Desulfobacterota; class Desulfobulbia; order Desulfobulbales; family Desulfocapsaceae; genus Desulforhopalus_A. The sequence continues at coordinate 882 of JAZDOW010000121.1, read as the reverse complement.
AATAATCGTAATGCTGCACATTTGTCGGAAAGAGAGGACGCCTCATTGAAAGGTTTTCGGACCAAATCAACCAGCAAGGATTCTTTATTTCTAAGAAGAAATATTTTTGCTCTCTGTTATTTTTTTAAACTGACTTTTACAATTATTGTTATCGAGCAGACCTCCACCCCGTTTTTATCGGTGATGCTGACGGGAATATCCTTGTCTCCGGGATTTTTCCAGTCAATCCCATGACCATCGGCAATACCACGTAAGTCAGTTTGGGCTTTGGCGAGGTACCTGACATTCATGCCTATAGGTATCCATCGGCAAGTATCGTCGATGGATACATCTGCCATAAGACCGGCGGCGATCTCGGCCAGGTTGCACATGGCTATCGCATGAACCGTTCCCAGATGATTATGAACCTGAGTGGTGTTCGGCATGGTAACTTCGGCATAGCCGGGTTGTAGATCGACGAACTGCGGTCCGATCGTTGCGAAATAGGGTACAATTTCGCAAATTTTTTTACTGAAAGCAGCATTGCCGGTTTGTTTGTACAGATCATAAAGTTGACTCATGTTTTTCTATTTTTCTCCTCTGGGGTAACGATATTTGCGATAGGTCAAGGGTGATTACACAGGTCTTTTCTGTAAAAAGCAATTTGTTTGTATATTGGCTATGAATTTTCATACATCAACTCCAAAGTCAAGCTCTGTTTGTTTTGCAAGAATTTGCAGTTTACGAAAACGAGAGGTTACCGAAACGCAAAAGCCCCCTATCGAGCGAAGCTCAATAGGGGGCAGCGAAAGAAAATCGGCGGTGACCTACTCTCCCACACAGTTACCCATGCAGTACCATCGGCGCTGAAGAGCTTAACTTCCGTGTTCGGAATGGGAACGG
>JAZDOW010000081.1:0-90772 GCA_043798185.1 Pseudomonadota bacterium | reverse complement strand
AGTAAATAATGACATTGCCTGAAATTATTTTGTGCTATGTTTTCAGATATTTAAGAAATGCCCTCATGTTTATAGTTTACGAAAGAATATTTTGACATTATTAATATTTTCAATTAGTTAAAATTCAAGCGGGAATTGCTGTTGACACTATCGAATTCTGAACTTCCACGTTCTCAAATGAGTATGGTATGCTAGGATTCAAGCATGGCCGACATATCTAAAGAATGCCTTAAGCAGTGGATTCTACAACTTGAAAAATCTTTGGCTTGCTTGAAACAGGAAACCCAAAAAGCCGAATAAAATCTTATGGTTCTCGATTCGCTTATCGAGATGTGCCCATTTCCCATGTGGGGGTCTGACAAAGAAGGAACCGTAATACGTACAAACAAGGCATTGTGTAAAAGCATAAACCTTACAGACGACAAGATCATCGGTCAATACAATGTTTCAAATGCTGAAAAAGGGGACGTGAAAAAGGGGACGGATTTAATTACACTAGATAAATCGGTTGTCGTCGTACAGTAAAAGGGGTTTGACCACAATTTTCACACAATTTTCACAGGTTTCAACATCGGAATTGCAAAGTTTAAATACAAGTAGCTGATTGTGTGGAGCTGTATGAGCCCCAATAACTCGAAGGATATTCCAGGGGCATGAGGCCTGACTCCATAGTCATAGTTTTTTAAAACAAGCATCTGGAGTAGGTGCCGGATAGCACCGAGATTCGGTTTAGGAATTATTGCTGGCGATACTGACACTGCACGTGTGGATTGGAAAATGGAAATAACTTGGCATTTGAACTCAGTAATGTCCGGTTAAGGACTTGCATAGGTTTTTTGGGTTGAATTGTTGTCTTGGTTCCTTGTATGACTCTTCGCATTCAGCTGTCCGAGATTCATTGTGGATTTTGTTTCTCAACTGCCGAACCTTTTTGATGCTGACTGATTCTCCATGCTCTTCATGGCAATAGATGGCGAGCAGAAGATAGGTGATCAGGCCTGCAAGCATCTGGATCATCAGTCCATGCGGGCTTCTTGAAATGAGATGGTACACTTTGAGGTGTCGTTTCCACCAGGAAAAGAATGTTTCAATATCCCAACGGAGCTTGTAAATGAAGGCAATTTGCTCGGCGGTCAAATCAAAACGATCTGAGGCAACCCAATACCGTATGCCTTCAATCTCATACCCGACGAGACGTAATGGTTTTTCGGTCTGACTGATACCCGGTTGGGCGAGAAGAACCTTTGCGTCATAGAAAACAATTGAATCTTTTACTAAAGGAATCTTTTCCAAGCATGTTTTTGTGGTATTTGCTTTGATACGACAAACGAAGTGTTTTCCTTCTGACTGGAGAAGGTCGAAATTTTTGTGGTGTTGATATCCTCGATCGAGAAAATTAGGGACAGCGACCGTTTCATTCTTTTCTGGGTCTACCCGCGGGCAAAGCCTTTAATCGCCGTCCTACAATTCCTTCTATCTTTTCTATAAAACCGGCATCGCCGCAGGGGCGGCCAGTCATTGAGCTCTTGCGGATATTTTCAACGAGTGCCGTATCTTCCATTTCCTTCAAATATGCCAGCCAATCCTCTATTTCACCTTCCAGATAACAGTCATGGGTCAAAACATCAGCACTGTTCTTCTCAAGATGCTCCCTTGTACTGGACCAACTGTACTCTTCGGCATATTCTACCATTTTTGCGCGAACAGGATTGTTTTCTACATACCTGACAGCAGCAAATAAATATTTTTCATCCAGTATAGAAGAATAAAAGCGACCTTGCCACAGATGTCCTTTCTTTCCTCTTTTGGTGTTCAGATATTGGGAATACCGCATATGTAAGGTGTTAAATGTTTGCGATAAGGAATTTTCCTCCATGGGAACGCAGATGAAGTGGACATGGTTTGTCATGAGACAATATGCCCAGATTTTGAGGCCATACTTCCTGCTGTATTTTTTGAGCCAGCAAAGATATTGCTTGAAGTCATTATCATCGTCAAAGACGGGGTACTGGTAGTTGCCCCGCTGGGTGATGTGGTGAGGATAATCAACAGCAATGGCTCGTGCTATTCTTGGCATAAAGGAAAAGTAACAATAAGAAGAAATAAGTCAAGAAAAGAGTCGCTGTCCCTATTTAACTCGATTCAAAAACATCTTCATAAGGGTAAGGCAACTTAGGCATTCTCATTCTGCGCATTGGACGCAATGGGCGTAATGGCCTCAGTGGTGTTAGGGGGCGCATTCTACGCATTTTTCTTTCATTTTTATTTCTAATTACTCTGTCGTCATCAAGTAAATATCCAATAAACTCACCCTCTTTTGAATATACTTCATTTCCTATTTCAATAAATCCCAACCATTCACTATTTTGATTAAAAAGGTTGTTGTCTTGTACAAAGGCAACATATTCACCGGAAGTATTATATATATATCTGATACTCATTTTCAGTTTTTATCCTTTATGAAACTGAAGTATATGCCACCGCCAATTAAGGATAAACCGATAATTACTGAGGCTAGACCAGGATATAAATTGTTGCTTGACAATAAATTAACACCAAATCCAACGCTAACGTTGCTAATTGCTAAAAGAATTGCACCAGCTGCTGAATTGGACTTTTTATTATCATACGCTGTCACATATGTTTTCAGAGTATTGTTGTCGTTTTTAAGAGAACTATTTTCATTTACCAATTGAACATAATAATGGAGCATCATGCGAATTGCTGTTTCATTCCCCGTAAGGTCCTCTACTTTTAACCCGGCAACTTCGCTAGTTGAAAGCCCTAATAAGTTATTATTTTGGTGATTAGTCTCTGGGCTCATTTTATATTTCCTTTCGCATAGCTTCCATAATGGTGTTTTTTCAATAGCACAATTCAAGTGATTATACGAACCGCCTATCTCTAGCCCGATCACATTCTCAGCGTAGAAAGCTAGGTTTTTTGCCGTTAACATCCTTGTTCTTCCAGCTTGACTATTTTTTGTCAATAAGAATTTTCATCTATTCGGAAAAACGACAGAAATAAACTTGATACGTCTTTTTTGGATCGATAAACATCCATGGCATATATTAAACACTATGTAAAGATATCTGCACCACGAGAACCGCAGTAATTGCTCCTCCCACCGCTCTATTGACTGAGTTCACTAAAACCTTTCAAGGCAGAGGGATTGCTTTCGAGTTATATCATAATTGTCTCAAATGGTTTCACTGCTACTCGGATTTCTGCGCAAAGTATCGGGCTTGATCCACGGCAAGCCTCAAGCCTTAACGCCTTCTTGAAAAATATGTGGACAGCATATTCATTAATACTTGACTCCAGCAGAACTATTCGGTTCGGCGGAAGCATTGCGTGATGGTTTGCGTGAGGATGCCGTTAGTTTCAGTTACCGGTTGGCGCTACAGCTGCAAAAAAAAGACAAATGAACGTGAGGTCATTCTTCCGCCCTTGTGGGATATTGCCTACAGCTTTCCTCGCTATATCGGCAAATTCATTTTGAGATAGATCCACAGCTTAAAACACCATCAGGGAGTGAATGATCTCGGCGCTGCCTTGTATTTTGATCTGAAAAGTATTTGAATAGAAGGTAGAATATTCGCCCTTGAGTGAATCCAACTGCAATTGAAAACAATCTTTGATATTGATTAAAAACATCATGATAATCTCCTTTTTCGCAGTTGCCGTCAGTATTGTGCTGCTGATATGGAGTGCTAATCGGTTTGTCGAAGGGGCGGCCGCCACCGCCCGCCATTTTGGCATGCCGCTGCTGTTGATTGGTATGGTGGTTGTCGGCTTCGGCACGTCAGCGCCGGAAATCCTGGTCTCGGCGCTGGCGGCGGCTGACGGTAATCCGGGGATTGCTCTCGGCAACGCCTACGGGTCGAATATTGCAAATATCGCCCTAATTTTGGGGCTTACTGCGTTGCTCTGTCCCATAGCCGTGAGCTCTCAGATTTTACGCAAGGAATTGCCTATTCTCCTTGGGGTAACTGCTCTGACCGCGTTGCTGCTTTGGGATGGGGTGATAACCCGTACTGACGCCTTGGTACTCCTGGTTGTCTTCACGGTGCTGATGGGCTGGACTATTCGCCAGGGACGGCGGACCAAGAGCGATGCGTTGGCCAGTGACATTGATCAGCAATTGGAAGTTCGGGCCACGCCGCTTCGCCAGGCGATACAATGGCTGGTGGTCGGTCTGGTCCTTCTCATTGCAAGCTCTCGACTTCTGGTCTGGGGTGCTGTGCAAATAGCCGTCGGTTTTGGGGTGAGCGATATAATTATCGGACTGACTATTGTGGCAATCGGCACTTCCCTGCCTGAACTGGCGTCCTCGATCATCGCTGCCCGCAAAGGCGAACATGATATTGTTCTTGGCAATGTGGTGGGTTCCAACCTTTTTAATACCTTGGCCGTTGTCGGTCTTGCCGGCATCATTCAGCCGTTGACCGTCGGGCCTGAGGTGTTGGCTAGGGATGTAACGGTTATGGCTGTTCTCACTGTCTCTTTGTTTATATTCGGCTACGGATTTCACGGTATGGGGCGCATTAACCGTTTTGAAGGGGTGATTTTGGTCGGATGTTACATCGGCTATGTCGGCACCCTGGTAAGCAAGTATGTATTTTAATGGGTGCTGTCGGTCAAGTCGTTATGCAATTGCCTTTTTCTCCTCTCCGGCATTTACATTTTTCTCAAAAAGTGCTTGAGTTAACAATAATTATTGACAAAATTTCAGGATATCTCCCTGCTTGCAATCTTCGAAAAGGATAGAGGAATGGATAGTCAGTCAAAGACATCGAAGGGTATCAATCGCCGGGGCTTTTTGCAGATTGTTGCCGTGGCTGGAGCGATCACTGCCTGCTGGCAGTTAGGTCTGTTTGGTTCTGCCAAGAGGTTGCAGTCGGCGCGGAGAAGCCAGCCAATTATGGGTACAGTGCTGAATCTCACCGTCTATGGCCCGGACCGGGATGGCTGCGAAGAGGCACTGATGAAGACCATCGACACCATGCAAAACCTGGAGGCAAAGCTTAGCAGGCATATGGCGACCAGTGAGCTTGCTACCCTTAATAGAACCGGTTATCTCGAAAACCCCGGTTCAGACCTTCTGCAGGTGATAGGCATGGCCAGAGCTATCAGCCGGAAAACCTCCGGCGCCTTCGACGTGACCATGCTGCCGCTCTTGCTGCTGCACGAGGAAATACGCGGTCACAATGGACATCCCGATTCCGCTCGTCTTGCCCAGGCAATAAAAGCTGTCGGTTATGAAAAGCTCATTCAGGATGGGGTAGGGCTGCGGTTACTCGAACCTGGAATGGGAGTGTCCCTCGACGGTATCGGCAAAGGCTATATCGTCGACCGGGGAGTTGCCATTCTCAGGGAACTGGGCTTTGGCAACGTATATGTTGAGGCGGGTGGCGATCTCATGGTCAGCGGCTTTAAAGAGGCGAAGACTCCCTGGCGGATAGGTATCAGGAATCCCCGGCCGGATCTGGAAAATAAGCTGGTGACCCTGGCGGTGAGCAACAAGGCGGTTGCCACCTCCGGTGATTATCTGCAGGCCTTCACTGCAGACCTGCGGCATCACCATATCATCGACCCACGGAGCGGCTTTTCGCCGCCGGAACTGGCCAGTTGCACCGTCACTGCCCCAAATGTCGCGCAGGCTGATGGACTGGCCACCGCCCTCATGGTTCTTGGTAAAGATGATTCTCTCGATCTTATCGAATCGCTGGATGGTTGTGAGGCCTATCTGGTCGGCAAGGATCTCCGGGCCTACAATACCACAGGGTTTTTTAGCTGATATGAAGACATTGAGAATTACCAAGGGGCTCGATATTCCTATCTCCGGCGCTCCCGAACAAAAAATTCGGCCCGGCAATGCGGTGCGCCAGGTGGCACTGCTCGGTGACGATTATATCGGCATGAAACCAACGATGCTGGTGAAACCGGGAGACAAGGTCACTATCGGGCAGCAAGTTTTTACCGATAAGCGCAACGAAGGGGTCATCTTTACCTCGCCGGGTTGCGGTACCATTGTCGCCATTAACCGCGGTGAAAAAAGGCGATTTGAGTCGCTGGTCATCGAGCTTGAAGGCGAGGAGGCGGTGACCTTTTGTGACCCGGTGGATGAGCCCGAGAAAGTCGATCCGCAGGTAATTCGGGACTTGCTCATTGGTTCCGGTATGTGGACAGCCTTCCGCACTCGGCCCTATGGCAGGACGCCGGCTATAGGCTCCGATCCCGCCTCGCTGTTTATCACCGCCATAGACACGGCCCCCCTCGCTGCGTCGCCACTCCTGGCTATATCGGAGTACCCTGAGGAATATCAACTGGGGCTCCGTGCTCTTCGTCGGTTACTGGGCACTCCCATTCATTATTGTACCGGGGCGGCGACCCTGCAGCCTTTTGAGCAGATGGAAGGGTTGGACTACTGGTCTTTTGAGGGCCCTCATCCGGCCGGTCTGCCATCGACCCATATCCACTTTATCGATCCGGTAAACGAGGCAAGAACTGTTTGGCAGATCGGCTATCAGGATGTGATGGCCATCGGCCATTTGCTCCGGACCGGCCAACTGTTGATCGAACGAGTTGTTGCCCTTGCCGGTTCAGGTGTCATCCAGCCGGCTCTGGTGAAGACCAGGCTGGGAGCATCTTTGGTCGACTTGTGTCGTCGGGAGCTTTCTTTGGAAAAATTACGGGTCATCTCCGGCTCGGTTCTCTGCGGTCGCGAGTCGAAGGACAACGCCATGTTCCTTGGCCGCTTCCACAATCAGGTGGCTGCTATTGCCGACTCCAGCGGCCGTTCTCTCTTTAACTGGTTGCTGCCCGGCAAAGGACGTTTTTCCATCAAGCCGGTATTTGCCTCGGCATTCTGTGGTAAGACGATGTTTCCGATGAGCACCGCGCTTTGGGGTGGAAGACGGGCTATTTATCCGCTCGGCACCTACGATAAGGTCATGCCCATGGATATCATTGCTACCTCCCTTTTGAAATCGATTGCCAAGGGTGACACGGAAAAATCAAAGGCTCTTGGTTGCCTGGAACTGATCGAGGAGGATCTCGGCCTCTGCGGCTTTGTTTGTCCCGGCAAGAATGAATTTGGGCCATATCTTCGCGAAGTGCTTACCGCCATCGAACAGGGAGGCTGAGACCGCCATGTGCTACGCCCCAACATTTTTCAAGAAGGTGATCGTTTGCAAATGAAATTTCTCGACAAACTCATGGAACAAGCAGGGCGCCACTTTGCACCGGGTGGCCGGTTCCAGCGCTTGTATCCCCTTTTTGAGGCGGTGGATTCGTTTCTCTTTGGATCCAGCAAGACCACCACAGCCGCGCCGCATATCCGCGATTCCATAGATCTGAAACGGATCATGACCATAGTTTTGATTGCTCTTCTGCCCTGCGTCTTCATGGCCATCTGGAATACCGGCTATCAGGCCAATTCGGTTATTGCCGCCATGGGTCTTTCCGGGCCGGATGGCTGGCGGGGCGATATCATGGCAACGGTCGGTTGCAACCCCAAGAGTTTTCTTTCCAACTGTTTGCACGGGGCCCTCTACTTCTTGCCGATTTATATCGTCACCATGGTCGTCGGCTCGATATGGGAAGGCCTCTTCAATATGATTCGCGGCCACGAATTCTCAGAGGCATTTCTCGTTACCGGTCTTCTTTTTGCCCTCACCTTGCCGCCGACTATTCCTCTCTGGCAGGTGGCGGTGGGAATAAGCTTCGGCCTGGTTTTTGCCAAGGAAGTTTTTGGTGGGGTGGGCCGTAACTTCATGAATCCGGCCCTGGCCTCCAGGGCCTTCATTTATTTTGCCTACCCGGCGCAGATGACCGGCGACTCGGTGTGGACGGCAGTGGACGGTGTGTCCGGTGCCACCGCGCTTGGCCAATTTGCCGCTGCCCAGCCCGGCCACAGCCTTGATGGCGTATATGTCACCTGGCTGCAGTCCTTTATCGGCACAATCCCTGGTTCCATGGGTGAGACTTCGGCGCTTGCCTGCCTGATTGGCGCTTTCATTCTCTTGATTACCGGTATTGCTTCCTGGCGGGTTATGGCCGCCACCCTCGTGGGTGGTTTGCTTTGTTCCTGCTATTTCTATTTTCATGGCAGCACCGTCAATCCTTTGTATGGGATTCCGCCGCACTGGCATCTGGTCGTCGGTGGTTTCGCCTTTGGTCTGGTGTTCATGGCGACCGATCCGGTGTCGGCTGCGCACACCCACACCGGGCAGTGGCTGTATGGGATATTGATCGGCGTGCTGGCCATCATGATCCGGGTCGCTAATCCGGCATATCCGGAAGGGATTATGCTCGCCATTCTTCTGGGGAACGTCTTTGCCCCCTTGTTCGATTACTTTGTTATTCAGGCCAATATAAAGAGAAGGATGTTACGCCATGGCTGAAGAATCCATTGCCAGACCCTTTTACACCGTATTCATTCTGGCCTTTATTTGCTCGGCCCTGGTGGCTGGAGCAGCGGTGGGCTTGCGACCGAAGCAGGACGCCAATCGTGATCTTGACCGGAAGAAGCATATACTTTTTGCCGCAGGCCTCTACGACAAAGACCGGACCATCAAGGAAATGTTCGCGCCCATTGAGACGAAGATTGTCGAGCTTGCCAGCGGAAAATATCTGGAGGACGGCACGATTCGCCCGGAAACCTACAACCAGCTGAAAGCGGCATTGTCCGATGATACCGGCCGCCAGTTAAGCAGTGCCGAAGACCGTGCGAGGATCCGCCGTCTCGAAAAATACTCGCTGGTCTATCTGGTGAAAGACGGCAGCAAGGTACAAGAGATTGTCCTGCCGGTGCGCGGCAAGGGGCTTTGGTCGACGATGTACGCCTATGTTGCCCTGGATGGCGATCTGACAACCATTCGCGGCATCTCTTTCTACGAGCACGGCGAAACCCCCGGCCTTGGCGGTGAGGTGGAGAACGGGCGCTGGCAGGAAGGCTGGCGTGGGAAAAAGGTGTATGATGAGGGTGGAAAAGTTGGCCTCAGCCTGGTCAAGGGCAAGGCCTCCACCGAGGAACCGGCAAAGCATTACCAGATTGATGGTTTGTCCGGTGCCACGCTCACTACCAAAGGCGTAAATAACCTCATGGATTTTTGGTTTGGCGAACATGGCTTTAAACCGTTTTTTAGCGAGCAGAAGAAGTCGGGGTCTGGAAATCCGCTGCGAGGATAAGATTCTTATTTTTTATACCCCTCAAGGGGGTACTGTCACTGAGTGACAGCTTTTTAGGGGTAAGGTACTAATGGCTGAAACCAATCTTGAGCTGCTGACGCGCTCCGTCTTCAAACGCAATCCCATCGCCTTGCTGGTCCTCGGCATTTGTTCGTCGCTGGCGGTAACCGGTCAGATGATCACGGCCCTGGTAATGTCGATATGTGTCGCCCTAGTTACTGCTTTTTCCAGCATGACCATCAGCCTTGTCCGGCACCAGATTCCCAACAGTGTGCGGATCGGTCTGCAGATTATCGTTGCCGCCACTCTGGTCATCCTCGTTGATCAGATCCTCAAGGCCTATTATTTCAGCCTTTCGAAACAGCTGTCGATTTACGTCGGGCTGATTATCACCAACTGCATCCTCATGGGCCGTGCCGAGGGTTTTGCCATGTCCAACCCGCCCATACCGAGCTTTATCGATGGCATTGCCAACGGCCTGGGTTACGGATTTATTCTTATGTCGGTTGCTTGTGTTCGGGAGCTTATAGGCTCCGGCAGTCTCTTCGGCGTTGAGATCCTGCCGCTCACCACGAGCGGCGGCTGGTACCTGCGTAATGGTCTCTTTGTGCTGCCGGCCAGCGCCTTCTTCCTTATTGCCATGATCATCTGGATTCTGCGCACCAGCGACCCAAGCCAACAGGAGAAAGAATAATGATTCACTATTTTGATATCGTTCTCCGCTCCATTTTTCTCGAGAATCTGCCGCTCAGCTTTTTTCTCGGAATGTGCACCTTTATCGCCATCTCCAAACAGGTGAAGGCCGCAGTCGGCCTTGGTGCCGCGGTGTTATTCATCCAGGTCATCACCGTGCCGATCAATAACCTGATCTATACCTATCTGCTCAAGCCCGGAGCCCTTGCCTGGGCCGGGCAACCCGATCTTGATCTCAGCTTTCTCGGACTGCTTACCTATATTGCCATTATTGCCGCGGTGGTGCAGATACTTGAGATGGTCATCGACCGTTTTCTGCCGGCGCTCTACAACACCCTGGGTATTTTCTTACCTTTGCTCACCGTCAACTGTGCCATCTTTGCCGGCACCCTGTTTATGGTGGAACGAGACTACACCTTCGGGGAGAGCATTGCCTACGGCTTTGGTTCGGGGACCGGTTTTTTTCTGGCAGTGGTCGTCTTGGCCGGTATCAGAGAAAGGCTGGAATACGCCGATCCGCCTGCCGGTCTCAGGGGCCTCGGGCTGACCTTTGTGACGGTGGGCTTGATCGCCATGGCCTTTATGGGGTTGGCCGGAATGGAGCTGTGAAAGGCAATGACTACGGGATGCAACCAACAGCAAGTGCATGAGGGCTTCGGACAATGACTGAAATATATTATGGCGTGCTCTGCTTTTTGGCGATCCAGATGGTGTTGGTGACTTTTATTGTGGTTGCCAAGAGAACCCTTTTGCCAGAAGGTGAGGTAACCATAGATGTGAACGGCAGTAAAAAATTCCAGGTTCGTCCAGGCGGCAAGCTTTTAACCACCCTTTCCGATCAGGGGGTCATTTTGTCATCCGCTTGCGGTGGCGGCGGGAGTTGCGGCCAGTGCCGGTGTATTGTTCTCGATGGTGGCGGCAGTATCCTGCCCACGGAAAAATCACAGATCAACAACCGGGATGCCAAATTGGGTATGCGCTTGTCCTGCCAGGTAGCGGTTAAAAGGGATTTGCAAATCAAGGTGCCGACCGAGGCACTGGATGCGAAAAAATGGCACTGCAAGGTTTTGTCCAACAACAATGTCGCGACCTTTATCAAGGAGCTGGTTATCGGTCTGCCGGAGGGTGATGGCGTTGATTTCAAAGCCGGTGGCTTTATTCAGATCGAGGTTCCGGCCCATACCCTTGAATACCGCAACTTCGAGATCGACGACCGGTTTCTCTCCGATTGGACCAAGTTTAAGATGTTCCAGTATAAATCCCATGTGTACACACCGGTTACCCGTGCTTACTCGATGGCCAACTATCCTGGAGAAAAGGGTATTATCAAGCTGAATGTACGGATAGCCAGCCCGCCGCCGGGTCAGGACGCACTGCCGCCGGGGAAAGTCTCTTCCTATGTTTTCAACCTGAAGAGCGGTGATGATGTGACCATTTCCGGGCCTTTCGGCGAATTTTTTATGGACGAAAGTAATTCGGAAGTTATTTTGATCGGCGGCGGCGCGGGCATGGCACCGCTGCGCAGCCACGTCTTCGATCTCTTTTTCGGCAAGAATACCAACCGAAAGGTGTCTTTCTGGTATGGTGGGCGAAGCATAAAAGAAGTTTTTTATATTGAAGAGTTTTTGGAGTTGGAGCGAAAATTCAACAATTTCTCTTTCCATTTGGCGCTTTCCAATCCCCTGCCTGAGGATAATTGGACCGGAGCAACCGGCTTTATCCACTTAGTTCTTCTTGATCAATATTTGAACGACCATCCGGCGCCGGAGGATATAAACTATTATCTCTGCGGCCCGCCGATGATGACCAAGGCTATCTTTGACATGCTCGAAGGCATCGGCGTGGAAAAGAATAACATTCACTTCGACGATTTCGGTGGTTAACGCCCTGGAAATTCATTTTTTGTTATTTTAACGATGAATTTGGTCAGGATGGTTAACCCTTAGAAAGAAAAATAAAAGGGAAGTATTAATGACACAGGAAGAAAAAAGGTACTGTCGGGTTCTCACAATCGCCGGTTCCGATAGCGGTGGCGGGGCGGGTATTCAGGCCGATCTGAAAACGATATCCGCTAACGGCTGTTATGGTTTCAGTGTCATCACAGCCCTGACCGCCCAGAACACCCAAGGGGTCTCGGCGATTCATGCCGTGCCGGTTGATTTTGTCCGGGCACAGCTCGATGCGGTCCTTGAGGATATTGGCTGCGATGCGGTGAAAATCGGCATGCTTTTCTCGGCGGAACATATCAGAACCGTGGCTGATGGCCTACAGCGCCATGGGGTGAAGCGAATAGTCCTCGACCCGGTTATGGTTGCCCAGAGTGGAGATAAACTTGTGCAGGATGAGGCGATTGATGCCCTGAGGACATATCTCATCCCCTTGGCCGATATAGTTACTCCCAACTTGCCTGAGGCCTCGGTTCTTCTTGACCGAGATATCCGGGCTACGGCTGAGATCGAACAGGCGGTGGTTGAGTTGGCTGCTCTTGGCTGCGGCAGTGTGTTGATTAAGGGTGGGCATAAGCAGTCAGACGGCTGTGATGACTGTCTCTATCTTGCGGGAGAGAAGCGACTAATAACCCTGCCCGGCAAGCGCATTGCCACCAGCAATAATCACGGGACAGGATGCACCCTTTCATCGGCCATTGCCTCGAATCTGGCAAAAGGGGCTTCGGTCGAAGTTGCGGTGAGGAATGCGAAGGAGTACATCACCGCGGCAATTGATGCCGGGGTTGCCTATAAAATAGGAAAGGGCCATGGGCCGGTGCACCATTTTCACCATTTCTGGTGAACAGGGCTTGAATAAAAAATATGAGGAGTAAAAATAATGATCAAAAAAAAAGATTTTGATGCAGAGGCGGCAGGCTGGGATGAGAAACCATTGCGAGTCAAGTTGACAAGGGAGGTGACCGAGGCGATCATTCGCCAGGTAGCTCCGACTTCTGCGATGAAAGCAGCGGATTTTGGTTGTGGCACTGGGTTGGTTTGTCTAAGGCTACAGCCCCTTGTCGCCTCCATAACCGGTATTGACAGTTCGCCGGGGATGCTTGACATCCTTAAGACCAAGATTGCCGAAGGAGGGTTGACCAATGTAGATACCCGGTTAATCGATGTTGAAAAAGGCGAACCAATGACCGGGGAATACGACTTGATCACGAGCAACATGACCTTGCATCATATCCGAGAGCCGGGAGCGCTTCTTCGTCAGTTCCACATGGCTCTGACTTCCGGAGGTATCCTGGCGATCGCCGATTTGGAACCGGACGGCGGTCTTTTCCATGAAGACAACACAGGTGTCTTTCACTTTGGTTTTGAGCGGAGCGAGGTGCGGGCGATGTTTGCCGAGGCAGGCTTTAGCGATATCTGCGACAGCAGAGCCACAGTGGTTGTCAAGCCTGCCTCGGATGGGACGAAAAGGACTTTTTCGGTCTTTCTGGTCAGTGGTCGGAAGAGGTGATATTCTTTTTTCCTTTTCTCTCTTTCTTTTTGTTTTTCTTCTTACCCTCTTCCTGTTGAGCAACGAGAGCATGGTATTTCTTTTTGATTTCGTTGATATCAACCGTTGGTTCGGGAAACCCCATCTCCAACGACTCCAGCTTTTCACTGACAATCTTTGAAATGGCTAGGTTTCGAAACCATTTGTGATTCGATGGGATAATGAACCAAGGGGCATGTGGCGTGCTGCATTTTGCGAGGGCCACCTCAAAAGCCTCGGTATAAGCATCCCAGAAAGGTCTTTCTGCATAGTCCGCTTCACTGATCTTCCAGTGGCGGGTGGGATCAGCTAGGCGGGCCTGGAAACGCTCAAGTTGTTCCGAGGAATCAATATGGAGATAAAACTTGAGGATATGAGTGTCGTTGTCATGGAGCATCTTCTCAAAGTTGTTGATGTGTTCATAGCGCTCCGACCAAACTGCTTTCGGTACCATGTTATGTACACGTTGTACCAGCACATCTTCATAGTGGGAACGATTGAAGATGGCCACCTGTCCTCTTGCGGGTGTAGCTCTATGATAGCGCCAGAGGAAATCATGGGCGGCCTCTTCCCTGGAAGGAACTTTGAAGCCGGTGACTGTACATCCCTGAGGGTTCATGGCACCCAGGACATGGTTGATCGTGCCGTCCTTTCCCGCAGCGTCGCGCCCTTGCAGGCAGATGAGGAGCGAACGTTTTCCTTCCGCATACATAAGGTACTGAAGGTCACGCATCTTCTCACGGAAGGTTTCAATCTCCGGCAAGGCATGTTCATGGGATTCATGTTTGTCTTTAAAGCCGGCATCGATTTTCCAGAGGTTGACTTTGCTGCCTGGTTGCACAAGAAATTTAGTCGTGTAATCCATTTGAGTTACCTCTTGCTAGGAGTTGAAGTGTAACTTGTAGTAATTATTCCAGCCCTGGAATCTGGTGGCAAGCCTTTCGCAAGCAAACATAAGCCTCTTCTGGGAACTTGTCTGAAAGGTCGAAAGGCAGTACTATGCTTTTTCAACACAGATTTCTATTGATTTTTACAGGTTCTTTCGGCTAAGTGACTCATCCCTCACCGGGATAAATACCTCCACGAAAAATGCAGAAGCTGTTATCGAGTAAAGCATCGCACGTTTATTAACGAAAAGCAAAGAACAACGACAAAAACCATATCTGCAGTTCGCCGGATACTGAAATTGATAGTTGTTGCTATTACACCCTTTATCAGGCATAGAGTGATGACAAAAATTCAAATAATTCCTTTCTCCTTCAGAGTTGCCCATACTTTACTGATCAACGGTTTAAGTTATTTTTTTCCCTATTTCAGTCGTTTCAGAGGGCCATTTTTCTTGAATTGGCAGATTTCGTATGCCTGCAATGCCAAATGTGGTTTTTGCAACACCCATGAATTGGCCAAACAAGGTCAAGCTCAGATTGATCCCTTGAAAATAATTGAAGAAATCGACCGTCTTGGTGTATGTCATTTGTCAATCACCGGAGGCGAGCCGTTTTTAGGGAATACTATCAAAACAATTGTTCAGGCCTTAGCCGGGAAAAATATCTACGTCAATATCAATACAAATGGTTCTTTGCTGCATAAACATTTTGATTGGATATTCGACGCGCATATTGATTCGCTGACGATAAGCATCGATTCTGCCGATCCGGAGAAGCACGATCACTATCGATCTATTCAGAACCTTGTCGCCACCATTAAAGCTGCGGCAAAAGTCATTAAGGAACGCCGAAAGAAAGGGAGCCTGAAAATTGTCTTTCGCTGTGTAATCACTAAAATGAACTATCTTGAGCTTGAAAGCATGTATCGGGAGCTTTTGCCGTATTGCGATGAAATGGATTTCCAGCCTCTTCACACGACGGTGTTTTTTCGTAAAGATCATTCATCCGAATTGCACTTATTTTCAAAACAGGAAACAGCCTTCAATTTTTCCAAAGAAGATGAGGCTTCCTTTACTCAGGCGTTTGCTGCTTTTCAGAAAATCAGTAAACGGTTTCAAGGTTCGTTCTACTCCGGTTTTCGACGGTTTATTTTCGATCCGTATCGTTTTTCTCAGAAATTCAAGTGTTATACGAGCTTTCTCTATCTTACGATTACCCCCCGTGGAGAGATATATCCTTGCACCTTTATGATTGATAAAGTCGGCAATCTCGACAGCTCCAGCCTGAGTGAAATCTGGGCCTCGGAGGCAATGCATGAAATCAGGAAAAAACATAAAAAGGGCCGGATTGCTTGTTTCTGTTGGTGTGGAATTGCCGAAATTAACAACCTTTTGTGTCTCAAGGGCGATTGTGAAAAAGGTGATGGGAGTAAAACAAAATTGTAATGAGCATCGTTACTTCTTATAAATAGGCCTATGACGACCTTTATCGTAACCCTGATTATTTCCTTTGGCCTCCTGCTTTCAGCGATATTCTCCCTCAGTTATTGCAAACGCAGGCAGAGCAGAACCAGGCACGGATTGACAGGCATGTGCCATAAAACCGGGGGCGTGATGTGCAGTTCCTGCAGCGGCAACAGCCACTCCAAGGAAGTGAAGATCGAAAAGTGAAACTAATGAGACAGTAATTGCTGGAGGCGGCTCAGCTGGTCTTGCCTGGAGGTGGCAAGGTAGGTAGTCGAGGCGTCGATATCAGGCGCTTTGCTTAGTAAGCTTCGATAATCCTTTGCCCACCTCACTTTACAAATCTTTACAGCAGGATCAAGGGAGAGGCTGTACCCTTCGGTAGTTGCAGGACTGAGTTAAAGCGTCAATTCAACTACGAGGTACAACCGATGCCGCGTATTCTGGTGATCGATGATGACAACGAACTTTGTGAACTTTTAACTGAATATCTTCAGCCGGAGGGTTTCGAGATTGAAACGACTGGCGATTCGCAGCTGGGAATCGAGAGTGCTCTTTCCGGTGAACACTCGCTGGTTGTACTCGATGTCATGCTGCCGCAGATCAGCGGCTTCGAGGTCCTGCGGCGGATTCGTGCATCTTCCTCCATTCCAGTACTTATGCTCACTGCTCGTGGCGAAGAGGTGGACCGGATCGTCGGTTTGGAGATGGGGGCGGATGATTATTTGCCGAAGCCCTTCAACCCGAGGGAGCTTGTAGCCCGGCTCCGGGCAATCTGTCGCCGAATGGAAAAACCGTCACCAAAACAGGAGCACCGCACGATGGATGAAACACTTGCCGTCGGCGACATCGTTCTTGACCCGAAGACAAGATTGGTAAAAAAAGCCGGATGCCAGGTGAGCGTCACTGCCGCCGAGTTTTCCCTGTTGCAGGAGCTTTTAATGGCGGCTGGTCGGGTGGTGAGCCGCGAGCGGATGACCGAACAGGTCCTTGGCCGAAAAATGATGATGTTTGATCGGAGTGTCGATGTTCATGTTTCGAGCCTCCGCCGAAAACTCGGCCCGGAGGTTGACGGCATCGAGCGTATCAAGGCCATTCGTGGAGTTGGGTATATGTATGCCGTGGTTAATGGAACGAAGTGAGCGGTGTCCTCTGGTGCCGATGGAACTGCAGAAACCATGAGAAGCATGTTCTGGCGGCTGTTTCTCAGTTTCTGGCTGACTATGATCCTCGGCGGGTTTGTCAGTTTTATTGTCATCTCAACCTTTCGTAACCCTTCCATCCAATTACTTCGTGATGATATGTCACGAAAGATGGATGAAAATCTGAGCAAAGTGATCGTACTCTCCGGTCAGGCAGCTTTGCAAATGTACAGATGCGGCGGGAAAGATGAGTATGATGCTTTTGTCGGCGATCTCAGGGATGGAGCCGGCATTGAAATACAACTTGTCGGCACCGATAATCGAACAATCACCGGAGAACCGCTACAGGGAAAACAGATTCAGCTTGTTGAGAAAGCAAGAAAAGAGCATCGAATATTCCAGGAAAAGACCGCCATAACCCTGACAATCGCCAAGGAAATTGCGGTTAAGGACGGCGACACCTCAGTCGTAATAGGTGCTCATGCCTTCGGCCCCCCTCCGGGAATGCGCCCCCCTGGTCGAGGTGAGCCGCCGTTTTTCTCCCGGATGCTGCCACCATTTTTTGGTCCTGGCGAGGTTATTAGGACGGTCATAATGATGATCATGGTATCGGTCGTTTGCTATCTCCTGGCCAGATCACTTGTCATCCCGATCAGAAGGCTGCAGAAGATTGCCCAGCAGATTACCGGAGGCGACTACTCCGCCAGGGTCGGCAATAGCCTCGGTCAGGCCGGAAATGAAATAGCTGACCTGGGGCGGGATTTCGATGTCATGGTAGATCGCACGGAAACGGTGATAAATTCACAGAAGCGTCTTCTCCGCGACATCTCCCACGAACTCCGCTCACCGCTCGCCCGCCTGAACGTCGCCTTGGAACTCGCCAAGAAAAGACTCGACGGCGAACATGACAGCGCCCTTGCCAAAATCGGCCAGGAGGCCGATCGACTCAATCAACTCATCGGTCACCTGCTTATTCTCAGCCGATTGGAGAGCGGGGTCGGGCCAATGATTACGGAACATGTGGATCTCGCCGCATTGCTCCGCGAGGTAGCCGCCGATGCCGATTTCGAGGCATCCCTGTCCAGCCGAGGAGTTGCCCTTGTCGCCGTGGCGGAGGTAACTGTCGCCGGGTCCCGCGAACTTTTGTTGCGGGCAATAGAAAACATCGTCCGCAACGCCGCCAGATACACTGCTCCCGATACCCAGGTAGAAATTGTACTTGCCATTCGGGAAGGGAAGGCCCTGATCTCGATAAGTGACTACGGACCGGGTGTGCCCGAGAAAGATCTCGCCCATCTTTTTGAGCCTTTCTACCGGGTGGCCAAGGCCAGAGAGCGGGGAAGCGGCGGAGTCGGCATTGGCCTCGCTATCGCCATGCAGGCGGTGAAGGCCCATGGCGGCACGGTGGTGGTGAAAAACGCCGGTCATCCGCATGGGCTTGAGGTCACGATTACCCTGCCGCTTACCGCCTGAATTTTCTCTGTCTCTTTCGACCTGTCCGATTAAATCTCCTTTAATAAATTTCTCTTTAATACCAATATCTTCTGGAGCAATCAGATGTTGCCGGCCGTGTGCCTTGCCGACGAAGAAAAGTGAGCTATGCCGTTTTTCATTGTTACTTTGATAAAAATGCAAAATGACGAAAAATGATGAAATGCGAAATATATTCCAAATAAATTTGACTAATACTAAATTAATCGTTAAAATAATTTGTAATAGCTAAAATAATCCAGCAATGATATATCCCGACACGGTTGCGCACCAAAATGGACATAGACGACACCAACATCCAGATTCTTAGGCATTTGAAAGATGGAAGAAAATCCTTCAAGCTTATAGCCGACGAATTGTCGATCACCGAGAACACTATTCGCAGTCGGGTTAACAAGCTGATCGATGAGGGAGTACTTAAATTTTCCGGGACGGTTCAGGTTGATGTCCTGAGTGGTCACAATCTCCTTTATCTGGGCGTTAAGTTGAAAAACATGGAGCTGCAAAAGAAAGCCGAGGAGTTCAGTTGTCTACGCGGTGTGGTTTCGGCGGCGATAGTGACCGGCAGGTATGATATTATTCTCCAGGTACTTTTGGGCCCAGGGTATAGCCTGCTGGAATTTATCACCGAGCAGGTGGCTCGCATCGAAGACGTGCAGACGGTCGAAAGTTTTATTGTTTACAAAGGCTACAACCTGAAAGTGCCTTATATACTTTGATCTACAATGATTTTTCTTTCTTGCACTCCCTTCGGGCTTCCTCCCCGTAGGCTTCGCAAGCTGGAAAACCAAACTCATCCCGATAAACGGGATAAAATCCTTCGCGAAAAATCTGTACAATAATGGCCCAGAATTTTTTCAAGGGGTTAACCGCTCAACACAGGAGACAACAATGATCGTCGGAATTCTTAAGGAAATCAAAATTGCTGAAAACAGAGTGTGTATGACCCCCGCCGGTGTCGAGGTCATGGTTCATCACAAACATCAGGTTCTTGTCGAAACCAATGCCGGTAAGGGCAGCGGCTTCAGTGACGAGGAGTACGTAGAGGCCGGAGCCACTCTTGTTGCTACGGCCGCTGAAGTCTTTGCCAAATCAGACATGGTTATGCATGTTAAAGAACCGCAGCCACAAGAATATGGTCTTATTCGTAAGGGTCAGATTGTTTTCACCTATCTTCATCTGGCGGCCGACGAACAGCAGACTCAGGCTTTAATAAAAGCCGGGTCGGTTAATATCGCCTATGAGACAATCCAGAAAGCGGACGGTTCTCTGCCTCTTCTTACCCCGATGAGCGAAGTAGCCGGGAGAATGGCGGCCCAGGAGGGTGCCAGCTACCTGCAGATGACCAAAGGTGGCCGGGGCATTCTCCTTGGCGGCGTGCCTGGCGTTGAGCCCGGCACCGTTGTGGTTATCGGCGGAGGCGTGGTCGGCATCAATGCCGCGCTCATGGCCTGCGGCCTTGGTGCCAAGGTATATCTGCTCGATACCAATCTCGATCGCTTGCGTTATCTCCGGGAAGTCATGCCAAGCAATTGTTTCCCGATCATGAGTAGCATTCCGAAGCTGCGTGAATTGTTGAAGCAGGCTGATTTGGTGATCGGTGCGGTTCTCATCCCCGGTGCCAAAGCACCAAAATTGGTCACCAGAGAAATGCTGAAGGGAATGAAAGAGGGTTCGGTCATGGTCGATGTGGCCATTGATCAAGGTGGCTGCTTTGAGACTTCAAAGGCGACTTCCCACGATAATCCTGTGTATACCGTCGATGGCGTAGTCCATTACTGCGTAGCCAACATGCCGGGAGCGGTCGCCAAGACCTCTACTCTGGCGCTGACCAACGCAACTCTGCCCTATGCCGTGCAGATCGCCGACAAGGGCTGGAAGAAGGCCTGTCAGGATAACGTCGAGATTGCCCGTGGTGTCAATATTATTAACGGCAAGGTGACCTATCAGGCGGTTGCCGAGGCCTTCGGCCTGAGCTATACCCCGATTACCGAACTTCTCTAAGAGAGACCTCGGATTAATCCATAAATAAGGGCCGATTCGTTTGCGAATCGGCCCTTATTTATTGACGATGAACGAAGGCAGTCCGCCTCCTTTCTTATGTTTATCTCTTGATTTCTTTACTTGCCCAAGAGCAGATAGGCTTTGATAAAGGGGTCAAGATTGCCGTCAAGTACCGCTTCGACGTTGCCGGTTTCGTGGTCTGTACGATGATCCTTGATGAGACGATAGGGTTGCAGGACATAGGAGCGGATCTGGCTCCCCCAGGAAATGCCCTTCTTATCTCCGGCCAAGCCTTCCTGTCGGTCGGCATTTTTTTGCTTTTCCAATTCGTAAAGCTGGGCGGTGAGCATTTTCATGGCTGTGTCTTTATTGGAATGCTGTGATCGTTCGTTCTGGCACTGGACAACGATTCCCGTCGGGAGATGGGTGATACGGATGGCCGAGTCGGTTTTGTTGACATGCTGTCCGCCTGCACCGCTTGAGCGGTAGGTATCGATGCGCAGATCCTTGTCGTCAATTTCCACCTTGATCGAATCGTCAAGCTCCGGCAGGACCATCACCGAGGCAAACGAAGTATGGCGTCTGCCGCTGGCATCGAAGGGCGAGATCCGGACCAGTCGATGAATGCCAAGTTCCGAACGGAGAAGGCCGTATGCCGAGCGCCCCTTGAACATGATGGCAACGCTTTTCGTCCCAGCCTCATCACCTGCCAGGTAATCAAGGATATCGGTTTTAAAGCCACGAATTTCTCCCCAGCGCAGATACATGCGCATAAGGATGGCCACCCAGTCCTGGGCCTCGGTACCGCCGGCACCGGCATGGATGGCAATTATGGCATTGTTGTGGTCATGTTCACCATTGAACATGCATTCCAGTTCAGCCTGGGCCAGGCTCTCTGCTATGGTCTCTATGGTGTTGGCGATCTCAAGCTCCAACTCGGCATCTTTATCCTCCGTGACCATTTCCAGGAAAAGTTCGGTGTCCTCCACCTGTTTCCAGCGTGCTTCCCAGCCTTGGATGATTTCTTGCAACTGGCCGTGTTCTTTCTGGGTTACAGTGGCGATATCGGCATCATTCCAGAAACCCGGAGCCAGGGTCTGCCTCTCCAAAGCTTCGAGTTTTTCTTTTTTTCTTTCTAAGTCAAAGATGCTCCTTGAGAGCGAGTAGACGAACCTTAAGATCTCCGAGTTTTTGTTTGGACACTGCAACACCAATTTCTGTAGCCATAATTTTAACCTTAGAGCTTTTGAGGCCCCGAGAAAATTCTTTCAGATGCCTTGAAAGAATTTACCCTCAAGGGCGTTTTATCCCGTTTATCGGGGGTTGAGAGTGAAGTGTCGGGTGGCATTGTCCGAGTTGGGAGGATGCTAGCCACGACAATTGAATAACTGTTTGTGGTCAATAAGATCAGGCTTTCCGTTGCTGTCGAACCCTCAAAGCAAGACAACTGCCTAGAAGGCTGATAAGCAAACAAGCGGGCGCAAAAAGATAACCGTATCGCACCCAGAATGTTTCACCCGGCATCAGAGCTACCTCCCTTGCTGCGGCCCAGGGGACAAAAATTTCCGATTGCAGGTCAATTGTCCCGGATGGGCTGACAAAAGCGGAAATGCCGGTGTTGGCGGAACGGATCAGACTACGCCTGGTTTCAACAGCGCGAAACACCGCCATGGCAAGGCTATGATACGGGGCACTCGATTTACCATACCAGGCATCGTTGGTCAAATTTATCAGAACATTTGCGCCTGCTTTAACCCATTGCCGGGAAAATTCCGGGAAGACCGATTCAAAACAGATGAGTATTCCAGCCCTGGCGTCTTTCCAGCGAAGGGGTTGTTCGATCGTACCGGCACTGAAATCGCCGACCGCCTCGACCAGGGGGGCGAGAAACGGCAGGAATTGTTTCAACGGAACATACTCGCCAAAGGGTACGAGGTGCGTTTTGTAATATTTGCCATGGAACTCGCCATCCGGGTGGAGAAGCAGGGCGCTATTGAAATATTGCACTTTTTTCGCCTTGTGGTCGAGTATCTCATACCAGGGAGCACCGGTCAGAAGGGCGAGATTCCGGCCCTCAACCAGTTTTTTGAGCGGCTCCATATGATCGCCCGACAGCGGATAAAAGGGCAGTGCCGTCTCCGGCCAGACGATGAGGGATGGAGGCCGGGAAGCCATGAGTGAATCGCTTAAGCTCTGATAGGTTTGCATTGTTGCCGTCTGTTGCGACGGTGACCATTTGATGCTCTGGTCGATATTACCCTGGACTATGCCGATGGTAAGTCGTGGAATTGTAACAGATGTTTGTTGCGTGCTTATCTCGGCGAGGCGTTGTTGCGAGTATACTCCGACAGCGCATGTGAGCACGCAGGCGGGGAACAGGAGGAGCAGAAGCTTTCGCTTCGACGGCCAGACCCCGACAAGAAGAAACAACAGGGTGTTGATAAAGACGATCAGATACGTCACTCCATGATGGCCGACAAGATCGGCTATCTGGATAAGCACCGGTATCTTATAGAGGGCGTAGCCGAGATCCATCCAGGGAAAACCGGTGAACAGCACGCCCCGTAGCCAGTCAAGCCCTACCCACAGAGCGGGCAGGAGCCAGAGGGTAGTGAAGGCCGGGAAAGTGGTGAGGAGGGCCTGGGCGAGCATAGCAAACAAGCAAAAATAAAGGCTCATATAGAGTGCCAGCAGCAGTAATGCCGGAACGGAGAAATACCAGGGCAGGCCGCCGTATTTACCGAGAACAATGACTATCCAGTATAAAAGCAGGAGGAAATGAGTGAGACCGGCGATGAGTCCGCAAAATGCCGCCTGTTTGGAGTTGCTACCCCTAATACTAAACAGTAAAGGGCAGAGAGCCGGAAACAACAACGGCCGGACTTCTCCGCCGCCGGGAAAAGCAAGCCACAGACCCAGGCCGGTCAGAATTGACAGAAAATAGCGGTGGTGGAGAAAAGATGTCACTTTTTCTCCCGGGCCTCAGAAATTTTGCTGATGCGGACCATCTTCAGTTGTCGGGCATCGGCACTTTTCGTCTCAAAGCGTAAACCATTGATGTCGACAATATCACCAACTATCGCCAGTCGTCCGAGGGTATGGATAATCAGGCCGCCGACCGATTCGTAGGTGCCTTCAGGTAATGTTACCTTGAAATGTTCTTCAATAATTTCGATATCGACTCGGGCATGAACCTGAATCGTCTGTTCGTCAATAATTTCGATGAGTTTTTCGTCGTCATCGTATTCATCGTCAATTTCGCCGACAATTTCTTCGAGAATATCTTCTAAGGTAATAAGGCCGCGAACTGTGCCAAATTCGTCGATGATCATGGCCATGTGCACTTTACGTTTCTGGAACTCTCGCCATAGGTCGACAATCGGCTTAGATTCGGGAATAAAGTAGACAGGCCGCAGGTAGCTTTCCAGATTGACCGGTCCGGCATCCGGGTGGGCACATATTCTGAGCAGGTCCTTGGCATGAATTGCGCCGATTACATGGTCGGGGTTTTCCCGATACACCGGGATACGGGTAAAGCCGCTCTCTATAACAGTATCGATGAGTTCCGACATTGGCCTGGCTTCATTAAAAGATACCACCTCCGCTGCCGGAGTCATGATTTCCGAGGCGTAGGTTTCTCGGAAATCGAGGATGGAATTGATCATCTTCTCTTCGAGGGGTGAAATGAGACCATGTTCTTCGCCTTCTTCGAGAAGTTCCTGGATCTCGTGATCAAGGTCTTCCTTGGTGCCAGGTTTAGTGAAAGATAACAGGGATCTCAGCCTTTTCAGGACGCCGTTTTCTTGGACGGATTCCTGAACGTCACTAGTATTGTCTTCGCTCATCGTGTGGGTTGGTTAGCAGCCTTGTGATAATTGGCTATGCAATTGCTGTGGCTTATATCCCGTTTATCGGGATGATGGTGGTTTACATCTGCAACGGTTCAAAAAAATTCCTCTTAAATAAATAACATCCTGGCCGGAAAAATCAATCATCTCTTGGGAATTCTTTCGCTATATGACCGGAGAAAAGCTGGAAAACAGGGTAGTGGCAATTGCTTATCCTTTTGAAATAATATCATTAATTGAGGTCAAAGGAGCAGCGCTGATGATTTTTCTTTTCTATTCGGCAGTGCATGACTATAGTGGGGCTCATCCGCTTATCGAGGGAAACCGGTATTCCCCGACCCCGATAACAGACCACGGACCGCTGTACTTTTGCTTGCCTTTATGGTAGTAAAGTCCGGCCTGACGTGTAGGATAAAATATCATCAATATAAGATAGAGCGAGGAAAAGATTGGAAGGAAAGGTACTCATCGCCAATCGCGGCGAAATTGCCATGCGGATCATGAATGCCTGCAAGGATCTTGGTCTGAGTTATGTCGTTGTCTATACCGAAGCCGATAAAGATTCGGAACATGTCCGGCAAAATATAACCGCCGGGCCAGGGCAGAATGCCTGGCGGATTACCAGTTACACCGAACCGAACGACATCTTTGCGGTAGCCGATCATACCGCATGCACAGCCATCCATCCGGGGTATGGGTTTTTCTCTGAAGATTTCCGTTTTGCCAGACGAGCGACGAAACGTGATCGACCCCTTACTTTCATCGGTCCAAATTGGGAGGTTATCCGTGATCTTGGAGACAAGATAAATACCAAAAGGGTGGCCAACGAACTGGGAATTCCCACTATACCGGGAACGGACGCGCCGATTTACAACGAGATGGAAGCGGAAGAAATTGCCGCCCAGCTTCTTGAAAACCAACGGCAAAACGGCGTTGAACAACCCTCCATTCTGGTCAAAGCGGCTGCCGGCGGCGGCGGTATGGGCATTGAAGAGGTCACTGAGATCGAGCGGTTTCGGCGTATTTACCGACAACTGCAAAATTATGCCAAACGCCAGTTCGGCGATGGCGGCGTGCTCATCGAACAGTGCCTGCGCGATTATAACCATCTGGAAGTCCAGCTGGTCTGTTCCAAATACGGTGAACGTATCCATTTCAGTTCACGAAACTGTACCATCCAGTCGACCGGGCGGCAAAAACGGGTGGAAGCGGCTCCCGGCTTTCACAAATCGGCTTTCGAATATGAATTTAACGAAAAAAAGGTCCTCGATCAGATTGTTCAGTATTCACTGAAGCTTGCCAACCACGTAAAATATGATAATGTCGGTACCTGGGAATGGATCGTCAGCCGGTCAGGTCAACCCTATCTCCTTGAAGTAAATACTCGTATTCAAGTAGAAAATGATATATCTGCGCGAATCAGTTATATCAATGGGCAGCAACCAAACCTGATTCGTGAACAAATTCGTTTGGGCCTTGGTGATCGGCTTGGCTACAAGCAGAATGCAGTTAAATTTAAAGGCGCCGCTATTGAGCTGCGCATTGTCGCCGAAGATACCCGGCGAGGTTTTGCTCCGTGGATCGGCACGATCAGTGAGTTCAAATTCCCGATGCACCCGTGGTCAGTGGTATATACCCATGTGCCATTTGACCGGCCCTATCCGATTCCAAGCGACTTTGATCCAAATCTGGCCTTGGCCCTGGTCTGGGGTGATTCGGTCGACGAAGCGAAGAATCGTGCTGTACAGTTTCTCGATGAGACGGTCATTGGTGGCAGCGATTCAAACAACAACCCAATTATAACCAATCTTACTTACCTGAAAAATAATCTGGATCGCCTCCTGGCATTTTAGGAGTCGTTATGAAATTATATGAAAGAATTACAAAAGCAGCTTCTGAAAATCGAAGAACGGATCAATTACCTGCTGCAGATCAAAGATTATTCGAACTGGGGTAATCTCGACGGTTTCAAAAAGAACTGTGACGATCTCAAGCAGACCATCTACGACCATAGCGAGGAGAGCTTTCAAGGGGAGATTCGCAAACTCGACGAGTCCATCAGTTTTCTCGAAGAAAGGGCGGAAGAAAATCTCACGCCCATGGAACGGGTGAGAATTGTCCGGAGCATTCAGCGCTTCAGTTTGAAAGACATCCTCGAAAATGTCTACGAGGATTACACCGAACTGGGTGGCGAAGGGGATGCCAACGTCGATCCGGCGATGATCTGTGCCAAGGCCACTATTACCAGAAGACTGAAGAACAAACCCTACACCTCCTCGGTTATGGTCATTGGTCAGGAAACCGGCCACGGCGAGGAATTTCGCAATGGTGGTTCTTGTCGACCGCAGGGCAATGAAAAGGCCTTGCGCTACATGCAGGTTGCGGAAACCGAGGGTATTCCCATACACTTCTATATTTTTACCCCCGGATCGTATCCGGTTGAAGAAGGGTCCGGTGCGGCCCAGCAGATTGCCAGAAACATCTACGCCATGACCAAACTCAGGGTACCGATGATCTCGATGATCTCCGAGGGCGGCTCGGGTGGGGCTGAGGCCATAGGCCTTTCCGATTATCGGATGATGACCTCACACGGCTATTACTCGGTCATTTCTCCCGAGGGTGCGGCGGCGATCGAAGGAAAGATCGGCGAGGGATCAAAGGTGCCGAGAGAATTGGTTGAGGTTTGTGCCGATCGATTGAAATTGACCGCTAAGGATAATCTGGAAAAGGGAACCATAGATCGAATCATCTATGAACCGATGTTGGGCGCGAGAAGGGACGATTTCACCTTTTTCGCCAAGCTCCGTGCGGAAATGCTCAGGGCCACCGATAAGGTGGTGCTCTCTGCCAAGAGTTTCAGCGCCCTGCGAACCTATGAGATCCGCAGGAAAAAACATCAGCCGGCTACCGAAGAAACGCAACTCGAATTGCCCTGGGATTTGAACCGGGTCGAAATTGACAAACTCCTAACCCAGCGCTCAAAGAAGTATCTTGATCTCGGCAGGAACGGTTTTCTCGGCACGGCCGAGGCGGAAGAGGGACTCTTCAATCTGGCCAAGGTGAAAACGGAAAAGGTCTATTACACCCTGCGCTACGATATCATGAAAAACCATAAGCGCCAGGTGCGGAAGGTCTTGAACGATGTGTCGGGGGAAGGGTCGGTAATGATCAGAAGGCTTACTGAACCGATAGCCGCCATTATGGATTTGTGGGGCAAGAAGAAAAAAGACAAACCGCAACGTCTCATAACTTATACAGGCGGCAGCAGCCAGCAGGATTCCCAGCCATCGAGGGTCGATCCGCTTGAGCTCACCGACACCTATACCAGTCCCTTGGCCAACGAGGACCGCACCATATCCTGCCCCAACGCCGATAAATACGGTTGCAAGGATCTGTGGATCCCCGATCTCTATGGTGAATTTGCCGGAGTCTGTGAGACCTGTGGTCATCATTTCCCCTTAGAGCACACCTGGTATCTGAAAAATATTTTTGACCCCGGTTCGATCAAACATTTCAATACCGAAATCAGTGCTGGCAATCCACAAAACTATACCGGTTTTACCGAGCGGCTCCAACGCTCAAAGGATAAAACCGGATGGCGTTCCGGCAATATGACCTTTCACGCCAGGGTCAACGGCATTCATGTTATTGTCGCCATGCTCTATTCCGATTTCCGTAATGGCACAGTTGGTTCAGCGGAAGGGGAAAAGTTTGTTCAGGCCTGTGCTCTGGCCCAGCGCAAGAAGCGTCCGCTGTTGGCATATATTCATACGACAGGAGGGATTCGCATTCAGGAAGGAACGCTCGGGGTTATTCAGATGCCTAAGTGCACCATGGCGGTTCGGGAATATATCGACGCCGGTGGCCTCTATCTTGTGGTCTACGACAATAATTCCTATGCCGGACCGGTGGCCTCCTTTCTCGGCTGTTCGCCCTATCAGTTCGCCATAAGATCGAGTCGGGTAGGATTTGCCGGTCCCCGTGTCATTCGGGAAACCACCGGTGCAGACATTCCTCCGGACTATCATTCGGCACGCAATGCCCTGAAACGCGGGCATATTCAGGGGATTTGGGATCGCAGAGAATTCAGAAGGAACCTGCATAAGGCTCTGCTCACTATGGGGAGTCCAAGCCTCTACTATCGCTAGCGAACTGCATTTAATCCTTAGAAGAGAATCCCCCGACAAGCTTCACTCTCAATAAGCGAGGTTTGTCGGGGATTATTCGTTTGCCGGATTGTTGTCGGGTTTACTCCTTTACCCACAGATCATCTCAAGACATCATATTGGGCAGGAATAAGGAAATTTCCGGGATTGCCACCAAGAGAATAATTTGCAAAACATCAGAGACTAAAAACGGCAGGACACCGCGGAATATTGTGGGCATGGGAACCTTGGTGATGCCATGGATGACATAGACGTTCATGCCGACAGGCGGTGAGATCATGCCCATTTCTGTAACTTTTGTGACGATGATTCCAAACCAGATGGGATCGAATTGGAGCTTGAGAATGAGCGGAAAAAATACCGGTACTGTCAACAACACGATGGCCAGGGAATCCATGAGACAGCCAAGAATCAAATATACAAGGATGATAAAAAGCAAGACCACATAGCGGTTGACCGGCAGCGATGAAACGTATGTGGCAAATTCTACGGGCAGGCGTGTTACCGAAAAGAAGTAACCGAGAATCATGGCTCCAAGGACGATAATAAACAACATACCGGTCGTCGATACTGTGGACGCAAGGCTTGTCTTGAAATTAAGCCAGTTCATCTTGCCCCGCACAATGGCGAAGCAGAATGCGCCGAAAGCTCCCACACCTGCAGCTTCTGTGGGGGTGAAAATCCCCATATAGAGCCCACCTATAACCATTACAAACAAGGCAATGACGTCCCATGTGCGTAAAAACGAAACGAATTTCTCCTTGGGATTTGCCTGTGGCCCCGGGGGGCCCAGGGCAGGGTTGCGTCGCACTATCAACCAAATGGTAGCGATATAAACGACTGCCTGAAGGACGCCAGGGATCATTCCGGCCATAAAGAGTTTGCCGATCGATTGTTCCGTCAGGATACCATAAATAAGGAGAATGACGCTGGGGGGTATGAGAATACCGATGCAACCTCCGGCGGCGATGGCACCGGTGGCCAGGGCATCGTCGTATTTGTATTTCCTCATTTCCGGCATGGCTACCTTGCCAAGTGTTGCCGCAGTTGCCAGACTTGAGCCGCTGATTGCTGCAAAACAAGCGCAGGCAGCCACTGTCGCCATGGCCAGACCACCGCGCAAATTTCCGAAAATCGTATGTACCGCCAAGTACAGATCCTCACTCATCCCAGACATAAAAGCGAAGGAGCCCATGAGAATAAAGAGCGGGATAACGCTCAGCGAATCACTGGCAAAGGTAGTGTAGGGCACCGTCCTCAGAACCCCAAGAGCTGGTTCCCAGCCGGCAACATAGGCAAATCCGGAAAAACCCACCAAACCCATGGCGACGCCGATGTGCATTCGTGTCAACAACAGTATGAGAAGCACTACAATTCCTAAAAACCCGACTTCAGTGGGGCTCATGACTTTAGCTCCTTCGATTTTTCTTGATCAGCTGTAAAAGCATAAATATGGCATAAAACGACATACCG
Source organism: Pseudomonadota bacterium (assembly GCA_043798185.1). Lineage (GTDB taxonomy): Bacteria > Desulfobacterota > Desulfobulbia > Desulfobulbales > Desulfocapsaceae > Desulforhopalus_A. The sequence goes on along the minus strand of JAZDOW010000081.1, from coordinate 60,936 downwards.
ATTGCCACAGGCACAGTAAAGGGGTAAGCCGGAATTTGTAGAACCGCTGAGGTGATGTTCGAATCGTAGCTATCCACGACATTGTAAATGCTCTGCCAGTCCACGACGCCAATAAAAATTAAGCTAAAAATTGTGATGATGATTTTAAGGCCAAGTTGAATTGGTTGGGGCAATCGCTCGACGACCATTTCCACGCTTACGTGTGAGTGTTGTGCAGCACAGTATGCAATGCTGAGAGGAACAGTGATCGCCATCAAGTACTCTATTAATTCCAGAGCTCCCGGGATGGGAGAATTGAAGATATAGCGGCAAATAACATCAACCGCCATGAGGAACATCATGATTGCCAAAGCTGCACCGGCGAGAGCCGACAAGCAGCTGGCGATAGTTTCGATGAACTTCTCGATTCCAGTGGAATGCATAAATCCTTTCTCCTGAAATGCCGGAAAATCCGGAGGACTGCGGTTAATACGGATAGAGGGAATGTAGTGTCGGCAAATGATAAACAACGGGTGTGGCGAGGATGTCTACAATGAGCAACCGATATACATAGTACTTATCCCCTTGTGGGGATGCGGTGGATGGTATTGGCAGATGCTCTTGTGAAAAATGCCACCAAAAATGGGCGACTTTGGTCCCCTTCCGGGCTGTCACCCATTTTTGATTTTTAATGCCCTTTATTTGCCCAGTTCAAGAGTGGTCTCGAGAATTTGCCGGGCATTGGTAATACCTTGTTTCTCTCTGGCGCTTACCCAGTTGTCCCATATCGGTTTTGCGCCGACATCAATCCACTTCTGGCGCTCCTCCGCCGACAACTCGATTACGTTGGCACTTTGTCCAGCCTCTTCAACTTTTTTCAGCGCTTCGGACTTCATATCGTCAAAGAAATGTTGACCCCAGAATTTTGAGCCTTTTTCACCACCGACACTCATTATGGCATCCTGAACATCCTTCGGCAGGCTATTCCACTTGTTTTTGTTCATTATAATAGAGAAGTATACTGCTGGAAACGGTACCTCGGTGTAGTATTTCACTACCTCATAGAATCTCCAGACGTGCACAGCTTCCCAGGGTGCACCCATGCCGTCGATCACTCCTTTCTGCAAGGAAAGATAGCTGTCCGGCATGGGGATCAACATCGGAACGGCACCAAGAGCGCTGACCATTTCAGTAGGCGGACCACCTGTCATTCTGAGCTTCATGCCTTTCATGTCTTCAAGAGTCTTCACCTGCTTATTAATGGTGATCAAGGTGTAGGGCGGACTTGTATAAAAGAGAAGAACTTTGACATCTTTAAACTCCTTCTGGATTTCGGGAGTTTTTTCATACAATTTCCAGAGGACCTCACTGCCTTTTTCGGCAGTTTTAAAAGACATGGCCGGAAGACTGATGACATCGGTTACTGGAGTCATGTTTGGCCAATAACCATGGAAAGCCCAACCAATGTCGGTAATGCCTGTTTTTGTGGCATTCCACATATCCTTGCCTTTGGCGAGGGTTTCTCCGTAGTAGGGCTGAATCTTGACTTTGCCACCGGTGGCGGCTTCTATTTGCTTCAACCAAGGTTCAACACAGTTTTTCGTGCTGAGACCAGTGTCTGGATTCTGATGGGCGAAACGCAAAGTAATGGTTTCCGCCCCGGCAGTCATGCCAAAAGTCATGGCAAACGCCGCTGCGATGAATGTAATCGTTAGCTGTTTCTTCATTGATACCTCCAGGTTAGTGTAACAATTTGCCTACGAACCTTTTGTCGGATTTACCCAGTTGTCGGCAGAATCCAATTCGAATGCCATATATAACCAAAAAACAATTAGGTCGGCAGCAGCAACAGACCGATCTAAGGAGTACTCAACATCACATCAAACCGTGCAAAAGATTGCATGTAATATCTCACGCAATCTTTTCCTTGTCAAGACAAAAGGTTTGCACTTTGGGTTGAGCTTTGATCAAGGTTGCGTGAAATTAAGCGTAAGTGCAGATTACATGCGAAATTCTTCGGATAGCTGTCTCTGGAGCACTATCCCAATGGCTTGGATGAAGAAATATCCAGTAATTTTACAGAAGAATCAAAGGTTTTCCAGCCATGGAGCAAACCGGCGGGGATAAAATAGCTTTCATGGGTGGAGAGCATTTTCCGCTCTTTACCTACAAACATTTCTATTTCTCCCGAGAGGATGACGCCGCATTGATCAAAGGGATGTTCATGGCCGGTATCTTCTTTTCCGGCAGCGATCTCCATGCATACCATTGTCAGGTCGGCACCATGTTCAGCCTTGCTCATAATGCCCGGACGAAATTGTTGCAGTTGCAGCGCAGGTAAATTCCAGAAAGCCATGCTATCCTCCCGTCGCGATCAGTTGGTTGTCGATGTATTATTGTAGCCGATATTGTACAATGCTTCCTATTGAGACTTTTACTTTCATTTTGGGCGACAGTATCATTTCGCTTAAGATCAAATACATTTGCTTATAATATCATAAAAACAGAGTTTCTGGGAGGTGATTGCGGCTGCCTTGTCCTGCCGGTTCTTTATGCTTGATTGAAGCGCCGTTATCTCCTGCCCTTAACCCCTTTCTTAGGTGTGACCATGCTCTCTATCCCTTCACTTGCTGAGATGTCGGTGGAAATGATTCCGGAATACCCAAGTACCATCGCCGTGACCTTGGCAATGCGTCAACTTTTACATCCCATGTTTAAAGCTCTTCCTGATGGTATTTCCGAGTTCACCTTTGCAAATATTTATCTGTTCAGGGAGGGACATAAGTATGCTATTTCCAGGTTGTCTGACAGCAAGCTGGTTATCTTGGGTCAGGATGAAGACCGGCGGTTTTTCATGTCGCCGTTTGGACTCCCTGAAAAACCGCAACTTTGCACTTTGATGACTGATCACGCCAGAATGAAATGTGTCTCAGAGACCCAAAAAGTACTGCTGGAAGGCATGGGATTTAAGGTTCCTGAAGACAGGGATAATTTTGATTACCTCTACCTTCGCCAGGAGCTGGCCGAATTAACAGGACGAAAATTTCAGAAAAAGAGAAATCTTATCAAGGCCTTTGTCAATAATTATAACTATGAAGGTCGACCCCTCCTTGACGAGTATATGCCCGATGCTTTGAAGATTCTCGAGGCATGGCGAGAAGAACATGACTCTCCCGGTGACTATATCGCTGCCCGGGAGGCTCTGGAAAAAAGTGAAGAGTTGCAACTCTGCGGCGGCATCTATTATGCCGACGGCGAGCCTGCAGCTTACTCACTGGGTGAGGAATTGGCCTGTGGTACCAGTTTTGTAATTCATTTCGAAAAGGCCCTGAACCGCTACAAAGGTTTGTACCAATTTGTCAATCAAGCCTTTGCCTCGATCATTGGAGATCCATACGTAACCCTCAATCGGGAACAGGATTTAGGGCAGGAAGGGCTCCGTCACGCAAAGCTCAGCTATAGGCCGAGCGGCTTCGTGAAGAAGTATCTTGCGACCTTCTCTGAGGTGACAGGATAAATCTTTTTAAATGCAGGTGTCTGCGAGGGGGCGTGTATAATGAATAACAATCCAGCAAAGGGGTCCTTGGATATCAATGAAAGGTCTGAAAATCAACAAGTTGACTCAGCTGCCCACGGCCAAGGCTGTGAAACTTGCCTTTTCTGTGGGGATCATGAATCTGCCGGCTGGCTTCTTTCCGGCCGTGCCCATGTGCCATGGAACCGGAGGTTTGGCTGCACATTATAGATTCGGCGCCCGGAGAGTTTGGGTATTCTCTGCTGGCATTAATTCCCCAGTCTATTCTTGGGGTTATCCTGGTGTTTGCCGGTTTGGAACTTTGCCCTCTGTTAAGAAGCCTGAAGACCAATGAGGAATATTTTGTTGCGCTCCTCATTGCTGGAATTGCCTTGGCAGTGCCAAACATGGCATGGGCATTTGCAGTTGGTATAGCGACAGACTTTTTTATTAGAAAATTGAAGATTAAGATATAGAAGAAGTCAGTAAACTGTATAGAACATGTATTTTACTGAGAACGGCAAGTGTGGGAAGTGTTTGCTTTCTCCATCCTGGAACCCGAGCTTTCGATACCAGCGCTGCAGATCAAGATGTTCGCCGATCACTCCGATGCTGATGGTTTCAATGGCAGTGGCTTTGGCGAGTGCGAAAATGTGCTGCACCAAGCGAGTGCCGACGCCGCGATTTCGATGGGCAGGCAAGACGGAAAGCCGATTTAAGTAGGCGAGACCAGCGCTTGGGCTTTCGAAAGCTACGCATCCAATCGGCAGTGAAGTGTCATCCAGGATAAAATAGCGCTCACCCCGAGTAAGGTCGGCTGTAATCCAGGCATCGGTGCAAAACGACGGATGTTTGGGACAGTTGTCGGCATTGAGCCCGAACTTTACAGCGACGTCCCTATTGGCTTCACTGATGAGCTTTGCAAGAAGAGAGGTATCTTTCGGGGAGGCTTCTCTGATAGACATAATGGTGGCAATTGGTGAGGAATGAATAGTAAGGGACTAATATCCCATAAGCCCGCAACATCGGTTACAGGCGGGCATAAGGCCTTTTAATCGCAGGCTTTGACGAAAGCCGGTATATTTCTCACAATTCCATAAATCGACAATGGAGTCATCCTTGATGTTGCCGACTGTATAATCGTGGTAGTCACGGCAAGGAGACATGTTGCCATTACTGTTCAACTCGACAGCTTGGTAAATTGAGATACATTGGTCGAATCCGAAATTAGCGGAATGGTCTCTATAGTATCGTTCGAGATTCTCCGGTGAAGTAATATCGGGGATAATGGTTACCGCCGGAGCTGACAGGGACTTTGCAAGGTCTTGTACTTTTGTGAGTTGGGAAGAGAGCAGCGAAAAATCCTCCGGGCGCCAATTTCCCACCCAGCCCCAATGCAGCTGTGGAGTAAAGCCGAATCGTTCACGAAAGTCATCATCATGCTTTTTTGCTTGGATTGGATCGATCCACCAGGAAAGATAAAAAACAAAGATATCGACAGAGTTTTTGAAGGTGTGAAAAATATCCACCAGGTGGTTGATATTCTGTTTTGAAATTACCGTAAGAGAGGCAACAAGAGGCAAGCTGGAACGATTTTTCCGTTTGGCCTCTTTCATTGCATGGAGCCCGGATTGGATAACAGCAAAAGAGTCTCCCTCACCTGCCGATGGTCTGAGAGTGTTATGAATTTTCGAGGTATGACCATCTATTGAAACCTGCAGCAGGAAAAGTGGGATCTTTGTGAATTGATCGGCGCTTTCAGCCAATGAGTGACCGTTGCTGGCAATTGAGACAGGCAGTCCACATCGGGTTGCTCCTTCGATAACCTCCAATATTCCCCCGTAGAGCATCGGTTCACCTCCCCAGATATAGATGTTGGGTCGGTGTCCGCCTGCGACAAGATCATCAAAAACTTCGAGATATCGCTTGGGTGTAACTTCAGCCAGTCGCTGTTCCCGGAGGTTGCGGCCATGCATGAAACCGTTGTCCCCCCATTGTCCGCAGGTATGGCAGCGGAGGTTGCAGATATCAGTGATCCGGATACTCACTTGTTGAATTTTTCCAGCTTTCCCTGCAGCGGTCTGAAAATTTGGGAAAGGAAAGAGCCATTTCGCCAGTTGCAGAGAGAGGAGTTTGCGGGTGATCCAGAGATGAGGGGCAAGAACCCGAAAAGATTTTAAAATGGTTCCCACAGAAACTGTGCTGCGCTTATTCATATACTTCACCTTATAATCGATGGTGTTGCAGGTGAAAGGTTGACGAGTTTGTATTAATTTGAAGGATGTAAATATACTTGAGTGGTTTTCCCTGTCAAATAAAATGGTGTCATGGCAGGTGTCAATATGATGGATTTATTTCATTGTTTTTTATGGTCTTCTCTTTCTGAAACTTTTATATTTGTAAAGACAAAGAAGATCTGTAATTTCAACGAGTCAGCTGCCAATTAAAAGAGTCGCATCGCATAATATATGGAAATTGATGAAAAAATGCAGTACCTATGACAAGGGCATTTGATTTCTCGAACAACTCACTGGAATCATTGCTTCTCGATCAGTAAAAGACAGGCTATCGATGTGTTGGTAATATTAGCAATTAAATACTGTGACATAGAGCATGTTCAGGATCCATCGTGAAATGGAAAATCCTTAGGTTGAATTCTTTCTCCCTGGAGCTATGAAATGTTTTTACCCGGGTACTCTTCTGCAATTTGTTTTGTCTGGCAACCGTCTGATTTGAACGCTGCGACACTGGATATCGACAAGATGGGTCTGGCACAAGTTGTTGTTGATTTATCAAATTGTTCTCTAGTTGAATTCCAGGATACCGACAATTTTATACACGATATTGATGTAAAAATTTCTCTTGAGCAGTTTTTGGATGTATCAATCTGCGAGTTCATTAAAAAAAGGAGAATTCGAACCATCTGGTTGGAGTATTTTGAAGAACTTCTGCCCTGTGACTTTGATACCTTTGTTAAACGATTGGAATTATGCTCAACGCTTAATATTGTCACTGGGGATATTGAGTTCATCAGCTATTTTTTCAAGAATACAATTAAAAACTGTGGGTTAGCTCTCAAGGGCTCAGAGTCTTCGGGGTTTGTAGGTTCCGAAACTGTGTTGACACTGCTTTCGCTGGTAGAAGAACTTGCTGTTAAATACTCATTTCAACCGCCGGTATATATCTGGGGGGGAGCTGCAACACCGGAGGCGACAGCTGCATTTCTTGTAAGCGGCATACGAAGTGTGGTCTTTGAAAGTCTTCATTGGCTTTCAGAGAGTTTCCTGAAGAAATATCCGATTGCCACCTCAAAAATTTCCCAACTGCGTGTCGACCATTCCAACCTTATCACCATCTCCCCTAAACTGTTTTTCCGAGCCTTTAATAAAGGGAACAGCCGTACCCTCAAGGAAATAGGCGGTAACGAAAACATGGAAGGCGGTACCGCTACGCAACATATTGCAGGTGTTCTTTCATCCAGATCCACCCATGCATTGAAAAGTGATTTCGATGGTACACAGATAATTGCCATCGGGATCGAGGCTGCTTTTGCCGGTTCTTTTCAAGATCGCTTCGGTGCTGAGATGATAACGGCAACAGGTCGCTTCTCGAAAGAGATTAGCCGTCTTGTGGCCCAGTCCCCTGATACCCTGAAGAGATTTTTCTCAGGTGAAATCACAAAGGAAATGGGGATAGCCTATCCATTTATTCAGGGGGGGATGGCATGCATTACAGATATTCCGGCCTTTGCGTTGTCTGTTGCAAAGGGAGGCGGACTCCCAACCATCGCTTTCGGTATGCAGAATCTCTCGCAGATCGAGGAAAAATATTCAATACTGTCCGAGGAGATGGAGGGATATCCCTATGCAATAAATGTTATTACCTTGGCCGAGAACCCTTGTCGCGATGTGCAACTCGCGTGGATCATGAAAAATCCACCTCCGTTTGTTGTGATATCTGCCGGTGATCCTTCTTTTGCAGTCCAGCTTCAGAACCAAAATATACAAACGATATTTGTTACATCTGATGTTGATCTCGTCCAATTGGCATGGAATCGCGGAATTAACTACGTGGTATGTGAAGGATATGAGGCCGGCGGTCATGTAGGAGAGCTCTCCTTGCTGGCACTGACCCAGACCATTCTGGAAGTAAAGCGAAAAAATCCGGAAATGAATAATTCCCGCAAAAGACTCATAGTCGCGGGAGGGATATTCAGTCATATGTCTTTATTCCGAGCAGTTCTTTTAGGTGCCGATGCCGTTCAAATGGGCACGGCATATCTGGCAACGACTGAGATTATATCGAAAGGAGCGCTGGGACAATTATATCAAAGACTGGTTCTTGATGCAGCCGTAGGCGATACCGCGATTACTGGAGAGTCGGTGGGGCTGAAAGTTCGATCTCTCGTTACACCCAAGATACAAAAACTCCAACAACTTGAAAAGGAGTATGCCGCATCTGGTTCCAATAACCCTAACGCACGAAAGAACATTGAGGTGGAAAGCGTCGGCAGTCTCTATCGAGCAGCGCGGAGCATGAATCCCATAACCGGTGCGCCGTTGTCTGACCAGGAATGTTTTACAGAGGGACAGTTCATGAGCGGAGTGGTAGCAGGGATGCTTTCTCAGGTAGTATCCGTTGCCGATTTTCATGCCGGATTAGCGAGGAGAGAACCCAGGCCGATTTTGCAAAAGCATAACCACGTATCCGATGATCCAGCTCCAGCTGTTTCTCAACAGAGAAGAATGAAAGACAGGATTGTAATAACCGGAATAGCCATGATCAACGCTCTTGGCAATACTCCAGAGGAAATTTGGCAGTCCTGCATCCAGATGAAGAGCGGTGTCAGCAGTGTGCCGCTCTCTCGATGGGACCATCGCAGATTTTTTTCCAGATCTGCCAATTCTCCTGGAAAAACCTATTGCGGAGTGGGAGCATTTCTCTCAATTGATATATCTCGAAAGGATCTTGGTGTTGCACCGCATGTTTTCAAGACCATGACGGATTCGACGAAATTAACCCTCTGGCTTGCTCAAAAGGCCATTAATGATTCGGGTATTCTGTCTTCTGATCTGCCGAAAGACAGAATCGGGGTGATAATATCCCAAAATTCTGGTGAATTCGGCAGTACGGTTGAAGACCTGTCAATTTTTGTGGCTGCCGATGAAATAGCTCAATCAATTCAAGACGATCTTGATCTCGATCATGAAAAAAAGACGGAAATAGAAAAGATTATCAAAGCTGGAAGAATCTCCTTTGATGATACAACCCTTGTCGGTCGACTCAATTGCACAGCAGGTGGCTTTATTTGTAATAAATACGGTTTTACTGGGCCAAGCTATGCGGTATCTGCAGCATGTGCAACCGGATTGGTTGCGCTCTATAGCGCTATCCAACTCATAAGGAACAACGTGCTCGACGCAGCAATTGTCGGCGGTTGTGAAGAATTGCTTCGCCCCGGCTCCTATCTTGAATTCTCGGCGCTTGGCGCTCTTGCGGGAAAAACGTTTCATGATGGCGCCCCCCCTGTAACCTGCAGACCGTTCGACCGGGATCGGGATGGAATGGTTCTTGGTGAAGGAGGAGCAATGCTCGTGATAGAGCGTAAATCGCCGGCCATTGCCCGAAAAAAGAAAATATACGCATGTATCTCAGGAATTGGTGCCAGCAATAATATTAAGGGCTTGGTCGAATCGGTTGCCGAAACACAGCAACTTGCAATCAATGCGTCCTTTCGAGACACGGATTATGGCCCTGATCAGGTTGACATGGTCGAGTGTCATGCCACGGCGACACCAACCGGAGACATTGAAGAGGTAAAGGCCCTGAAGGCGGTGTACCCCAAGGGAGGTGGGGTTGTTCTCAGCTCATTTAAATCGCAGATTGGTCACACCCTGGGTGCCTCGGGATTGAATAGTCTCATCCGAGGTGTCTATGCGATGCGGGCAGGTCTCTTTCCTCCAACTCTTAATTATGAAACGGTTGATCCGCGAATCGATCTTGAATCCTGGGGATTCAAGGTCTGTAGACGTCCGGAGAGATGGCCTCAAAATAGTGAGAGGCCACGACGCTTTCAGGTCAATGCTTTCGGCTTTGGCGGTGCAAACTATATTGTGCAGCTTGAAGAGGCTGAATGGACGGTCGATCCCAAGGAAAAAGATACAGTCGAGTCAGCTAGCTACACAGGTGCTCTTCCCTCTGAAGCAATTGGGACGAAATATTTCTGTACACTACTAAATGGCAAGGATTACCGGGTTGGTTCCATTGGTAAAAATGGCAGTGGGGAACAGGTTGGAAAAATACTGAGACGGCATCTTACAACAGATGGGTTGCCTGTTATGGAGCGGAAGAAACTGGCCAGGGAGGGAATCTATATCTCAGATGTTGCTGAGGACTTTCCTCTTGCACTGATGTTTGCCGGGCAAGGCACACAGTACAGGCATATGGGTCTTGAGCTGTTCGAAACCTTTTCGACAATTCGTCATTGGATGGAAAAGATTGCCGAACTCGCCGACTTTGATATCCTGGATTTACTGTTTCATGGGAAAGAGGAAAATCTCAGAAAAACTATATGGCAGCAACCCGGCCTCTTTGTGCTGGAATATGCGATCTTCAAGCAGCTTCAAGCAGTTGGTATTCAACCGGTTGCTTTAGCCGGCCACAGCATGGGCGAGCTTACTGCGCTCACAGCCGCAGGATGCTTTTCCTATGAGGATGGCTTCCGGATTATCAGCAAGCGGGCAGCATGTATGGATAAGGCCGGCAAGATTGCCCCGGATCCAGGTGTAATGCTGGCTGTTGATGTCCCGGAGAGCATCCTCGATGAATTGATTGCCGCCGAGCCAAACCTGTTTTATACCAACTTCAACTCTCAATATCAGGTAGTAATTGGCGGAGGAACGAGGGAAATAGAGGGCTTCAAAAGAAAACTGGAGGGCTTGAAGTATCGGAGCCAGATACTTCCTGTCAGTATGGCCTTCCATTCTCCTCTGATGCAGATTATTCGAGATGAACTGGGCGACTTTCTGTCCGGGATTGATTTTAAAACACCCAGTGTGCCGGTAATGTCCAATGCTACTCGTTGTTCGTACCCGGACGATCCTGATAAGATAAGAGAGATTATCCTTTCTCATCTTGAATCTCCAGTTCATTGGAGGAATAATGTCACCACCATGTGGAACGATTTCGGGGCAAGACTTTTTGTGGAAATCGGCCCTCAGGATACCCTGTGCAGATTATTGAGTGATATTGTCCCGGAAGCCCAAGGTATATCTACCTGTTATCCCAAACAGGAGGCAGAGAGCTTCAGGAAGGCCGTTGCGGCACTCGTTGCAAAAGGACATATTGTGTTGTCCGAACCTCCTGAATATTTGGATTTACTTGAAGAAACGAGCCACCAGGAAGGACGGCGGAGCCTGTCAAAAAACGAGGCAAACATCAACGAAATTATTCAAAGAGAAATCAATCTCTTCGCCCTTGATGGTGTGGAACAATACCTCAAACCGGCTATTGTCAAAGCCATCCAGCAGGAAATTGATCCATCTTTTAAGCGACAGGAGTTGAATAATTATTTCCCATCTGGAAGATCAGAGATCAAGACCCATGTCGGCATTGCGCCATCTGTGTGTGTTTCCAGCAAAGAGATAGTCGATAAACAGTCAGGGTTGGTCGACACTTATCTGTCTCGAGATGAAGAGATTGTTGAAAAGGTCATGGCGATCATAATGGAGGCAACAGGATATGAACGATTCGAGCTTGCACCGGATATGGATATTCGCCAGGATCTCTCCATTCGCTCCAGTAGATTGCCGGTTATTATGGACACCGCCGAGCAGGTATTCAACATTGTCATCAAGTTGGAAGAGTTCATGGATGTGCGCACCATCAGTGATTTTGCAAAACGTGTTTCAAGAATCATCGATAGTAAGGGCTCAAGCCCACCAGCTCGTGATCCTGACCTGCTAAAGGGTGCTGGATTTGCCGAACCACATAGAAAAACAAGCTCTGTCAAGACAGCTTATCCCATAAGCAGAAGGGTGTTTCGCCGTAAAGAATTGTTTGCGATGTCATCTCAGGCTGGTGTGCTTTCTCCCGGTGGGCATGTGTTGATACTTACCCTTGGTGCCGATGACTTCGCTTTGGACGCGGGCAACATTTTTGAGAAGAGGTATGGGTTTTCTGTGACCTGTCTCAAAGTTTCCTCGGATTGGGAACAACCGGGAACCATCAATCTCCTCGCGGCAGAAAGAGCACAGCAAACAGTAAAAGATCTGGCAAATGCAAGTTCCTTGGCCGGGGTTGTTCTTCTCACCGATCTCAATAGCGTAGGGATTCTGTCGCCCAGCGCTGTAAGTTTCCTCTGTACCGGGCTTTTTGCTGTGCTTCAGGTTCTTCTCAAATCGAGCCGGAGAAATTTTTTCCTGCACATTTCCAAGGAACCTGAATATAGCATGATTGCCGATTTGCTGGCGGAAGGGATCTTAGGGATGTTTCTCGCTGCAAAAATTGAATATCAGAGCATGCTTTTTCGAAGTCTTCGAAATGGCATGAATGCCGGAGCTGCAGAAAGTCTCAATTTTTCTTTAGATACCGATATATTGCCGATAGAGATGGTGTGTGAAGAAAAGAAGATCTTCACCAATGCTCTGTGCCATGAGCCTTTGCCATTCAGCGGACAACCGTTGCTGCAGATTGGTCACAATGATGTTGTGCTGGTTTCCGGCGGGGCAAGAGGGATAACCTCCTTCGTTGCCCGGGCGCTGGCAGTATGTGGTTGCAGAATGGTTCTTATCGGTCGTTCGCAGGCTCATCGCACCGGTGATATTGAAGACACAAATGATCTTGATGCACAACCGGAACTCGAAATTCAGGCGACACTTGATGCTCTGCGGGCAGCCGGAGCTGAAGCAGAGTATATATCTTGTGATGTTACCGATACAACGCAAGTATCAACTCTGATTAAGGATGTCAAAGCGCGGTATGGTCGGATAGACGGCATTGTGCACGGAGCAGGGATCCTCAGAGATGGTTTTATTCAATTACTTACCCTTTCTGACTTTCAGACAGTTCTGGAAACCAAGCTGTCCGGGATTATCAATTTGGTTGAGGCCTGTGACCGAAATATACGATTCCTGGTCGGACTTTCATCAATAACCGCAATTACCGGCAATAGTGGACAGGCGAATTACTGCTGTGCCAATAGGAGCATGGCTTCTTACCTAACCGCTTTGCATACGTTGAATCCACAGATGACCGTCAAGACTTTCTGGCTGCCTCCTGTTGAAGGCCTAGGGATGGCCGAAGACCCGGATCTGAAAGAGTTGATTAAAATTAAAATTGGTGAGAATGCCTTCCTTGATGTGTCTGAGGTATCTGAAATTATATATAAAGAATTATTGTTTGGGCCAAAGGGAGAAACCTCGGTAGTACCGGTGCGGCAATTACCAGTTGTTCCCTTCGTTGTGATAGAGGAGGTGGATCCTTTTCAAGGTAATGCTTGGTATGATTGCCGGACCTTTCCCTTGCTTGACCGGGTGCTTTCTGTCGATCTTGCCGGGGGGACACTGCAGGTTGAAAGGGTCTTTTCAGAAGCCAGGGATCTTTGGTTGAATGATCATAGACCGTTTCAGTGGCTTTCCCATCCTATCGTTTCGGCAATAATGATTGTTGAAACATTTGTTGAGGCAGCATGCCTGCTTTGCCCTGATCTGCAGGTACAACAAGTAGAGAAGGTGCAATTTAGCCGGATGTTTGAGTGTTCGGCCGGGCAAGAGGTAGTTGCGCATATATTTTGCCAGGCAGAAAAAGATATCAACGGCAATGCCGTTTGTCATGTTACATTTGGGAGACCGGTGGCCCAGTTGCAGACCGAGGAACAACCGCGTCAGACCGCCTACTTCAGTGGCCGAGTTGTGATGACGAAAGACCTTGGAAAATTACAATTATCTGCAGGTGATACCAGGACCTTTTCAAAAAGCGCAAGGCCGGTAATGAACAAAGCCGACGTCACCCAATATTATCAGGAATGTTCCGGGCTGAATGGACGTTACAGAGTACTTGAGAATATCTCGGAATATCTGGAACGAGCAATTGTCGGAGAGATGATCTATCCGGAGATGAATGATTTCTCGCCTCCTGTGGACGGATCCTATCAATATCCTGTGTATGTACTTGAAGGCCTGATGCAGCTTGTCTCTTTTCATGCCGGTATCAGGGATAAACAGAGGCGGCGGATAATGGTGCCGGCAGCAATTGAATCCATGACCATTTTCAATGGATGCGCGGCCGGGGAAAGGCTGTTTCTTACAGGGAATCTACAAGATGAAGATGCCATCGGCACAACCTGGGTGGCCAAAGGGTATAAGAATGACGGTACAATTATTCTACTGGTCAAAGGTTTGAGGATGAATTGGCTGGATTGATGATGGGTGGTTTTTTGGGAGTGAACATCAGCCGGATGATTTTGCGTACCGAATCGGCAAAGAAACCAATTACAATTTATTACGCATCCATCAAAATTTCCGGAGACAGCAGGGAAATCAAAAATTTCCTGGCTATGCGGTTATTGAGAGATGTTGCCCCTCAGCTCCTTTTCGATAAAAATAAGCAGCTGATTGCCACCGATAAGTACGGATGTCCTCGATTAGCAGTGGAATATAAAGAGCCTCTTTCACTATCATTTAGTTACAATGGACAAGAACTCTGGGCGGCTGTTGCAGGGGTCGATTCTCTGGGGATTGATGTCGAGACCTCGGACAATTTTTTAGCCCCTTATCCATACAATCGGGCTTTTCTGGAGGACGACTTACACCTTGCATTGAGTTTCTGTCCAAAAAAAGAAGACGCCGCAGCTCTGCTCTGGTCCTGCAAGGAGGCGGCAATGAAAAGCAGAGGAACCGGCTTTCATTGCATCGATCCACGTGATGTGCGAATACTTTCTTGTTTACAGGATGGGCACTGCATGTTCAGGGTCACTGTGGCGACACCGGAAACGATATCTGTTGTGGTTCATAAAAAACGGCACCTGTGGCTTGCTGTAACAGCCTCAGGATAGGGTGCCATCGACTTTCGGAATATCAAAACATGTCATATCCAAACAGGATCCAAAATTTCAACCAGCTTACTGTTCGTCCTGTCACGGGAAAATCGGATATGAAGAAATTCATAGAACTTCCATGGTCGATTTATAAAGACGATCCGCTGTGGATTCCTCCGATCAAATCTTCAGTCGCCAAATTGCTTGACCGGAAAAAGCATCCATTCTGGCAGTTTTCGGAGGGTGAATTCTTCCTGGCCGAGAGGGATAACAAGGTGGTCGGGCGGATTGCAGCGATCATTGATGGGAATAGCAATGCCTACCATAGCGAGACAGTTGGAGCGTGGGGGTTCTTTGAATGTTTTCAGGATCATGAAACGGCTTGTGGATTATTTGCAGCAGCGGAGCGGTGGGTGAAGGAAAGAGGTATGAGTGCAATTCGAGGCCCTCTCAATCCTTCGACCAATTATGAGGTTGGTTTGTTGATAGAAGGATTTGCCAAGGAACCTGCTTTGATGATGCCCTACAATCCGGCTTATTATTTGGATTTGATCTATGGTATCGGATACCGAAAAGAGAAGGATCTGTTTTCATATAGATTTACCAGAGACCATGAGGTGCCGAAGTGGATGTTTGAACTCTCGCAAAGGATCTGTAATAAAAATGACATAACCATACGGTGTCCCAAGAAATGGAAGCGGGAAGATATCCGCTTATTGTGTAACATCTACAAGGAATGCTGGGCGGAAAACTGGGGCTTTGTGCCGACAACAGAGCAGGAAGATGATGAACTTGCGAAGGATCTTCTCTTTCTTATCGAACCGGATTTGGCCTTTTTTATCTATTATTCCGGTGAACCCGTTGGAATCGGGGTCCTTCTTCCTGATTTAAATCCTTTCCTGAAACGTCTGAACGGCAATCTGGGTATATCTGCGCTGTTTAAAAAATACCTCTATCGGTCGGAGATTAAGGGGTTGCGCGGGTTGCTCTTTGGTGTCAAAAACAACTACCGTCAGTTTGGTCTTCATCTTGTTTCCCTTGAACACGTAATGAAGGTTCTCCGGGCAACAGATAAATATGAATATACCGAAATGGGGTGGACGCTTGAAGATAATGAAGCCATCAATCGTCTCTTTAATGAAGGTGGCCTTGCCCCTGATAAACGCTATAGAATCTACCAAAAGGAACTTTGAGTGTGCCTGCACTGGATACAAGGAGTGGAAGGTTGGATTCGGATTCTGATTCTGAAGCATTGCTAAAAGCTACTGTGATTGTGCCGGTTGCAGGTGTTTCAGCGAATCTCGGAGCCAATTTTCGTTCATTCCTGCAACAGGACTATCCGGCATATACAGTGATTTTTGTAACCCAGGATGAGCATGACCAGGCAGTACCTGTAATCAAGAAACGAATTGCCGAACAGAAAAGCGCGCGACACATCAATGCCGGAAAGGCGGTCGCCTGTAGCCAGAAGAATTATAATCTTCTCCAGGGCGTCCTTGCCTCTGACCCGTCAATTGATGTCCTGGTGTTTTGTGATTCAGGCCACTATGCTCATCCGCGATGGTTGGCACAACTGCTTCATCCGTTGGAAATTTCTCCTTTCATTGTAGTCTCTTCCGGATATCATCATGTTTTCCCTGAAAAGGGATGTATCTGTTCTACGGGTCGGGCAGTTTGTGTTTTGGCCCTATATCTGATGAGG
The DNA here is from genome assembly GCA_043798185.1 of Pseudomonadota bacterium. Lineage (GTDB taxonomy): Bacteria > Desulfobacterota > Desulfobulbia > Desulfobulbales > Desulfocapsaceae > Desulforhopalus_A. The sequence goes on along the minus strand of JAZDOW010000081.1, from coordinate 44,706 downwards.
AAAATTCCTTATTTTAGTCAACCATGGGGTGGTGCACTTGCGATAAGGAAAATCGATTTTGAGCAACAGGGCATTGCCGAACTATGGGGCACAACAGTAGTTGATGACGTTACACTCGCGGCTCACCTGCAGAAAAAGAAGATTAAGGTTGCGATACCAACCGATGCGGATTTGCAGACAGTCGTCGATGATTGTTCTTGGCAGGCATGGGAGTCCTGGCTGATACGACAGTGGGCATATCTGAAATTTCTTTTTCCACGGCTTTGGCTCTTTGCCGGACTTGCAACCATCGCCTTTTCCTTTCTGGTTTTTTTCTCTATTTTAATTGTTGCAACAGGGGCCGGAGGCTTCTTTCCCCGCCGGGAGGTAATTGTCGCAATCGTTTTCCTCACTGTAATGGCAGTTGGGGCAAGCATATTCAGGTTGCAACATCCTGCACCCGGATCCTTGGTCTTCTGGTTGCCCGCGCTCCTGGCTGCAATGGTTATGGCGGGTTGGTGTCATTGTCGTACCTGGTTTTCTGATTCAATTACCTGGGCGGGAGTTACCTATACAGTTGCTGCCGGCGGAAAGGTGGTGAAAATCATTCGTCCCAAAGAAGGAAAAGAGGGAAGCAAGCAGGATGGTGAGCAATGAAAATACTGGTGACAGGTGCAACAGGATTTATCGGGACTAATCTGGTCACCGCATTGCTGGGGCTGGGGCATAAGGTTTTTTGTCTGGCACGATCGGAAAAAAAGGGTGAGCATCTGCGCGCCGCTGGGGGAGAAATAGTTGTAGATGATCTTCTTTCTCCTGAATTTATTGGCCGATATTTACAAAATTGCGATGTTGTTTTTCATGGTGCTGGAGTAATAAAAGGCGCTTCGCGAGAGGACTATTTCCATGGCAATTATCTAGCCACACGAAATCTGGTGCGGATCGTTGAGCAACATGGTCCTTCGCACCAGAAGCTTATTTATATCTCCAGTCAGGCGGCATCCGGTCCATCGATACGATCTGATTTTTCTGAGTCAACTCTGGATTCATTTCCCGTTTCAGCCTATGGAGAGTCGAAACGTGCTGCAGAAAACGAGATCCTTTCGATATCCAAAAGGAGATCCGTCGTTATTCTTCGCCCATCTATTGTCTATGGCCCCGGGGATAGGGCCTTGCTCTCATTGTTCAAAGCAGCTCAGTGGGGGCTTATTCCTCGTCCCGGATTGCGGGATATGCCGGTGAATTTCATCTTTGTGCAGGATTTGATCAGGGCACTTCTGCTCGCTGCAGAAAAGCCCGAGGCGAATAATAAGATATTTTTCTTAAACGATGGGATGAAATATTCGTGGAGTATTTGGAACAAGGCGTTGGCGGATTGCCTGAATAAAAATGCGGTATCGATTCCGATTGCCAAAGCCGTCCTATATGCAGGTTGTCAGATAGGGGGAATTATCACGCAATTTACTGACATTTCCTCCTTTTTTAACCCTGATAAATGGCAAGAAATGAAGCAGGCAGGTTGGCTTTGCAGCAATGCTAGAATTGTTAAAGAACTTGGTTTCTTTCCATGCTGGAGTCTGACACAGGGGATAAAAGAAACCGCCAAGTGGTATATCGAAGCGGGATGGCTGTCCGGAAGATCCAAGCTGTTTTCTCCCTCTGGGAAACCAGAAACACCAAGTACTCCTGCCGATTGAGAAATCGGCTAAGGAGATATTGTCAGGTGAGTGTCAATCGCCTTTCCTTTCAGCGAACTTTATTGTTTATAGATCAATATCATTTTTTCTCTGTTTGAGAGTGGTAATATTATAAGCAAGCATTGCAATCGTTTTCAGTTCATGCATTGCAAAGGCTATGAGACAGTTACGGAGGAAGTAGTTGTTCCAAATCATTTTGATGTCGAAATAGGGTTTTAAGCATTCCAATTTCTTGATCTTGTAGAGCTCATTCCGGCTGAGATATTTTGTCCTAACTACGCAGGTAAAACCATCATATTGTGAGTAATCATCCTTGTTGACAACCAGATCGGCTGCCAGCATTTCCTCGCGCAAGATGGTCTTTGGGTAAGGAGTTATATACTGCAAATAAATTGAATCTGGGATCAGACTCCGAATCTGTCGTAACTGTTTTTTGATGGTTTCTTTGGTGTCATCGGCAAAACCAACAATGGCGCCGGCTACTATTGCCATATTGTGTTCTCGAAGGAGAACTGCTGCCTGCTGATTGATTTTCGGGTTGGTTGGTTTTTTCATTGACTGGAGTACGTTTGGGTCCATGGATTCAAAGCCGACGAAGATGACCCGGAAGTTGGCTTTGTCCATCAGTTGGACAAGGTCGGGGTTATTGGCAATACCGGCTGCAGTTACCTGAGTTATGTATTTAATATCATTAAGATTATTATTTATTATTGCCTTGCATACGCTTTTGAAATGGTCAATGGAGTGGGTAATGTTATCATCAATGATGAAAACCGACCGTGTGCCGTTGGCCTTGATGTTTCTTAAATCCATTATAACTCTATCGATGGGGAAAGGCCGGAAGGAGTGACCATACATCTGGGTGATGCAGCAGAACTTGCAATTATTTGGACAACCTCTCGATGTTTCAAGAACGTCCACTGGGGTGTTGAGGAGGTGAAAAGAATGATCCAGGCGGCAAGTGCGGTTTGGAAGTGGCAGGTAGGCGAGGTCTGCAAGATCTCTTTCTGGGTTGTGTATCCATAAATCATGGTCGCGGAAACTTAAGCCATTGATGGCTTGGAAATCAGGAGATGGCTTTTCTAGCTCGGTAATTAATTCGCCAAATGTTATTTCCCCTTCTCCTCGGACAAGAAAATCAACAGGGAGGGATTTGTCGTTGTTTTCTGTTATCTCTTTGTACATCAAGGTTGCATGGTAGCCACCAATGACAATTTTAATATCAGAATGCGCGGATTTTATGTACGTGGCTATGCGAAGCAGGGTGTCAAATTGAAAAGTCATGGCGCTTAAACCAATAACTTCTGGGTCATAGGTTGTAATCGCATCATGTATAGCTTTTTTCACTGCCGGTTTTTTCAGTAATAGATCCAGAATATGGACATCATGACCTTCTACTGATCCTGCCAGGGACGCCAGGGCCAGGTTGGGCATGCAGCCTATTGTCTGTAAAATATCGGCAGTATCAGGCATTGCAAAAAGCAGTATTCTCATGGCATACTCCCACTCTTTGTTTTTATCACAGGTTGTATCCGGACAGTTGCGGCATTTCCATATGTTCCAACTTAGCCACTATATGGCCAATGGTTTTTGCCGCCATAATAAGGTCTTCTTTTTTGTGACCAGCGGTGATTGAGGCTCTGAGAATTGCCTTTCCGGTTGGAACAACAGGTGGAAAAACAGCATGAATATAAAGGCCATGTTCATGGCATGTTCTGGCAGCAACAGCGGCTTTTATTGGATCACCAACGAGGATGGGAACGATGGAAGTAACCGAGTTGCCTATCGGGGTGCCTAAGGCAGAGAGTGTTTCCTTGAAGATTTCTGTATTGCTATTGAGTTTGCTTACCAGTGTCTTCCGCTCTGCTTCAAAGACTTCCAGTCCTTTGAGGGCGGTGGCAGCCATCGCAGTGGACAGCGCAATGGAATAGATGAAACCTCGGGATTCATGACGCAGGTAATTGATTATCTTTTCAGAAGAAGCGATGTAACCACCCGCTGCCGGAATGGATTTGGAAAGGGTTGCCATGACGATATCAATATCATCAGGTTGAATGTTGAAATATTCAGTAATGCCGCCACCGCATTCACCCAAAACATACATGGAGTGGCATTCGTCAACCATGAGATATGCATTATATTTCTTACAGAGTGCGATAATATTGGGAACATCAGCCGGTTCTCCAGACATGCTGAAGATGGCATCAATGATGACCAGTTTTCGTGATGAGTTGGGAATGTCGGCGAGTATATTTTTAAGTCGGTTTAGATCATTATGGGAGTAACGAATCAACTTGGCGTTAGAATATTTGCCGCCATCGATCATTGAGGCGTGGTTAACTTTGTCACATATAATATAGTCGTTCTTGCGTAGAAGACAGGCAATAGTAGAAATATTGGTCAGATAGCCGCTGGTATAGACAATGGCCGCTTCTTTATTGTGAAGTTTTGCAATTTTTCTTTCAAGCTGCGAATGGAGTTCTGTTGTACCTGCAAGAAATCTTGAACCGCTCATTCCTGTTCCGAATTTACGAATCGCATCGATTGCGGCCTGGCTGATTTCAGGGTGTTTGTTCAGGCCAAGGTAGGAATAGCCGCCCAGCATAAGCATTTTCGTATTGTCGGAAATAACCCAACCATTATCTAACTCTTCATTGATTTCTTTAAACCACGTATAGACACCGGCTGCTTTTCCCCCTTCAACATCCCAAACTGTGTTCGGTGGGAAAGGAGGGAGATTGTCATACTTTTCTTGATCCATTTTCTCGCTAGTTAATTTCAGTCGTTTGAAGTTATGTGAATTTCTTTGCAACATCTTTGACATCGTACTGGATATTGTCGATAAAAACCACAAGATGATTGGAGAATATCTCAGAACATAAACTCTGCGCAGTTTTTCATTCACTAACTAACATTTTCCTTTGAGAGCGACATGAAAAACGTGTAACATTGCTGCGTAGTAGGTTATTTTTTAAAGATTTTTCGTTTGTTCGTTCTGAGATCTTAGTTTGTTTCTCTTCCTCATCTATATCGGAAAATGACTTTCTCGTCAAAACTCAAATGTTTATCAATAGTTATCCCTGCTTTTAATGAAGAGGATGCTATCGGCACGACGATTACACGGTGTCTGGCAGCTAGGGACTATATTAAACACGAAACAGGCCTTGAGCATGTTGAGATTATCGTTGTAAACGATGGCAGCACCGATCGCACTTCTGAAATTGCCGGATCATTTGCTGATATTACTCTCGTTAACTTTGAGACAAACCAAGGATATGGCGCTGCAATTAAATATGGCTTCGAGATAAGTACTGGTGATCTTCTCGGTTTTCTTGATGGTGATGGAACCTGTGAGCCAAGGTTTTTTTCTTCGATGTGCAAGGTCCTCATTGAAACTCCAGCAGATATTTTAACCGGTTCTCGGATGCACAGAAAAAGCAAAATGCCGATTATCAGACGGATTGGCAACTTTTTTTACGCGCAGCTCATGACTTTTTTTTCCAGTTGCAAGGTTGAGGATACGGCAAGCGGTATGCGTGTTATCAGGAGAACGCTGTTAAAAGAGCTTTATCCTTTGCCGGATGGCCTTCATTTTACACCTGCTATGACCTGTCGGGCCTTGCTGAAAGACACTGTCATTTTCAAGGAAATAGAAATGCCTTACCACGAACGTCAGGGAATATCAAAACTCAGTGTTTTTAAAGATGGTCTTCGTTTTTTGTTTGCTATTACAGAGATTTCTCTGACATATCGTCCTTTGAATTTCTTCGGGAGAGCAGGGATTCTTCTTATTTTTCTTGCCGTATTGTATGGAATCGGACCTCTCTATTCCAGGTTTATCCATAACATTCTTCCCGATAGCAGTATATATCGTCTTTTGACAATTAATACACTTATTATTGGTGGTCTCACTTTACTCTCCATCGGTATCGTTGCAGAGCGTATTGCTACTTCACTCAACGGTAATAAGCGTGTCTATACAAGGCTTGAACGGTTTCTTTTGGCAACATTCTCTGTAAAAAAAATGCTGTTTACCGGACCTGTGCTCATCATTTTAGGTATCATGCTCAACACCGGGCCACTCTTCGATTATCTAACCACCTTACATATAAGTTACCACTGGGGATATGTGTTTACCGGAGCACTGCTCGTGCTTTCCGGACTCCAACTCTCCGCCCTTGGCATTTTTGAACGACTCATTGACACAGTTGTAAAAGAAATAAAATCCAACGGGTATTGATGGAAAACCCGCTTTCATTTATTTCTTTGCTCTTGGGACAAAAAGGTCGAATTTGCAAAGATGGGTTTTATGGAGCATATATTTGATCAGCACCAGCAGAGTTTGAAATCCATATTTTATTGAGCGAGGAAAGTTGATCGAAGACGACTCTGGAAAGTACCTGCAAGGGATAGGAATATCACCTATTATAAAATCAAAATACGCTGCCTGGGCGAGAAACTCTGAGTCAAAGACAAAGTCATCTGAGTTTTTCAAATATGGAATTGTCTGTATAACTTCCTTTGAATAGGCCCGAAACCCGGAATGAAAATCACCAAGATTCTGTCCTAATACCAGATTCTCTATGAAGGTTAAAAATCTGTTGGCAATGTACTTGTACCGTGGCATGCCGCTTTGCAGGGCTTCAGCGCGTGACCGTATTCTGCAACCAATAACAATATCACATATGCCGGATTCGATAAAACCTATTGCATGGGGTATGAGGCGAGAATCATATTGGTAGTCGGGATGAATCATTATTATGATGTCAGGATATTTTTTTATTGCCTCGGTATAACATTGTTTTTGATTTGCACCATAGCCCTTGTTTTCACTAAAACTGTGGACGGTTATCCCGAGATTCTCAGCGATATGGACTGTCCTGTCGGAGCTTGCATCGTCAACTAGAATGATTTCATCAACAATATTCTCCGGAATGTCTTTGACTGTCATTTCAAGCGTTTTTTCCGCATTATAGGCGGGCATGACGAGAATGACTTTAGTTGAATATTTGGTATGCATCTGTGCCCGAAAACTGTTTTAAAGGTCTCTGGTACAATTTTCTTTCCATCTATCAAAGAGGGATAGAAAAGATAGTAAGCGACAAGGTTGTCAGATAATAATAACACTTTCCTTCCGTTGCTCCAATAAAGTGTATTTCTCCGAGGAGAAAAAACAGACTCTATCTCCTGAAAGTCAAAAATTCAATAGGTGGTTAAAAAATGGGATGCCTCGCTCCGATAAAGACAGCTCGGATCTGCATATTTCAACAAGTGCAGAAGCTAGTTTTTCCCGTACGTAACAAGAAATATCTTGTTTATGGAAAAAACATATAAATACAGAACGTTACTGTTGCTTCTTGGGGGCACTCTTCTCGTGTATTGTTATGCCCATTGGCAGGGCATTCGTTCTTCATATGTGATTAATGATGATGTCAGGCAACAGATCTACTGGATGCAGGAGTGGCAGGACCCTGGTCTTTTTCAGGACCATTATTTGACCGAGTATGCAAAACAATATGTCCCGTGGGGAGTCCAGGCTGTCTATTGGGTTGCGTCCCATTTTATCAACCCTGTCCAGTTCAGTAAAATCCTTACAGCATTTCTCTTTATCGTCACTGCCGGCTTGCTTTTTGTCCTTGCCTCTGGACTTGCGGACGAATTGACCGGAATTTTAACAGTTTGTGTGTTTTATTATTTCGGTTTCTTCTTAGGGGCCATTTCGGGCGGCCTTTCCAGGGGATTTGTGTTCCCTCTACTCATCTTATACCTGATTTTCCTGTCGAGAGGGAAAACAAAGGCCGGGGGTGTAGTGCTTATGGTACAAGCTCTGTTTAATCCATATCTATTTGTGCAGTGCCTTCTTACCCATGGATTATTCCTTGCCAATAATCAATATTTCAGCCAGGCGTTTCGGTCTGCTGCCTTACCATCTTTTCATCGTATAAATCAAAAGCACAGCATGACTATTTCCGGGTTTTTGTCGAATCAGTATTTTTCGCCAGTTTTAGGGATGATTTTTCTTTTCGCTAAGTATCAAATTTACCAAGACCCTCGTTTTGGCTCAATTGTCTCAAATGCCGAGATGATTGGGCATATTGAGTATACTGTTGCCGGAAGGTATGAAATGATTCCAGTACCCTCAATATTTTACGAGTGCATTCATCCTTTTCTCCAGGATCTCCCCGTTGGTTTGCAGAGTATCTCGGCCACCATTACCGGTGTAAGCGTGTTTATTATTTTAATAATTTCCGGCTGGAACGGCCAACGTATAATAAGGCAAATCAGGAAATTGAAGATTTTTTCCTACCTGCTTATTGCCTCTGCTGTTTTGTATGTTTTAGCACGGATTTTTCTTCTAAAGTTGTTTATTCCGAGTCGCTATCTTGAGTTCTCTCTCACCGTTTTTTATTGCCTGCTTGCGGGTATTCTTGTCCGTTCTGCAGTCGATTCCATTCGGTCAAACAAATATAGAACGGTTTTGATTATTCTGCTTATTTGTTTAGGCGCATTTCGTTTAAAGGGAGTTGCGCTTTACGATTATGGAGGGCAAGAAACTTTATATCAATTTTTCCAATCAACCTCCAGGGAATCCAATATCGCAGGGCATCCTTATCTGATGGATAATATAATGACATTTTCTCAGCGAAAAGTCTTTGTGAGTTATGAATTGTCTCACCCTTGGTATGGAAAATACTGGTCAATCATCAAACCAATGACATATGATTTCTTTAATGCCTATTATTCTGAGAATCCAAACGAAATCAGGGAATTTTGCCGGAAATATGCAATCAAGTATTTTGTGGTGAGAGAGCGTGATTTCATGAAGAAGAGTGTGCCGGAAGCCCCTGCTTATTTTGAGCCGTTTGGCAGCTATATTGAGAAGCTTCTCGAGAAAAACACATCATTTGCTGTGCTCGATGGAAAGGAATTTAAACCGGTTTTTCATGACAAGAATATTCGCGTCCTGACTCCCTTGGATTGACCGATACAAGAATACCATGAGGGAAAAAATTGAGGTGTTAAACAACAGAGGAAAGAGATGCGGATGCTAAATTGGATTTCAGGGATACCAAAGAAAGAAAAAGTGTTATTGGCACTTTTCTGTTTTACCTGTCTGCAACTAGTGACAAAAATACCCGATATTACTTTAATACCAGGAGAACGGACGAAAGTGTTTTCCGGTCTCCTCTGCGGTATCACACTTTCTGTCCTTTTAGTGGTAAGAAGAGGGATGCTTCGTCTTTCTCCTGAATGGGTTATGTGCATTTTCCTCTCATTGCTCTGTATCCTCAGCGGGTTTTTCAGCGGCACTCCTTTCTCTTCGTTATGTCGTGGAATAACACTCATTTTTTCCGCGGTAGGAGGGTTCTGGTGCGGGAGGTTATTGTTCAATACCGAATTTTCTCAACGTATGTTTGCCCGATTTTGTCTTGTTCTTTTAACCCTGCTTCTTCTGTTCGGGCTTGCCGGGTTTTTCTTATATGGAGATGTTGTATATCTTGCAGATATACATAAACACACATTTAACGGTCTTATTCTTTTACTCTCTTTTGGTCCATTGGCTTTCCTCTATGGAGGCAAGCGCTGGCTGGTCATAATCGGGGTCGTCTATCTCCTTGCAGGCTCGTATGTTATTTCCCTGAGTTTTGACCCAATGATCTGGTTTCCCCCTTTGTTGCTCTTTGGATGGATGCTGATCAGCATGAAAAAGAAAAGGTATATACTTATTCCAATATTATGCGTTATCCTTCTGGTTTCTTTGTTTCAGAAATATAAGCTTCCTGATCATTATTATAATAAAGAGAGTATTTCAATCTGGGCAAGGGTAGAAAATATCTTCTTCTCTTACCATATGGCAAAGAAGAGACCTTTGCTTGGCATTGGCCTTGTTGCCCCCCGTATTGGATATTTGGATGACTACACAATTGTTTATCCATATGTAACAAGGGAGAAATTTTCTGCAGTTCTCCCTGAGGAGAATCGATCATCGGAGAATCAGTTTCTTACTTTTATGTGCGATCTTGGTTTCCCGTTTCTTCTTATGTATTCTTTTTCTGTAGCGTTTTTGTATTTGAAATTATTGAAAAATATCAGAGAGCATGGGAGGGGAGGGAAGAGAAATGCAATTGTTCTCTGGATTCCAATCACCGGTTCCCTTATCCACTTTCAAGTCTACGATAGCTTGCTCCAGCCTCAGATATGCTGGTTTTTTCATATTCTTCTTGGCATGATCTCAGCTAATGCCGCACAATCAGTTGGGCAGACGCTTCATCCCGGTGAAAAAACAGAATATAGTTAGCGAGGATCGGATTGGTCACCGAGATTTGGACACTTGCTTTCTCGGGTCGTTTCCTGGAGGGAATCAACCAAGGGGAATGCTCTAGCTATATATGGTAATTATGGTACAGAGGAACACATAAGGTTCATAGTCAACAAGATTACGCTTCATCTATATCCATTTCATTTAGTAGCCGTTATCTTGATCATGATTTTCCCGACTTGAATTTGACTTCCATCTTTCAACTGAGTGGTTTGGTTGTTATCTGTTTTTGTGCAAATAATGACACCATTTTCCATAATGATGCTCATGGATCGTTGCGGAAGCGATGAAATGTACACATGATCATCTCCACCACCTATGGTAATTGGTGTTTTGCCAAGTGTGATAGTTGTAATTTCGTTAGGGGCCCAAATAACACCAAGCGATGCTGACCGGAAAAGAGTCTCAGCAACAACGAAGCAAGTGGCAAGTGATGCACCCAAGATCCCTAACCCAATCATTCGACCAAAAACCTCTGTGACATATATTGTTGTCATTAGAAAAGCCATGCCGCCCACAAAGCCACCTGTGAATCCTCCCAAGAGAGCTTTTGAAATACTCATGTTTGGAATAAACCTCGCCAATCTCCAACCGATCAGCGCACCTGCAACACCCCAACATCCAGATTGGAAGAAAAAATGCATCAATTTGGAATCGGCCAAGTTTAAAGAGTAGATAGCTTGGGCAATCCCTCCACCAATTAAACCTGCAAATGCACCACCCCATAGGGAAGCCCAAGCCTTCTCCTTTGGGAATTTGGGCCGGCGATTATATTTTTCACCGGCCCAAACCAAAGATAGTGAAATTGTAGCCGCTGCCACTGCAGACCAGCATGCAACTAAGAGCACAGTAAAAAACCAGGAACTGGATCGACCTCCTGCTCGTATTAACTCGGCAAGCAACGAACCAGCACAACCACCTACAAATCCAAAACCCGCATAAAATAAATTCTTTGGCATCATAGTATATACTCCTGAAAAACAAAAAATCACAAAGTAGATATATAGCTGTCCTTGTCCAGTTATATCATACAATTTTGAATTTGTTCATGATCTCCTGCAGTTTATCGTTACTGGCAATGATCCCCTGTTAGAGACCGTCCATTCAGTGAGAAATTGCAAAGAAAATTTCATCACATAAATAGATCATGTTTTCAACCATGAAAGAGCACCTACCTTTACAATGCGGAGTCAACAATAATAGCCATATTCCTGCTCACATTGCCACAGCTCTTTTTTCATATCTACACAAAAGGGTTTTTCACTATATCTGTAGACACAAGACTGTTCTGATCAGGTAAGACGCGGAGGACTTCATAGTTGTAAATATTTGGCCAACATTGTTCTCCAGTGGTCTGACTTTTGCGAACCATCCTTGTCAAGCGTAATGTCCAATTTCCCACAGAAGAGACCCTTTCCAGCCGGTTTTCGATTCTAAGATCACCTACCAGTAAGGTGACACATTCCTTGGACAACAAATCAATCGTCTTCGTTGCAATTGTCAATTGCCCTTATTCTTTCTTTGTGAGATTTAGGTTCGGGAAACTCAATGAACTTCGGTTTAACCTCCTTGCTTATTGAGGAAAAAGGCTGATTACCGCTTGGTGTTCGAGGTATGTTGTAGTGTTGCATTTTTTGCGATGTCAAATAAATAAGGACCAACTTGCTTTGTCTTTGTATCATAAATTTCTTCAAACATTTGGATCGGCACCATAACAGCTCCGCCAATACGTTGCAGATTTTAACCTTTGAGAATCGGTCCAGTGACAACATGCAATTAGTCGCCTGTGCTCTCGGTCAATCTCCTTACGACTGTTCCATTTCTTTCCAATGGTACCCGGTTAATTTCCGCTACATGAGAAACCATGTTCGCTAGAGAAAAACATTGCTGCTGTGATTGGATATCAAACATGCCAGCAGATGGGTTAATGTGGCAATTGTCATAACCAGATCAGATCTTTCATAGCGGTGTAGTTCAGCACGCTCTACTACCGGCATGTTATCGTCCGGGTGGAATAAGCATTGCCTATTCAGTCATTTGACGTAAATAGGACAATTTCGGGTCAAATGCTCAGCAGCTTATTAAGGCGTTCCAGTGATGCTGGATGTTTGATTACATAATCGGAAAAGCAGACATATTGAGTTGTGAGAGGTAGCTTTTAGTTTATAAAATCCAGTGATAGTCGACAAACAAAATGCTCGGGCATTAGGTTCGTCCTACCATTGCGGTCAGGGCCAATAAACTAACAACGGAACAGATTGTGATATTTTTATTTCATGATTTCATGATGTTGCATCATTAATGATAATTGGAAATATAATCAAAGTTATTTTAAATGATGCATAAAAGACAACATCAATTCACATTTTTGCCATGATAAAGTGCTTTTATTGGTTATGATCACAGATCGCAGATTGCAATATCAAAATAGGCTTGTTTCGAGGTCATCAACTCTTTACCTCAGAATGAGGTTATGTTATACCTACATTGCTACCTAGCATTTCCAGCGCAAGATATAGTATGTTTGCTTTGAGGCGAGCTCAATATATTAAGAATTTATTTAAACTTCGTTGGAGAGATAAAGGCAATGGTTCTCTGTACAAATAATAAGTAATCACAAGTATAAAATTGGCATACAGGTGGGCATATGGAAAATTTTGGGTTTCCTGGCGAAGTCATTATTATTTTTTTCTCGGTGATTTTAGGTTCTGTTTATCTTGATTTAAGGGCTCATAAAAAAGAAAATGAAATTTCCTTTCAAGATGCATTGAAATGGTCAATCTTTTGGATTGGTCTTGCCATATGCTTTTATGGTTATCTTTGGTTTAGATTTAATAAAGAATGGGCAGATCTTTACCTAACTGGATATTTGCTTGAAAAAAGCCTTTCGCTTGACAATTTGATTGTTTTTATGGCTATTTTTTCTTCTTTCGGAATTAAAAGTGCCTTACAACATCGAATCCTCTATTGGGGAATTATGGGAGCTCTAGTTTTTAGAGCCATTTTTGTAATGATTGGCACAGGATTATTCTTAGCTAGTCCCTGGGTTGGTTTTATTTTTGCTCTATTTGTTGCCTGGAGTGCTGTCAAGATGCTTCAAGGGGGCGGTGATGGAGATGAAGAAATTGAAGATTACTCTCAGCATTGGAGTGTTCGCTTAACTGGGAAACTCATGCCCGTTTACACCAAACTTCATGTTAACCGTTTTATCCTAAAGCATAAAGAAATAATCGCTAATATGTTAAATGATTCGGTAACAAGAAATGGATTATTCTATGCAACTCCTGCGTTTCTCTGCCTTATGACGATAGAAACTTCAGATATTGCTTTTTCATTTGATTCTGTCCCAGCCGTAATATCAGTGACTCAGCAGCCGTTATTAGTCTATTCAGCTATGATTTTTGCGATCTTAGGTTTGCGAAGTCTTTATTTTGTGCTCGCTGCATTAACAAGATACCTAGTTCATCTCGAAAAATCTGTTATAGCACTTTTGTTTTTCATTGCTGGCAAAATGGCTTTGCAGTCATGGAATCAGGCTGTAGGAGACTCCGGATTTCACATCTCATCAAATTTGAGTTTGATAATAGTTTTAGGTACTCTAACCGTTGGTATTTTAGCCTCCTTTATTTTTCCAGTCACTTCTCCTGAGGCATCTTCTTAGCTCGCTATCCAATCTTACACTAACTCAAGAAATACATTTATATCCATTCTATTTTTTTTAGAATCAATTGGTTATATTATTTTCCATAAAATGTTTTCCCCCTTAACCTGACATACATGTTTCGGTCTTGTCATTGTGTGTTGGCAATTATTAAAATAGCTATTGATCGTCCTTATTAAAGTGATAATTGATTATCGGAGATAATCTTATTTTCACAACCTGTAGAATGATTCTTTCCCCTTGAGAAGGTTTGCATTTCCATTGATGACAAATCTGAATAAAATGTTAACCTTCGACTACTTTTTCAAAGAACCAGACAGGAAGCTGATTATTACCTTGGGAGTTATTGCTTAAGAACAAAAATATGACCACTCAGATTATAGCAGCGTTCGATTTCGATGGAACAATAACAACGCGAGATACATTTGTACCTTTTCTATATTATGCGTTCGGTTATCCTCGAGTTCTTAAAACTTTTCTCAGACTTGCTCCCAGGGCTTTTCTTGTTAGTGTTGGGTTATCTAGTCGAGATGAATTTAAGGAGCATTTAGTTCATTCACTGTTTTTCGGAGAATCAGTCGAAAAACTACGAATTGTTGGTGCAAAGTATGCAAAAACACTCAAACCATTATACCGATTAGAAGCCTTGAAGCGCATAAAATGGCATCAATCAAATGGTCATCGCTGCATAATGGTTAGTGCATCGCTTGATTTATATCTAAAAGAAGTCGCATTGTCGCTCGGATTTGATGATTTGCTTTGCACTGTCCCTTCGCATAACGACCTGGTTTTTGATGGCTTTTTGAGAGACGGGAATTGCAGGTGCATGGAAAAAGTTAATCGCCTTCGATCGCTTGTTGGAGACCTACATACCTTTGAAATATTTGCCTATGGGGATTCCATTGGTGATCGAGATATGATTGATCATGCGAAGCACGGTTATTACCGGCCATTCCTGACGAATAAAGCGCTTGACATATTTAAGATGAAAAGTGACTTCTGAATTCTATCAATTGATTAGATCATATCGGGATTACTGAACAAATAAATTTTGTGTGATTTGGAGTAATTGTGCAATTTTGGTTATATACACCGTCTTTTAAAAAAGATCTACACCACTCGCACATCACCAACAAAAATTAAAAAAATACGCTTTAAGTCTCAGAATATCTTGCGGTTTCGGATGAATTGCAAATCCAAAATAAGTGGCTTACAATACGGGATGTATAATCAGACTTCATTTAACAACGTAATATTAAGTTTCTAATCGGTTTAAAACAAACAACAAACTTTTGTTTTGTGCTGGGTTTTCATAAAATCGGATCTATGTCAGTACGTTAAAATCATATCTCGTTGAAGTAATATTCCGAGTCGACCGTTGGAGAGAGATCTAATCTTGCGCCTTTCGTGAAGTTGAGCGTCATCTATCCCATTAGGGATAGCCAATTAAACTATACTGCATATAACTATTCGACAAAACATCATTTCTCAACATCACCTTTCTTATTGCCATAAAATAGTGGTGGAATCGTGTTCCTACTAACTGTTTTCTCTTTTCGAGATGACACAGTTTTAAGGGCAGCTTCCATTTGTTCACTAATTTCTTCATCTGTCTGGATAGTGCCACTATTACTGCATGACGAGGTTAGATCCAAAGTACAGCCTATTGTCTTGGCCTTGATCATGATTGACGGTAAAGGAGTTTGTGAGAAAGGAGATTCTTTGTGCTGGCTTTCTTTATTACCAATGTTTTGGGATTTCTGACTGGGTCCCGTGAATAGAGTGGAGACAGGCTGTCCGCTTTTCTTTGGATCGTCAGAAGGTTTAGTTGGTGTAATCGTTAAGAACTCACTCGTCCCAGAACTAGATATTACCGATTCCGACTTTTTGATTTGTAAAAAAATGTCACTTAACGGTGCTCCTTCAATTTTCCGTATGCCTGAGGAAGGTATTTGCTCAAATCCTGAAACAGGGTGTGAGACAATCGGTTCAACCTGAGCTGATGCAGAAGATTGGCAAGGAGGGGGTGTGGACAGTGAACTCTTGATTGGTTGACCAGATGGAACCGGTTCCTCCAAACTATGCTGAGCTTGAAGGTCTCTTGAATTTCCAGGAGTTACTGAGTGCTGAGAACTAATCTGTAGGTTCTCAGGCGATTGTGACAATGTCCCTTGTAGCTTAGGAGCGACTGAGCCTTCATCAACTCCAAATGGATGTATTGTAGTAGGATCTATCTCCATCGACTCAAAGGTTAGTTTTTGATTTTGGAATGTTACTAGATTTTGTTCAGGATATCGAGGTGGCACCGTCACAGAGGAAATGTGTGCTTGATTCGGAATTTCAATGGAAGATTGGGTTTCGAAAATCTGGGCAGTTGAAGGCATTTCAACGGATAATTGTTCGAAAGGAGGTGTATCGAGTTGTGCAACCAAGTTTATCCAATCTGGTGGTTCCCAAATTACGCAACCAGAAGCATGAAACGTAGATTGTTCCGCACTATGTTTCGACAAAATGTGACCATTTAATGTAATTCGACGTTTGAGAAAAGCTGTTGATATTGAAAGGTAACCATGGAGCAAAGTGTCATGTGGAAGTCGTTGTATATGGATATGAATTTCATTAGCTCCAGACAAAATAGTTTGAGGCTCAATCTCCAAACCAGAAATATTTGACTTTATTCGACAAGGAACTGGAACCACGATTCTCATAATAAAATCGTAATCCATGTTGTAGGTGAGATTTCCAATATATAATGAATGTGGATACCTCCAAGCTCCTTCCTCTTGTGGGAGTCCTAGGACTGTTCCACGAACCTCAACCTCTTTTCCAAGCAGCACACTCCGTCCCGGTGCAACTTGAAGAGCACATTCATCACTCAACGTCTCCAGTCCAATTTCCCCCGTTACCTCAATCCTGACATTGCGCAAGACTACACCGTCTGATTCAATTGAAACAACTGGCCCTTTGAGCGACCATATAGTTGCACCTTGACCATCCAAGGATATGGATTTGTTAATAATAATCGGACCTAAAAACTCACGGGGCATCAGCAGCAACGTTGCTCCTTCTTGAAGTTCGTCTAGATCTTGCTGAAAACCCCCCGATTTTTTCTTAACAAGAAGGTCCTTATTGCTTAAACCTGACGTAATCTGATTCTCATTAGAAGATTTACGTCGTAATTTAGCTTTTAATCGATCAATTAAATCCATAATTGGTCAACCTTAAAATATCTTTGTTATGAAGGGACTGAAATAATTGTTTGACCAGACACTTTAAAAGTGAAGAAAGAGGTCAAATAATCTCTTATGGTTTGTCCGAAAAATCGTCATTTCAACAATTCCAAGCAGAAGAGAGTTTAGTTAAAAAAATCATTTGAGCAATTGTTTGTAATGCTCAAACTGGACCCCAGTCACTCTTAAAACATATAGCCAAACGACAATAATTTCTCATGCATCGAATGCTGTCAATTAGTAGATGTATTGAACCCTCTTGATCGATTATAAAATGTCTGGTAATGTATTTTCAAAAAGTTAGGAGTATAATAAAACACTACTCTTTATGGTGCAATCATATGGACTTCAGCAATTCTTCCATGAGGTTCCTGTGAAAGCCTTATCTGAGCTCCATCTTTAAGTTCTACTGCCTTCCCGATAGCTACTCTATTACCACCTGGTGAAGTCAGAGATGCTAAATTTTGATTAATCAAGAGCCATTTCCCTTGATGGAAAACGCAATAGGCTTGGGGTGTACGATCACTTTCAGGGCCAGGAAAAATTCCATCAAAAACATGCCATTTAAATATAGAAAGATTATGGTATACTACTAATTGGCAATCTTGAGACCACTGACCAGGGCGACCTTCTTTACGTAATTTAAGAAAAGGAATGGCGGTCTTAAGACCTGTCCCACAAAAAGAACATTTAATGCTGTTTGCACCATTAACCACAAACCATTTATGTGAACATGAACTATTTGGACAAGGCATAAGCAGATCCCATGTCTTAGCAAGTCCCCTTAACCAATCTGATGCCGCAGGTCTATCATTCGGAGAACTGATCCCCTTTACAAATGCTCGAGTGAATAGATCCTGCAAAAATGGTCCAAGTGACGAACAAGGTGCATATTTGCTTTCTTCTGGGCGATTTGATGGGTCATTCGGGTGCTCACAAAAGATTGCTTGTGAGCCATATGCCATCATCTCTTGTTCTTCAGCAGTACGGGCGGGTGGGATCCTGCGACCATCGAGTGGATGTCGAAGTAACAGATACTGATAAATGAGAACAGCCAGTGCATGTTGATCAGTGCTAGCGTTAGGTGCCTTACGCTTAGGGTCATTAACAGGTAAATGGACAGTAGAGAGAACCTCTGGCGCAATATACCCCTTCGTGCCTAACACATCTGGTGGGAATAATCCCTCCACGACAAGTGAGTCAATATCAATGATGATTGACATTCCTTTTGAAGGATCAACAAGCACATTGTTGGGACTAAGATCAGAATGAGCTAATCCGGCGTTGTGAAGACGTGCAACTGCCCTTGCCATCTGTATACATAGAGAAAAATAGTTAAGCCAGTTTCCTAATTCATCTGGAGCTACTTTTTCAAGTATCGTGCGATTCTTTCGACCAATAAATCGCATTCCATTTTTCTCTTTTCCTTTGATAAAATCCGGTCCTGAACCAAAATAAAAATTGTCGGGATAAGTTGGAGTTATGATTCCAAAACGGGGTTTGACAACAATTCCTGTAGGCCAACAATAAAGTTTAAGATAATAGTTTGCCTCCGCTTCGTTTTTGGCAGATCCTCCTTTGTTCTCCGGTATCGTAGGATTGTACTTCCCTAAGATCGATTCAAGTCGTTGCATACGGACAGGATCTGAGGAAGATGAGGCATCTTTATAAAAACAAATCACTGATTTTCTATCTGCGGTGAAGTAAACTTCCTTCATTGTACCATCACCAATCATGTCGGGTAAAAATTCGACTGTTCGACCATCTCTAAGTAATGCATGTTCATTGGTCATTAAAGCACCTCTCGATACATAATAACCAAAGTGCGATCATCAAACGATCCTCTGACTTGGTAGGAGTCCAGCCACATCCGCAAATTTTCTTCTGGAAGAATATCATTAAACATTGTACCGCCCCAACTTCCTGCGGTAAGAAGAGCCTGTGAGGCCAAAACTTCTTGCACCGGTAAGCCGAGCTCCTCAGTAAATGTTGCCATAGAACAAATCGTGACTTCCTTAGGATCATTATCTGTTATTTTTGGGAGCAGTTTGTGAAATTCAGCCTTTTTAATGTCAGCAAGCGTGGGCAATTTGGTTTTTGAAAGTGCTTTTTCAACATCCGCTTCGTCAGAACCTTGTGATTGAATAATCTGGTTGAGAATTAGATCACCATACAACAGAGACATTCCCGGATCGTTTGGAAAATAATCGTCTGAAACTCCATCCGTCATGGTCAGCAAAGCTTGGACAGTTCCCATAAATGGAAATGTACGAGCGAACAATTTCTCAGGTTGCAACTCTTTCTTATTTAAAAATGTAACCTCCCCTGAGAACTCCCCACTGTCTGGAGTCATCAGCAATCGAGTGGCTCCATTTTTGTCTATAACTGCTATCATACCATCACCGACAGAGCATGTGAATATCAGGCTTGTTTCCCCATTTTGTAATTTCACTTTTGTATGTACAGCAATGAGCAAAGTTGCCGAAAGATCGCTAATTTCGAGTCGTCTGCCAAGGATTTCAAAATGATCAACACTGTTAGAACGATCGGCAGCTGCCTTCTCCATAGCTTCGTACGCAGAATGCATTGATTGGTGAAGTGCCTTTTGAACAATTTCGAGGTCTTCCTCCGCGAAATTTACACCTGTATCATCCCGTCTGAACGTTTCAGCATTCCACGTATCACGGTAATTTACTTTATGGTCCTTTAAACTAGAAACTAGTTTATCCACAGCAGCATTACAAGCCGCTTGAGAGCCAACTCTAGAAAACTTCTTGGATCCAGCACCATCTGACACCGCTATAATAGTCCAGTTTCCACTTACAGCAAAATTAAACCAATCATCACAATTTGTTCCATCGTGTTTGTGCTTTTTGCCTCGGACCCGAGCGCCAATGAGTTTGAATTCATTATGCAAATCCAAACAGCGACTTTCAAATTCGGTATGCTTGTCAGGCCCATCAGAAATCGATTGGCATTTCCATTGCGGTACAATTGAAGGTGGAGTTTCCGGTTTCGGGAGACCAATGTTTGAGGTTTGATTTTTGTCAAAGGATAATCCATCGTTCTTCTGAGGGTTGACAATTTCTAAAAGTGAATGAGGTTGATTTCCATCTTGATGAATCGAGTGCTTATCGGATCTTCCTATTGTGTATATCTCATGTTGATGGACTAGATTTTTTGTGGCACCATGGACTTGCCTCTCTAATTTTGAAAACCCGTTATTATCAATAACTGACATTTTCTTTAAAAAACTCTGTACTTGATCTGAAGATATTTTTTTTAGTTCCTTCTCTATTTCACGGGATACAAAAAAAGACCTTTCGTTATAATCATCAGAAAGCCATTGAATGAAGCATTTCCACTTCGAATCTAGGATTTCAACATCTTCTTTAGTTGCAACATGGTCTGTAAGTAAGTTGAGTTTGTATCGGACAACCTGACCAAACAAATTCGTTGCCAAGAAGTTTGCAATCTCTGAAGCAGTTCGCGAGTATTTAGGATCACTTTGCAGTGTTCTAGCCCTTTCATTTAAAACTCCGATTCTCAAAATAGGCGTAACAAGCCTCAACCTCCCGAGAATTAATTGATTTACCCAACTGTCAGACTCATTATTTATAACCAAACCATTTTTATTTATTATTCCAAGTATCTTTCTTTGAACAGTCGGCAATCTTATTGGTTTACTAATTTCAATCCAACTGACAAAGCATTTCCATAGTGAGCAAAGTGAAGAATTGTATTCATTACACTCAGTATGACTGTGGCTCAAACCTAATTTGATTCCTATTTCTTGTTTCAACTGATCTTCCAACGAGCTAGCAATATTTAATGCAACACGTTTGTACCAAACTTCTTTAGATAATAGTGCCCAGATTTCCTGAGTATGTTGTGATGCAAGTTCAACGGGGATATCAAGCTTCCATCGGATGACTTTTATGAGTTCATCCTGAAAAGATGTCATATGATGCTCCTGGCATTAAATTTAAAGTGGCTCTTAAGCAGACTTAATTTAAAACTCCTAAATTCTTGCACATGTAGTCATGACAAATGTTTGTTTCAAAACCTTCTCACGAAGCTGGAGTCCTGCAAGATGCAAAAGAACCGCAGTTTTAGATTGAGTATTGTAGTAAAGGGTATGTAAATTTATGCACAAAACACGCAATTTAAATTTTCCTAAACTTTCAACGGATTATTGCCTAGATGGAAAGCTATCATGACCTGCTTAAGTAAAGAACAAAGCAGGTCAGTATCTGATTCTTTTTAAATAGACTAAGGTATAATAATTATCCCTGGTGGAGCAGGTGGCAAACTAATGGGTCCATCAGCTGCAACCTGCGTTACGCTCTGAGAAGTCATCTTAATAGATGATGACACCCACTTAAAAAAGGCACCTAAGTCACCAGGATTAAGGTTATTAATTTTAACAACAGCCTCGGTAATACGCTTTAGCATAAACTCATCGGCACCATGGCCAGCAGCACAGGCTATGAAATTGCAGCCCCTCTTCTTTTTGATCCGATCCGCTGCAGCCTCCCAACTGTCGGTAGGCTGTCCATCAGTTAGTAAAAACACAAGAGGTTTCCAGTCACCTTTTTGGCTGGTTGAGGATTTAGCTACCTCTCTATCCATACATTTTTCCAACAAATTCAGAGCGTCACCAAGCGATGTACTCCCACTGGCATTAAGATTGGGTTCTTGGAAGGCTATCAATTCGGTAAGTGGAACCACTTGCTGGGCACTACTAGCAAAGGTGATTACTGAAAGATATGCTGTCTCTATCGAATGAGGATCATTTCTTAATTCGGACAACAATCCTTTCATACACTGGCGCACTGCTTCAATCGGCTCTCCAGACATGGAACCGGAAGTGTCAAGTAAAAGATAGACTGGCAATCGTCGCCCCATAGACATAGTAGTTCTCCTTTTTATAACTGGTTTAACAGGGTTATTGCTTCAAGAAATTCGATGTCAATTTTTTCAGCATTCAAAATTATTCCACGAAACATATAGTATACAATGTATCTTATTCAGAATAAGAGGTTAGGTATGCAGAGCCATCAATTTAATGCCCAAACTTACGTTGGTAAGGGCTGATATTTATTTCGCCCCTAAGTCAATCGCGACCATTGTACTAGATAAATGGCGGTGTCTTTCATAGATTATCCCTGTCTTTTTTTGTCTAAAGCAATTTTTCCTAACCCACTATAAATGATCAATTTTTCAATATTGTCAATTTATTGTGTCGGGGACGAAGGAAATGACAGTCCGACGATTAGCATAACGGCCCTCTCTTGTTGTATTACTGCCTATTGGGTTAGAGATACCGTTTCCCTTTATCGTGAGTTTATGTTGGCTAATAACACCTTGCTGTCGCAAAATCCTACCTACGTTTACCGCGCGCCTTACTGATAGTTCTTTATTATAGTTCTCAATACCCAAACTATCGGAATGTCCTTCTATGATGACCGTGCCAGAGCTATTTCTTATCCCAGCGCTGAAAGCTTGAAGTTTTTCATATTCTGACAGAAGAGGCTCTGCTTTATTGAACGCGAAATGCACTGTCTCTGAAATCCTCTCAGGATGTGAGATTGGTGAGGGGGGGGTGGTGTTAACGACAGATGCATTTTGATAGGAAATAGGCTGAGTTGGATTTTCTCCAATTGGTGTATAAGACTCTTTAGCAGGTTCAGTGGCAGCAGTTGTTGGCAAAGCGGTAATCGTTCTATTTTGCGGGGTAATCTTCTCGGTGATTTTTTCATTCGATCCCTGCAAGGTTTCTTTAGCAGGTTGCCAACTTTCAGCGGCTGGGGCGACACTATCAACAGCCTTTATTGATGGAGTGTTTGCGGGTGAAGGATCTAGCCTTGCAATGGAATACTTTGAATCAACAGGATTTTTGACAGGCACCCGACCAACTAAGTAATAAGACATCAGCGCTCCTACAGAAATAACACCGAGCACAACAAAACTCGTCGTTTTTCTCCAAGACCTCTTAGTAGTGGCAATATCGACCATTTCATAAGTGTCATCTTGTTTGGTCACGCTATTTCTCCTTTTAAGGATTATGGTTGAGTGATTATCTGACGAATTCTTTGACCTTGTACTTCTAATTCAAACCATTGAGAAGTTGAAGGCATTGAAAATGCTATTTTGGCAGGAAGACCGTCTGTGTACTTTTTGATCATTTTACCGCTTGCATCATAGATAACACCAGTTGGAGCCACGAACTGGTTTTCGGTAACCACTTCGGCAAAAATCTCTACTAATGCCCTCATTTCTGTTGCAATTTTATGATCCCAAATGTCCACATCTGTCCCTGTATCCAAGTCATCGAGCTCTTCCATTTGCCGCTCATCGATTTGGTCGCCAACTCCAATTAGAACGCATTTTATTGGATTACGAGATTTATTTGCTATTTCGTTGGCAAGTTGAGTTGTGTAATTCTTGACATTGTCAAGATCATCAATTCTACCATCTGTAATAAACAAATACATTCCACGCCCTGCATCTACGAATCTATCGACATAATACCTTACCGCAGGTGTGAGTGATGTTCCTGATCCAAACGAAAAAGACTGTGGTCCTTTGATATCAAGTGTTCGACATTGAATCCCAGTAAAATCGCCAAGGACTTCAACTGCTGTTCCATCGCCACAGGCCCAATAAATTACTGTCGTTCCACCATCGGCATCCAATTCATCTGCTAAGTATGCAATAAAATCTCGTGCTAGAGGTTCAACAACATTGATTGTGAACTTGAGTATACCTCTAGTGATAGCATCCGCATAAGCATTTTTCTTGAAAGATTTAACCTTTCTCCCATCTTCAACGCGGGTTTCAACCCATTTCTTTTTTTCATATTCTTTAATCACATCGGGAGGGACCTTCCCCTCAAGCATTCGCCCAAACCACCCTTTCATCGAAGCACTTGCGTCTAACGCGACTCCAGTCTGCCAACCTTCCCCCTCTTTCCCTTGAGGTTCCATAAGGATGGTGAGCTGAATTTGATACTCCTTTCCTGTGTTGCGGACATTTATTTTGCCGAATTCCTTAGCGGTCAATTTACTATGAACGGCAAAATCTTGACCAATTGAGGATTTTTTCTGACTAAACAAACGATCATATATCGACATTGCGGTGACACCATTTTATTAGCGGGTTTTTAAGGAATTGATAGACGACTTTTCTGGCTTCTTGAGAGATAACCCCTCTCTATATTAAAAGATCGGCACTTTTTTAGACACAAGGCAACCCCACCTTGGTATGTTGGAATATCATTGTATTTGCACCAACAAAATCGTCATTTCGGAGGGGATTTTATAATCCAGTTGATGTTATTAGGTTATACTCTGGGTGACATCTTGAGAGGGCGTTCGAATTACAAATTGAGTATCGCCTTTGGGTAAAATGAATCGAATCTTGCCAGGCATGCCGTCCGTCCATGCCGCTAATTGTATACCTGCGTTGTTTTCGACCCTGCCAGTAGGTGCTATAATGGTATCTTCGGTCATCAATTCGCCATAGAGAACACTTAGTATATCCGCCTCATCCAACATGGATGCTACCATGCCGTGGGCCCATAGATCATAATCAACACTCGTACCTTCAAACATATCATCAAACCGTTCAAGTTGGCCTTCATCTACTTCTTCCCCTATACCTATAAGAACAAGTTTTATTGGCTTGAGTTTTCCAGCCACTATTTCCTTACCAATTTTTAGACAATACTTAATACAGTCTTGTTCATCCTCAATAATACCATCCGTGATAATGACGCCCATGGTCCAATCTGACCCCTTTGCTAAAGTCTCCACACCATACTTAATAGCAGGAAGGAGCTTCGTTCCACGCCCCCATTTTTCTATCTTGGGGCCTCCGATTAAAGCATTCTCCCATGTTTTCTCGTCGAACTCACCTATTTCCTCAATTTTGCTTCCATCTGGGCTAACCGCCCAGTAAATAGAAGATACTTTACCTGTTCTGGTAACGGCAGTAAGGATAGCGCCCAGTTTTCTGGAAACAGCCTGTACATAATTTGGATCTCCTCCAAAGGGCCCACCAAAACCATAAAATTTCTTTAAAGACACCGACGCATCTAATGCCAAAAAGGCTTTTGAATTTCCTTCGCCAACAAGCACATCAATATCTGGCATAAAACAGGCCACAATTTCATTGGAACCATCCTTTTGGAGGATCACATTCACATCTGCCAATGGCCTGTTCGGCCTAGCAATTTTCGCCATTTTCTTCTCCTTGTGGCTTGTTTGTTGATTTAAAGTAAATCCCCGATTTAGTCGGATGATTAATTGATGAGGTGGCATGACATCACTTTTTGGTCGGAAGATAACACGATGATGCATTAACTAGCGACAATCCGTTACAAGATTTTGAGGTTACTCCTTAGGACAAAATTTCGCAATTAATTTAGTTAATTGAAATTTCATAAGCAATCCTGCTCAAAATTTAACAACTGAACAATTAGGGCCAAATCCAATTTTTGATTATTCCTGGGATACAGCCGTTTTTAAAAAATCCTTGCGAGTGGTGGACGAGACTACTTTTGGTGAAAAGGGGTGTCAACTTCACTGATGACATAACGACAGGAAATTTGCAATTTACACATATAATATCATTTAGTTAAATATATTTCTGTATTTAGTGCATTTACAAAAATCCAGGGACAGCACAGTGGATACCCCTTTTTGAAAAAGAAGACACTAGACTGAATCGCATTAAAATCAAGGTGACCATTGTAGTTAGCGAGGATCGGATTGGTCACCGAGATTTGGACACTTGCTTTCTCGGGTCGTTTCCTGGAGGGAATCAACCAAGGGGAATGCTCTAGCTATATATGGTAATTCGTTTTCGTGCGAATCATCGTGGCTCATACTGGGAGGTGAGGTTTTTTTATACTTACCCATGAGTTGATTAAGTTTGATGCGGATGATCTGAGCGCACATATCAATCGATTCATTCGCATATTTTGCCAATCTGCTGGATCGAAAACCATTCTCCTTTTGGTCACGATTGCTCCAGTTGACCAAGACCTCTTTAATCCGATATCCTCTTCTTTCTGTAAGAAAGAGCATTTCCACATCAAAGGCGGTAACCGTCCAGCCATTCGGTCTTTCTTTCTGTTTGCAGAACCATAGTTGGGGAAAGATCTGCATGGCAATATGACGGCTACAAAGCTTGAATCCGCACTGGGTGTCGATGATGTCTCGCAGTAGGAAAAATCTGCGTAGGGTTCGAAAACCCAGACTGCCTATCTTTCTTATAAGCGGGGAGCCATCCCTGGCAAGCCCTCTTGAGCCAATGACCATATCAAAACCTTGCTGAAACCAGGGAAGGAGTTTATTGAGTTCTGCAATAGGTGTCGATTGATCCATGTCGGTGAGGAGAAGAACTGAGCCTCTGGCTTTCTGGATGCCGGCCCAGATTGCCGCAGGCTTGCCGCCATGAGGGATATCATGAAGGCAGAAATGCTCTTTTTGGAGAATGGACCGCGTAACCAGGTATCTGCTGTTATCGGTAGACTCGTCATTGACAACGATGACTTCCCACGAAAAATCCTGCCGCATTAGGTGTTCATATACTTCATCTAGTACACCTTGTTCCAGATTTTTTGCTTCATCATAACAGGGGATGATAACTGAAACGAATGGTTTCTCTGTCAGCATTGTTGGCTCTTGTCAGATTAGAGGGCGAAGATTGCAAAAGCTCGCTCAGTATATTAGAGACCAGATACTATGGGTGGATCGGTTTGAGTAGGTAAATCGCCCCATCCGATCCAAGCCAACGTTCGATGGGATAGGTTTTAACTGTATCATACTCGGGCAGTGTACCGAGTGCCACCAGATAGTCTTCACGGTCTACCCACCACCAACTGAGATGGGGTTTTGACTCAAAGTTCTGTTGATAACAGTAGTAGCCATTGAACTCAAAGCCACCGTCCACATGACATGGGTTGACTTTCAGGTCGAGCAGCAGATAGTTGTGGGCTTTTAAGGCAGCCCGTTTGGTGGCCATTAAATCATGGGTCCCGGCGATGGCAAAGCTTCCGTTGGCGGCAAGGAGTACTAGCGCAGCGGCAAGGGAGACATATGAAGGTGATTCCGGCTGTCTTATCCATTCAGTAAGTATCCAGATAATAAAAAACAGACATACCGGGATGAGGTAACGGTCATGAAATCCTGTCAGGGTGATGATACCAAGATACAAAAGCGAGGACAGCAAAGAGAGAAAGCCAATAAAGCTTATGTCACTACTCCTGAAAAGCCGTTGTATGAAACGGACCATAAGCGTCAATACGAAGATAAGCATTGGAATAGTCAATATAATGAGGAGATAATAGATCGAGGTGGGCAGAGTCGTCAGTCGCGCATGGTGAAGCAGGTAGGTGTCTTTAAAGAGGAGAGGCCCAATACCGAAGTTCGTTATAACATTTCTGAAGAATACCACCGGCGGTCGAAGTATGCCGCCAAGAATCGCAGCTTCAAACAGAGCAGCGCAAGAGAAATAGAGTGAAATTGCTATCGTCGTAGATCGCTTTTGCGGCCGGATGGTGCTGAAAAGGATAACCAGTGGAGAAACAAGGAAGACTGAATAACAGAGGGCGACTTGAAAAAGCTCTGAAGAAATAAAAACCAGATAGTCACGCCAGCCTTTTCTAACGAACTGTCCCACGATGTTGTTGAAGACTTCATGGTGGGTAACAGGTGTGCTGCCGGTTGCAGATAAAAACGATTCCCAGGCCAGCCAGGGAACAAAGGTGATGAGCAGGGCCGCTATGGTCATGCGAAGAGGGCCAAGGCGCCTTCCTTGTGGTATCAGCCAGCAACTTGCCATGAAGGCAAGAGGAATGACAATACCTATCTGACGGGTCAGGATACTGGCAGTTGCCAGCGCAAGACCAGCGTATATAAAGCTGCGCCGGTCTTTTTCCACCCCCAGATGGAGGACGAGCAGGCTCATGGCGGCGAGGGAGGTAAAGGTGATGTCCGTCATGAAAGTGAAATTCTGGGAAAGGAAAAGAGGATTCAATATTAAAGTCAGTGTGCCAAGGAGAGCCAGATACCTGGGAAGCTTTATGGAACAGAGCAGGAAATACAGTGAGAATGAGCCAAGAACACCCATGACCAGAACGGAAACCCTCAAGGTTGTCATGGAGTAACCAAAGAGGGAGGAGAACAGCCAGCCCCATAATATATGTACTATTAATGCAGGCCCTCCATGTCCCCATCCTGTGGCGATTATTTTTCCGTGATCAGCCAGCGCCTGGAGACTTTTCACGTACCCCCAATCATCATTGACCATGAATTCGCCTCTAGGATCAATGGCTAACAAAGCGCACGTCCAGATGGCAAGGATGAAAACAGCAGGACAGAGCTCTTTCAACCAGTTGGGTCTCTTCTGCACGACATCTCCTACTCTTGTCGCAAGATGAGAACCAGCTTTTAAGTCCTTTATTTCCTTTGGCGGGGTATCAATCAGAGTGGTATTCTCCAGGGACTGTGCTATATATCGAAGCAATGTAGAATAAAACCATCCAAAGTCAGAACGAATAATGTTGTTAAGCTATCCCTTTCACACGGTTTTCACAAGCTTTTTTTGTCCAGGTGGCGAGCTGGAAAAGATCACGGCCTGCATGGTGCTTTTCTGCCTTATTGTTTTGATCGACAAAGGATAAGCCGTAACATGAAAGTCATGGTCATCAATGAACCCTATGTGAAAGGCTTTAACCGCTCGCAGCGATGGGCTGCCCGGACGCGGGGTCGCGTGTTGCGAGCCCCTGATTGGCTGGCTTATGCCACGGCCGTTCTGGAAGAAGCGGGCATTGATGTCCGCCTGTTTGATTTTCCCGCCGAAGGTTGGGACAAACAGGAACTTAGACGTCTGGTCAAGGCAGAAGCTCCCGATTATGTGGTGCTGGACTCCACAACCCCTTCCATCTACTCGGATATCGAATGCGCCGGAATTTGCAAGGAAGAGGCCCAGGTGCGGGTGATTATGGTTGGACCTCATGCATCGGCACTGCCCGAGGAAACCCTTGAAATCGCGAAGGGCGCGGTTGATGTGATCTGTATCGGGGAATATGACTACACGGTTCGGGACATCATTCAGGCCGACCCTCACCTCGAAAATGTGCCTGGAATCTGTTACCTGGAAGGGGGCCGCACCAAAAAGACCTCGCCCAGGGCACTCATTTCCGATCTGGATGCCTTGCCGTTTCCTGCATGGCATCATCTGGATCTTATGAAGTATTTTGACGGGACCAAACTCCATCCCTATATTGACATCTTTTCAGGCAGGGGCTGTCCTCACCAATGTATATTTTGTCTATGGCCAAGGGTTATGCATGGCCGGAAGATTCGCCTGCGTTCCCCCGAACGAGTCGTCGATGAGATCGAATTTGACATAAAATTGTGTCCCCAGGTCAAACATGGCGGAGAATTTTTCTTTGAAGACGACACATTTACCGTTGTCAAATCCAATGCCATGGCCATCTGCGAAGAGATCCTTCGGCGTAATCTGCACATTACCTTTTCGGTTAATGCAAGGGCCGATACCGCGGATGCGGAACTCTTCCGAATGCTGAAACGGGCCGGATGCCGGGAGCTTCTGGTGGGTTTTGAATCCGGGGACGACGGGATGCTGGCGCGGATGGGAAAAAATGAGGCTACAGCGGACGCCATCCGTTTCATGGAAATAGCCCGCCGGGCCAGGTTGGATGTCCACGGATGCTTTGTCCTGGGACTTCCCGGTGAGACTGAGCAATCCATCGAGAAAACAATTGATTTTGCGCTCAATCTCGGCCTTCATACGGTGCAGTTTTCAGCCGCTGTTCCCTTTCCTGGAACGCCTTTTTTTGATTACTGCCGGGATAAGGGGCTCTTGAAGACTGAAAGATGGGATGCATGGTTATCGGAAGGAGAGCAATCATCCGTTATCCAATACCCGGGATTGAGCAAGACGGCTATTGCGACAGCCGTGGACCGGGGGCTCAAACAGTTCTATTTTCGACCAGGTTATATGATCCGGTTCCTCCTGGAAACGAAGAGCAGGTCGGATCTCTACCGCAAGTTGCGAGGAGCGAAAAACTTTTTGTCCTACCTGTGGGAGGAGCAACGCCGAAGATGAACCCTGCCGTAGCCAAAATTTCTGTTGTGATTCCTGTATGCAACTGCGAACAAACAATTGGCCAATGCCTGGATTCCATGGTTTCCCAGGATTATCCGAATTTCGAGGTGCTGGTGGTGGATGACGGTTCCACAGACCGAACCGTTGATATCTGCCAAACCTATTTCAATATCAAAATGATTCGGGTGGAAAACGGGGGGCCTTCAAGGGCAAGAAACATCGGAAGCAAAATGGCGACGGGCGAGATCCTCGCATTTACGGATGGAGACTGTATTGCGGAGCCCAACTGGTTAAGCGAGCTGACACGCGGTTTTAATCGACCAGGAGTGGCAGGGGTGGGTGGTGATCAAAAGAGCCCCTATGACGAGACCGTATTCGGCAGACGTGTGCAAGATGTTCTCAAGCTGCTGGGCGTTGTGACATATTATACGCAGGCAATATCCGTAATGACTGAAACCCCTCACAATCCAAGCTGTAATGCAGCCTATCTGAAAAGGGTATTGACTGAAGTGGGCGGCTTTGATCAAAGTCTTTGGCCGGGCGAGGACGTGGACCTGGATATCCGCATCAGGCAGAAAGGATACACACTGATCTACAATCCGGATGCGGTGGTCAGACATTATCGGCCCCAGACATACGGAGGATTTTCCAGAATGATGCGGCGTTACGGTGCGTCTGCCTGGCAATTGTTCGGAAGATATGGTTTTTTTCGAGTTCTCCAGTACGAACCCATTATCTTCATTTTGGGTCTGCTTCTTGGAATTCTCATGATTCTTTGGAACCCCTGGTCAGCCCTGTTGTTTTTCATACCTTGGTTGCTCTTGTATTTCTGGCTTCTGGCCAAAACTGGAGGCGTAACGGCTAGCTTCCACTCTATTATCCTGTTTGCATTGATCCTTGTAAATTGGAACTGGGGCTTTTTTACAGGATATAGATATCGTCCGTGGGGCATATCCCAGGATTCCTAGCGCTTTATCGGGAGCACTCCGGGGTAGACACCACTAGGGTAGCTCTCTTGGGGCTGGAGTTCTACTCCTCAGATTTGGTTTGATCGTAAACAGCATTCATCTGCGAAGCCAGATGATTACAATCAAAGAGCTCCTTATTTCTTAAGTATCCGGCCTCTCCCATTGCAATTCTCAGCTCCTTTCTGCGGGCCAGCTCCACTAATCGGGCAGCAAATTGTTCCGGTGTGTTTGCAAGATATCCCGATTCACTATCGATAATTACCTCGCGGTTTCCGGGAATGTCCGTGACCACGGCAGGCTTCTTAAAGTATACAGCTTCCAAGAGGGCATATGGCAGTCCTTCCCATCTGGATGTAAGTGTTGCTATATCCGATGCGTGCAAGAGTTCCCGAGCATCATCACGAAATCCCATCAATCGGACGACAGCATTGAGATCGTGACGGTTAATTTGCTGCACCAATTCATTTTTGAGTGGGCCGTCACCGATCAATAAAAATAGTATGTGCGGAATTTGATTACGGGTCAATTGAGCGACGCGGATCAAAAAATGGGGGTCTTTCTGCCGATTCAATCGTGCCACCTGGGATACCACTATCGCGTCTTGTGGTATATCGTTTTTACTGCGAATTGTTCCGGGATTTAGATGAAGGATTTCGTCAAGCTCGTGCTTGCTGATGTGATTCGGAATGTATTTGACCTTGCCGGGTTGGGCGATGCCGAGGTCCAATATCCTTTTTTTTTGTTCCCGGGAGATCGCAATAAACGTCAGCGGTATGAACCTTGCCAGTCGGATCAGCTTCCGCGTCACTGGTTCCAAAAACCCGATGCCGATATTGTCGACATGGGGAGTAAAAATGAGATTCCGGCATCCTGCTAAAATGGCTGCCGGAAGGGCCCATGTGACTGTCTGTAAATTATGAATGTGGACAATTCCAACCTTGTGTGTACGCATGAGTCTGACGGTTTGATAGAACCCCGAAAAGGAAAAGAACCTCCCCGGTCCTACAATTGTGACTCGATCCTCGCCAAGATTGATTTTGAGTGTTGTTTGAATTCTAACGTCACCGGTTGAGCATAAGACCACGGAATTATACTTACCGTTGTCGATCGCTTTGAGTGAATAGAGTACATGTCGGCTGATGCCGCTGAAAAAAGGCTCATAATAAATGTGTAATATTTTATGGTTATTGCAAAGGGGAATCATCTATGGGCACTAAGCAGATTGTTGGTATTACTGGATCATTTTTCTTGCAGGTTCTCTCACCTTATATAACCACCTTAAACCAGGTTTTGCAGCCAGAGTATAACCGGCTTCCTTAATAAATTGTCGTACGGGAAAATGAAAAGGAAACGATTGTCCTCCTTGCCACTTGCGCGGTGATTGTTGCCGGACTCCATCAAGAATATCTGAAAACCAAGGCACGTAGTTCTCGTATGAATAACGATCATGTACCGTAGCGTAGGCTGCACTTCCAAGTTGAGACATGCGATTACGATGTTGATCTAACCAGAGTATTTTCTCTGCCATGCTACAAATATCACCAACCGGGACGGTAAATCCGTTTTTCCCATCGATGACTACCTCAGCAGTACCACTCACCTGGGTGACTACAGGCACACAGCCTTGAGCCATGGATTCAAGCATAGACAATGATGTCCCTTCGTATTCGGAAACCAGAACAAAAACATCAGCTGATCGATAAAGAGCAGCCATAGTCCTTGGACCCACTTGGCCAGCAAGTCTCACCCTATTACGTACATCCTTCTCAAGAGATTCAATAAGATCTTCTAAGTACTGCTGATCACGACCACTTCCATATATCTCCAGCTCAAAATCAACACCATTCACATCAAGCATAACTGCAAGCCTGACCAGATCTGAGACATGTTTTTGTCTTTCCGACAGACGTCCCGCATAGATAAGCTTTAATGGCTTGGGGGGAGAGGAGTATTGGCGAGATAGATTATCATACACAGAGACGCCGCAGGGACGGCAAACAATATCCTGCCTGCGATGAGGGAGAAGAGCGATCAATTTTACTGCAATTTCAGAGCTTACAGCGATAAATATATGAATAATCGACTCAAACCGGACAAGCCATCTGTAATATTCGGCATTGTCGGTATGAGCCATGCCGATAATGCGGATTTTTTCTGCTGACTCAACGGCCAGGCACGCACAGGCTGCGTAGGAGCCAAATGAATAATTAGGTACAATGATAGACGGTAATGTTTGGCGATAGGATTTGACATATTCATCAATGTCCCTTTTCAAGAGATACCAGTGATTGGGGTGAATATGATGAGCGCACTCTATGAGATCGACGCCTGATGGTATAATACAATCTCCACTGGTATATCTGTCGACATGCCGAACCAATGTCGTTTGTCTCCCAACACCAGCTAGGCGCTCAGCCAACCCGGCAGACCATGTTGTGACCCCCCCCAGATCAAGACCGTTGGGCAAAATGAAACTTGTATTAAAATCCATTATCATATGAATAAATAGTGAATAATTCCTTGTTGATTGCTACTATTTCAAATCATAACCAATTCATAATCTTGCACAACACTTGTTTATACCCACTAATACTCAATGAAAATTTTATATGTCATACATGATTTTCTTCCCAAACATCAAGCTGGAGCAGAAATATACACCTATCTTCTTGCAAAAGAATTGTCCAAAAAACATGAAGTAAGGCTCTTCTTTACTGAAATAAACACTCTCAGTAAATCATATACTGTTACCGAAAGAACGGTAAGCGAATTGCAATGTATTGAAGTTTTCAGACCTCAGAAAACCGACAAGGCGGGAGTGTCCTACAATGATGCAACGATGGAAAAAATCTTTACAACTCTCCTCGTTGATTTCAAACCGGATATCATCCATCTCCAGCATCTTCTTTATCATTCGCTCCGCTATCCGGAAATTGCAAAACAGTTTAATATCCCGGTTATTTTCACTCTCCACGATTACTGGCTCACCTGCCCACGCTGGGGACAGCGACTCCAGAGAAACATGGAGATCTGTTACATTGTTGATCTTAAGAAATGTGCAGACTGTATTTATGAGAGTCAAGAAAACTCGGGTCGATTAACGTTGTCCTCTCTCCTCAATATCTTTCGTGAAAAATTCACCGGCCGAAGAACCTTGGAAGATAAAACCGATGCAATGATCAAGCGAAACGCAGAAGCCCTTATGGCAACAGGCAATATCGATCTTTTTATTGCCCCCTCTCATTTTTTAAGAAATACATTTATAGATTTCGGTGTCCCGGATAACAAAATTATATTTTCGGATCATGGATTTGACATAAGTAGTTATAGCAAGAAAGAAAAGCGGAATGGTTCTCTGATTCGGTTTGGCTTTATCGGTACGATTAACGAACATAAAGGAGTCCATGTCCTGATTGATGCTTTCAACTCAATCCCGAAAGAAAAAGCAGAGCTTTATATTTATGGTGATCTGAGCTGGTTTCCTGCATACAGCGCCAAATTGAAAAAAATGGCCACATCTCCTGCCATTTTCTTCAAAGGTGCTATACCCAACAATGTTGTTGCAGACATTCTTGCAGATATTGATATTCTCGTTGTCCCTTCAATTTGGTTTGAAAATTCACCACTTACTATTCATGAAGCATTTTTGGCAGGGGTTCCTGTTATCACGTCAAATATTGGTGGAATGGCGGACCTTATTACTGACCATACAAATGGTCTGCTTTTTGAGGTCAATGATTCTGCCAGTTTATCCAGGGTTATCAAAGAACTTATCGAATCGGACTCCCTACTTGACCAATTACGTGAAGGTATACCACCTGTTAAATCAATACAGGAAAACGGATTGGAAATAGAAAAACTGTATAAACAACTGCTTGGTTGAAACAAAGAGGATTTCATCTTTTACGAAGGTAAAATAAGAGAAACAAGAATCAACAATAAGGCGCATTACACTCCACCTGTCAACAATTGATCAAGATGTGAGAGAGCTTTACTTTCTTGGCTGAAGTCCTGATTGTACCACTCCTCAAGCACTTGCCAAAATTGTTCCTGGTTTGTAGGCTGAAGCTTCCTCTTACTCTCACTCACTTCGCCAACTCTTTCTAGGCAATTTACTGTGCTCATATACTGACCCAATAATGAACCTCCAACCATTACGGCAGCACCAAGCCGGATGGCAGGAACCGTGTGCAGAGTTTTGCCTTTTTGAGCAAAATGTATCTGGAGGAGTTGATTAAAAAAGAAACGATGGCGGCCTTGTAGTTCCCAGAATAATGATGGACTTACCTTGGTGTCAGCATATCCTTTTCTACTAAAAAACAATTCGTTATTGGTGAATTTTCGACACATCTTCCTGAGCCATTCAGGCCCCGATAGCAATCGGTAGATACAGTGCAGAATATAATTATTTTTATTCACCATGCCTAAAAAGGAATCCGTTGGAGGGAGGCTTTCCTGACTCCCTTTGAGCATCTCTTTGTTATTGATTTGCCACATAAAATCTGCTTGTGAAATCTTGTCTATTCCCAATTTTCCATAATTCATATGTTTGGCAGGTATTTGCAGAAACCGCAATGCCTCTAAGCCCAGCCACCGAATAATAGTCCGTGCCATTTGCTGAGTCATCGATAAAGAAGAGTCGTTTAAAATCGTTGAAAAAGTTTTCATGTCGACATACGAACGCCTGAATTCATAGGCCAGGGATCGATTGTGGGAGTGAAACACCTGGGCATTTGGTTGCCAGAAAATTGAAAATCCGGAGGTTAGCGCTTCAACTGCCCAGGCAAAATCTTCAGCATATGGCACATCAGGAAATGGAATTTCTTGCCAGACGGATTTTCGGATGCAGCTATTAACGTTATCAAATCGAGCAAACTCCCTTTTCTTCTCAGATGAAAGCTTTTTCCAGTCATCAGGTGCTACAGGTAACTGTTCGTATTCCTGTCTCCAGTCCATTCGCCATTCTTGGTACCAGAGGAGTTTGCAGCACCTGCTCAATGGAGAGGCATCAGACCTTGAAACCTGTTGTCCGAAAACACCTGCCACTCGGTCATTTGTTACTAACGGCTCAACCAGTGTTGCAAGCCATTTTCTGTTGACAGGTATGGCATCCTGGACAGTCAACACACAAATATTACCTTGAGCGGCAGAAACAGCTACGTTGCGGGTGGAACTATGATTGAATGAGGAAGCAGGTATTTGAATAAGCTTAACTGGGTATTTGGTACATAACCGGACAGTCTGATCACACGAGCCGGAATCAATTACGATAATTTCTAATGGAACATCAATTGTCTGAGCAAGAATCATTTCAAGGGATTCTCGAAAAAGATCTCCTCCATTACTAGTTGGAATAATAACAGATATGCTCTTTTCCATCGATCAATTATTTTGAGAAATGTATGTGCGGTTGCGTCAATAATCCACAAGTTCACTGTCAGACAATCTCAATATAACAGAGGACAACATCCTGATTTTGGATGGTTGAATGGTAATCTCCGCTATACAAAATTTCGAGTTGCACTCTAGTTGCGCCTCTATAGATTATTACTCTTGCTGTTTGAAAATATATTTCATACAATAACTTATTGTTTATGCAATCCATTTTGTATATTTTAGTCAGTAATTTTATTAAAGATCATTTTCTCAGCACTCAACCAACACTGTCAGCAAATCAACACCATGTTCCTGAGCGTCGCTAAAAACAAAAATGCACCAATTCTTTTCCTTAAGAAATGAGACCAACCGATCTCTTCAGAA
This sequence comes from Pseudomonadota bacterium, assembly GCA_043798185.1. Taxonomy (GTDB): domain Bacteria; phylum Desulfobacterota; class Desulfobulbia; order Desulfobulbales; family Desulfocapsaceae; genus Desulforhopalus_A. The sequence continues at coordinate 7,948 of JAZDOW010000081.1, read as the reverse complement.
TAAGCGGTATCCAAGTATTACGACAGTACCGAAAGAATATCGGTGTTGCTTTAACAATCATCCTTGGAACTGCCGGCTTAATCGTTGTTCTCACCATGGGAAGATCAATTGAGGAAAATATCTGCGCCGACCTCGAACTTATTGGTAATGCTACCCGCATCACAATAATCTTCAAACAGTTGTCAACGGCTCGATATCATGTTGATAAAAGAGAATTCAAACAGGAGACGATTGATGGGCTGAAAACTATCCCTGGAATCGATCAGGTCGGCAGCATTGCTATTAGAAATGGATATGTCAAGGTCATGCACCGAAACAATATTAGTAGTTTCCAGATGATAGCTGTCGACGATTTGTTCTGGAAGGTGCATAATTCGTCTGCCCGATATGGTGTGTTATTTGACCAAGAGGATCTGAAACAACGCAGAGCAGTATGTGTGCTAGGACAACGGACGGCTCAAGAGATTTTTAGTGATCTCAGTGTCGCAGGTCAATTCATTTCAATAAACAACAGCATTTTTCAAATTGTCGGGGTCCTTGACAGCATCAGTATGTCTGACAAGGATCGGTTTGTTTTTCTGCCTATAACCACAGCTCAAGACAGAATAAGCTCAGTTTCTCCCGTCAATAAGATTTATATCCGTTGCCATTCCTGGGATGATGTGGAACATGTGATTGCATCAATACCTATGGTGGTGAAGTCCTTCCAGCCAAACGATGAAATAGAAATCTTCCTCCCTGAAGAAATTCTGGCGAGAGTCAAGGCAATAGCCTTAGGCGTTAAAATATTTGTTCAACTCGCTCTTCTTGCAACTCTTCTGCTTGGCGGAATTGGTATATGGAATATCATGATGATGTCTGTTCGTTCAAGAACAAGGGAGATAGGGTTGAAAAAAGCCATTGGAGCTGAAGACCACGACATTTTCTTTCAGTTTCTAACAGAAGCTCTAGTACTGAGTAGCAGCGCAACCTTAATTGGTTTTTTTTTGGGTTGGGGAGGAGTGACACTCACAGCTTCGATTCTTCAGAGTGTACCTCCCAAAGATCTCTTTTGGCTTAGCGTGGTTACTGGATTCTCTTTTTCTCTTATTCTTGGAATAGTGGCCGGTCTTGCTCCGGCTATCAAGGCCAGTAGAATGGAAGTGGTTAAAGCTCTGAGATATGAGTAAACATCAGCATGAAAATACCCTGATTGACCTTAGGGGAATGACCAAGTCATACACTGTTAATGGACAACTCATCTCAGTTCTTCCGAAAATGAGTATGACTGTATCTAAAAACGAGATGGTTGCAATTATGGGACCTTCCGGTTCAGGGAAGTCTACACTCCTTTTCATTCTCGGATTGTTCCTTTCTCCCACAGAAGGGGAGTATCTCTTTGACGGTAAAAATATCCTCACTCTCAATCGAAGGCAACAGGCACAATTCCGCAGGGAACGCATTGGATTTGTTCTTCAGGGTGCCGATATGTTTGAGCATTCAACAGTGTATGAAAACATCGAATACCCTCTCATTTACGCCAGAAGCAGGCCATCTGAACGACCGGAGAGGATTCGTAAGGCTTTGCAACAGGTCAACCTGACACATCGCATGCATCATTCATCCAACAAGCTATCCGGCGGAGAAAAACAGCGTGTTGCCATTGCCAGGGCCATGGTCAATCATCCTGCCGTTATCCTGGCTGATGAACCAACCGGTCAACTTGATGCTGACAATTCACAACAAATTATGGAATATTTCCGATCGATTTCTTCAACAACGGATACAGCAATGGTCATAGTTACCCACGATCCACATATTGCTGAAAAATGCGACACAGTATTGCAAATATGCAACGGACAACTTCTCTTATAAAGCCGGTGAGCGTACATCCCTTCTTATCAATCAAATATTCTTTTTCTTTGTCAACCAGATGATTCGTATAAAATTTCAATACCTCCTTTTCCTGCTCCTGTCATGTTGTCTGCTTTTTCATTTGACTGACGTTAAAGCATTAAATCTGGAAGGACCTGACAGCACCATACCTGAGCAAATAAAAGATTTTAAGACATGTGCATTAGTCAGTCTGAAAAACATTCCTGAGTTTCAAAGAAGCAAAATGGAGATTGATATCCGTCGACTTGATGAGGAAGATAGTCGCTGGTCTTATCTTCCGACGCTGCAACTCTCCAGTAGATATTATGTCTCTCAAGACGAAGCTACTATTTCTTTTCAGGTCGCAAATTTCAGACCATGGGAACCCTATTTTACGCTTGAGGCCAGAATATTAATCACGCAGATCGTCATGCTCAAACATGTTCAGGCAACTGCGCAATCCTTGAAAAAGTTGGCTGATTCATTTCTGCAACTTATTGCTCTTTCTCAAATTGATACCCACTACAAACAGATAGCAGAACTCTACCAACAGCAACTGAGATACGTTGAAAATCGTCAAGAGAGTGGCATGGTCACACCTCTCGAAGTAGAGGTCGCAAAACGAACGATAGCATTGGTTACTGCAGAGCGTCAGGGAAACTCGCAAAAACGTCAAGCGCTTCTCAACGGTTTATGCATAGCCATGAATTTGCCAGACCCCAAAATCTTTGAGCTTGACGATTCACTCGTACTCAAACAGATTATTGGTTCTGAAGGTTTAATGGCATTGCAGGATCTTTCTCCGCCTGAGAATCCAATCAATCGACAAATCATGATAAAAAAACAAATTTTACAGGGGAAGCAAATATTGCTAGCATACTCAAAATTCATGCCCGATTTTTCATTTGGTGTTCGCAGTCCTGACGTTCTTAATGTGAGTGTCGATGCAGATAAAGATTATTTTTTTTATATTGGTATGGACTTGACACTTTGGGACGGGAATAAGCGCTCGCGGGATATTACTCGACAAGAAATGCTTCTCCGACAGATGCAGTATGAGAAAAAAGAGCTTGAGAATAATGACTCCGTAGAATGGTTGCAAGCCACACAACAGTACTCTTATGCCAAATCTGAATACGCATTGTCACAATCTGTTGAAAACCTCAACCGTTCACAACTGGAAAAGAAACAATTTGACTATGACAGTGGGAGGATCCAGCTCCCGGATCTTCTTAATCACCAAATCTCAATGCACAGAGACAAGATCAATTTCGTCCAGAAAGAACTCGCCTTCAACAGGGCAGGACTCCAACTTCGTTACCTCTCAGGTCAACTTTTAAAAGATACTATCAACATTTCTTTAATCGACATTCCATATGAATAGATCCATCACTTTCACTTGCGTCGTCATCATCTGTTTTATATTTGTCTCTTCAATTGCGCACGCGACTGACGGCAATCAGGACAAAGGAAACAAGAGTGCTTCCCAAATCGTCTTTGAAGGAAAGGTTTTCTGTTCACTTAATAGACCTGTTATCATGCCATTTTCCGGGATTTTTACAGATATCAAGATTACACCCGGGCAGGTAGTGAAAAAAGGTGACGTTGTCGCTCAATATATCTTAGACGAGAATAAGGCGATCCAACTCGGGCGGGAAATGCTCTTCTACGAACTTGACGACCTAAGACGTAATCAAGAGACAGAAAAACGAAACATCAATGCTATGGAAAAAAATGAACAGGAACTCCTGCGGCTGACTGCTCAAAAATTGTCTTCAGAATACCCGTTGGATAGGTTGCAGGCAGATCTGAAATTGACCCGAGCCTATTTGTTAATTCTTGAAAAAAGAGCAACTTATGCCAGAAATTTCGCAGACAAGACACTTAATCATATGAAAGAGCTTCTCGGAGACGACACCTTTGAGTCCGGTAAAATTCCCGACATAGTCAGATTGAAAACGCCGGTCTCCGGCACAGTCCTCTCTCTGCATCCACAGCTCAGAAACAATAGCCGGCTTCCCGAAGGGACAATCATCGCCCAGATTGGAACAATGGATACCATGCTGATATATTCTCTTGTCTATGAAAGAGATGTTGTGCAACTGAGCCCCGGAGAAAGGGTGGACTTTTTCCCTTACGCTCTTCCAGAAAGATCTTTTCCTGCCACGGTCACTTCAGTTGACTGGACGCCGGCAAACTCAGACCCAGACCTCCCATCTTACTATCAGGTGAAAATGACGGTTAAAAACAGTGGATTAGACTTGAGGGAAGGATTTAAAGGTCGTGTTGAATATAAACCATTGGGAAAATGAATTCGATCCCATTGACAAATGAATGGTTCATCGCCGGGGGAATATGCTGAGCCTGCCGAAATGGTAAAATCCAATTATAATATTTCCTTGGGAACAGTGGTTCTTCGTTCTGCGGCACTCATCGGCAGCAAAGCTGTTCAAGATGTTTTTCTTTCTCTTCTCTTTATCTGGCTTGCCCGAATAGATCAGTCAGGTTATGGACTGATCGTTCTTGGGTTAAGTGTTGCCATGTTGCTGTGGTCCCTGCAAAGCATGGGGTTGGACCAATATACCCTACGGGAACTTTCCTCCTCAGAGACTGGCACAGGCCCATTGCTGAGACAGATGGCCAAGGTTAAAATCCTCATTGGAGGTGTGACCCTTTTCAGCTTTCTTGTTTTCGCGCTTTTAAAGCAGTGGCCTCTCCAGCAAATAGTCATTATTTTCATCCTGCTTTTCGGTCAATGTCTTGAAGGAATAGCCGACACTTTTTTCAACCTTTTCCGAGCAGAGGGGCAAAGCATCAATGAAAGTGTATGCCGAACCGGCCCAAATGTCATCGCCGCTGTCTATGGGGCAGGATGTCTTTTTTTTCATTTGGACATTCTTTTCTTCTCATTGATGTTTTTTCTTAGCAGTAGTCTGAAATTGGCCGCCGCGATATTTGGTGCAAGTAAATTGTGTGATTTTCCCCTTCAAAAAGTGACTGATTTCCCTTTCAGGAAAACTGAAATTCGCTCACTTATTTTTATCTCCGCCATAAGTTTCTTGGGCACATTTTATAATGAAATCCAGGTATTCTGGCTAAAGCAATTTCATACATTCAGTGATATCGCCTACTACAGAGTTGCCCATGATGTAACGGCCTCTATCTGTGGAGTTGTTGCACAACTTATTATAGGCGCTGTTCTTTTTCCTCAACTTGTCAGCGCTTTTTCTAACAAAAATAACGTTGAATTTCAAAATATTGTTCGATTATATTTTAAAAAACTTATCACTCTCGGAGGTGGATTGGCGTTCTTTCTCTCTCTTTTCGGTTGGGAATTTGTGCGCCTTGTTTATGGAAATCAGTATCTATCGGCCGAACCACTTGTTCCACTCTTTGGAATGGCTGCATTATTCTCTTTTATTAATAATTTCATTATTTATGTCATGCTGGCAATGAGGGAGGAAAAGCAGATGTGCTTCTTTCTCTTTATTCCGGTATCCATCAGTATTTTGTTGGGCCCCCTTCTTGTAGCCGGTACCGGTCCAATGGGGGCGGTCAGTTCTCTTTTATTGAGTAGGGTAATGTTGTCAATCGTTCTTATCACCACTCTACAAAGGAAAATCCACTTTCTAAGGTTATCAGAGTATAGCAATGTGGCACTATGCTGGCTGGTTGCAGCTATTGTTTTCGCTTTACTTGTGCAAATTAACTATTTCCTGTCAGGCATCATGGCAATTTCGGTATATTTTCTGTTAATTTGGTTTGAAATGAGAAAAGAAGAGAAGCGGTTCGAAAAGGTAAAAGCCTTGAACGTCAACATAGAATAATTTAACTCTCATCAATATAGTTGTTGTAGAGGGCAAGTACCTTTTTAAAGTTTTTCTCTGCATTAAATAATTTCAATACCTTCCGATTACCTCTCGTCGAAATGATTACCGGATGCTGGGGCTTCTGTCGGCTTCCTTCAGCAAGGCATATATTTTTTGACGGATTGTTTTCTGTTTTTGGATGAGTTCTTCACCCGTGATACAGTGAATAATATATTTATTAACGCGACTGGGGTTGTGCCTTTGCATGCCGATCAACTGTTTCCAGAATTGAACTCGACATGAAGATAAAACTCCATAAGCCCAAATATGGTGCAGGAAAATTAATATTTCTCCAAGTTGTTTTTTGGGTGGTTTTCTCGCCTTGGGGAAAATATTGTGCGTGGGGAATTCGCCTTTGCTCATCGCCATAGCCCGGCGCGTTGGTCGGACGGCGAGACAAAACCTGTAAGTTCTATCAAAAAACCTCGACGGGGTATAAAGATACTCCCACATCTCGATATATTCTTCCATTATTTCTTCAAGTGGCCGGGTTGGAATAAAATTGGGCAAACAAAAATTTGTTTCACCTGAAAGGCGAGCTGTTGCTTCTGTTGCTAATCTTCCTTCCTGAATGAGCCGCTGCCAGAGGTTTGTGCCGGGCGGGGCGGTGAGTATGTTCGGCATGATTATTGGGATATTGGTTTGATCGACAAAATCGCAGATTCGTTTTCCTGCCCCTTTCCTTTCGTTATCAAAGCCGATAATAAAGCTACCGATGATCGACAAGCCATTTGTTTTAATATTTTCAATGGATTGAAGAAGGGGGTTGGTGATATTATGATATTTTTTATTTGCCGTTAAAATGGCCTCATCGGGAGATTCAACGCCAATGAAAATATCGCCGAAGTTGGCTGCAGTCATAAGATCGATCATCTCCAGATTCTGACCCAGATTTATTGAAGCTTGAGTTTGAAAACCGTAAGGCTCTTGGTGTTGTTTGTTCCATTCGGTAATTTTCCTGCAAATGGCCTTGGCATTATTTGCATTGGCAATAAAATTATCGTCGGCAAATAAAATAGTTCCTCTGGCCCCTAATTGATACAGTTGTTCCAACTCTGCTACAACTAGGTCAGGACTTTTAGAGCGGGGTAATTTACCATACAAACCGGCAATGTCGCAAAATTCGCAACTGAAAAGACATCCGCGGGTGGTCTGAACCAAAAAATTATAATAGTTATTCAGATCGACAAGGTCATAACGAGGAAGGCGTGAAGTTGATAAATCCGGTTTTTCGTTTGTTTCTATTATTTGCCCTGATTTTCCGGATTTGATGCAAGCCAAAAGAGTATCGATAGTGTTTTCCACCTCTCCTCTGACCACAAAGTCACAACCGTTTGCAAGTAATTCATCGGGAGTCAAGGTGGGATATGGACCACCGGCCACAGTCAATTTTGATCTGTTTCGAGCTTCTTTGATAATTTTATCCAATCCGGTTCGTTGAACTATCATGCCGGACACCAGGATGATGTCGGACCATTCCCAGTCGCTCTCTTTGAGTTTACGGACATTGAGATCGACTACTCTGATATCCCATGCTTCAGGCAAAAACGCTGCGACAGTGAGTAACCCAAGGGGTGGGTACATTGCCTTTGCACCCATAAATCGGATTGCTTGGGGGAAACTCCAAAATGACAGCGGCAATTCGGGATAAATGAGTAAAGCTTTCATATGGGTAGTGATTTCCTTTTCTTTTTGGGAAAGGCAATTTATTGCATCGATAATGCAACCTTATTGTAATCCCAACCAATTTTCAATAAGCTTATAGCTGATTATTCGAGTTATAATTTGGTTTCCCACCGTGTTTAAGCTATACTTCCATTTCGAGAGCGGTGGCTATTTGTCGCTGCTTTCCTGATTTGCCAGCAAGAACCACGTAAAAACTCTGTGCAAGGTTATGAATTGTGCCTTATGAGTAAAGCTTAAAAAGCCCCATAAACTTGTTATTTTCCTTCAGGATCTTGAGTTTGGTGGAACGCAGCGAGTGAACAACCATAATCTCCATGATTGTGTCCGGTTAACGGAGAAAGTCCTGTTGGCTCAAGCTGAGAACATTGGTAGGGGTTGTAGATGATTTACGCCTTTTGGTCATAGCCGTCAAGCTAATTACCTAACTATCTAACATTGCCGACAATAATTCATTTTCTCCAAAAGTTAGCGAAGATGCAAACACCTCTGGCGAATAGCTCTTTCCTTTTTTCTTTTCCAACACATGTTTCTTGCTGCTA
>JAZDOW010000046.1:0-82910 GCA_043798185.1 Pseudomonadota bacterium | reverse complement strand
ACTCAACTTAAGTGGCCCAATGATATCTTCCTCGATGGGAAAAAATGCGGGGGAATATTGACGGAATCCTCAACCATGCCCGAGAAAAATGATGAACGGTTTGCCGTTATCGGGATAGGAATGAACCTTGGTTCTTCCCTGAAGGATTTTCCGGAGGAACTGCAGGACAAGGTCACCTCTCTTCTGATTGAGACTGGTACCTGTCCCGATGCTTCTCAGGTTTTCTTGGCTATCCGAGACGAGCTCTTGCAACTGCTGGATCATTTTTGTAATTTCGGGTTTCATCCGATTCTAGAGGCCTGGAAGTGTCGCGATTTCTTGCTTGGCAAAGATATGGAATGCGTAGGATTTGATGGAAAGATAATTGCCGGTGTGTCTCTAGGACCTGACGTTGAAGGGCAACTTCATATAAGAGATGTCGATGGTCACATACACACTGTTCTCACCGGTGACATAAGACTTGCCGGAAGGGTAATAAAAAACGGGTAAATGCGCAGGCATTTACCCGTTTCTACGAGATTCAATAAATAACTTTTAGTAACGATAATATTCAGGCTTATACGGACCGTCGATAGATACACCAATGTAATCGGCCTGTTTTCTAGTTAGCTGGGTGAGATTCGCACCGATTTTCTTCAAGTGCATTTTGGCTACCATCTCGTCAAGATGTTTTGGTAGAAAGTATACCTTGTTTTCATATTTTTCAAAGTTTTGCCAAAGTTCAATTTGTGCCAGCACTTGGTTGGAAAAAGAATTACTCATGACAAAGCTTGGATGGCCTGTGGCACAGCCAAGGTTGACCAGGCGTCCTTCGGCCAAGACAATTATTTTTTTGCCATCGGGAAAGATGACATGATCAACCTGTGGTTTAATGTTGTCCCATGGCAAATCACGGATGCCGGCTATATCGATTTCCGAGTCAAAATGACCAATATTGCAGACAATAGCCTCGTCGGGCATCATTTCCATATGGGCTCGAGTTATAACCAGCAAATTGCCGGTACAGGTAACAAAGATGTTCCCTAGGTGGGCAATATCATCCATTGTCACAACCCTGTAACCTTCCATAGCTGCTTGAAGGGCACAAATTGGATCAATTTCGGTGACATAAACCGTGGCACCCATGCCTCTTAAAGCCTGGGCACAGCCCTTACCTACATCGCCGTAACCAATCACTACTGCATTTTTGCCGGCTATCATCACATCGGTGGCTCGCTTAATGCCGTCGATGAGGGACTCACGGCAACCATAGAGATTGTCAAACTTAGATTTTGTCACAGAGTCATTAACATTTATGGCAGGGCAAGCGAGTGTGCCTGCCTTAGCCATTTCATTGAGACGGTGTACACCCGTAGTTGTTTCTTCACTGATACCGCGAATGCCTGCAAGCTCGTTTTTGTATTTCTTGTGAAGCACTAGAGTAATATCACCACCATCATCAAGTATCATGTTGGGACGCCAATCATTCGGTCCAAAGATTGTCTGATCAATGCACCACCAGAACTCTTCCTCATTCTCGCCTTTCCAAGCAAACGTGGGAATACCAGCAGCAGCAACGGCGGCTGCGGCATGATCTTGAGTGGAGAAAATGTTACAGCTGGACCATCGTAACTCGGCACCTAATTGAACCAAGGTTTCCATGAGAACCGCAGTTTGAATGGTCATGTGCAGGCTGCCGGCAATACGGGCACCTTTAAGGGGAGACTTGTCGCGATATTCTTGACGAAGGGCCATGAGACCGGGCATTTCGGTTTCAGCGATGGCAATTTCCTTGCGTCCCCACTCGGCAAGAGATATATCAGCAATTTTATAATCAGAAAATGTTTGTGTCATTGTAATGTTTGTTCCTTCATTGTTCTTTTATTTAGAATTTTTTTCCAGCGGATGAGAGCTATTTCATCAACTTTGCAGCATCTCTTAATATTGAGGCTTTATCAGTTTTCTCCCAGGTAAAATCGTCAAGCTCTCTACCGAAATGGCCATAAGCAGCCGTAGCGAGATAGATTGGCCTTAACAGGTCGAGTTGTTGGATAATTGCTTTGGGTCTCAGATCAAAATGAGCAGCGATGAGCTTTTTAATATCTGTATCTGAAATTTTTCCGGTTCCGAAGCTGTTGACATTGATGGAAACAGGTTGGGAAATGCCGATGGCATAGGCAACTTGCACTTCAATTTCATCGGCAAGACCTGCAGCGATGAGATTCTTGGCAACATATCTTCCGTAGTAGGAGCTTGATCTATCAACTTTCGATGGATCTTTGCCGGAAAAGGCGCCGCCGCCATGCGAACCTTTTCCACCGTAAGTATCGACTATTATTTTGCGACCTGTTACACCACAGTCGCCAACGGGGCCGCCTATAACAAAGCGTCCTGTAGGGTTGATGTAAAACTTAGTGTTGGCGTCGATCATATTTGCTGGGATGACCGGCTTGATGATTTCTTCCATAATCCCTTCTTTGAGATCGGCGTAACTCACAGAAGGATCGTGTTGGCTGGACAGGACGACTGCTTCAATCCTTGTGGGGATATTGTCAATATACTCGACGGTTACCTGGCTTTTAGCATCGGGTCGCAACCATGAGAGAATGTTGGCTTTACGTACATCTGCCTGTCGCTTGGTCAGCTGATGGGCCAAGGAGATTGGCAATGGCATGAGAGTTGCTGTTTCGTTGCAGGCGTAACCAAACATAAGTCCTTGGTCACCGGCACCTTGTTCAAGGTCAAGGCCAGTTCCTTCATTAACTCCTTGTGCAATATCAGGAGATTGTTTGTCAATTGAGGTGATAACGGCACATGATTGCCAGTCGAAGCCCATATCGGAAGAGTTATAGCCAATCTGCTTTATGGTTTGACGGACAACGTCGGGCATGTCTACCCAGGCTGAAGTTGTAATTTCTCCAGCTATTACTGCCATACCGGTAGTGACAAGGGTTTCACAACCAACCCTGGCAAATGGGTCTTGTTTAAGGATTGCGTCAAGAATGGCATCGGAAATCTGATCGGCAACTTTGTCAGGATGGCCTTCAGATACGGACTCGGATGTGAAAAGATAATCTGACATAAATACTCCAGAAGATGAATTGGCAAAGAGGGATAAAACATAATAGTGCACAAAGCGCACTATTATACACTATATTTAAAAAATGTAAGAAAAAAACGTTGAAAAACATGAAAAGAGGGTTAGTAGTAGCTATCATTTTCGACATATGTACCACCGGCATTGCTGGGGTGAGGCTTGCATTAGTTCTAAACGATGATTATGATTGCGCGCTTCTAATACGAGTTCAGAGTGAATTGGAAGTGCCGACACGTGCCATAAATTGTATGTTGGATAGATGATGGTGAATTTGAAAGTTGTTTATATCAAGAGGATTTGCAAGGATGTCTATTGAGGATGCACGAGCAGTATTGCGTATTGAAGAGGAAGGCTTGGCGGCGATACGAGAACGTATTGGTCTCGATTTTATCAAGGCTATAGAACTGATTCTTGCCAGTTCAGGCAGGGTAGTAATTACTGGTATAGGCAAATCCGGCTTAGTCGGCCAAAAGATTGCGGCAACCATGAACAGCACTGGAACACCTTCATTTTTTCTTCATCCGGTCGAGGCAATGCACGGTGATCTTGGCATGGTGATGCCCGCAGATGTTGTTTTAGCCATTTCATATTCTGGGGAAACGAGCGAATTGAATGGTCTGCTTATTGCTCTTAAAAAACGTGGCAATAGAATTATTGCAATGACCAGTGAAGAAGAGTCAACCTTGGCCCTTGCCGCCGATATCATGCTTAACATCAGAGTTCCGAAAGAGGCTTGTCCTTTGGGATTGGCGCCAACTGCCAGTACTACGGCGACTCTTGCCATGGGAGATGCCCTGGCAGTAGTATTACTCAACAGAAAGAAATTTCAGAAAGAAGATTTTCGTCTGAATCATCCCGGTGGTAGCCTTGGACAGAGGTTGAAGGTGCGGGTGACCGAGGTAATGTTTACCGGCAATGATATTCCATCAATTGCTCCTGATGCCCCGGCGCCAGAGGCAATAAAAGTGCTTAATCAAAAAAATATGGGCGTGGTATTGGTTCTTGATGCCATGAATAAAGTTCTTGGAATAGTCACCGACGGTGATGTGCGACGTGCCATAGTCGGGGATAAATCAATCGCCAAGCTCAACACTGCCCAACTCATGACTAAGGACCCCATATGCATCGACAGTTCAAGACTTGCGGCCGATGCATTGAGTATCATGCAAAGCCACGAGATCACCGCATTGCCGGTAGTTGCTGATGATCGAACAATTTTGGGGCTCTTGCATCTTCACAATCTCTTGGGGAAAGGAGAGTTTCGTTTCCTTGTTTGATTGACAGTCCTTTATGTCTAAATTGATTATTGATGTTCTGAAAAGAAAGCCCAATGATTGCTGGCCTTATCATAAGCGTAGAACATAACAAGAGACAAGGGGCGGCCTTGGCCGGTTTCAGTGCATTGCATTTTGAAGATCATTTTGCCATCTACCGCTTTAACGTAGCTGATTATGGGATTATTGAGGTGTTCAGGGATGGCAGTTGGATAATTTGCGCTGAAGAGAGTTCGGAAATTGTCTTTTAGGTACTTTTCTTTGTCAGCTTGATAGATTTTCTCATCAAGCTCCTGAACAGTTGCGATGCTTATTTTTTTTGTTTCAAGGAACTCTTCTTCATCAGCAAAGCCGCTTTTATTGATATTCGCAATAATCTGACGATAAGTATTTCTGGCAGCAGTCAGATCTTTTTTGTCTTCCTGTTGTGTTGTAGCGATTTGGCGGTCTCGTATTATTGTTGTTTGAAGAATAATTTTGTCAATTTTTTTCCGGGTTGCTTGTGCGTCGGCAGAGCTAAGTGCTCCTTGATTGGCGTTGAGAAAAGAAACGGCTTTGTTGTATTGTTGGATTGCCTCATTCCACGAACCGGAAATGAAAGCCTTGTTTCCCATGTCGATGGTGGCATAGAGTTCGGCACGACTGATATTTGCGCGGAGAGCATCTATGTCTTTTTGTGGTGCTACCTTTCCTTCTTCAATGGTCGGTAGGACGGACTTATAGGTCGAAATGGCATTCAGCCAATCCTCCTTGGAAAAGAAATCGTCACCCTGCCTGCGGAATTCTTCAAAATTACATTTAGCTAAAGCTGAGCTCAATTCAATAGCGTATTTCTGCCGATCCTGTTCAGGCAGAGATTCAAGTTGGGCTTTGGCCTTTTTGATTTCTGTAGCGGCTTCCTGCCATTTTTTCTGAGCAAGAAAAGTGCTGGCGGAGCTAAATACCTTGCTGAATCGTGTGAAGCTGAGTTTGCTTTTAATTTCGTCAACTGTAGTTGGCGAAATGAGTGTGCTTTTTTCGGTGATTGTCAAGACTTTCGAAAATCGATTTTCTGCTTGAGTCCAGTTTTCCTGGTTGAAGAATTCTTCCCCCTCTTTCAATAACTGTTTGTAGGAAGATACAAAGGCAGCATCCTTTTTGTTAAGATATTTGCCATCGACGAGAATATTTCCGGCTAGACCCTGAACGAGTTGTTCTGAAACAAGAATTTCTTGTATGCTGCCCTGCAGTTCTTTAATCGGCGTTTGCAGCATAAATTTAATACCACTAAGAGAATCTAAGGCGCTGTTGCATGACAGTTTGGCCTCAGCAAAGTGACCGTTTGAAAAGAAGGCAGAGCATTGTTTGAACGATGTGGTTGCGTTATCGAATCTGTGAATGGAGACAAAATAATAGAGGCCGCAGCCTAGACCGACGGTACAAAGAGCGCCTGACAGTATATAGAGGCCAAGTCTCCGGTAAAAACTATTGTCGGTTTTTCCAGCAACAGCTTTGTTGCGAAGGCGTTCTTTTACTCCAAGAGACCCTTCCTCCTTTGCTGGAAGCAATTGTGCTTTGCTTTTATTAGTTCTTTTTTGCGGCGGGCCGGGGCGGGTGGGTTCGCCTTCAGGTTCAACAAATGAAAGTAATTCTTTGAGATCAGTGAAATCGTTCTTGGATTCCTCTTTGATTATGGCTAAGGATTGACTTACCCTCAACTTGCTTTCCTCAAGGGAAGGAAAATCAGCAGTAATGGTGCCCACTTCTTCGTAAAGGCGAAAGGCGTTTTTAAAATTCTCGACTTTTTCTGCTCTTTCTGCAGAGCTATATAATTCTTGGGCTTTTGTTATCTGGCCTTCGCAATGAGCGGAAATTATTCTTCCTTGATCAGAAACATTCGGGTTATTTCCGAGAATTTGGCGAATTTTGAAAAACATTTTTTCGCTTTCCAGGTGCTGTAACAGGACGAAATCTAACTCAGAATGCACATTAAGTGCTGGAGCAAAAGTATTTGAAACAGGCTCTATAGCAGCGGTTGAACTCTCCAAGGAAAGAAGGTTGAAATCAGGGGAGAGGTCATCGTCGTCAATGGTGTCAATCTGTCGAATGGAATTCTCAGGGGATTCAGTCGTTTTATTGTCGATGTTACCCCATTTGATATCTGCTATTGGAAAAGCATCACTATGACTCTGATACCACGCAGCCGCTTCTTCATTAAATGCGTTGCTTGTCGAATAGCTCTCACCATTAATGAGTTTTCCTATAAAAATAATGAGGTCTGCGACTTGGCTATGTTGCTGCCAGAAATCTCCGAGGCAGATTGCCGCTGGGTCGAAATCAGGGTGATAGATATCACTTTTAGGCTTGCAACTCGGGGGGAAATGTGGAAAACCGAAAGGGATTGTGAGTTCGATTCTATGGTCTGTGGCAAGCTTAGCATCTTCTTTGCCGGATTTGTTGAACCCGGAAATCTTGTAGATGATCTCATATTGTTCAGGAGGATCACCCTTCATTGGTATAATGGAAATAGCAGGATGAGAAAGAAATGATTCTCTCAACTGCCGAAAGATTTCGCTTAATTGATCTTGAGAAATTGACATAAATTGTGTTTGCAAGAGTTGTTAAATAGCGTACGATTTTTGTTAGTATATCAGCTTATTTGAGCAACACAAAAAGAATTTTAATGTAGAGCGGATTTGTGCTGTAATCTTATGGTATACTTAAATGTCGGGTAAGTTACTGACCTTACAGGAATCCAGTTTCTTCTGGGGTATTGATGAGACTATTTAGCGCTATTTTTTCAATTGAGGCAGAGAAAAATTGCCCTCTCTATAAAGTGGGTGAGAGGTTATTGCTGTCAGAAAAAACCCTCGCTTGTCCAGAGGGGAAAGAGGTGTGTCTCATTCTCGTTCGGGACATGACCGAACTGCTATTCAAATTTCTGAAAAAACAGCCGATGAATCTGGAGGAATATTCCGGGACAACCTTCAACTGCAGTGGTTGCAGGGGTTTGATAAAATTTTCACTTGTAGAATCAGAAAAAATTCTTGAACAAACCTTCGCTGAAGGAGCACTGGCTTCGATAGAAGGTGGAACAACACAGGTTAGTATAACATACCTCGACAGCCCATTGTTTGCGATTCTTACTCCCGGTGAAATGGCCTCTATCTATTCAAATCTTCGGGAGATTCATATCGAGGAGAAAACGATACTGATACAAAAGGGTGAGCAAAATCTGAATTTCTATATTGTCGCCGAGGGGGAGCTTCGCGTCGAGGATGAAGGTAATCACTTGGCAACTCTTGCTGCGGGAGAGATCTGTGGTGAAATGAGCTATCTTGGTGCCGACGTTGCGGTTTGCACTGTTATAGCCACCAAAAGATCAAAAGTTTTGGCAATTGCAGGTGATGTCTTTGGCCGTTTGCTGGGCAACAATCTAGCTGTTCAAACATTTATGGCTAAGTTGCTGGCCTCTCGGTTACGACAAACCAATGAAGCTCGGGCACGAGATTTCCAATCCTGCATGAGCGGTCGAATTGATGAAATTGTTCCAGCCGAACTCTTTCAAATTTTGCATATGCATCAAAAGACGGGGGTTTTAACGCTTCACTTTGCGGAAGGACAGGGGGGCAAAGTGTCCTTTCGTGAGGGTTGTATAATTAATGCTGAGTATGCTGCTCTGAAGAGCGAGGAAGCAATTTTTAAAATTCTCGGACAGAAAAGAGGTATCTATCGGTTTACTACCGGCCTTACTCCTAAGGATATGCGGGCTGCAGAAATTGGTGATTTTATGATGTTACTGATGGAAGGGGTAAAGCGTATCGACGAAGAACAGGAGCGTAGCCTGGAGTAAACATTGTAGTGAAAGCACACGCTGATTGAAATAATGGTCCACCTTTTGTCTATTGATTGAGGAAGGGTGGCAGCTTAAGAATATCCATAAAACAGCGAACGTGATATTTTGCTCGAAGTTTTAGATTTTTAAAAGCAATCAGGGGAACGTTGCAGGCTGCAGCATGTTGTTCGTCAATGATTGAGTCGCCGATATAGATTGATTCTTTCGGTTGACAGTTGAAATGTGCCAGTATTTCCAAGAGAGCGTCAGGTGCAGGTTTTGGTCTGGTGGCAGTGTCGGCCGTCATAACTTTGCCGAAATACTCCTCCAGATTGTAGTTCCGTAAAAGGGGTATCATAGTGTTGGTGCGATTCGTAGAAATGGCTAGATGATAGTGTGTTTTAATCTCGTTGAGAAACTCTACCAAGTCGGGCTCCATTTCCATATACGGTAAAAAAGGTGAATAATCTCCTTGTCGTCTGAAATTATGGACCTCTTCCAGTGCCGGTTGTCGGTAATGGCGAAAAATATGCTGTACCGAATCGGTAACATTGTGCATATGAACATATTCTTCCTCGCTTGTACTCATTTGCGGAAGAGAGAAATGGCTTAAGAGGTGGTTGTAATACATGCAATTGGCTTTCTGTGAGTCAAACATGACCCCGTCGCAATCAAATACAATAAGTCTAAGAACGCTTGGTTGTTTCATGAGGGGCAGGTAGGTTAGGATTATTGCTCTGATCTTGCAATGGTTTATTTAGATGGAAGAACAGTGATAAAGAGAAAAGCAATTCTGGGCAAATTGCTTATTTAATCATTGTGCCAAAACACTGGGCAAAGATGAGCCTATTTAAAACGGTGATGCCAAATTTCAGCAAATTTTCATCATTCTGAAGTTGCATTTTTTCATTATAATTTAGGGTGATATGCTCTAAGCGATCATCGAGCAGTGTCCTGCGAAAGGTGTCAAGATTATAGAGTGCCAGGACAAAAAGTTCTACATGCCGATGCGATGGGATAAACCCTCTACGGATCGCATCATGTTGGAGAATCTCCAAGACTGCATCATTAAATTGATTGTAAAGAGTCAACTCTTGGTCGTGACAGTACTGGGTCGGAGATTGTTTTGCCGCCTCAAGAAAACCTTGGCAGTGGGTTTCCTTGAGGATGACAAAGTGTTCCTGAGCACCCGTGTCGGTCCGTGTTACAGCCCGACCAAGAGGGTAGGCGCGACATGCTCCAGGCCGGTGCTCGTATACGGAACAGCCATCTTTACCAACAAAGATGCAACTGGCTCTTCCGTCATCGACCATTGTCAAATATAATCTCGGAAAGGCCTCCCCCGGGTCCTGCTCGCAAATAATATATTTTTCCAGTAATTCCTCGGAAGTGAGTCCTGTTGCCTTTCGTAGTCGCAATACATCGTAGGGGGTAAGTGCGAGTTCGAGAAGTCGGCAACATTCAGTAAAACATTTCACTCCAGGATGGCAGGCAAAGGAGAAAGCCTGAGTGCTGTCTATTCGGCAAATATTCTCTTGTGGTAATGCCGTGGTGACCATACAGATCCTATGCCTCGTTTTTTTTCCAAAGTGTGAGAACGGGGCTGGCAATGAAAATCGAGGAGTAGGTACCTATGAGAACACCAATGGTCAGAGCAAAGGCAAAATCATGGATGACTGAACCGCCGAAAAACAAGAGGGCTAATAGGGTAAAGACGACGGTTAAGGCGGTAATGGTGGTCCGACTCAGGGTTTCATTTATACTGGAATTAATTATTGATTCAAAGCTCTTCTTATCGGATTTAAGGCTGTTTTCCCTGATTCGATCAAAGACTACAACCGTATCATTGAGAGAGTAGCCGGCCAGGGTGAGCAGGGCGGTTACGATGAGGAGAGTAAATTCCATGTTCATGATCCAGCATATGGCAATAACAAAGAAAATATCGTGGAGTGTGGCAATGGCCGCGGCAATTCCGAAACTGATATCAAAGCGGAAGGCTAGGTAGATTATAATTCCAGCAAAAGAAAGGAGGATGGCAACCAGGGCTTTGTTGCGAAGAGAAGAGCTCACGGAGGAACCTATTTCTGATTCACTCTCGATACTAAAGCCTTTGTCAGCTAATTCCGCAGCAAGTATTGTGTCGACTTTTTCCGCAAGCTTGGCAACCACGGTTTCAGATTTTTTAATTTTGACAATCAATCGATTTTCATTTTCAACTCTCTGCAGATCGACTTCGCCCATGCCACTTTTGCTGAAGGCCTCTCTCACCTCTTTCATTGTGAAGTCTTTGTTCGCCTTATATTGCAAGAGGGAACCTCCTGAGAAATCAACGCCCATATTGCCACGGCCCCTGGCAAGCTGGACGCAGGCGACCAATCCAATGATGATCATGGTGCCGGAAATTGCAAAAGCAATTTTCTTGATTCGCAAAAAGTTGATATTGGCTTTCTCGAAAAGTCGCAAAAATCGTATGTGCTTCAAGGGTCTTATCGCATTAATCGCGTCAAAAACGAAACGTGAGAAGAAGAGGGCAGCAAAGAGATTGAAAATAATTCCTAAGGAAAGTGTAACCGCAAACCCTTTTACTGGGCCGGTTCCGAACAAAAATAAGGCAAGGGCGGTTATCAGAGTGGTGACTTGGGAGTCAACAATGGTTAGGAATGCTTTGCCGAAGCCCGCTTCAATGCTCGATCGGACGGATTTTCCCAGAGCAAATTCTTCACGCATTCTTTCATAGATAAGAACGTTGGCATCTACAGCCATACCGATTGACAGGATAATACCGGCAATGCCGGGCAGGGTGAGAGTGGCTCCGAGAACGGCAAGACCTGAAAAGAGCAGAAGAATATTCAAAACCATGGCAACGTTGGCGATGAGCCCTGATAGCCGATAGTAAATAATCATAAAAACAACAACAATGATCGTCCCGAGAATACCGGAAGTTATACCCTTGGAAATGGAGTCCTGTCCAAGGCTTGCACCGACACTCATGTTCTGGATAATATCGACAGGAGCAGGAAGGGCACCGACTCTCAGAACAATGGCCAAGTCAGCTGCTTCAGTATGACTAAAGCTGCCGGTGATTTGAGCGGATCCGCCAAGGATGCGATCCTTGATGACCGGTGCAGAACGGACGACCTCATCAAGAACAATAGCCAGGCGGCGACCGACGTTGCTCTCGGTGACGTGGGCAAAAACCTTGCCGCCATGACTGGTCATATCAAGGCCGACATAGGGTTCATTGAAGCTGCCACCTATGCGTACATTGGCATCTTTAATCATATCGCCGGTCATGAGGGTTTTGTTTTCCAGAAGAAGAGGAATGAGTATTTCTTTTTTGGTTTTTTTGTCGACCTCTTTCTCGAAATTTATTGAAGTGTTATCAGGAAGTTTGTTTTGCAGAGCGCGATTTAATTTTTTTATGCTTTCGCCCTCTTGCCATTCTTTAGCGACCTTGACTTCATGGATCATCTCAGGCAGATTCAAGCCTGAAGAATCGGCTACAAGTTTAAACTCGAGTTGCGCAGTTTCGCCGAGAAGTTTGAGAGCTCTCTCAGAATCTTTAACACCAGGTAACTGAATAACAATTTCATCCTCACCCTGGCGGATAATAACCGGCTCGGCAACGCCAAACTGGTCAATGCGGTTACGGAGAATCTCTAGTGATTGATCAACCGCGTGGTTCTTGATGAATTGCTTTTTATCACTTTTTAAGGTCAGAAAAATACGAGGAAAGCTGCCTTCCTTCGCTTCGATACGAGCATCAATGTCGGGAAAATCGTCCGTTATGATTTTTTTAACTTTATCTACCGATCCAGTATTAGGTAGAGTGAAAATGACAGTATCGGCAGCTGCCCCGGAAGTTCGAACGGCAGAAATGGATTGTTCGGCGAGAGCGTCTTTAAGGTCATTTGCAGCAAAATCGAGAGTATTGTCTTCGGCTTTTTTCAAATTAACCTTTAATACTAGATGCATACCGCCTTGAAGGTCAAGGCCCAATCGTAGTCCACTCGGGGCAAGGTAGGTCTTCCACCATTTTGGCGTGCCAGAGTAGAAGGATGGTAAGACAGTAGTAATGGCGAGGAGGATGACCATTACGAGAAAGGCGAATTTGACTTTGAGTGTTGCATTCATATAATTATCCTGAAGTTTTCTGGATGAGAAAGAAAAAATGGGTGCAGGAAAGTAGCGCTTACCGCCAAACCTTGCGATTATAACGCAAAGGCTGAATCTTGCAAGGTTTGCGGAGCGATATTAGGAAAAACCTGATAATTCACCTGGTAGAGGGTTGAAATGTTTCTTGCCATAACCATGTCCGGAAAGTACATTCGTGAAACTTTCATCAACACATCGGTATGGTTCTAAATAGAAGATGTAGTGCTAATATTTTTTCCAGCGAGGCAGAAAGATGTACACGCAAATATATATATTACGATTCCCGAAAGATACCAGTGATCAACCGTTTATATACCGACTGGTTAAGGAATACGATATTGAGTTTAATATTCTCAAGGCTGATATTCTTCTCCAGCGTGAAGGAATAATGATTATAGAACTCAAGGGCAGCACTAAAGCAAATGTGATCGCCGGGCTCGATTATTTGAAGGGGATGGGTGTAAAAATCGAGCGGCTGGCAACCCGGATTCGCAGAGACGATGAAAACTGTTTTCAATGTGGGGCGTGCACAGGGGTTTGCTCATCGGGGGCTCTCTATATTAAGAGACCAGCTATGGCAGTGGTTTTTGATGCGGAAAAATGTACCGGTTGCAGCCTTTGTGTACCAATCTGTCCGGTGCGGGCAATGGAAGTATCTCTTAATGACAACTGGATTCTTGCTGAAGGCTTGTTGCTTTGATGTCGATGTTGCTTAAGCAAACTTCTTGCTCATCCCCCCCCCTTCTTCAATTCTATCTTAGTCCGCTGAGGAGCTGTTTTCAGCTGCACTCTGACCGGAAAATGACCAACTTCCAATATTGAACTTAGGAAGCCAGGAGGTAAGTGCAGATTTTGGCGGGTTACCGGCTTCTAGACGGGCAAGTAGCTCTTTAGCTTGGGTGGCAATTGCTCTTTCAGGATACTTGGCGAGCAAATATTTGAGACGAACCTTGGCTTGATCGTATTTCTCAGCTCTGACGTAGTACTCTGCAACAACAAATTCATGGTCAGCGAGAAAATCACTGGCCGCTTCAATCCGCGTCTTTGCTTCATTAGTGTAAGGAGAATTTGGATAGGATTTAAGAAGTTGTTTGAAAAATTCGATAGCCATCGTTGCACTGGTTGAATCTCGGTCAACACGATCAATTTGCTTGAAATTGCACATACCCTTCTGAAATAAGACATAGGGAATACTTTCATTAGTGGGGTGACGATTAACAAATTCCTCATATAATACGAGCGCCTCCGGATAGCGTTCTAAGTGATAACTGCAGTCAGCAGCTTTCAATTCAGCCAGAGGGGCTTCAGGACTGAATGGATAGCGGTTGAGGATTTCCTGAAAGGATTCAACGGCGGTAAAATATTTCCCGACATTGTAGTCATCCATACCTTTTACCAAAAGGTCTTTTGCCGGCAAATCAATAGCGGTTTTTATTTCGTTACCTTGTTCATCAATAGATGTGAAACCGAAGGTTTTTTTAAAATCTGCACAACCACCGAGAAAAACAAGAACTCCGATGGAAAAGATGAGCAGAAAAATATGAAGGGTGAATTTCCTATTTATTGCTTGCATAATGGGGCTCATTTCCAAACTATTTAATGCTTTGAAGGTATTTCTCCGCAGCGAGAACTGCAACAGCCCCCTCGCCTGCGGCGTTGACAATCTGACGGACGTCTTTGCTACAGATATCTCCAGCCGCCATGACTCCAGGTACGGCCGTTCGTGACTCAATATCGGTTGGAATAAATCCCCAATTATCGGCTTTGAGTAATTCGAGAGGAAGTCCTTGATTATTAGGAGTTACACCGATGAGAACGAAAACACCTTGGACGTCAAGGGCCGAAGCTGTTCCGTCATTGTCAATCAGTTGTAGCCGCTCAACACCTGTCTGGCCTTCGACGGCTGTAACACGTTTGTTCCAGAGGAACTCTATCTTTGGATTTGCAAAGGCCATTTCTTCAATTATTTTAGTGGCTCGTAGGCTATCACGGCGATGTATTACGGTTACTTTGCTTGCAAATTTGGTCAAATACACGGCTTCTTGGATTGCTGTATTTCCACCTCCAACGACAGCTACATGCATGTTTCGATAGAAAGGGGCATCACAGGTGCCGCAATAGGATACGCCTTTGCCGCGAAGCTCACTTTCCCCAGGAACACCAAGGGAGTTGGCTCTTGCTCCGGTACAAATTATAAGGGAATCACAGGTGACGGTTCCACCGTCTTCAAGATGGAGCACCTTTCTTCCAACGTCGTTGAGGTCAATTTCAGTAACGCAGGCCAGCTCGGTGTTTAAATCAAACCTTTGAGCGTGTTGTACCATCTTTTCAATAAGGTCAAAGCCCGTCAGACCTTCAGGAAAGCCGGGATAATTGTCAACCCAGTCCGTGAGTAAGACCTGCCCGCCGGGTGCTCCTTTTTCTATCATTACATGATCTAATCGAGAGCGAGCAGCGTAAAGCCCTGCTGATAAACCTGCGGGGCCGCCTCCGAGAATTACGAGTTCGTAGTGATTTTTCATTGTGACTGGGAAGATTCCTTTGATTTCGGGGAAGCTGCCCTGCCGAGCAAAGGCAGGAGTACCCAAGAGGAAGGGCAGCCTGAAGGAAATCTATAGTGCCTTGCTGATAAGTGCTATCAGTTGAGATTTGCCGACCGAACCGGTAATTTGGTCGACAACCTGACCATCTTTGAAGAGTATCAGGGTCGGAATGGCACGGATACCAAATTTTCCAGGAGTTGCAGGATTGTCATCGACATTCATCTTGGCAATAGTGACTTTCCCTTCATACTCGGCAGCAAGATCTTCAATGACGGGGCCGATTGCTTTACATGGTCCACACCAGGGAGCCCAAAAATCAACCAGAGTTGGTTGAACCGATTTTATTACGGTATCAAACTCGGTATCGGTTAACTGCATAACTTTATCATTAGCCATTATTGTCTCCTTTGGAAATGAAGTGGATGTAAGGTTTGAAGGCATGGATGGCGGGTATCCCCGAACGTAATAACCATTTTCCAACTTTACTTGCTGCTCTATTGGCTGACAAGAAGAAAAAGGTGTTCAAGTAAACGACCATCCGCCAGTTGTAATACGATTGTCTATAATGTGTATAATAATTTGGAAATCAAGGGGAGGAAGTTTGACATAAAAACTCCACACGTGCTATACTTAGTCCCCAAGTATTCTGAGAATTACGGTAGCGGTTCTTGTAATTCCGCCTGCCGACGAGATTTTTATATATAAGGAGTCATGGATGGATGTTACTGTTTCCAGCAAATTATTTGCGTTAGCTAAAACTATTATTCCCGGAGGTGTCAACAGCCCGGTCAGGGCGTGCCGCGCAGTAGGATGTGATCCGGTCTTTATCACCAGAGCTGCCGGTGCACGTCTTTGGGATGTTGACGGAAACGAATATATTGATTTTGTCGGTTCATGGGGACCGATGATCCTTGGGCACGCACACCCTGAGATAGTTGCTGCGGTAAGTTCGGCGGCTGCCTCCGGGACTAGTTTCGGGGCACCAACCCCTACGGAAATAGATCTTGCCATGATGGTTGTTGAAGCTGTGCCATCAATTGAGAAGGTCCGTTTTGTCAATTCCGGAACCGAGGCCACTATGAGCGCAGTGCGGCTTGCCAGGGGATATACCGGAAGGAAGGTTGTGGTAAAATTTGATGGCTGTTATCATGGCCACGCCGACTCGTTTCTGGTAAAGGCCGGTTCCGGGTTACTCACCCTGGGCATCCCTGGCAGCCCCGGTGTACCAGAGGATATCGTAAAACATACTGTTTCCATTCCGTATAATAATATAGCGGTAATGGAAAAGACTCTGAGAGACGAAAGTCTCGATATCGCCTGTGTAATTGTCGAACCGGTTGCCGGAAACATGGGCTGCGTTGCACCTGAGACTGGATTTCTTGAAATACTGAGAAGTCTCACGAGCGAATTGGGCATCGTTCTTATTTTCGATGAGGTCATAACCGGTTTTCGTCTATGCTATGGCGGAGCTCAGACTTATTATAACATTCTCCCGGATTTGACATGTCTTGGTAAAATTATTGGTGGTGGATTACCGGTTGGTGCTTACGGAGGAAAAACTGAAATAATGGATTGTGTGGCACCTGACGGACCAGTTTACCAAGCGGGAACGCTCTCCGGCAATCCGTTGGCCATGTCGGCGGGGATAGCAACTCTCAAGATTTTGCAGAAGCCCGTTTTTTATGAACAGCTTAATGCCAAAGCTGAACGTTTTGCAGGAGAACTTGAGGCAGTTGCCAAGAGAACGGGCATTGATGTTCGGTTGAATCGAGTGGCGAGCATTATGACCGGATTTTTCACTGAAAGGCCGGTGACTGATTTCGAATCGGCGATGCATGCGGATAGCAAGAGGTATGCTCAACATTATCGGCAGATGCTGCATGCCGGGATTTATCTGGCACCATCACAATTTGAAGTTGCTTTTATTTCTGCAGCGCAAGGTGATGACCAGCTTGATAAAGCGTTGAAAATGACTGAATGGTCATTCAAAAAACTCTTGGAAGCGTGAAATTTTATTGACTTTGGTAGAGAGTCATGATACCAAACTCGGTTATATTATGGTGAATTGTCGTAGCTAGGGAGCAGGTGAACAAAATGTCGGATGTGAAAAAAGAATTTGTTCAGTTGCTTGCTAATTATGGCCATGTTGGTTTCACTTTTGTCGCCTCGATTATTATTGGGTTGGGCGGAGGTATCTATCTGGATCAAAAGCTCTTTGACGGTCGGACATCTCCTTGGTTTACGTTTATAGGATTGGCTTTCGGCATTGCTGCCGGTTATAAAACGCTGCTTCAAATCCTCTGGCGGAATAAAGAGAAGGAAGAAAAGCCAAAACAAGAGGACTAGGGGCTTGAGTGACTGAAGATTTGTTGACGCTGCAGAAAATGCAGGTTATAAGCTGGTGTTGTTTGGCTGTGTTAGCGTTGGGCTCTGCAATTATAATGTCTTTTGGTTTTGCATGGGCGGTGTTGGTAGGTGGGCTTATTTCTATCGGCAGCTTCTGGGTCACACAGACAGAAGTTATGAGAGTTATTCGTTCGGTTGTTTCGTTACCTGCCCTTGAAGATCGCCAGGCGCAAGCCCGGCAAGGGCAAAGGGGATACCTGGTTAAATTCTGGGGTCGACTTGCAATTATAGGTGTTGTCTTGCTGGTTGTTGTCAAAAGCCATGCGGTCAATATCTTTGGCTTGATTTTGGGTTTGTCAACAGTAGTGTTAACGATCACTTTCATTTCCTTGAACGTGGCCTGGCACTACTTCTTCAGAGGAAGGAGGTAAAAGGAGTTATGGAACATCCGATACTATTTATTTCGATCATCCTTGAAAAATTGGGACTTCCAGTCCCGCATGGTCCAGTTGGTCATACATTTCTCGAACAATTGTGCGAGCCATACATGACATATACATGGCTGGTAATGGCGTTTCTTTTCTTGGTGTCCAAGCTTACTCTAGGTAATCTGGAAATGGTACCCGGCAAAGGCCAGAATTTCTGGGAACTGGTCATCGGCGGGATGGACGATTTTTTCGCCGACAATATGGGAAGAGAGATGGCAGATAAATTCTTCCCGATGATTGCTACTTTTGCTTTGTATATTGCTGTCGCCAACCTTATTGGCCTTATTCCTGGGTTCATGTCCCCAACCTCAAGTATCAATACGACCCTTGCTCTTACCCTCATAGTCTGGGTCTCCCATCACATAATTGGTTTAAGAGAGCATGGGTTGCATTATTACAAACATTTTATGGGCCCGGTTTGGTGGTTAGTACCCCTCCTCCTGCCGATTGAACTCATCAGTAATCTTGCTCGTTTGCTTTCTCTGTCCATTCGTCTTTTCGGCAATATAATGGCAAAAGAAACCTTGTTGGCTATTTTATTCATGCTCGCCGGGAGTTTCTTCGCACCTTTGCCGATCATGATACTTGGCGTTCTTGTCTCAGTGGTTCAAGCCATGGTTTTTGTCCTCTTAACTGTGGTTTATTTTTCGCAGGCAAGAGAACATGCTCATTGATGTGTATAGTCGTATTAAGTTGAAAATATAGAAGAAGGCCAAAACCCAAAAAAATTTATTAGGAGAAAAAAATGGAAGGAAATCTCATGTACGCTCTCGTTTGTATTGGTGCTGCACTCTCAATTGGCCTTGCTGGCCTTGGAGCAGGTATCGGTATTGGTTCTGTTGGTAACGGTGCATGTCAGGGTCTTGCTAGAAATCCTGAAGTACAGCCTAAATTGATGGTTTTCATGATTCTTGGTATGGCACTTGCCGAGTCTGTTGCTATTTACGGTCTGGTTATTTCTCTTATTCTTCTCTATGCGAATCCGCTTGTAAAATAATAAGATGAGAGCATAACGGTCGTTCGTCGATCGGAAAAAAGGGCCGCAGAGTTATCTGTGGCCCTTTTTTTATTGTGTCTCTTTGGGAGGTTATTATGGGTCAGGATATCGATAGTAATATTCTTATTCATCCGCGCAAGGGGAAAAATGAAAAAGCACTCCCCTCTACTGGAGTGTTGCTGGTAAATCCCTCTGAAGCTGCTCAGTGCCATCTACAATTACAAAAAAAAGGTGGGGAGTCGCTCAATTTATTTAATTCGCAATTAACCGTTTCCAACGATAAATCGTTCTTTGTCACAGGTCCTGCGATTGGAGCACCAATGGCAGTAATGAGTTTTGAAAAGCTCATTGCTCTGGGAGCGAAAAGAATTATCCTTTTCGGTTGGTGTGGTGCTATTTCCAGTACATTAAAGGTAGGCGACATTCTCCTGCCCAATATGGCTCAGTCCGGCGAAGGTACATCATGTTATTATCCCTTAGCAATACCAGCTGCTCCGTCAGTAAAGTTTCGGGAACAAATTGAGCAGGTTTTCAATGAGAATAATATGCTGGTGCATTCAGGCTGTGTATGGTCGACTGATGCAATCTACAGAGAAGATCGGCGAATGCTTCAACATCTTAATATAAAAAATAAAGTTGTAGCTGTTGATATGGAGTTTTCGGCCCTTTGCTCTGTCGCATGTTTTCGTAAAATCGAGTTTGCCGCGGTTTTGATTGTATCTGATGAGTTGTGGGGTAAATCTTGGCGGCCTGGGTTTTCCTCAGAAATATTTCAAAAAACAAAGGCCAAGGCGCTGGATATAGTGCTGACCGGCATGGATATACTTGGAGAGTAGTTATGGCAGTATTTCATTTAGTAAGCCTTGGTTGCGCAAAAAATCTTGTTGACTCCGAGGTCATTCTTGGTTCAATGGACGCAGCTGGATGGGAACTCGCCGAGGATCCCGAACTCGCCGATATCTTAATCATCAATACATGTGGTTTTATCCAGACAGCTGTGGAAGAGGCAATTGGTGTCATATTTGAACTGATTAAAATCAAAGAAAGCTATCCCGGTAAGCGCTTAATAGTTGTCGGTTGTCTAGTGCAGCGCTACAAAGAAAAGCTAATTGAGGACCTCCCTGAAGTTGACCTTTTCATTGGAACTGAGGGTGCGGGACAAATTGCAGCAATTATTGACCGGCTTGATAGAGAGAAACTCAAAGAACGGGTAATTTTTCCGGCTCTTTATTTAATGAGCAGTGAAACACCGCGTATAATATCAACTCCACCTTTTAGAGCCTGGCTTAAAATCACTGAAGGTTGCAACAACCTCTGTTCCTATTGCATGATCCCCCAAATTAGAGGTGGATTGCGCAGTAGATCCATTGATGACTTGGTGCGGGAAGCAAAAAAATTAGAAAGTTGCGGAGTAAAAGAGCTTTCGCTCATTGCTCAGGATAGCACCGCTTATGGCAGAGATCTAAAAAATAATTCAAGCATTGAAAAGTTGGTACAACAACTTCTCGAGCAAACAGAGATACCTTGGTTGCGGCTCTTGTATCTTTATCCAACGGGAGTGTCTGAGGAATTACTTAAATTAATGGCGATGAATGAAAGAGTGGTTCCTTATCTAGACATTCCCATGCAACATGTGAACAATACAGTGCTAAAGGCGATGAATCGGCGCTACACCAGTGAGCAGCTTATTGATATTATAGAGAGAATCAGAGCTAGAGTTCCGAAAATTGCGCTACGCACTACATTTCTTGTTGGCTTTCCAGGAGAAACCCAGAAGGCATTTCTAGAGATTGAAGAATTCTTGCGGAAAGTACGCATTGACCATGTTGGTGTCTTTCCCTATGCCAACGAAGAAGGAGCCCCTTCCGAGAAATTCGGCAAGCAGGTGCCGGAAAAGGTGAAAAGGAAGAGAGTAAACCATTTATTGACGATTCAGGCTGAGTTGTCGGCGGAAATTCAGAGAAAATATATTGGCAAGATTGAGCCGGTTTTAATAGAAGGGTTAAGCAGTGAGACCGATCTTCTTCTACAAGGTCGAACAAGATTTCAGGCACCGGAAGTTGATGGCTGTGTTTTGATTAATGATGGCATCGCCCGTCCTGGTGATATAGTGGCCGTCGAGATTACCGAAGCCCAAGTGTATGATTTGGTCGGAGGAGTTGTAATGGAAAAACAGTGCCCCGATTTGTGAACCCATGAGAGCGCCCTCAAGCCGGACAGGAAACTCGAGGGCGGTTCTTGTGTAAAATTACCGCGGAAAGTTTATTTACTATTGTTGACTTTTTCTCGCAGTTCTTTCCCAACTTTAAAAAACGGAAGTTTTTTTGGCCGAACTTCAATTTTCTTACCTGTTTTTGGGTTTCTGCCTTCATATGAACCGTATTCTTTAATGACAAAGCTGCCGAAACCTCTAATTTCAATGCTCTCTCCCTTGGCAAGTGCTTCTGTCATTGTTTCGATTACGGTGTTGGTGATTGCCGCAGCCTCTCGATGAGGGATATTGATATCCTGTGCCAATGCCTCGATGAGTTCTGATTTGTTCATTCTTAACTCCTGTCTGTGAAAATCAAATTGGGATGCATTATTAAAATTTACAGTCACACAGTTGCGTTATGCCAAAAAACAAGTGAAGCTCAAACAATGCGATGGCGATTTTGTAAAATAAATAAGAAAAACAACAAGTTGAGCGGTGTGTAGTGGGGCTGACGTTGTGATTCCCTCTAACTAGTTAGATTTAATCAGCTAATCTTATGTTTGTAAAGAGAATTTTACAAAAAAATATTTTTTAAATCTACAGAGTTAAGTTGTCTATAACTGCCAATGGGAAGATTACCCAGTGCAAGCTTGCCATAGGCAATGCGTTTGAGATGCAAAACGGGATGTCCAATTAGGCTGAACATCTTTTTTATCTGCCGTTTTCTTCCTTCATGAATGGTTATTTTCACCAAGCAGTTTTGATCCTTCATGGCAAGTATGGTGATTTTTGAGGGGGATGTCGTTTTTCCCTCAAGGAGTATTCCGTTTTGAAGAAGGATGATCTTCTTTCGGTTGGGACAGCCTCTCAGTAATGCTTCGTAGGTCTTATTCGTCTCATTACTCGGGTGTTGAATTCTCTGCGCAAGTTCGCCGTCATTGGTCATAATGAGAGCGCCCTCGGTATCAAGATCAAGGCGTCCGACTGGAAAGAGACGCGCTCTCCTATCTTTGATAAGAGAAGTAACTATTGGTCTGCCCTGAGGGTCTGACAAGGTGGTTACATAACCCTTCGGTTTATTGAGAAGATAGTAGACAAGGTTTTCTTTTGCTTCGATTCGTTTACCCGCAAAGGTAACCAGGTTTGTTCCAGGAGTGATGTGTATGCCCATTTCAGTGACTATTTTTCCATCCACACTGATTAAACCTTTGGCAATCATCTCCTCGGCTTTTCGTCGTGAGGCAAGTCCACATTGGGCAAGGTACTTCTGCAAGCGCACCGGCATGGTCATCGCCATTGTGCTGGAATGATTCGAGTGAACTTTCCATCGACCAGATCTTTCGTCGTTCGATCAACTTCAAGAATTTTGGTGTACCAGGGTTTCATTCGACAATCAAAGACGACGGGTGGCTGGAGAGCTACATGGAATCTATGTACTGAGGTCGAGCATGCGTGGATATCCGCGGCAGGTTCAAAACGGGTGAAAATTGTCCAAAGAAAATCCTGCATTGAAGAGGTTGTTTCAATACTGTTATCTACCAGCATGATGACCGGCCACTCTTGTAAAGCTGCATCCTCCGAGAGTTCCTTCGCCAAAGCGGGGAGTTCATTGTAGGACCTGCCTTGGATAACAAGGGTTCCGGGCATAAAAACATTCGGTTGAGTACAAGAATCTGGCAAGGAAGCTGAGAAATGGCGTGGCAAATCGCGTATTTTTTCTTTGCCGAGACCCATCAACATGGCTTTAGAGCCTTTATTGACCGATGGACCAGTATAATCAAGAGTGTCCTGAGAAACGTTGGCAAATACGAAGAGATCCTGTTCCCATTGAATTCTTTCCAACACATGGACCCACAGTTTTGAGAAATCGGTGATGTCAATGTCACCGTCGGTGATGATCAGGAACTTAGTAAGGGAGAGTTGTCCTTCGCCAAGAATTCTCAATCCGCAGGCGAAGGCTTCTCGAGGGTAACGATCAGAAACCTTAGCGGCGGCAAGACAATGAAAGCCTGTTTCACCGAAGGTTTTCAGCTCTTTGACGCCCTTCATAACCAGTGGGAAGAGTGGAGATAGCAGTTCTTGAAGAAAATCGCCGATAAAAAAATCCTCCTGGCGAGGACGACCTACGACTGTTGCGGGATAAATGGCATCGCGGCGATGATAAAGATGGCTAACTTGAAAGACAGGATAATTGTGTTGTAAGGAGTCGTAGCCATAATGATCACCAAAGGGACCTTCGGGGTGACGAAGGTGGGGAGGAACATGACCTTTAATGGCAAATTCAACATTGGCTATAAGATTATGTCCTCCGAGAGGATCCCGGGTCATGTGAAGTTTGTCGCCGATAAGAAGAGAAGTGAGCATAAGCTCCGGTATATCTTCTGGTAGCGGTGCGATTGCTGAAAGCATCAGGGCAGGTGGGCCACCGATGAAAAGAGATAATGGTAAAGGTTTGTTCTGTTTCTCGGCCTCATAATAATGGTAGCCGCCACCCTTATGGATCTGCCAGTGAATGCCTGTTCTGGCATCGTCGTATTTATGGATGCGATACATGCCGAGGTTATGGCCTCTGCCTCCTGGATGTTCGGTATAGACGAGCGGTAAGGTAACAAAGGGACCGCCGTCGCTATGCCAGGAGGTAAGCATTGGCAAAGAACTGAGCTGAGGTGGTTGCTGACAATTTTCAAGAATTGGACCACCGGCCACTGTTTTTAACCCAATTTTCAGGCCATCAAGAAAAAACTGCCTGTTTTTCCAGAGATTGGCAATGGAGAAAGGCATAATGGATTCGGCAAGTCGTACAATATCACGAACGAATTGCTGGGGTTTGTTGCCGAAGGCGAGTTCAAGTCTTTTTGCGTTACCAAAGAGATTTGTTGTAACTGGAAACTTTGAACCTTTTACTTGCGTGAAGAGGAGTGCTGGTCCCTCCCTGGCAATAATGCGCCTGTGAATTTCAGCAATCTCGAGATATGGGTCGACTTCTTCTTCTATGATCAGAAGTTGCTGCTCTTTTTTCAGCAAGTCCAAATAACTGCGCAAGTCGTGTAATTTGTCGAGGGACACGCATTACTCCTCGTGGTGGTGATTGAGGTCCTGGAGAAAGATCTGGTGGTATTCATTTTTACTCAAATGCTTTTTAAGGAGGTCAAAAAAGCCATCAACGAATTGAATGATTTCTCCACTGGAAAGTCTTTTTGCAAAGAGTTCGGCAAATTCTGGTCGTCCGCAGAGTTGTAGAAAAGTGGCGAGGGATTGCCGATCAAGTTCTTCGGTTAAACCAAAACACATTTTGTCGGGTTCGAGGTTCATGGGTGTCTCATGAGGTTAGGGTGTTGGCAAAGGGCTGTTGGGGATCGGCAATAACTTTCCAACGCACTGAGCGAGTTCGAGGACCGTCGAATTCACAAAAGAAAATTTTCTGCCAAGTTCCCAGAAGCAGCTTACCGTTTTCAATGAAAACGGTAAGGTTACTGCCGGTGAGCATAGTCATAATATGGGACGGTGAATTACCCTCGCGATGTTTATAACTGAGGTTGCGGGGAACCATGTGTGCCAGGCCTTGCAGGATGTCAAGGCAAACATCCGGGTCGGCACCCTCATTGATAATGAGCCCGGCAGTGGTGTGCGGACAAAAAAGGTGGATGACTCCCGAGGATATCGGTTGGCTTTGCAAAATTTTGTCAATTTCACTAGTAATATTGACAAGTTCCACGTTAGCAAGAGTTGAGATTTTTAGTTGGCCATTGGGCATAATTCCTCCTTTGCTTATCGGTATGCATAGGAAATCAACATGCTGTCCCGGCGCTGGTGGGGAAGCAATGAAGTAACCTGTTCGTGATTTTCAATAGTGAAAGGAGCTGAATAGTGAAAAGAAGCTAATATCGTCATTTTCTGTGAATTGCCCAGTATAGGTTTTTTTAGCACTTCAGTCAATCTTTGCACTGTATCACTAGCGTATATTTAAGAGATACAATTTTTTTCAAAAAAGCCAAAAAGGTAAAACAGGCTACATCGAAACATTTGATGGTGAGCGAACTAGAGTGATTTTCAGTGACGTGCTGAATATGAAATGCGACCATAAAATACCACATGGCGGTGGTTCTTGACATGTTCTGTATTACGAATACAATACTAACTCGATATACACATTAATTTCAGGTAAAAATTAGAGCTGAAATCACGATAATGGGCAGGATTACTGTTTTATTGTAAGGGAAAAAGGTAAGTGATGCTGGGTCATGATGAGCAGGTAAAAAAAATCTGGATGCTTAGCCGCGAGTATGGGCAGCTTGCCGGTGCGGGTGGGGTTAAAGATGTTGTCTGCCAATTAGCTGAAGCTCTGGCGCGAAAAACAAATCGGTCGCTACACGTAGTCCTGCCGCTCTACGGTTTTGTGAATGCTCGGGAGCAGGGGTTTAAAGCTTTGCCGGATCCATTCTGTCCGGATCGCAATCTTCGGTTGTTGATTGAGATGCATCAACCTGACAAAAGAATACTTGAAGAAGTCTATTATTATTACAAAAAAATCAATGAAGTGAATCTTTATCTTGTTGATGCCGACCGCTATCGGCAAAAATCGGATGTCTACACCTACAGTGAAAGTGATGAAAATCTCGTGCCCTGGCAAAAAAAATCCATGGGGCATCACGACTTTTTTGCTATGAACCTGCTCCTGCAGAAGGCAGCACTTGAGCTGATGATTGTTCTTGGTGAAAAACCCGATGTTATCCATTGTCATGACGGCCATACGGCTGTTTTACCGGCACTTATCCGTGAAAATGCCGGATATAGAAATTATTTTCGGGAAACCGGCTGTGTCGTTACTATTCATAATGCAGGATATGGTTATCATCAGGAGGTAATTGATATACCCTATGCGATATCAATCACCGCTCTGCCAAAACATGTGATTGAGGTCAATCAACTCGATTTCAAATTTGATCCTTTTCTAGTTGCCGGCAATTATGCAATACTGAATACGGTCAGTGAAAATTATGCACGGGAATTACGAGAAACGGACAGTGATAGTTTGACTGGATGGCTGGGCCATGAACTGCTCAGGCGTAACGTCATATTGGAGGGAGTAACCAATGGTATTGATCCTAATTTCTTTTGTTCCCGTGCCATAGCCGGTGATAATCCTGAATTGCTGTTTTATCCGGGCAGGGAAGAAGATAATCTGCTTGGTAAAAAACGCTGCAAAGAAATGCTTCTTGGATCTCTTGGACATGGAGTCATGTTCGAGGAGGTGCGATGTTACGGTAGTGTTGAAAAGAATGTCCAGCATCCGCTTTTTACCTTTGTTGGGCGATTAAGTGAGCAAAAAGGGATTGATATTTTGATTGCAGTCTTGGTCGAACTGTTACAACGGCATCCAGAAGTTCAGGTGTTGATTTTTGGCAGTGGTTCGAGTGCGATAAATTCCAGTCTTGTAAGCATGACAGAGAGGAGTGAATTGATTGGCCGGGTTTGTTTTTTGCAAGGATTTAGTACGGAAATGGCCAATAGAGTGTATGCGGCCGGTGACTTTTTTGTCATACCTTCACGCTATGAACCGTGCGGCTTGACTGATTTTATAGCCCAGTTATTCGGCAATATCCCAATAGTCCATCATGTCGGTGGGTTGGTAAAGGTCATCAACGGAGTGACGGGGATAGCCTATAACGGCAATTCACCACAGGATTTGTTGAGTGCTATGGAAATGGCACTGGTGGTATACCGGAATGAAAAATTGAAACGGAAAATACAACTGCAGGCGGTTAAGGTGATCGAAGAAAATTATACATGGTCTAAGGTCATGCGAAAATACCTTGAGCTTTACTCAGAAGCTAGAAGACAACAGTTATGTCGTGAATGAGCAGTCTTTATTGAGTGCCTTACAGATTATCTTCGTTCATAAAAAACAAGATAATAACCTGCCGAAGGGACTTTTTTCTCCTTGTGGGAGGTGAGACTGGAAATGAAAGTGCTGACGGTCATGGGGTTCTAAAACATCATGACTGAAAAATGCCGGTTATCGAGAGTCACAGAGAAACTGGAATGTTAACAGGAGACGAATATGACAATAAAAATTGGTATTAATGGTTTCGGTCGGATTGGCAGGAATATTTTCAGAGCTATTGACAAAGATGTGGCTTTTGCCAATGTGGAAGTAGTTGCCATCAATGATTTGACCGATAATGCAACACTCGCCCATTTGTTAAAGTATGATTCGGTTATGGGAGTTTATGCAAGAGATGTACTAAGCAACGATAAAGGCATTATCGTTGACGGTCGACAGGTTATTGTTTCAAACCACCGTAATCCTGCAGAAATTCCTTGGGGAGAATTGGGCGTTGAGTATATTGCCGAGTGCACGGGTAAGTTCGTCGATGCTGAGTCGGCCCAGGCTCATATAGATGCGGGTGCCGCTAAGGTGATAATTTCCGCACCCGCCAAAGGCAATATTAAGACCTTTGTTATGGGGGTAAATGAAGACGAATATGACCCATTAATCCATCATGTTGTGTCCAACGCCTCTTGTACGACCAACTGCCTCGCTCCCTTTGCTAAAGTAATTCTCGACAAGTTCGGGATCAAAAGAGGTCTGATGACGACTATACATGCCTATACCGGCGATCAGAGGCTGCTCGATTTTCCCCATTCCGACCTCCGTCGGGCCCGGGCCGCTGCACTCTCCATGATTCCGACAAAGACCGGTGCTGCTGCCGCGGTCTCTCTGGTTATTCCCGAATTGAAGGGTAAGTTTGATGGTCTGGCTGTGCGAGTACCGACACCGACGGTGTCTCTGGTAGATGCGGTTATGGAAGTCGAGAGAGAGACAACGGTAGATGAAGTCAATCAGGCCTTGAAGGAGGCAGCAAATAGATATCTTGGTTATACCGAACTGCCTCTTGTTTCCATTGATTTTCAAGGCAACGCTCATTCCTCGATCATTGACGCCCAGTGCACCAAAGTAATTGGTAGTTCCGTCAAAGTCATGAGCTGGTACGATAACGAATGGGGGTACTCCAATAGAATGCTCGATCTTATGCTCCATATGGAGGCAAATAAGGCAATCTAACCCCTGGTAAATGGGAAAGATGTCGGGATACGCGCCTTAGAAGATCAGTCTTCAAAGGCGCTTTTTTCTCCCTTGCTACATCATGACTTTGTTCATTATACTGAAAAGGTAATGCTTTTATCATTTTAATGGTTGTCAACAGGATTACAACGAGACCAATATGGAAGAAACAGCTGAGAACAAGGCGATTGAGTCAGATGCATTAAAGGCAAACCTGATCGAAACGGCCGGCAATGTAGTCATTAATGATGATCTGCTTGTGCTGTTGGAAGTGGTAGAACAGTATAACGGTCTGCACACAACCCTTGAAAAGCTGCTTTTCGAAATTTGCCATCCCTTTCGAAATTGGAAGATTATTTTACCGCAGTTGCGAAGTTTCGCTCTGAAGAATATCAGTCATTACCGAACACACAAGCTTGGTCCACAGGCATTTGGTCTTTTTACGGAGCTTTTTTTTGAGGCGCTGCATGGTACTGTTCGCGATGTTACACTTCTGTCGCAGGGCGTTGCGGCACAGATGGTTTGGCTCGATAAAATGGTCAGTCAGTTTACCTGCGATGAATTGCAACGCTATGAAGGGGAACTGAATAAAATTTTCGAGAGGTTCGCTGAGCTTGACAGGAGTGACCGGCTGATAATGATGCAGATAGTGCAGGGCCAGCATCCTTTCGTAAAAATTGCCAAACAACTCCTTGCTCTCGCAGTTCAAGAGAAGGTTGCGTTCGATTTCGGACCCTTGGCACGACTGGTCCAAATCATTCTCAACAGATGTTACCTCTATTGGCTGAGGGAAGATGACCCGCTTGCCTGGTTTCTTGACCGTTGCAGCATTCCACCCGCCGATTTTCACTCTTCCAACCTCTTCCAGGCAATCTCCCATACGACGATGGAACAGCACTTGGCGGCGGTTCGTGCGCTTGATTCGCAAAAAGATCCTTTGAGTGCGCTTCGGGCCCTCGTCGAGTATCCCGAGCATATTGACATAGTGAAATATTACCGGGCGATGCCGAACAATTTGGTGGCGGCAGAGGCTGTCTTTAGAGAGTTTGAGCAGCAGGGCATTAATTCTCTTCACCATTTTAGTGAAAACAGAAAGTTGCTTTTTTTGTTTAAGATCATGGATACCGATGGGTTGTACCTCATCCATGAAGAAACATTGCGGGAAATTAATCGCAGTCTTGTGCAGTTGATCAGACAGCAGAGTTTTGAGGAAATCGAGGAGTTTCTTCTGACCGCCTTTAAACTGCTGAAAGCCAACGTCCGCAAATTTCCCCACACCTCACTGCAGTGTATCCAGGTTCTGGGGGGAGAGGTGTTTGATCGCGGTAATAGTCGCATGGTGGAGGCTTTCCTCTGGAGTGTTGTGCGTTTTGGTTTCCAGCACGCAAATGTCGTAGGTGTCGATGAAAACTGGCAACCCCTTGCAAATCCAGCGCATCTTGCCAATATTCGCGTATGGTTGTATCTGATTATGCGGGAGCCGAAATGGTGTTCGACTCTGTTCTCAGCTCTCATTATCCATCTTAAACTCTCCGGAACCTGCGTTAAAGATACCGATCTGTTTCAGCGGGACATTACTCAGCTCCTTAATCATCCGATTGAACCTATTTATAACTTGTCGAAACAGTTCACTAAACTCATGCCGGTCTTTTTCAATGAAATCGGTTCGGAAGGAGAATTGCGCGATGTCTCCACCGAACTTGACGAAATCCATAAACGGAAGGATGTGTTGATTCATTTCCTTCGCAAGCAGGGACACGTTGAGAGTTCCAATCTCATTGTCGATTTTGTCGAGGCAATTTTTCTTTTCTGGAAGACCGGAGATAAGCCGCTGCTCATTCCCTATATCCCCGAGGAGGTCTACTGCCAGGTTGCAACAACGGGCGAGTATGTTACTGATCTTATGGTTCTCAGTACCAGGTTTTGGCCGACTTTCGGCATCAACCGGGTACGGGATATACTTGGCAAGGACAATGCGTCCATTAGTCTTTTCCTTGAAAGCCAGACGGATCTCCAGCCCCATGAAGTTCGCCGTTTTGAACTGATGGTGCGGATGTACAAATTACTCTACAAGAAATACAAACTGGGTGTTCAGCAATTGCGCTCGGAAATTCTCAGGGCTGTCAATGATGGTTTTCCCGAGATGGAGCGACTGCTTGCCGGGCTCGACAATAAGGATACCGAGCATAGTCTGGCCGCTTTGCTTACGGCTCTTGAAGGCCTAAAAGAAACAATACTTACCGAAGAGACTTTCAAGGCACAGGAGGATATCTATTATAAACGACATATCGCTGCCGATATTCCTTCAGTATATGGACGATACAAGGAACGAAAGTTTGATGCTCTGAGTCTGACATTTCGCTTGGAAAATCTTGCCAATCTGTATTTGGAAAAGTTGCCTGATACAGTAAACTTGTCAATCATCACCCAGGCGACTTTTTATAATATAGTCAAGTGCATCAAACTCTTTCTTCGGGCACTGGCGATAGACGGTATCACTTCCCGGAGGCTTTCCACCTATCTCTCGCTGCTGGAAAGCTCCCTTAAGGTTCGCCGTTTCTCCTATACTCAGTATCTTGATATTTTTCGAGGAATGTCGGAAGGGGTAAAGGACATTATTTATGCCTTTTATACCAATATCCATCAGAACAATCTGTCGATTATTATTCCCCAGATCGGTCGGAGCAACCTTCTTGAGAAGTTTGCCAATTTTTATGATGAATCAGATGTGGGGGCGACAGTGCAAAGATTGTCCGAGGTGTTTTTTCGGGAGCTGATTTCCTCCACCTTTGGTCTCCAGCATCTCGATAATTTCATCCTTCGTATTCTCCAGACCCTTGAAAATCAGAAGGATCTTCTCGACAAGGAAAGGCTTGATCTGCTCATGACCTATAATCCCGAGGGGGTACTGTCGTTCCTGCATCAACCGAACCCGTATACCAATAACCTCGTTCACCTCGGGAATAAGGGTTTCAACCTTGCAACACTCATTGGTGACGGGAAGCGTGTGCCTCCGGCATTTGTCCTGACAACAGAGATTTTTCGCTGTCGTGAGATTGTCTTTGGCTATGTCAAGACCCGAGAGGAGTTCATGCAGCGTGTACGCCGGGCTCTTACCGAGATCGAACAGCTAACCGGTAAAACCTTTGGTTCACCGGTTAACCCCCTGCTGTTGTCGGTACGAAGCGGCGGGGCAATTTCGATGCCGGGAATGATGGCCACAATCCATAACGTCGGGCTCAATGAAGAGCTCATTGCCGAACTCATCGCGCACCATGGTAACGGCTATCTGGCGTGGGACAATTACCGAAGATTTTTGCAATCCTGGGCGATGATTTCCGGAGTCGGCAGAGAGGATTTTCAGGGTCTCATGAATAAGGCCAAGGCCAAGTACGATGTCAGTCTCAAGAGGCACTTTTCCCCTGAACAGATGCAGGAACTGGCTCTTTCCTACCAAAGACTCATCCGTCAGCGTGGCCTCGAAATACCTGATGATCCCTGGCTCCAGTTAGTAAACGCCATTCAACTGGTGCTGGATTCCTGGGAAACTCAGAAGGCAGTAGAATACCGCAAAATCATGGACGTCTCCGATGCCTGGGGTACGGCTGTTATTGTGCAGGCCATGGTGTTTGGCAACAAGAGTGACAGTGCGGGATCGGGAGTGGTTTTTACTGCCCATCCGTATCGGAAGGTGCAGCGAGTTGCCCTGTGGGGTGATTATGCCTATGGAGACCAAGGTGAGGATATCGTCTCCGGACTTGTGTCAAGTCATGCCGTTTCCGTTGAACAGGCAAAGCTTGATGGACGGAATGAGAATGAAACCCTCGAACTTCAGTTCCCAAAAATCTACAAGGAATTACTGAAAATTTCCCGGGAACTCGTTTACGACAAACGGTGGAACCCGCAGGAGATCGAGTTTACCTTCGAGGGTCCTGAGCCGGAGGAGCTTTTTCTGTTACAGACAAGAGATATGATAACAATCAAGAAGAAGGAACACCTGAATGTCTTCGTTGAGAGCCCAGCTCTCGAATCCGCTTATCTCGGTAAGGGGGTGGGGGTTTCCGGATCGGCACTTTCAGGTCGTGCCGTCTTTACAGAAGAGAATATCAGTAAATTGAGGCAGTCCGAACCGGCGACACCCCTCATCTTGATTCGGCAGGACACTGTACCGGAGGATATCAAGGTGGTAAGTGAATCAGATGGCTTGCTCACCTCCAGGGGCGGACAGACCTCGCACGCCTCGGTTGTGGCGGTGCGCCTGGAAAAAACCTGTGTTGTCGGTTGTCGAAGCTTGAAAGTATATGAGGCAGAGCAGTATTGTGAAATTGCTGGAATAAAAATCGGTTTTGGTGATCCAATCTCAATCGATGGTCGCAACGGCCAGGTGCTCAACGGAGTCCACCCAATAGTTGAAGAATATCATATCCTTCCGATATAATATTTGTCGTGACAGAGAACTTCATGAGCGAAAATAATGGATTTTATCGGCTAGACGGGGAGGGGAGATGTCTCAGAAAAAAGGATATAGGAAAGGTCCGAAGCTTTTCTCTTTAGCCAGGAAAAAGGCGTTGATACTGGGAGTTCCGCAAGAAAAGGGGGTAAAGCTTGCTGAACTTATCTGCCGCATTCAAGAGCAAGAAGGCAACCCTTCCTGTTTCCGAAAGCGAGAAACATGTTCGGAAATTACTTGCTGTTGGCAGGGGTCTTGCGGCGTAATGATGCATGAATAAATAAAACCAGCTACTTTCTATTGTCTGTTCTCCGGGACCCCAAGTTTTTTGAGGATCATGCCTATGGGACAGAACTTGGTGAATCCGAATTGAAAAAGGTTCAAACCGACGAAGGCGGTAAAAAAGAGCCAGTATTGACTCTGAAATAATGGACTGGCCTCGACTCCAAAAGAGAGGCTGAGAAATATGAAAAATCCTGCTATAACATGTATCCAATCGGTAATTATCATGTTTTTTGTCCTTGGTGTTGTTGATCGTTTTTTAATTAAAAGCTTGGGCAGAAAAGAAGATGTAATTTCTTTATGAGTTCGAGAATACGCTTGTCTGTTATTTTATTGTAAATAAAATTAGCATCTTTACGGTAATCAATTATCCCTTGGCCTCGCAATATATTCAAATGCTGTGATATATTTGCATTTGTAGTCTTTACCTGCTCTCTAATCTCGCCAACTGAAAGTTCTTGGTCCTGTAAAAGACAGAGAATTTTCAGGCGAATTGGGTGGGACATCGATTTGAGCATTTTCGCCATCGCATCAATTTGCTCGTCTTGCATATTCATACTCCCAAGGGTTGTATTTCACCTTTTAATGTAATAGTGATATTGGTTTTGTAAAGTGCCTTTTCCGCTATTGAAAGCTTTTTAAACATTGCAGAATGCTTTCTTGAAAAAATAATCAGCATCAAGATGCGTATCTTTTGCCGTTTGTCGTGGTGAGAAAGATGACGTTTGAAAGGCTATATGGTTAAACCATACTTTTTAAGAAGGCAAAGTTGCAACCTTAATTTGATGTTGGCTCAGCGAGGGTTTACAGTGGAGCTTAAAACTGCTTAGCCTTTGCCTGGGGCAATTATACAAGTCAAGAAAGAGGAGGAAGAAGATTGTAAAATGTACTTGCAACGGATTGTTTGATCGCAGGATGTTTTATCCTCTGATAAAGTCGAAGGAATTTCAGGTTACATTTTTTAAACGATTGAAAGGATAAACTTGAATCTGGAGTGAGAAAAGAGTTAATTGATATCCAATTTTCGATGGCAAAAGACTTTAAACGAGGAGGCTTGATAATGACAAATGCGTTGTTGAGACCAGAAAATGTCTGTTTGCAAATAGTAGATGTGCAAGAAAGCTTGATGGCCAAGATACATGGGGCTGACAAAGTTGTGTCGACTGTCGAACTTATGATACGATGTGCCAAAATATTCAAGATCCCCGTTCTTGCCAATACTCAGTATATCAAAGGGTTGGGGCCCTATGTTGCAAATTTGGAGGGGTTGACCTCCGATATTCAGCGCATTGATAAAGTTGAATTTAATGCGTCCGCCAATGCGGCCACCGGGAATTTCATTGATAATCTTCCTGAAAGTGTGACGACTATAGTTCTCGTTGGTGTGGAAACCCATATATGCATCTATCAAACCGCCATGGGATTGTCGGAGAGGGGGTATAAGGTGTGGATTGTTGCGGACGGAGTATCATCAAGAAAAACGAGTGATCATGTGGCCGGACTCAATAGAATGCAAGATATTGGAGCTATAATTGGGTCAGCTGAGATGCTGATATACGAATTACTTGGCAGGGCAGGTACAACCGAGTTTAAGCAGGTGCTGCCGCTTATCATAAGTCGCGGTGATTAAATCGGCAATCCATTGGTTTTTGCGGTTTTCTCATCTGTCTCGTGCTGTTTGCAGATTAAAAGATTAATTATTGACGATTTATTCGGAAATTATGAAAGGTAATGAAATTAGAAACAGGTTTTTAAATTACTTTAAGGAAAATGGTCATACAGCTGTAGACAGCTCCTCACTTGTTCCTAAGGATGATCCCACCCTTCTTTTCACCAATGCCGGAATGGTTCAGTTTAAGATGGTATTTATGGGTGAAGATAAAAGAGATTATGTGAGGGCAGTGACCAGTCAGCGTTGCGTTCGTGCCGGTGGCAAACACAATGATCTTGAAAATGTAGGATATACTGCTCGGCATCATACTTTCTTTGAAATGCTTGGAAATTTTTCTTTTGGCGATTACTTCAAGGAGGATGCAATTCGTTTTGCCTGGAATTTTCTTACTGTTGAGCTGGGTATTCCTGCCGAAAAACTTTGGGTGTCGATTTTTGATGATGATGATGAGGCCTACGCCCTCTGGGATAAAGTTGAAAGTTTGCCGAAAGGGCGTATTGTCAGAATGGGCGAAAAGGATAATTTTTGGGCCATGGGTGATACAGGCCCCTGTGGTCCTTGTTCCGAAATCCATATTGATCAGGGAGAGGCTGCCGGTTGCGGTCGGCAGGATTGTGCTCTGGGCTGTGAATGTGATCGGTTCCTCGAATTATGGAATCTGGTCTTTATGCAGTTCAACCGTTCTGCGGACGGCACAATGACGAGGTTGCCAAAACCAAGCATTGATACGGGAATGGGTCTTGAGCGGGTTGCCGCCGTTTTACAGGGTAAATTCAATAATTACGAGTCTGACCTCTTCACTCCGATTATATCCAGACTTGAGTCTTTAACGGATAAAAACTACGGTAAAAATAGCCAAGACGATACCGCTATGCGGGTGATCGCCGACCATGCTCGGGCGACCACCTTTCTTGTCGCAGATGGTGTACTGCCCGGCAATGAAGGCGCCGGATATGTCTTGCGGCGAATAATGAGAAGGGCGGTGAGATATGGCAAGCACTTGGGTTTGGAAAAACCTTTCATGGAAGAGGTCTGCAGTTCCGTGGTGGATGAAATGGTCGGCGCCTATCCACACCTCAACAGTGCCCTCTCACTGCTGGCTCAGGTTGTTGTCAGGGAAGAGGAGCGTTTTCGTGAAACCCTCGAAAATGGATTGACTCTACTCGACGAAGAACTCTCTCGGATGACGAGCGATAACTCCAAATGTATCTCCGGCAGTTTTATTTTCAAACTCTATGATACATTCGGCTTTCCTTTTGATATTGTGAGGGATATCGCCCTGGAAAGAGGTTTGGAATTCGATGAAACCGGTTTCCTGTCGGAGATGGAAAATCAGCGGCGAAAATCGCGTTCCTCACGCAAAGATGAAGGTGTGAAACTCTTTGATGAGGGGGTGAAAAAGCTTGCAGCAGTAGGAATAAAGACCCAGTTTACCGGCTATCATGAGCTTTCTACCGTCACAAAGATTGCAGGCTTGCTGGATGATGAAGGCAGAGACGTAAAAAGCCTGGTTGCCGGTCAGAAAGGACGGCTCTGTGTTGAGCTGACACCATATTATGCGGAAGCCGGCGGCCAGGCTGGCGACAGCGGAAAGGTTACCTGGCAGGATGGAGTGGCCAAGGTACTTGCTACATCTGTCGCTGCAGGAAAAGTCATTCTCCATGAAATTGTTGTGCAAGAGGGGGTTCTGACGGACGGAATAGAGGTTACTTTGGTCGTCGACAAAGACAGGCGTCGAGCCATTGCAGCGCATCATTCGGCTACGCATATGTTACATGCCGCTCTTAGAAGACTCCTGGGCGACCATGTCAAACAAGCTGGCTCAATGGTTGGTCCTGATCGCCTGCGTTTTGATTTTACGCATTTTTCATCTCTCAGCCATGAACAGATAGAGCAGATTGAACTTCTGGTCAACGAACAAATATGGCTCAATTCACCTGTGACCACCCGAATTGTCCAGAAGGAGGATGCTTTGAAAGAAGGTGCAATGGCGCTTTTTGGCGAGAAATATGAAGAAAATGTTCGAGTAGTGTCAATCGCCGATTTCAGCAAGGAACTTTGTGGCGGCACCCACGTCGGTGCATCTGGTGAAATTGGGTTTTGTAAAATTCTCTCGGAGAGTGGAATAGCTTCCGGGGTGCGAAGAATTGAAGCATTGGCCGGCCCTGCCGCCTTTGCTTTTATTCAAGAACAGGACCTGAGACAACGGCAAATAGCTGGACTGCTCAATGCCGGCAATTCTGCTGAAATCGTACCAAAAATTGAGACATTGCTGAATCATCTGAAAACCATGGAAAAGCAAGTTGCCGTTCTGTCACGACAACTTGCGTCCTCTGACCTTGAAGGCATGTTGCAGAACTTTGTATCGGTAGCCGGAGTCAAAGTTGTTGCCTCGGAAATACAGC
The DNA here is from genome assembly GCA_043798185.1 of Pseudomonadota bacterium. GTDB lineage: Bacteria > Desulfobacterota > Desulfobulbia > Desulfobulbales > Desulfocapsaceae > Desulforhopalus_A. The sequence goes on along the minus strand of JAZDOW010000046.1, from coordinate 46,148 downwards.
TTGATAGTCCAAAAACTCTGCGCGATGTTGGTGATAGGGTGAGAGATCATCTCGGATCCGGGGTTGCTGTTCTCGGTGGTGGTATTAATGGTAAAGCGGCCCTATTGGCAGTTGTGACATCTGATCTGACAAGTAAAATTAAAGCTGGCGATATTATAAATAAAGTTGCCACCTTGGTAGGCGGAAAAGGTGGTGGCAGGGCAGATATGGCCCAGGCCGGCGGTCCTATGCTTGATAAATTGAGTGAGGCCATCAAGTCAGTCCCGGATATAGTCAGGAGACTCCTGATGGAATAAGGAGACGATGCTGGTTTGCCTAAGTGAGTGGCAGACACGAAGAGTATTCTCTTTTCTCATGCTGGATTGGTCTGATCGTACACATAAATTAGTTGACAGAGCAATATATTTACAGTAAGAATTTTTTGCTGATGTGAATGGCTGTTCAGTCAATCGAGATCAGATTTAGTCGTTATTTTGTAGATATATCATATGCGGTCATCATTCATTTTCATAAATGAATGTTAATTTTTTCGTCATATTTTAGTTGAGCAGGAGCTACTGACATGATTACGACGGATATTACTTTGTTTATTCAGATTGTTAACATGGTTGTGCTCATGTTTCTCCTTAATGGAGTCCTTTATAAACCGATAAGGAATATCATTAGGGAGAGATCTGAAAAGCTGCAAGGCATGCAGGAAAACATCTCGAAGTTTGAGAAGAATGCCAAGCTACGACAGGAAGAAGTAGATGCAAAAATGGCGAAGGCGTCAGGAAAGGCAAAAGCTGCTTTGGACTCGGCCCGTGCAGAGGCCCAGGCTGTTGGCGATGCCAAGCTTGCAGCGATCCGGGCCGAAGCTGATTCCGCTAAGGAGGCAAAGCTTACTGAGCTCAGAGCTCAAATCGAGAGCGCAAGAACCAGTTTGCAATCCAATTTGGACGGATTCGCAGCCGATATGGCGAGTAAAATTCTGGGGAGGAGTCTCTAAACATGAACGGAGCGAAGCATATTGCTAAGTTTTTAAGTCTTCTGGTTTTAACCCTTCTCTTTGCCATGTACTGTGGCTCGGTAATTGCCTCTGAAACAGCCACTGCAGATCATTCAGTGTCATCGGATGCCGGGCATGGTGCAAGTAAGGTTTCGAAGAGTTTGTCTGCGGCAAAGGTTAAGGATCTTGGTTGGAGGGTTGTTAACTTTATTGCACTCATGATAATTCTTGTGAAGTTTGGAGCGAAACCGATTGGTGCTGGTTTGGCTGGGCGCCAGAAGAAAATCAAGGATGAAATTGAAGATTTGCAACAGAAGCGGGCCGATGCCGAAAAGTCATATAACGATTTTCAGGCCAAGCTTGCATCGGTTGAATCGGAAATTGACAAAATAGTCGATCGGGCTGTAGCCCAAGCTGAAATTGAGAAAGTCAAAATAATTGAGAAAGCCGAGCAAGCCGCCCATGATATTCAACGCTCAGCGGAAATGGCAATTCAAAACGAGCTTACTGAAGCTCGGAGAACTTTGAAAAATGAAGTTGCCGAACAAGCTGCGATTATGGCGGAAAAACTCATTGTAAACAATCTCACTGCGGACGATCAAGTGAAGATCATCGATAATTATTTAGCTAAAGTGGGGGCAGTACAGTGAAACAGACAATCCTCGCACGACGTTATGCCAAGGCAATTTTCTCAATAGGTCAGGAGCAAGCTACATACGATCAATACAATGAAGTTCTTCAGGGACTAGCTGCTTTATATGTTTCACATCCTGAAGTAGCCGATGCTGTCACTAATCCGCTTTATCCTCTTGATGTCAAAGAAAAGGTTATGCAGGGGATAGTCGCTTCAATGGGTGTGGATACTGTCATTGGAAACTTCTTGAATCTTTTGGTTCAAAAAAAACGCGCTGGATTATTGCCTGAAATCGCAGAATCATACCAATCTATGGTTGATGGAGCGAAGAACATCAGTCATGGTAATGTTATTTCCGCGGTTGAACTGAGTGATGATTTGAAAGCAAATGTTCAAAAGGTTTTAGAAAAGTTAACAGGCAAGAAAGTTGAACTCACAACCAGTGTAGATCCTTCTATCATTGGCGGGATTATTGCCAAAGTAGGTGATTTGGTCCTGGACGGGAGCATAAAAACACAACTTGCAGGTTTAAAAGATTCCATTAAGGGGAGAGAATAGATGCAGATCAAAGCCGCAGAAATTAGTCAGATTATCAAAGATCAGATTGGGGCCTATGAGACCAGCGTAGATCTTAACGAGACCGGTACCGTACTCTCAGTCGGCGACGGTATCGCCCGTGTCTATGGCGTGCAGAACTGTATGGCCATGGAGCTATTGGAGTTTCCTGGTGGAATTATGGGCCTTGCCCTTAACCTGGAAGCGGACAATGTCGGCTGCGCGGTACTTGGTAATGTTTCCGGCATTAAAGAGGGTGACATCGTTAAAAGGACCGGTAAAATTGCCGAGGTTCCTGTTGGTCCAGCTATGGAAGGCCGTGTTGTAGATGGTATCGGCGTTCCGATTGATGGCCTTGGTCCCATTAAATCAGAGCTTTCGTCAAAAATTGAGGTTTTGGCACCTGGTGTTATTTCAAGAAAGGGTGTGCACGAACCGTGCTACACCGGATCGAAGGCCGTTGATGCCATGACGCCTGTCGGCAGGGGACAACGTGAACTGGTTATCGGTGATCGTCAGATAGGCAAAACCGCTCTTTGCGTTGATGCTATCATTGCTCAGAAAAATACCGACATCCATTGCATCTACGTTGCCGTTGGGCAAAAGAAGTCAACAGTCGCACTTGTTGTTGAAGCATTGAAAAAACATGGCGCAATGGCGTATACAACAGTTGTCTCCGCGTGTGCGTCCGACCCTGCGCCAATGCAATATATCGCACCTTTTGCCGGGTGTGCTATGGGTGAATATTTCCGTGACAACGGCCAACACGCACTGATTATTTATGACGATCTGTCAAAACAAGCTGTAGCTTACCGTGAACTCTCTCTTTTACTTCGCCGCCCGCCGGGACGTGAAGCATATCCTGGTGATATTTTCTTTAACCACTCACGGTTGCTCGAGAGATCCGCGAAGGTTAACGATGCACTAGGAGCAGGCTCTCTAACCGCATTGCCGATTATTGAAACCCAGGCCGGTGACGTATCGGCCTTTATTCCCACCAATGTTATATCAATCACCGACGGTCAAGTATATCTTGAACCAAACCTCTTCTTCTCAGGTGTTCGGCCGGCCATCAATGTTGGCCTTTCCGTCTCACGGGTAGGTGGAGCAGCACAAGTTAAGGCAATGAAACAAGTTGCCGGTACACTCCGTCTTGATCTTGCACAGTATCGTGAGCTTGCAGCATTTGCAGCTTTCGGCTCTGATCTCGATGCGGCAACTCAGGCTAAACTGACCCGTGGGGAAAGACTTGTTGAAATCCTAAAACAGCCTCAGTATCAACCCTTGCCAATGGAAAAACAGGTAGTGATTATTTACGCCGGCTCCAATGGCTATCTCGATAAACTTCCTGTGGCTACCTTAGCTGATTATGAGAGTGAACTTTACAGCTATATTGAATCCAATGAGCCGAGTATTTTCTCAGATCTTGATAGCGAGAAAATGTTCACGGATGCAATTAAGCAGAAACTCAACAAGGTGTTGACCAGCTTTGGTGATACTTTCAAGGCGTCAAAAGGTCTTAACTAATCACAAAAGGTCAAGATATGGCGAGCTTAAAAGAAGTAAAAACGAAGATCGCGGGCGTTAAGAAGACTGCCCAGATCACCAAAGCCATGAATATGGTCGCTGCTGCGAGGCTGCGTGGTGCACAAGAAAAAATGGAGGCATTTAGACCTTATGCCTCTAAATTCAATGTGACAATGTCCAATCTGTCCGGAGGTGCAAACACTACAGGATTTCCATTAATGGAAATTCGTGATGTGAAAAGTGTTGAGATTGTTGTTGTCACTTCTGACCGAGGGCTCTGCGGTTCCTTTAATGCTAACATCATCAAACTTGCTTTAAAAATGAAGGCAGAGTATGAGCATGCCGGGAAAAAAGTAAGTTTTGTCTGCGTCGGCAAAAAAGGGAGTCAGCTTCTTACAAAAACTGGCCTTGTTAGAAAAAGTTACCGTGATATCATGGGAAGCTTTCAGATGTATAATGCCAGGGAAATTGCTACGGATATTGCTACAAACTTTTTGAGTGGCGCAGTTGACAAAGTTGAGGTGCTCTACGGTCACTTTAAGTCAGTTGCAGCACAGGTTCCCGCACTTTCTCATCTTCTCCCGGTACAACCGTTAAACGTAGAAGAAGAAAGCGAGAAAAAGTTTTCAGGAGATTACATCTACGAGCCTTCAACCGAAGAAATCATGGATGTCCTGCAACCACTGTATCTCAACGTCATCATTTACCATGCGATGCTTGAAGTTGGGGCGAGCGAACATGCTGCGAGAATGACAGCGATGGATAACGCTACGAACGCATGTAAAGATATGGTGAAAAGCCTGAGTATTATTTACAACAAGGCTCGTCAGGCAGCCGTAACAAGTGAGCTAATGGACATAGTTGGTGGAGCGGAAGCCCTGAAATAATTTATTATCTCTATGATAATCCAAGACTTTTGAGGAGAGGTAAGGCCCAATGAGTGAACAAAAAATAGGAAAAATAACACAGGTAATCGGTCCTGTAGTAGACGTTGAATTCGAGCCCGGTAAACTCCCTAATATCCTGAATGCTTGTTACGTGACCAACCCAGGCATTAATGATAAAGAGGACAACTTGGTAATCGAAGTAGCTCAACATCTAGGTGACAATGCGTGTCGCTGCATAGCTATGGATCAGACCGATGGTCTTGTCCGGGGAATGGCAGTTAAGGACACTGGTTTGCCGATAACAATACCGGTTGGCGATGCCGCCCTGGGCAGGATCATGAATGTCGTTGGCAGGCCGGTTGACGGGCTAGGTCCGATCACATCAACTAAAACCATGCCAATTCATCGAGAGGCACCGCTTTTTACTGAGCAAAACACCGAAGTGCGGGTTCTTGCAACAGGGATTAAGGTAATTGATCTCCTTGTACCGTTTCCACTCGGTGGAAAAATGGGACTGTTTGGTGGTGCCGGCTGTGGAAAGACTGTTATCATGATGGAAATGGTTAATAATATTGCTATGCATCATGGTGGAATCTCGGTGTTTTGCGGTGTAGGTGAACGTACTCGTGAAGGGAACGACCTTTATCATGAAATGAAGGAATCCGGCGTTCTACCGAAAGCGGCTCTTGTTTATGGTCAGATGACCGAACCTCCAGGAGCCCGTGCTCGTGTAGCTCTGACCGGTTTGACCGCTGCAGAATATTTCCGTGATGAGGCTGGGCAGGACGTTCTTCTCTTTATTGATAATATCTTCCGTTTTACCCAGGCAGGTTCAGAAGTTTCTGCCCTTCTTGGTCGTATTCCCTCGGCAGTTGGTTACCAGCCTACGTTGGCTACTGACCTTGGTGCTCTTCAGGAACGTATTACTTCAACGAACAAAGGTTCTATTACTGCTGTACAGTGTGTATATGTACCGGCGGATGACTTAACTGACCCTGCTCCGGCAACCACTTTCGCCCATCTTGATGGTACCGTTGTTCTTTCACGTCAGATTGCCGAGCTCGGTATTTATCCTGCCGTTGATCCTCTTGATTCCACTTCAAGGATTCTTGATCCCAACGTTATCGGTAAGGAACATTATCTGGTTGCCCGCGGTGTTCAGGTTACTCTGCAAAAATACAGAGATCTTAAGGATATTATAGCAATTCTTGGTATGGACGAATTGTCTGAAGACGATCAACAACTGGTTTCCAGAGCTCGTAAAGTGCAGAGATTTCTCTCTCAGCCTTTTACGGTTGCCGAGGTTTTTACAGGTATGCCTGGGAAATTTGTAAAAGTTGCTGATACGGTTCAAGGGTTTAAAGAGATACTTGAAGGAAAGCATGATGATCTCAGCGAGAACGCATTCTATATGGTTGGTTCCATAGATGAAGCCGTTGAGAAGGATGCTAAATCAAAGAGTGCAGGTAAATAATCTGGTTAAGGGGAAAGTTCGATGGGACAACAGATAAGACTTGAAGTCGTAACTCCAAATGGTGCGAAAGTTAACGAGGATGTAGATATCGTTAACGCACCTGGCTTTGGTGGTGACTTCGGTGTGCTCGCAAATCATGCGCCCTTTCTGTCGACAATCAAAATTGGTACTCTTACCTATGAGAATGGCAAGAAAAGAGAAAATCTCATGGTCAGTGGAGGTTTCTGCGAGGTCTCAAATAACAAGATCACCTTCCTCGTTGAGAGTGCTGAAAAGGGTAGTGAAATTGATGTAGAAAGGGCACTTAAAGCAAAAGAAAGAGCGGAAAAACGTTTGGCTCAAGCTGCTCAGCAAACTGAAAATTTCAATCGACAGAGAGCAGAGGTCGCTTTGCAGCGAGCTCTGGCGCGGCTGAAAATTTCCAATATTCGCTAAGTTCGTGGTTAATATCCTCACCTTCAAAAATGAGGGTGAGGATGGTGAAAAAAAAGAAAAGGGATTTGGCTTTTATAAGCCAAATCCCTTTTCTTTTTTTATAATTGAGCAGTCGTATTATTTACATATGCGCGGATGCCATCGACAATTTCCTTGGTAAGCATGTCAAGAAATTCTGAGTTTTTAAGATTTGCTAGATCTTTCTCATTGCTGATAAATGCCAACTCAATGAGTATTGCAGGCATTTGAGCTCCTATCAGGACATAAAAAGGTGCCTGCTTAACACCGAGATTTTTAATATTAGTAAAGCCAAGTTTGTCCGCCTCTCGAAGAATAGAATTGTGAACCATCTGTGCCAGACGTGAAGATTCATCGATCTTTGAATTTTTCATGATATCTGAGAGAATATCCTGAAGCTCACTCATCTGATGAGTAGAAGTTGCATTTTCACGGGCGGCAACGCGCATAGCATCTGCGTTGGTTGTCAGATTAAGGTAGTAGGTCTCCAAGCCTCTCACTTTGGCGGACGTATGAGCATTGATGTGGAGAGAGATAAAAAGATCAGCATTGTTGGTATTGGCGATGGCAGTACGCTCTTCAAGAGAAATAAAAGTGTCATCTTTTCTAGTGAGAACAACTTCGCATCCTAATTCCTTTCTCAGTACGGGAGCGAGTTTCTTGGCGACATCAAGAACAAGATCCTTTTCTTTTAAGCCAAACGCCATAGCGCCCGGATCTTTACCACCATGCCCTGGATCAAGGACAATCTTTTTAACCCCAAGCCCCAATTGCTGGGCAAGAGAAAGTGGTTTTGTCTCGGGGCCAGCTGCAGTTTTAGTTGGTGTTGAAGAAGGTTTGATGTTCACTGCAATTTTTTTGGTATCACGCAACACGACAATATTGTTAGATGACTGAACCGAGGACTCCTTCAAAGAGTTCTTTTCAATTTGAGCAATACTAGGAGTATCAATAGGTTTTGGTGTTTGTTTCGTGTGCTTTTCGCCTCTGACATCTATAACAACACGAAAAGGATCGGGGAGGCTATAGATTTTATAACTGCCGATAGATTCGATATCAAGAACAACCCGAACTGTATCCTGAGAATTCTGACCGGTACGAATTCGTTTTAGAAGCCCATCTTCTATTGGTACCGGCGCACGATATTGAGGTTCTATATAGCTTTTATTAAAGTCGATATAGAGTCTTCTCGGGGCGTTTTCGGTTTCTTCCAGAAGAATTTCTCTGTAAGTCACTGGGCCTGAAGCCATTATAACAACACGAGTGTAATCATCGGATGACCAGTATTTTACAGGCAAAACATAACTGAGTTTGTTGTCGCGTGAAGACGACACCATAATCTTGGGAAGAGCGATATCATATTCTAGGGAAAGAACCTTGAGCATGCTTTCCGCCTCAGGGTGCATATCGCCGTTTGGATATTTGGTTACAATCTCACTCAGAAAATCCGCAGCCTGTTGCGGATTGTTCTTCTTGTTTAAGTAAAGTTGCCCGAGGGCCAAATATGCATCGTCAGCAAGGCGATTTTGTGGAAAAAGATTTGTAGTTTCTTTGAAATAGGAGATTGATTCGTCTAGGTCAAGGCCATTTTGGAATCTGTCGTACATTTCACTATAAATGCGGCCGAGCATAAAAAGGCATGATGGAGCAATTTCTGATTTGGGGTTGGAAAGATAAATACGGCGGAAATTCCTTGTTCCTTTTAACCAGTTATCTCTTGATGTTGAGATTGTCGAGTTGGTTTGGAGTTGGTTGTAGTAGAACTTAGCTTCATCGTACAGACGGCTTATGGGAAGTGGTTTGTCTCTGTCCTCATCGGCTAACTGGCTATTGGCGGGAATGCACAGCAGTGTAGTGAATAATAAGAATAAAATAAAGATAGCTGTGCGTATCATTGTAGTGAAAGTTCTCTTCTGAAAAAAGATAAAATGGAAAAGAAAAATAGAAAAATATATTGACACTGGCAAGCAATATACAGGAAACGCAGGGACATAGCAAAATAATTAGGGTAATAAAACCGGGTGGCTCAGGCTGAGAAGGTTAAAGGCAGGCATAACGAAGTAATTCCCGGCATATATTGAACTAAGATCTTGAGCTAAGACAGCGGAGTTTACTTAAGATACGTTTTCTTGTAAGGCACATAAATATAACCAAAATTAATTCTTCAGCATTTTTTTCAGGGAATACAGAGATGTCAGTGCTTCTAATGGAGAACATTTGTCAAGGTTAATATTTTCGAGATATTCTCTTACCGGGTCAACAGATGGCGAGAAGAGCGAAAGTTGATCGGGACACCTGCGTATAGGGGATTTTTTAGCAGGTCGTAGGTTACTGCAAGTGTGTTGAAAATTACCCAATTCAATTTCCTTGAGAATCTCTTTTGCTCTTTTCACTACACTCTCGGGTACACCTGCAAGACCTGCCACCTGAATCCCATAACTGCGGCTGGTTCCACCTTTAACGAGTTTGTGGAGGAAAATAATATTGCCCTGCCATTCACGAACTGCGATGGAATAATTCTGAACGTGTGATTTAGTGGCAGCCAATTCGGTGAGTTCATGATAGTGGGTAGCAAAGAGAGTCTTAACTCCTTTTCTACTCTTTTCAACAAGATTTTCAGCAACAGCCCAAGCGATGGAGAGGCCATCAAAGGTAGAAGTTCCTCTGCCAATTTCATCAAGAATGACAAGACTCCTGGTTGTTGCATTGTTCAGGATGTTGGCAGTTTCACTCATTTCAACCATAAATGTAGATTGGCCACGGCGGAGATTATCCATAGCACCAACACGGGTGAAAATCCTGTCCACTACACAGATACTAGCATTATTTGCGGGAACATAACAGCCCATCTGAGCCATGAGAACGATCAGTGCTGTTTGACGGAGGACCGTCGATTTGCCTGCCATATTTGGACCGGTAATGATGAGCATCTCGTTGGTATTCTGGTCGAGATGAACATCGTTGGGCACAAATTTACCGGATGGAAGAGTCTTTTCAATAACTGGATGGCGGCCTTCTAAAATATGAATCTCGTCGCCTTCATCAATTCTGGGGAGCGTGTAATTATTTTTATATGCAACTTCGGCGCAATTGGAGAGAAAATCCAGTTGGGCAAGAAAGCGTGCGGTTTTTTGAATGCGACTGGAGTTTTCAGTAAGATGCTGCCGAATCGCGACAAAAAGTTGGTACTCCAAATCAATTCGCCGATCCTCGGCACCAAGAACGCGTTCTTCAAATTCTTTGAGTTCTTGAGTGAAAAAACGCTCGGCATTGACGAGAGTTTGTTTGCGGATATAGTGGTCTGGAACCTTGGCTTCATTGGATTTACTTACCTCGATGAAATAACCGAAAACTTTATTATATCCAACTTTTAACTTTGGGATACCAGTAGTTACTCTTTCTCTGCTTTCTAACTCAAGTAGCAGTTTTCTCTGGTCCCGCAAAAGGGTGACCAGCTGATCCAACTCTTCGTTATATCCTTGTTTTATGAGATATCCTTCTCGGAGACCGACAGGAGCTTCAGGGTTTATCGCCGTATCGAGCTGCGAATGTAAATCGGTCAAGCAGTCAAATTGCTGCCGTATGGCAGTGAGTCGAGAGCTATCACAATTGATCAGGAGATTATAGATGCCCGGGAGGCAGGACAGTGAGTTTCTCATTGCCACCATATCTCTGCCGTTGCCTGTGCCGAGTATCATTCTACTGTTCAACCGTTCAAGATCATAAACTTTGTCAAGGTGATGACGCAATTCTTTACGTAATGAACTGTTTTTGAAAAAGCAGGTTACAGCATCAAGTCTCTCACGAATGCGGATAATTTGTTGAAGAGGGAAAAGCAGATTATGCTTTAATAGTCGGGCACCCATAGGGGTACATGTATGATCTAGCACGGAAAGCAATGAGCCCTCTCGCTGTGCACCTACAATAGTCTGGGTGAGTTCGAGGTTGCGGCGAGATGACTCATCGATATGCAAGATGACGTCAATGTCGAGAGGGGTAAGCTTCTCGATATGATGGATTGTGCATTTTTGGGTTTCGCCGATATATTCAAGAAGAGCTCCAGCGGCTGAAATACCTAAAGAAAAGTGTCCACAACCAAAACCATCAAGAGAGAGTACTTGAAAGTGGTTGAGGAGAAGTTCCAGAGAGGCTTCCTTTTGATAGATGGAGCTTTTTCTTTCAGTAATACAGAGGCCGGGAAGAAAGAGCTTCAACTGTTGAAGAAATGGTGAGAGGCGCATCACTTCGCTTTCGGAGATGAGCAATTCAGAGGGAGCAAGTCTGGTTACTTGATCGTAAATATTGTCAACAGTATCCAATTGGGCTGGAAATTCCCCGACTAAAAATTCTCCGGTGCTGACATCGAGAAAACTTATGCCATAAAAATTATTGCTTCCACCTTCTCTACCAACCAACGAACAAAGATAGTTATTGCTTTTACCGTCAAGAAGTTGATCATCAGTGATGACTCCGGGAGAAATGACTCGGATAACTTCTCTTTTAACAATGCCTTTGACTTCTGCCGGATTTTCAGTCTGTTCGCATATTGCGACACGCTGCCCGGCGTGAATGAGCTTGGCGAGGTAGGTTTGTGCGGCATGGTAAGGGATACCACACATAGGAACCTGCACCTGATCACTTTTCTTGTTCCGTGAGGTCAGAGTAATTCCGAGAATTTTTGATGCAACAATGGCATCTTCAAAAAACATTTCATAAAAATCGCCCATTCTGTAAAAAAGAATGGCATTGGCATGTTGCTCTTTAATTTCGAGATACTGTTGTAACATTGGGGTGATTTTGGCTATTGCATCCATGTTCCGTTCTATGTGTTGAGAAGAAGAAAATCGGGGGAGAGGCGGTCAAAGGTCGCTTCAATATGTTCAGGGATGGTCCGAGTGTCGGCGAGAACGGTGATGAAATTATGGTCACCGTTCCAGCGCGGAACAATATGAAAATGGAGATGATCGGCTATACCCGCTCCGGCAATTGTGCCGATATTGCAGCCAATATTGAAACCGTCGGGGTTGAGATGTTTGCGTAAAATATTCGTCGATTTTTTGATCATTTCCATCACAGCAGCGTTTTCCTGCGGTAAAAGATCAGTTATGCAGGGGACGTGACGAATCGGAGCAACGAGAAGATGGCCATTGCTGTAGGGATAACGGTTGAGAAGAACGATGACCTGGGCGTCACGATAGAGTAGAAGTTGCTCTTTATCGGCACAATCACGGCCTGTGGGTTCAAAAATACACCCGGTTGGTTTGGTAGCATTGCCAAGAACATGTTCAATACGCCAAGGTGTCCAGAGGGTTTTCATGGCAAAGGGGAAAGGGTGTGAATAGATGCTTGGATTCCTGTATTAAGAAGCTGGAGGATGGCGTAGGTTCCGGCAGAGCCGAATTTTCCTGTGCCTTGAAAACTACCGGGATTAATGAGAATGGTATTGCCAATTTTACGACAAGTAGGAAGATGGGTATGCCCATATATAATGCAGTCAGCAGTCGGAAAGCGCTCGAACACACGATCTTCTATATTGCGGCGAGGACCTGCCCCATGAGTGATTCCGATTGAAAATCCAGCTATCATAATGAGTTTTTCTTCAGGTAGTACTTGTTTGGTGGACCAATTGCACATATTTCCGCAGACAGCATGGAGGTCTTTACCCTTAAAGGCGGAAAGAATGGCAACATCGGTCAGATCACCAGCATGAACTATTGTATCGCATCCTTCAAAGGCAGTGCAGCATTGCCGCAAAAAGGTATCAGTTATTGAGGATATATGGGTGTCAGAAAGTATTCCAACCAGTTTCATTCAGTATTCTCCAAGAATTGAAGAACATATTATAACCGGACCTTCCGTGGATGCATTGAAAAAAGTGACCTCTGAAATTGTGGCTATAATATCATGAGAAAGTCATTCAAAGGGAAAATTGTCGGAGAGCGGGATGGTTGAAATCATTTTTTCCGGTTGCAGAATTGAGCAAAAGAAAAGTAAGATATAAAGTTTTATACCTCTTTCATACATCGCCTATGTGAATTACCCAGATTCCCTATTTATCGGGTGGCTTGTGGCGTGACCGGGGATAATAGATTGCCGCACTGACGGTTCAGATTAAAAAGATATGGAGAAGTACGATGCTAAGTGCCTCTGATTTACGCAAAGGTCTCAAGGTTCAAATAGATGGAAACCCTTATATCGTCACGGATTTTGAATTTTCAAAACCCGGCAAGGGACAGGCTCTTTACCGTTGCAAAATGAGAAACATGATTTCCGGTAACCAGCTTGTCAAAACATATCGTTCCAACGATAAGTTTGAGAAGGCCGAACTCGATGAGAGAAAAATGCAGTTTCTTTACAATCAGGGTGAAGAATTCCATTTTATGGATACCGACAATTATGAGCAGCTCAGTCTGACAAAGGATCAGATGGGAGACAATATTAACTTTCTTCTTGAGAATATGGATGTTGAGGTTCTTTTTTTTGATGGAAAACCAATAGACATCAGTATCCCAACCTTTGTTAATTTGCTGGTCACTGTAGCTGATCCCTGGGCAAAGGGCGATACCTCGGGAAATGATACAAAACCGGTTACTGTCCAGACCGGTTTTGTGTTGCAGGTACCGCCATTTGTTGAGGAAGGCGATAAAATTCAGATAGATACAAGAACAGGGCAGTATGTCACTCGAGTGAAAGAGTAAAACCGGTGTTGAGCATTGACGGGCTGCACAAACGGGCAGCCCTTTTTCGTTGTATCAGATCTTTTTTTTATAAGCAGGGGTTTCTCGAAGTTGACACTCCGATTCGCCAGCCCGTCTATATCCCAGAAAGCAATATAGTACCAATCTCATCAGAAGGGCAGTATCTCCAGACTTCCCCAGAATTGTGCATGAAAAGGCTCCTTGCCGCCGGTTGCGACAGGATATTTCAGTTCAGCCATTGTTTTCGAAAAGGTGAACTCGGCAGGCTCCATCTAGAGGAGTTTCAGCTACTGGAATGGTACAGGTCTGGGTGTGATTACACCCAGTTGATGGTTGATTGCCAAGCGCTCTTGCGAATTCTCTGTGAAGAATTGACTGAGAATTCAACCTGCAATGGCGATTCGGCGAACACGGAGGTTTTTTCCGGTATCAACCTGACTGCTGAATGGCAGAGGTTGACGGTTGCGGAAGCCTTTGCAACGCATAGTCCCATATCTCTGGAGGAGGCCCTTACCACGGGAAACTTTGATGAAATTCTGACTGAGTATGTTGAGCCCCATCTTGGCATGGAGGCACCGGTATTTCTCTATGCCTATCCCTATCAACTGGCTTCCTTGGCACGAAAAAGCCCTTTTAATCCAACCATAGCAGAACGTTTCGAGCTTTATATCCAAGGGATCGAACTGGCGAATGGTTTCTCTGAACTCACAGATGAGGACGAACAACGAAAACGGTTTGAAAATGAAATTGCAGCGATCGACTGCAACATTGGCCGCACTGCCTGCATGCCGGAGCGGTTTCTGCAAGATCTAGTGAAACTCGAGGAAGCGGCGGGGATTGCTCTGGGAGTGGATCGCCTTTTCATGTTGGCCTTAAATAAAAAAAACATAACATCGGCTGTCACTTTTGCTCCGGAAGATTTTTTATGACACCTTAAACGCCTTGATTGGAAACACCCAATCGGCTAGAGATGAGAGGTTGTAAAGCAATGAAAAATAGATTTAAATGTCAAATACTTCAATAGTATTAGGCGAATTCAAGAGCCCTGGATCCTCCTGCTTTTCTTGATTTTTCGAAACGTGTCCGATATAAGTTATATCTAGAGCGGCAGATGCAGCAGAGTCAAAAAAGTGAACAATATTGGATGATTCTGTAACGGCTCCTCAACAAAAAGAGCAATCTTCTATGGATCTCAAACAGCGTCAACTGGCTAGTAAATATATTGATCTTCTTTTCAGGCGAAAAATTCTCATTTTAACATTATTTCTTCTGAGTATGCCGATCGGCTTGGGAATCTATCTTATTACGCCTAAGATTTATGAAGCGACATGCCTGCTCAGTTATGAACAGCAGAAAATCAGCCCTAACAAGATGTCTCCAGAGGTCGTCTCGAGAATCCGAGACATAGTCAGTACCCTCACCCAAATAGTTACCAGCAGGACCAACCTGGAAAAACTCATAGTTGATTTGAAACTCTATCCTGAAGCGCGGGAAAAAAAGCCGATGGAGGATGTCGTTGATTTGATGCGCCGGGAAATACACATAGAACCTTCCAAACAAGGGGATATCTTTCGAATCACCTTTAGCCATGGCGTTCCAGAAAAAGTGGTGAAGGTAACCAATGCCCTTGCCGCAAAATTTATTGAAGAAAATTTAAAGTATCGGGAAGAAAGGGCAACAGAGACCTCTTCATACACTAGTGATGAACTCATGATGGCCAAAGAGACGATGGATCGTAAAGAAAATGCGATGCGTGATTTCAAACTCACCCACTACAATGAAATGCCTGAGCAGAGGGACGCCAATGTCGGAAGAATGATTGCCCTGCAGAAACAATATCAGGATAATCAAACGAGTATTCAAGACCTTGAGAGAACCTGCATTTTGATTCAGGACCAAATATCAAACAGAAAAAAAGTGCTGGAAACTACTCAGGAGGTAAAAGTTGAAATTGATGAGACCGGGCGATCCTCGGCACAGGCTCAACCTATAAGCAATGAGGCTCGATTGGCAAAAGGACGCCTCGTTCTTGAACAATTACTGACTCGTTACACCGAGAAACATCCCGAGGTGAAAAGAACCAGAGAGATAATTGCCAAGCTTGAAATCGAGGTTGCGAAGGACAAGTCTATCGGCGATGCCGCCAATAATACTCCTGAGGTTGGAAGCGCAAGTGATGGATCAAACAGCAGCGTGACTGATAGGACAGGGGCGGACCCGGTCATTCTCCAGCTAGAGACACAACTAAAGAGTGTCCTCCTGAATATTGAGACGATTAAGGCCGAAAGAGTACAGGAAAAAAAGCTGTTATCCCAATATGAAGAATGGCTGGCGGCAACACCAACCAGAGAAGCGGAATGGTCAGGTCTCACCAGGGAATATGCTCAATTGAAACGACACTATGACTACCTTGTTTCTCAGGATCTTGAGGCTAAGTCAATGCTCAATCTGGAAAAGAGACAGAAGGGAAGTCAGTTTAAGATTGAAGATTCGGCCAGACAACCTGAAAAACCGATTAAACCGAATTTCATGAAGATTATGGGCATGGCTGTAGCAGTGGGGCTGGGGGTCGGCATAGGTTTGTCTTTGGTACTCGAATTTTTTGATTCAACCTTTCGAGACCCGGAAGTCCTCGAATTTTCGTTTGCAGTTCCGTTACTCACCACAGTTTCCCATATTGAAATTCCGTCAGAAAAGAAACGGAGAAAAGCGCTGTTACTATTCCAGGTGATTTATTTTCTGGTAGGGGTAATTTCCGTTGTCGCTGTATTTGTGGTTGTCTGGCGTAAGGGATATATCGTTATCTAATACCCCCCACAAGGGCTTAAGTACCTTAGAAATCCGTTTATAAAAAACAACAAACGAATTTCTAAGGTACTCATATAAAGATCACCTGTTATGTATAGAAAGCATTTTGGATTGTTACGAAAACCATTTGAATTGACGCCTGATTCCAATGTGCTCTTCCTTGGAGAAACCCACAAAGAGGCCTTGGCAATATTGAAGCAGGGCGTTGTCTCGGACAAGGGTTTTCTGTTGTTGACCGGGGGGGTGGGGACGGGAAAAACTACTCTTATCAATGTAATTGCAAAATCCCTGGATATCCCTGGCTATATTTGCATGATTTCCAATCCAACTTTAGGAAGTGATGATTTCTTCTTCTATTTCGCTGCGCAACTCGGGCTACTTTTCGATGGCAATAAGGCCAAATTTTTTGTTCTTTTTTCAAAACTTCTGGAGGAATGTAAAAAATCCAGGAGAAAAGTTTTGCTCATTATTGATGAAGCACATGCTCTGCCGACAGACCTGCTCGAAGAAATGCGCTTGCTGGTGAATATGGCAGTAGAAGTGAAAAATGTACTCAGCATTTTTCTGGTGGGGCAGCCGGAACTCTTAGAACGACTAGCAGAAAAACAACTTTCTCCCATAAGCCAGCGCATAGCTGTTCGCTATCATCTTGATCAGCTTTCCAAAGCAGATGCCCTGCAATACGTACTTTTCAGGTTGAAGAGAGCAGGTGCCGGAAAATATAAAATATTTTCTGAGGAGGCATTGGGCCTGATATACGAGGCAACCCGAGGCAATCCACGGCAGATTAACACACTGTGTGACAATGCCCTGTTTGCAGCTTATTCCAAAGAGAGGCTGGCCGTCGATGAGAAGGTTATACGAGAGTGTATCGAAAAATTATATATTCTTGGTGACGACAGTACTTTTTGCCTTCCTACAAGAAAGACTCTATGGCAAAATTGGATGGTTAGGAGTGTTCTTGGTATTGTTTTGCTTGAAGGTGCTGCTGCTGTATATGCCCTTCACAGAGGGTGGTTGCAGCCGATTTATCAGTATTTAAAAAGATTCTTAAACATAGGTTGATCAAAAAATGGCAAGGATTTCTGGGGCATTGGAAGACGGGAGTCACCAGTTTGAACCAACTGAAGGAGGGTCGGTAAACTGGGATGACAGGCTGGTACAGGCTGTTAATTTCTCTGGTGAAGCAGCAGAGTCCTTCCGGGTATTGCGCTCAAAGATCTTGATGCCGCAGGATGGCCGACCAGCGCCAAAAACAATTATGGTAGCATCCGTTTTACCCAAAGAAGGGAAAAGTTTTGTCTGTGCGAACCTGGGTATTACTCTCGCTCAAGGTGTTGATCAATATTCTCTATTGGTGGACTGTGATCTTCGTCTGCCTTCCCTGGCAAGTATCTTTGGCCTGCAAGATCATTATGGCCTTGCCGATTATTTGAAAAATAATACAGATGTAGCGACTCTCATTCAGAAGACTTCGATGGAAAAACTCTCCGTCCTCACCAGTGGTGTACCGCCGACCAATCCTGCCGAGTTGCTTGGCTCCAACCGCATGCACGAACTCATTGGTGAGCTTTCCAGCCGTTATCCCGATAGATTCGTAATCTTTGACAGCCCACCTCTCAAAGTGGCTTCTGAAGCGATGACTCTCGCCCAGGTTGTTGATGGGGTTATCCTGGTGGTGCGGCACGGGGTTTCCAGCCGCGCCCTGATCGAACAAGCCATTGCTGATATTGGCAAAGAGAAATTGCTAGGAGTAGTATTCAATAGCCATAAGAGCAATTTCATAACCTCAAGACTGATAAATAGAAGTTATTCATACTTCGGTGATTATTACCGTAAAAACATACCCTTTAATAACGACCTGTTTACGGCTGACTCCCGAGAGAGACTGAATGTCGGTGAAAAGGTGAAGCGAGAGGGTGTCGGAAAAGCAAATATTCCTGATAATAGCACGTTTCCTCCTCCTGTGAACAAGACCCCGTGGCGAAATTGGATGGTTTGGGCTGTTCTTGGTATTATTTTGATTGAAGGTGTAGTCGTGGCTATTTACGCCCATTACAGAGGATGGTTGCAACCGATTTATCAGTATTTTAAAGGAGTTCTCAACATAGGTTGATCGAACAGGCCATTGGGTGACATCGGTAAGAGAAAATTACTTGGAGTAGTTACCTACTGTAAGAGCAATATTATTACTTCAAGTATCATAAATAAAAGTTATTTGTACTTCGATGAGTATTGTCGCAAAAATTATCATAAAGTCGAGTATTTTGCTCTTCTTCTCCTTTTTTCGTATTGACGGTCTTATCACTTTTTTTTACGCTGCCCACCCCTTTTGTGAGAAGCATCTTCGTGGAAATATCCTTCCAAAATACGGCGTTCTTTCTGTCGGTCTCTGTGGCAGCGGGAAACCGTTATCGCTTGTTTGGTATCCGGTCGTAGCCCTGTTACGTACATGGCGGTTGAAAGAGTCCCGGGGGTAGGGGTAAAATCCTGGAATTTTTTTGCCTTTAGATCCAGCTTAAGCAGGTCCTGGACGAGTCTTTCGACCAACTGCGGTGTTGATCCCGGATGAGAAATGATAATATAAGGGGTGAGCTCGATCTTTTTACCGATCTTTTTTCTGATTTCACGGCATTTCTTGATGAAATTTTGCAGAAGGCTATGGGGTTCCTTGTGCATGAGGGAAAGAAGTGTGGTATCGCTATGCTCAGGAGCTATTTTCAATGCTCCTGGAGTGTGTGACCTGAGTATGGTCTCCAGTAAGCGCGGAGTCCGTAAAAGAAGCTCCATTCTTAATCCGGAGGAGATAAACAGGTGTTTTACGCCTTCTAGCCTCGAAACCTCTTTGAGCAGGGAGAGAAACAATTCCTCGTCGATTCTGAGGTTGGGACAGAGCTTTGGGTAGAGGCAATCTCGTTTTTTGCATGAGCCGATGGCGCAGCTGGTGCCGTAGAGATTAGCCGTAGGGCCACCAAGATCGGTGATGGTACCGCCAAAATCTTCCATTTGAGCAATATGCAGGCATTCTGCAAGGATCGATTGCTTGCTCCGCGAGATGATCGCCGGCCCTTGGTGTCTGGTTATTGCACAAAAGGAGCAGTTGCCGGAACAGCCTCGGACGATGGTCACCGAATCTCTGATCATTCGATAAGCTGGAATTTCCTGGTCGAGCGGATGAGGCCGGCGAGTGAAAGGTAGGCTGTAGAGGGTGTCAAGTTCCGCAGGGGTCAAAGGTGTGGCAGCTGGATGCTGAACTACCCAGTGGGTTTGCTGGCGCTGTAAAATAATCCTGGGCGAGCAGGAGCGGGCATGGCGGTCAAGTTCTATCTCGGTGTCCAGAAACCTGTCCTTCTTGACATTAATTTCATCCCAGGAGGAAAGAACGAGGAACTTATTTGAGTTTTTTCCAGTAAAATCGGGGAAAAATATGGACAACTCCCGGTCGGTTAGTCTTTGGCAAGTTCCGGCAATTTGAGTGAGTTGCGCTTTGCTTTGGCACCCGGCAGCAATTTCCAGTATCGCTTTCTCGCCCATGCCGTAGACCAGTAAATCAGCCTTGGCGTCGGTTAGAAATGAAGATCTGAGCCCTTCCTGTTTATAGTCATAGTGGACAAACCTTCGAAGAGAGGCTTCTACTCCTCCGAGAACAAAAGGAATACCCTGAAATACTGAGCGGGCCAGGCTAGTATAAATGAGACAGGCACGATCAGGTCGCCGTCGTTCCGTTTTGCTCTTACTTCCACCGCGCCAGGGATTGCCGCCAGGAGAGTACGCATCGCTGTCGCGAACTTTACCGTTGCCGCTGTAATTGGCAACGATTGAGTCAAGGTTCCCGGCGGTAATACCGCAAAAAAGCAATGGCATCGGGAACGAAGCAAAATCTGCCGCAGTGTCAAAACGAGGCTGGGCGAGGATGGCTACTCGATAGCCATGGCTGAGAAGGAGGCGTCCGACAAGAGCCACACCGTATGAGGGGTGGTCGACATAACCATCTCCGGTAACAAGCAGGATGTCAATGTCCGTCCAGCCTCTGGCGGTACACTCTGGCCAGGATGTGGGCAGTGGAAAAAAATTACCGGTATTGGGGTTCATGGAATGAGATGACATGATGAGAATATGGTAAAGCCTTAAATATCGATTTCCAGGTGTTGCCCATTGCATTCTAGGCACAAAGGGAGAAACAGTGCAATGTCGATGTATGCAGTAGATATGCTGCTCTGTGGTTGGTGTTCAGGACCAAACTAAGAGATATAGTATAGACACCCAGCGGTTTTGGCAACGTATCTCTCAGAAGATATGTACAGCCTTTATACCTACTGGAAATTGCATTTTTTCCTAATTTATGGTTATCACAGAAAGGTTGGCTCTTCGAGCATATTCAGGATGGTATTGAGTTGCTGTTCTGCGCTGTTTGACTGTTTCATAAAAGGGGACGATAATGTTATCGGGGAAAGAGGAAATTCGCATCTTACTTGCAGACGATCATGTCCTGATTCGCCACGGCATAAAAAATATTATCAAAGCCAATGATGCATTACGCGTAGTGGGTGAGGCGAGTTGTGGCGAGGAGCTCATGGTTTTTCTTCTGACTTCCGAGGTTGATCTCATTATCTTAGATATTTCCATGCCGGGAATCGGCGGCATGGAAATCATCGGCATGGTTAAACGTAAGTACCCCTTGGTTAAGATACTTGTGCTTACCATGTATAAGATTAAGCAATATTTTTATAATGCCATGTCGGCGGGAGCTGATGGGTATCTGATAAAGGATGACTCTGAAAATGAACTCTTGCTGGCAATTGAAAAAGTCCTGTCGGGTAGAACCTATATCTCACCTTTTTTGGCTGAAGATTTTGCCGATGATGTTTTTTCCATGTATCGTCATGAAAAGGGAAGTCCTTTTAAGGAATTAACCAGACGGGAAAAGGAAATATTACAACTGGTTGTCAAAGGTCATACTAGTAAACAGATGGCCGAACACCTCCATCTCAGTCAGCGAACTGTTGACCACCATCGTTCCAATCTATTACGTAAATTCAACCGAAAGAACAGCGTTGAGATGGCCAATTATGCTGTTCGTAACGGCTTTGTCTCTTCAGAATGACCCGAGCCAGAGTGTTTGGTTGCCTCTGAGTGAACTCGCAGTTCTGCGCTGGGCACCGGCCGACATCCCGCTGGTTAAGTTAATAGTCCGTCATCTTGATTTTCATTGAGAGCTACGATCATTCTCGCAAAGGATATGGGTAAAAGTACCTACAGAAAAACGGGTATATCCGACGATTGCATTTTCTACTGAAGACGCTAGTAATACAGGAAACATTTCGGAAAATGTCAATAGTTAACGGGAAGAGGTCGGACGAAAATGAATAAAAGTGAACTTGTTGCAACGATAGCAGAAGTCAGCGGTATGACCAAGGCGCAGGCGGGACATGCACTGAACAGAGTGTTGGACAAAATGGCTGACGCCATGGTGAAAAGAGAAAGGGTAAGTCTTGCAGGTTTCGGATCTTTCAGAGTTGTCGAAAAAGCTGAGCAGAAGGGGAGAAACCCCCAAACTGTACAAAGCCTCATCATCCCTGCGCACAATGTGGTAAGATTCAAACCGGCAAGAGTCCTCTGGGATAAAAAGCAGTGAGCAGCGTAAAATGGGTCGGAATCCCGTTGGGTTGTCGAGGCAGGAGAGTGGCCCCCCCGGTTGCAGATGCTATTGAGTGATACGGTTTTGAGACTGCAACCGGAATTTCCATATTACTAAGCCGCCGATTATCATTGCTCCACTTAAAAACTGCCCCATTGTAAAGAGCCCCAAGAAATAACCAAGCTGTGGATCCGGTTCCCGGAAGTTCTCAACGACGATACGCATACAGCCATAGCCGACGAGAAACAGTGAGATGATGCTGCCGTGCGGCCAGTATTTGTTTTGTTGCCAAGGTTTGCGGCGCATGATCCAGAGAAGAATAAAGAGCAGCACACCCTCCAGCAATGATTCGTAGAGTTGTGAGGGGTGTCGAGGTAAGGGACCGCCACCTGGAAAGACCATACCCCATGGCACGGTGGTTGTACGACCGAAGAGTTCACCGTTGATGAAGTTGCCGATCCTGCCAAATCCTAGGCCGATGGGAATGGTCGCGGTGTAAAGATCGGCGGCCTGCCAGAAATCGATCTGCTTATTGCGACAAAACAACCAGCCTCCGATCATTACGGCAAGGCATGCCCCATGAAACGACATCCCACCGCTCCAGGTAGCTGGAATCTCCAAGGGATTGGCGAGATAATAAGAGAAATTATAGAAAAGGACATAGCCTAGTCGTCCACCAATAACAACGGCAATAATAAGGACCATGTTGAGGTTTTCAAACTGCTCGCCGAGTTGACGGAAATTTTGTTCCCGTATCTGTTTTTGGACCAGATAATAGCTGGCAAGAAAGCCCAGGACATACATCAATCCATACCAGCGGATATGCAGGGGGCCAAGGCTGAAAATTATCGGATCAATATGAGGAAATGTAAGAAATGACATAGTAGTAAGAACCAGGTGCTTATAATAGCTTGGCTAATTTTTTCAAATGAACCTGCAGTACCGAGATCGCTGCAGGGGTGATGCCTGAAATTCTGGAAGCCTGACCGAGTGAAACCGGCTGGATTTTGGTCAGTTTTTCGACCACTTCATTGGAGAGGCCGGAGAGGGAACGATAATCAATTCCTCTGGGCAGAAGAACCGATTCCATTTTTTTAAAACGGGCCACTTGTTCATCCTGCCGGTCGAGGTAGCCTTTGAATTTCACCTGCAGTTCAATTTCTTCTTTAACCCCGCTGTCATTAATTTTGTTGAGAATACGTAACTCATCTGCATCGAGGGGCAGCGATGCAAAAGAATCGATCGACAGTTCCGGGCGTCGTAAGAGGTCACCAAGAGAACATTTTTGTTTTATGCCGCTGCTGTTAAGAGCCGCCAAAGCAACGTTTGTTGCCGGTGCAGGTCTCAGAGAGATGCTCTCAAGAGCGTCCTTTCCCACCTTCACGGCTTGTTGTTTTACCATAAACTGTTTGTAAGCCGGCTCTTTAACGAGGCCGATTTCGTAGCCGATTTCGGTAAGTCGGGCATCGGCATTGTCTTCACGCAGAAGTAAGCGATATTCAGCCCGGGAAGTGAAGAGTCGATACGGTTCCTTGGTACCGCAGGTAACCAGATCGTCAATGAGCACGCCAATATATGCCTGGGAACGATCAAGGATCAGCGGATCCAGTTGGCGGCAGAAGCGGACGGCGTTGATGCCGGCGATGAGGCCCTGGGCAGCGGCTTCTTCATAGCCCGATGTGCCGTTGATCTGGCCGGCCAGGAACAGGCCGCGCACCTGTTTAGTTTCAAGAGACGGGTGCAGGCCCAGAGGGTCGATAAAATCGTATTCAATCGCGTAACCGGGACGGATGATCTGGGCTCTTTCCAACCCCTTGATGGAGTGGATCATGGCCGTCTGGGTAGCAAGTGGCAGACTGGTCGGCAGGCCGTTCGGGTAGACCTCGACGGTGTCAAGTCCTTCCGGTTCAAGAAAAATCTGATGCCGGTCTTTTTCCGGAAAGCGCATGACCTTGTCCTCGACTGAGGGACAGTATCTGGCGCCAATTCCTTTGATTATACCGGCGTACATCGGGGATTTATCGATGCCCGCCCGGATTATCGCATGGGTATTCTCATTGGTGTAGGTAATGTAACAGGGGAGTTGCGGCAGGGTGTAGCCACCTTTGGAAGAATATGAAAAATGCGCGGGTGGAAAATCGCTTCGCTGGATCTCCAGTTCACTGTAATCAATCGAATGGGATGCGAGTCGCGGTACTGTTCCGGTTTTCATACGCCCGACGGCAAAACCGTTTTCTTTAAACCAAGTGGAGAGCCGCTTGGCAGGGGCATCACCGAGACGGCCGGCCGGGAAGTTCTTCAGTCCGACATGGACAAGGCCATTCAGGAAGGTTCCGGTGGCGACAACCACGGTTTTTGTGCGGATCTCCTCCTCGAGGGAGGTAATAACTCCGCAGATCTGGCCATCGTCGATGAGGAAGCCTTCAACCATCGTTTGCTTGACGGTCAGGTTTTCCTGGTTTTCCACCACCGATTTCATGCGTAAGCGGTAAAGCAAGCGGTCTGCCTGGGCGCGAGAGGACCTTACGGCTGGGCCTTTGCTGGTATTGAGCTTACGAAACTGAATGGAAGTGGCATCGATATTGAGGGCCATCTCTCCGCCCAGGGCATCAATTTCGCGGACCAGATGACCTTTGGCCAGTCCTCCGATAGCGGGATTGCAGGACATGGCACCGATGGTATCGGCATTAATTACGGTGAGCAGGGTTTTGCAACCCATTCTGGCGGCTGCAAGAGCTGCTTCGCAACCGGCGTGGCCGGCACCTATTACCACGACATCGTATTCTTCAGTCATCATATATTTGTAAGATCCGTAAAGCTGACTAGGGTATTGGGGTGAAAGTTCGTAGAAGCTGCCTGGGAGCCTATACAGTTGGAAAAATGGCCTATTTCTGCCACCAGATCACCGCCCACCGGGGTGGAGCCTCCCGACGAATAGTTAATTGATTGTTTTCTTGTTTGACAAGTTGATCCTGAAGATAATTTTCGAGAGCGACAGTTTCGTCGGCGGTGATATCGCTAAACATCCAGCTATACGACTTGACAGCCTCAGCCATCGAGCTGAAGGTCGTTTCCCGGTCAAGGGTCAACACCGAAATATTCGGATAAATACCCATCGAATACAGCATGTTGACCGTGTAAATATAGTCAGGGCCTGCGGCAAAAGGTCGACCGACTGCGGCAAACGCCCCTACATCAAAGGGAGTCTCGCCGATTCTTTCACTGAGAAAAACATATCGTGTTGCATAAGCATCAATTTTTTTAAGAGCAGCTTCCAGATCGAGAATGCCCATTGCTCTCGATGCGATGGCGATGTCGTGCGGGCGGATTCCCTTGGCATGCCAATCGTCTTCCCAGGCGCAATGAACAGTTGTTATGTTGGAGATTTTTTCTTCCAAGGCGAGACCTTTCAGCGTTTCAAGCATCCCCTTGGAAAAATCGATGGCGGTTACGGATCCCACCTTGCCGGCAATGGGAATTGCCAGGGTGCCGGGTCCTGACCCTATATCGAGCACGGACATGTTCGGTTCGAGCGGCAGGAGATCGAGAAAAAGATCGATATAGGCACTACTTTTATTTCTTGTGGCAAACGAAGCAGCCTTGATATCCCATTCCTGCGGGCCTTTGTTGCGCCAACCTTTTTTTTCTAAGGCATGAGCCCGGAGTTCAGCCCAATCGATATCAGCATAGGTATGTATCTTTGAGGTGGTCATAACGGCGAAGGATTTGTTGAAACCGTACAGCATTAAAGGTAATTCAGTGAAAAATTACGCAGCAGGCAAGAAGGCCGAAAGAGGGAAGATCAATTCAATAAAAGGAGCTTGGCAATGCCTTCTTTTGCAGGCTGGAGCATAGCACAGCTGCTCTTCTTGTGCAAGTTATGGCAGGGGCGGAGGACAAAAATGTTTGACACAGTCTACCATATATGGTTAATATTCTTCTTTTGTAATTTGTCATTCCGCTGATGGCCTTGATGCCGAAGTTGGAAATTACTGGTTCGGAATTGGGTGTCTATTATAGTAAGGCAGAGACGAGTCCATCCTGACCTTTGAAGTATAAAATACATGGTTCGACCATGAATAATTACCGAAGAGGAAGCAACAAATGAGCAAGCGAACATTTCAACCAAGTATTCTCAAACGTAAACGCACCCACGGTTTCCGTGAAAGAATGAGTACTCGAGGTGGTCGGGCTGTATTGCAGGCTCGAAGAGCAAGGGGTCGTAAAAGGCTTTCGGCTTAACCCTTGACCGGCAATCGACTGCCAAAAAGCATCCTTTTGCGTAAAGGGTGGGAATATGAGCACGTCTATAGCCGGGGAAAGCGTTTGCATGGTGATGGTTTTACCTTGATTTGCAGGCCTAATACCACGGGGTCGAGCAGGTTGGGGATAAGTGTTCATCGAAAGATTCGTGGCGCGGTTCAGAGAAACCGTTTGAAACGAATAATCCGGGAATCATTCAGGTTATGGCGAGAACAATATCCTGCTGGAGCTGATATTGTTTTTGCCGTTCGTCCCGATTTTTCTTTTTCACATCCTCAGGAAATCAGCATGGCAGTGTTTCCTCTTGCGTGCCGCATTGGTTGTTCTCGGGAAGCTTAAAAAATGGGAAGCGACCTCCTCAAAGCAGTTATTATTGGCATTTTAAAAGGGTATAAGTATTTTCTTTCCCCTCTTTTGCCGCCAAGTTGCCGCTTCTTCCCCACATGTTCCACTTATACAATGCAGGCAATTGAAAAATATGGTGTCATTCGAGGGAGTTTTCTCGGCCTACGCCGTATCCTCCGCTGCCATCCTTTTTCCCGAGGCGGCTATGATCCGGTACAATAATCAGGGCAATCGCCGGATCTTCTTTTTAACTGACACAACTCCCCCCCTGGTGTTGACATAATTTACGGTAAGTATGATGGATAACTATAGAGCTTTTCTCGCGATCATTATTTCTTTTGTTATTCTTGTCGGGTATCAATATCTCTTTGTTGGTTTTAATAAAACGGAAACCGTTGAACAACCAACGCAACAGCAGCCTGCCGACACTGCAAAGCCGGTTGCTGTTCAACAGGTTGCAAATTCACAGGTGATGTCGTCGCCTCCAGTCGAGGTGACAGCCCTTCCTGCTGTGGTTTATGATCGAAAACCAAAAGATATAACCATTGATACCGAACTCTATACGGCGATCATGTCGGAAGATGGTGGGGCAATAACAAGCTTTATTCTGAAGAAGCATAAAGAGACCCATGCCAAGGATTCGCCGGGAATGCAGTTGGTCAAAACTGATGCCAGCCAGGGCGCGTCTCTCCAATTTTCCTGGGGAAGCGTAATTGGTACCCAGGTGCTTTTTAATAGTGATAAGGAGAACATCAAGTTGTCGGGCGATGTCTCTCAGGGTGAACTGCGGATGAACGCCCAGGCGGCCAATGGTCTGACAGTCGAGCGTGTGTATAGTTTTAGTAATAACAGTTATCTGATAGGTCTGAGCATACGGGTGAAAAATAGCTCTTCCACCTTGGTTCAGGGACTCCCGCAACTGCATCTTGTGAATAAGCATTTTCTCGGAGCCGACAGTCCCGCCCAGAATTTCATGTTTGCCGGACCGGCCTCCTTTATGAACGGTGAACTCCATGAAGTGCCGGCAAAAGATTTTAAGGATGGGCCGAAGACCCTGCAGGGAAATATAGATTGGGTTGGTTATGAGAGCAATTATTTCCTCTGTGGCTTGATACCGCTTGAAGGTTCCGGGGTTTCCTTTGCCATGCAAGGCAACGATGACTTGACAAAAATGCAGCTTTCCGGGAGTCAGGATACCCTTCAGCCGGGTGCGGAAAAAGTATATAAATATGACATTTTTTATGGCCCAAAAAAATTGACGATGCTTAAAGAACTGGGTCATAACTTGGATAAATCAATCAATTTCGGTTGGTTTGATGTTATTGCCAAACCGACCCTCTGGCTGCTCAACTGGTTTTTTACTTACCTGCATAATTATGGTCTGGCCATTATTTTGGTGACCGTGCTCTTCAAAGCAGCTTTCTGGCCTATTTCCCAGAAGGGCATGAAGTCGATGAAAAATATGCAGAAACTGCAGCCGAAGATGGTCAAAATTAAGGAAAAGTATAAAGACAATCCGACGAAGATGAACCAGGAAGTGATGAGTCTCTATAAGACCTATAAGGTGAATCCTCTTGGTGGCTGTCTGCCGATGGTTTTACAGATTCCGGTGTTTTTTGCACTCTATAAAGTTTTGCTGATGGGCATTGAATTGCGCCATGCACCATTCATGCTATGGATATCCGATCTTTCCGCTCCCGACAGATTGTGGATCGGCTTTGATATCCCCTATGTGGGTGGATTACCTATCCTTACCTTGTTGATGGGAGCGTCGATGTTTTTCCAGCAGAAACTCTCACCCAGCACCGCCGATCCTACCCAGGCAAAAATAATGATGTTTTTGCCGGTAATTTTTACATTCATGTTTCTTAACTTTGCTTCGGGGCTGGTTTTATACTGGTTTGTCAATAATCTCCTGTCTATCCTGCAGCAGGTACTCATTAACAGGGATACAAAGAAAGCGGCCGCGGCTGCTGCCGCACCCTGATTTGAAGTGATCACGACTGGTGGATGAAACCGAAGGAAGCATGAAGATTTTTTTCGAAGAAGGTAAATAAATGTCTTTAGACAAAATCGATTATTACGGCAAAGATATCACTGAGGCGATAAAGAAGGCATGTGATGCTCTTGCTACAGCGCAGGAAAATCTTGATATCGAAGTTGTGGATACCGGCTCTACCGGAATTTTTGGCCTGATTCGCAAGAAAGCACATATTCGGGTGCAAATAAAGCCCGTGATGGAGGAAGTTGTAGAGATCTTTGAACTTCCTCCCCTTCATGCGCCAGAGAAAAAAGAAGAAACTCACCCGGTAGCAGAGACCGCAGTGTCTGAAGTGCCACCTCTTGCGGCGATTGTGCGTGATGAAGATGATGATGAAGAGGATGAACTTCTTGTCGAAGCTGAACAGGAAGGCGATGCCAGCCCTGAAAGCGTTGAGATCGTCAAGGAGGAGTTACTCCGTATTGTTGAACTGATGGGTTTTCCGTCAACCCTTGAGGTACAAACCACCGGATTGGCGGTTACCTGTACCCTGCGTGGCGAATTTGAAGAGAACCTTGCCGGGCCTGAAGGAAAGGTCTTGGACAGTTTACAATATATCCTACGCAAGATCGTCAGCCGCAAGGTCCAGGAAAGGCTGAGAATTTCCATTAATGTCGGAGAGTTCAGAGAAAAAAGGCTGGAGGAACTGAAAGTCAAGGCGGCTGAACTGGCGGCCCTCGTTAAGGAAGACGGCAAGACCCAGGTTTTGCCGGGGCTGAATCCTTCCGAACGAAGAGTCATTCACATGTTTTTTCAAGAGGACAAGGAAATCCGCAGTCGTTCGGTGGGAGATGGTCTGTTCAAGAAGATACTCATCTATAAACCCGGTAAAGGCAACCGCCCCGGCGGGGGACGAAAACGATCTCCGGGCAAAGGTCGGCAGGGGAAAAACGGCCCAAAGAATAACCGGGAATCCTGAACACCAAGGCCAATCCGCTACCAAAGGAACACCTCACAACTACTATTATCAGCCATTGCCAGGGAGGTAAGCAGATGAATCTTCCAAACGGTGATGAAACCATTGCCGCTATTTCCACGCCTCCCGGTGCCGGCGGTATCGGGATAATTCGGATAAGTGGCCCTCGGGCTCGGCAGATACTGGAAAACCTCTTCCAACCAAAGGATCAGACCTGCTCCTTTGCCAGTCATCGGTTGTATTACGGTCATATACGCCACCCCCAGGAGGGGAAAATCCTTGATGAGGTCCTGGCTGTCTATATGGCAGCTCCCCACACCTATACCAGGGAAGACGTCGTAGAAATTCATTGCCACGGCAGTTTTCTTGTTCTGCAGAACATCCTTGAAATCATTCTTGCAAGCGGCGCTGTTCTTGCCGCTCCCGGCGAATTCACCAAACGAGCATTCCTCAACGGTCGTATTGACTTGACTCAGGCCGAGGCGGTGATAGATATCTTATCTGCAAAGACCAGAAAGGGTGTCGATCTGGCCCAAGAGCAACTGTCCGGGGCCTTATATCGAAAGATCGAGCCGATCCGTCAAAGCCTCGTCCATATGCGTGCCATAGTTGAGGTGGCCATCGATTTTCCCGATGAAGAAGTGGAGATTGTTGATCATCAGCATCTCATCGAACAACTGACACTCGAGGTCGCCGAACCGCTAAAAAGCCTTCTCGGCAATGCCGATCGCGGCCGGTTATATCGGGAAGGTGTCTCCATTGTTATTGCCGGCCTGCCCAATGTCGGCAAGTCAAGTCTTCTCAATGCCATTCTTCAGGAAGAAAGAGCTCTGGTCACGGCAATTCCCGGAACAACCAGGGATTCCATTGAAGAGATTATTGATCTATTCGGTGTTCCGGTAAGGATTATCGACACCGCCGGTATTCGCGATAATGCCGGGGAGGTTGAAGAACTGGGGATTCAAAGGGCCAGGGAGCTTATCAACAAGGCCGATTTGATTGTCTTTCTTATCGATGGAGCAAGGAAATTAGGAAAAGGCGATCAGCGGCTCTATGATCAGGTCCGACACAAGCCCCTTTTACCGGTCATCAACAAGATCGATATTTGCGGACAAAACCGTCCGGATCTCTCCGCACTCATCGACCTTGGTCCTTGCATTGCTCTTTCCGCCAAGAATCAGGCGGGCATCGACGAGTTAAGAAAGGCAATCTTTGCCGCGCTCACCTCGGGAAGCGAGCAGTGGGAGGAGGGTGGCTGCGCTCCCAATGTTCGGCATAAACAGGCCCTTCTGGCAGCGCAGCGGTCATGCGAGCAGGTCCTTGCATCGCTCAGCATGGGATTTACCAACGATCTCATCGCCGTTGATCTTCAGGATTGTCTCGACCGCCTGGTAGAAATAGTCGGGGAGACTACCACCGAAGACATCCTCGATCTCATCTTTGCGGAATTCTGCCTGGGTAAATGACCACTATCTCCAACTCTGGAGTGTAGCTTTAGCCTCATCCTTTTCCTTAAAACCGGTATCACCTGCAAGAACCTGTTCGAGTAAGGCAATAGCCTGCGGTTTATCTCCATTTGCATATTGCGCCAGGGCCAAATGGTAGCGGATTGTCGGATCCTCGGGTCGGTTTTCCAGCGCCTGCTTGAATTGGGTGATGGCCAGGGAATAGGAACTTCGTTTGTAGTGAACCCAGCCAAGAGTATCGGCAATATTCGGTTGATCGGGCAGCGCCTGTTTGGCCTGCATGGCAAGTCGTAATGCCTCACCCAGATCGCCCTTATCCTCTGAGGCAATCAGCCAGGCGAGGTTGTTGGCAGCCGCTGGAAGATCCGGTCGGAGTTCCAGAGCACGTTGATATTTCGCCTTGGCCTCAGCAAAACGCCCAAGGCTTTCATAGGCGGCAGCCAGCCCCATGAGGGCAGAAATGGAGTTTGGCTGGGTTTGTAAAAGCTCGTTGTATTGGCTGATGGTTTCTTCTGTTTTCCCCATTAAATTAAGAAGATGGGCGCGAAGAACATACCCTTGAGGATTTTCAGGGCTCAGCTCCTGTGCCTTTTCAAAAGCCTGAAGGGCCTTGTCATTATTTTTACTTTTAAAGTAAAGCTCGCCCAGAAGAAGATAATGCCCGCCTTCCGGGTGTTTGGCAATATGATCCGTGACAAAAGCAATAGCTTTATTAATGTCATTACCGGCGGTTAGGGCTGCGAGTATGCCAAGGGCTTTGGTGTTGCCGGGGACGAGTGCCAGCAGCGAGGTGAAAGATTGTTTTGCTTTGTCGACATTCTTCATACCGAGATATGCCATTCCCTTGGCTCCCAGGAGATCTGCATCGCCGGCAATCACCTTGCTGTCAATTGCTTCAATGAGTTTCACTGCCTTTTCAAATTCTTTGCCCTGCACAAGGGATTGAACAAGAATTTTCACGGCAATGAAATTGTGTTGATTGATTTTGAGTGCAATCACAGCCTCTTTGCCTGCATCAGCACTGCTCCCCTTTACCAGATGAATCTGGGCGGCAAGGGCGTGGTAGCGGTCATTGCCGGGATTATTTCGCAAGGCCAGTTCAATTGCCTTCAGGGCCAGTTCAACCTTACCGATTCTCAGGTGGGTAAGGGCTGAGAAATAAAATGGCTCTGCCCACTTGGGATAGTCCGATAAAAGAGGAGTGATGGTCTGTATGGCTTCTTCGTTTTTGCCTTCGCGGATAAAAAACCGAGCTTTAATTAAGTTCGCCCCACCATTGGCCGGATTGGTTTTTAAAACGGCGTCCATGAGGGTCCTGGCCTCGGTGAATTTCTGTAGATCGAACTGCAGCTCGGCAAGGGCCACCTGCAACTGCAGATCTTTTGGAAATGCGGTGGTTGCGTCTTGCAAAGACTTTTCTGCCTTGTCGAACTGCTGATGGTTTTTATAGAATTCAGCCAGTGTCATCCTGAGTTGTATTGACTCCTTTTGCAGATCGATCGCATGGAGAAGAGCTTCTTCCGCCTTATCAAGCTCCCCTTTTTTCTGAAATATTCCTGCCAATAACAGCTGAAGTTGCGGGTTGTCAGGGAACTTGGCCTGCATGGTCGTCAACAGTTTTTGTATAGCCTGATCATCTTTTCTCTGCTCATAGAGCATGAGAAGTGTTTGGTAATTATTGAAATTTTCAGGGCTGAGTTCAATAGCTTTCTGGAATTGTTTTTCGCCGTCCTCCCATTTATTGTCGGTTGTGAGAATGCGACCTTTAATATTATAGAGTTTATCGTTTTCCGGAGCTTTCTTGAGTGCCTTGTCGATAGCTTCCTGTGCTTTCTGTACATTGCTCTCAATAAGCTCCAGGTTAGCGAGCAGGGCAAGACCGTCAACGTATTCCGGGTCTATGCTGAGAGCCTGTTCGGTAAATTTGCGACACTCTTCCTTATTACGGGAGAGGAGGTGGAACTCAGCGACTTTTATTACGGCATCAAGATTTTTCGGATCAAGGCTGGCTGCGCGCTGTAATTCAGCAAAGGCCGCGCGGGGATCGCCGCCTTTGAGATAGAGTAAGCCGAGTTGGTACCTGGCATCGGCAAACTTGGCATCAAGCTGAATGGCATTTTTTAGCTCGATGATGGCCGCTTTGTCGTCGGCGACTTTTGAGTATTCCAAGGCTTTCAGATAATGATTTTCCTTCTTTTTGTTGTCACTGAGGCAAGCCGGCAAGGTGCAAAAAAGGATGCCTAGAAGAAGAGTGTTAAAAAGACGTGTTGCAATCATGGAAGTGACCCGAGTGAAAATGAATGGAATAAGTTCGTTTTAGCTAGTCTATATAAAAACACGAAGATTTCCTATGGAAAATTTCATCCGTCTTTTGGAATAAAGAAAGCTTCAGCCGGAGGATAACTGAAAAGCTGATCGTGTCAAATAGCTTGCTGTATAACAACTGACTAAAAAAGAATGCTATTATGAATACAAAGGCCCATAAGTATTCGGTTAAATGGATGACAAAGCTTAACAGATGTGATTAACTCATAAAAACTGTCATCTATAAATTACTGTGTGTTTCCGTAATCATCGGGGGAAGTATGGCTGGATACAGAATTGTCCTGTGTTGTTTCATCATGGCATTATTGTTTGGCAACGACGCCTGGTCGGCTCAATCGACAGCGGATGTCCCGGTTACCGGAGAGACGCTGAAAGCCGCCCGTGAAAAAATCTTCGGGAAAGCCTCGGCAATACCCCCTGAAGAGCAATATGTGATTGGAAGTGGCGATATATTGAACATCCAGGTCTACGGTGAGGGTGATATGTCCGCAACTGCTTCCGCGAACACGAACAGTAAGGCTCAGCAGCAAAGTGAAGACAGTCCGAGAGGAAGCGGCTCTGGGGTACAGGTGCGTATTGACGGTCGTATTTCTCTTAAACATATCGGTGACGTTGATGCCGTTGGATTTACCTTGACGCAGTTGGCCGATTACCTAAAAGAGCTCTACTCCTCCGTCTTTGCTGATCCCAATGTTTCAGTTGTACTGGTACAAGGTAACAGCCAGCGATATACGGTCATGGGCAAAGCAGTCAAGCCTGGGGTATATTTACTCGACTATCCCATTAATATTGTCCAGGCCATTGCCCGCTGTGGTGGTTTTACCGAGTGGGCAAAAACAGATATAACCCTGGTGCGCAAGGATCCAAAAAGAGATAAAAAATATTTCAAAGGAAACACCCTGGTTTTTGATTATGGGGATTTTCTCGATGGTGAGGACCTGGAGAAAAACATATTCATCGAACCGGGTGACATTCTCATTGTTCATTAGTACTCTGGAAATTCATTTCTTGTTTTTTAAGAATGATTTTCGTGAAGGTACCTACCCCATTGAGGGGTGCTAGCGGAAAGACATGCAATGTCCCGAACTCTCAAAGAGTTCTTTTAAACACTTGTGGATAATTATCCCACCGTTCTTGACCCTTGTCATTATTGGTTCGGTGCAGTCGACTCCGGCTCGCGACTATAAAATTGGTGCAGGTTTGACAATAGGATACGAAGGATATAGCCGTCAATATGATAAAGATGAGAGCACAGCGACGGTGAGCGAGCAGGAGGGAACGACAACTACTACCTCCGGTACTCAATCGGATGATATCTACAATCGATTGCGGATTTCGCCGCACATTATTGTTTCCTCGGTTTCCGCCCACGATGAACTGTCGTTACGCTACTCACCAGGCTTTCGCTATAATGTTGAAATCAAAGATCACGATGTCGATCAAAATCTGAATGCCGCGTATACCTATAAATACTCAGTAACCCGCGACTGGTTGCTCAAGCTGACGGAATACTCCCTGGTGACCGACAATAATATCGAGGATAACTCAAACGCAACTGACACTGCAGTCAAGCTTTCCGACAACGCAGGTCGCAGGCAATATTGGACCAATGATCTGGGGTTTATTTCCGAGTATAGTTATAGGCAGGATAGCCTGTTTTCTCTTGGCTACACTTTCGGTAGTCTCAAGAATATTGATGTTGACTCAGACAGCAACTATGAAGATTACAATCGTCATGCCGGTTCGATGTCGGTCGGCCATCGGTTTGATTCCATCTGGAAAATAACAACCTTCGGTAGCTACGTTCGCGGGTTATTCGATGTTGCCGGGAAACAAGAGACGACAACTGTTGCGGATACGAATTCCAATAAGGATCTCAGCGAATACCGGGGTTCAATGATGCTTGAATCACGACTTATTGAGCATAACCCTTTAAGTCTTTCATATAGTTTTTTGGAGATAGACTACGATGCTGATGACCAGAAAACCATTACACTTCATGACTTGACCGCCGGTTGGCAATGGGAGATCTCAAAATATTTTCGCATAAATCTTGGTGGAGGGCCATCCTTTCAGAAGACCGATGGTAAGAAAGGCAACTGGGGATATAATGCCAACGCCAAAGTTCAGTATATGCTAGAGCGCGGCGCCATAGGGTGGTCCGTCAATCGTGGCTATGACGTGCAAAATTTCACGGGAACGGACGAAAATGGCCTGCGTGAATTCTGGGAGTCACGGATCGATTTTAACCACGAAATCATCCAGGACGTATCCTTTAGAATGTTCACGCTCTATCGTTACGAGGATCGGGAAGAAATAACCAAACAGAGTGTGGTGGCAGCTGATTCAGAGACGACCACTGCGGAAAACCAGATTGTTACCGAGACCGATATTATTAATCGCCAGCGGTTTAGCGCAGGAACTAGTCTTGGCTATAAGTTTGCGCACTGGTACTCCATAAACCTTTCCTACAATTATTTGCTGCAGAATTCGGAAAAGGCAAATGACAGCTATGATGAACATCGCCTTGTCTTGTCGCTGTCGGTGGAAAAAGATTTGCTGAAATGGTAGGAATAGAGCCACAATAAGAAATATGATAAGCAAGGGAAGAATATCCATTATATTGGTGTTATTTGCAATCACCTGGTATTTGTTGCAAATGACTGCAGAGGTGACGCCGGTGCCGATCAAAAAGCCACTTGCTCTCTTCCCCCACCAAATAGGAGACTACCATCTTTCCAAATCCTTTCAGTCCTCTGCCGGTGTTGTGGAAATGCTCGGTGTGGATGACTACCTCCAATACAACTATGTCGATGCGGCCAATACGCGAATAAACCTTTATGTCGGCTATTATATGGCAGTTGGTGTAAGTGGCGGATATCACTCACCTAAGAACTGTCTGCCCGGTGGCGGGTGGGGCATTGACCAGGTGAAAAACATTGAGCTCCAGGTTGGGATTAATGGTAAGAAAAAAGCCACCGTCTCGGAAATGCTGATCAGAAATGGGGCAGAATACCAGGTGGTTCTCTATTGGTACCAAAACCGAGGGCGAATCATCGCCTCCGAGTACTGGGAGAAAATCTATCTGGTACTTGATGCGATAATGATGCGCCGCAGAGATGGAACCTTTATCCGAATCATGTCAACTGTTCAAGATAACCAGATAGAAGCGGCAGAAGCAAAACTACACAAGTTCGCAGAACAGACCATGACTCTCCTTGAAGATCATCTGCCGGGGAGACAGCTATGAATTGCAATTTGGCTGTCTGGGGAAGGCGTGAAGCTGCGGTTGGTTTTCTTCTGTTGGGCGTATTGCTTGCTCTTTATCTTCCTTTTCTTCAAACTATGGTAGTTGATTGGGGTACGAACGATGACTATTCGCACGGCTATTTTATCCCCGTCCTGACAATTTATTTTGTCTATTCAATGCGTACTGAGTTACGTGAAGTTGCTATT
Source organism: Pseudomonadota bacterium (assembly GCA_043798185.1). Lineage (GTDB taxonomy): Bacteria > Desulfobacterota > Desulfobulbia > Desulfobulbales > Desulfocapsaceae > Desulforhopalus_A. The sequence goes on along the minus strand of JAZDOW010000046.1, from coordinate 9,674 downwards.
GCCCCAAACAATTTCGGCATAGTAGTGATAGCTGTAGGGCTGGTGCAACTGATCATAGCGAAAATTGGTTCCGAGTATTTCCTGCAAAGAACCTCGCTTATTGTCGTGCTCCTTGGTCTGGTGCTTTTTCTGTTGGGTTGGCAATATTCCAAAAAACTGTTTGTTCCTATCGGCTATCTGATTTTCATGGTGCCGTTGCCGGCAATTATCTGGAATAAGATTGCCTTTCCCATGCAGCTTTTTGCATCCTCTATAACTGAAAAGGTTGTTTACCTTTTTGGTATTCCAATTTACCGAGAGGGCAATGTCCTGCACCTCGCACAAACCACGCTTGAGGTTGTGGCTGCCTGCTCCGGCTTACGCTCACTGGTGACCATGTTTGCTCTAAGTGGAGCATTGGCGGTGCTCTCCACGTTATCCGGGCCTAAAAAAATGTTTCTCTTTATTTCTGCCGCCCCGATCGCAATCTTTGCCAATATTTGCAGGTTAACTTTTACCGCCTTTCTGGCAACGCAAATGGGAGCAGATGCAGCACAGGGATTTTTACATGAATTCTCGGGAATAGTGGTATTTCTGCTCGGACTGGGCCTACTTGCATCGGTTAATTGGTTGCTGGCAAAGCCACTTAAGCATTGAAATTATTTAACCAATGAACCAAGTTATTAAAACTGCCTCACCGTAGATGTTGAAGACTATTTTTAGGTAAACGCCTTCCATAGAATCATATTTGCGCCCATGAAAGAACGCCTGGCGGAACATTGCTATGCTGGTGTTTTAGAGATTTAATCTATGATTGACATCGCGAAACAGATTGAACACTGGTGTACAGGCTCATCAAAAGATTGGGAAGTAGAGCGGTAGGTTACACCTGAATTCCGTTTTTTGTTCCTTCAGCCTTCGGTCTTCAGTCTAATCAACTAAAATTAACAAACCTGAAAGAACAAGAAGAGACATTGACTATCCATTAGATTGTAACTACAATCAAACCACGAAGATTGAATATGATCACCAGAAGCGGCAGGCAACTATTGAAGAGCGAGGACTTGACTTTGACGATGCCCCGACAATCTTTGCTGCTTCCCACCGGATTACCTGGGTAGACAATCGTCAGGATTACGGTGAGAGCAGGTTGATCACCATGGGTGAGCTTGCGGGACGCCTGGTAATTGTTGTCCACACCGACCGGGCTGGTGCCACTCGGATTATTTCCATGAGGAAAGCCAATGAAAGAGAAAAACGATGGTTTGAAGAGCAATTTGCGGAAGGTTGACAGGCATATTCCTGGAGCTGCCGACTATGCTGAGATCCCTGAGCTGCCCGACGATTTTTTTACCAATGGGCAGATATACCGGAACGGAAAACCAGCGGAGAGGAGATCCAGAGGAAAGCAAAAGGTTCCGGTCAAAAAACAACTCACAATCAGGCTGAACTCCGAAGTTGTTGATTTTTTTAAAGCCCAGGGAAACGGCTGGCAGTCACGCATTAACACCGCTCTTCTTGAGTATATAAAGACACACAAACATGCCTGAAGAGATATTCCTGAGAAGATAGGCTGAAGACTTCAGTGTCGTACTTCTTAAAGGCAGTCACTCAGTTTAGTATCCCCCCTGAGGGGTATAAAAAACAAGAAAGTGAGTTTCTGGAAAATATAGGTGACCAAAACACCACCAAGGCACTGATACCCCTCAAGGGGACACTAAAGGGAGTCCCCTCTGCTGTTGGAGGGGATTATAGACCTTGGGTTGTGGGCTTTTTTCCCGCGTTAGGAAAAGATGTGCAAGAACTTTAAAAATTCTGGACCTTAGATCCCTGGTTCTTGAATTTGGTTTTTTATTCCTTCAGCCTTTTAACCTTCAGTCTCTAACCGTCAGTCATCAGTCTAATCAACCTAAGCCCCCCATGCCCCCTGCAATAAAAAACTGCCTCACCATCGATGTAGAGGATTATTTCCAAGTAAATGCCTTTGCACCCTATATACGCCAGGACCAGTGGGGTTCTTTTCCTCTCAGGGTTGGTGACAACACCCATCGTATCCTCGATATTCTGGACAGCTATAATATAAAGGCAACCTTTTTTGTTCTCGGCTGGGTCGCGGACAAGTTGCCGAAACTGACCCAGGAAATACATCAACGCGGCCATGAAATTGCCAGCCATGGGTATTACCATGAGTTGATATATGCAATAGGCTCAGATCGGTTTCGCGCTGATATCCGTAAATCAAAGATGCTCCTTGAGGATCAAATTGGGGCACGAGTCAACGGTTATCGGGCACCCACCTATTCCATTACTCACAAATCGATATGGGCACTGGAAGTTCTTGTTGAAGAAGGATTCTCCTACGATTCCAGTATCTTTCCAATTATTCATGACACATATGGCATCCCTGGTTCACAGCGTTTTCCGCACACCATCCAGACAAAAGCTGGTCCGTTGCTTGAGTTTCCATTGACAACTCTTTCTCTGAATCTGGGGTGGAAAAAATTGCATCTCCCTATTGCCGGAGGAGGATACCTGCGGCTTCTGCCGGCAGGCCTGATCCATTGGGGGATTTCCTCGATTAACGCCAATGAAAAACAACCTGCTGTGCTCTATTTCCATCCATGGGAGATTGATCCGAATCAGCCGAGGATAAAAGCAGGCATGAAATCAACATTCAGGCATTATATCAATCTGCGCAGGACGGAAAGAAAGCTGGGTCATTTTTTCAATAGAATCAGATTTGCACCTATGAAAGAAGTTCTAGCGAAATATGATTGCATCAATAAGTGAAATAAAACAGAGCATAAAAGAAAACTTTTTACCGTGAACATTACTCAGGCAAAAGATTCAGACAGAGAGCGATGGGACGATTTTGTCCATAAGCATTCCCCTTCTACCCCCTTTCATCTCTTTGCCTGGACGTCAGCTATTCAAAATGCCTATCGCTTCAGAAATTTCAATCTGATTGCGGAAGACAACAATCGGGTATCGGGGGTATTCCCGATGACCATGCTAAAGATTCCTCTCAAACGGCCACAACTGGTGGCGCTTCCATATTGCGATGTCGGCTCCCCGCTCGGGACGAGGAGAGAAGTACAGGCAGAACTGCTTAACAAGTCGTTTTCGATAGCTCAAAGCAATAACGTATCAATGATACATATCCGAGGCGAAATCGACCAGGATCTTCTGCAAAACCTTGGATACCATGTCCAGGCGAGCAGCAATAAGGTCAGAATGATCTTGGAACTGCCGGAATCCGCGGCGGAACTCTGGAAAGGATTTAAATCAAAACTCCGTAGTCAGGTCAGAAAGGCAGAGAAAAACGGCCTGACTTTTCGGTTTGCCGACGAAAATATCGATGATTTTTACTCAATATTCAGAATCAATATGCGCGATCTGGGCTCCCCGGTTCACTCGAAAAAATGGTTTGAAGAAATTATCAGACAATTTACCGGTAATGCCAAGGTTGGGCTGGTATATCACAATAATAATGCCATAGGGGCCGGAATAATCCTGAGAGTCGGCAATAAAATCTCTATCCCTTGGGCCTCGACCCTGGGACAATTTAATTGTCTTAACCCAAATATGATGCTCTATTGGAAATTTCTGGAATATGCGGCTGATAGTGGTGCTCGGATTTTTGATTTTGGCCGTTCAACGCCTGACGAAGGTACGTACAAATTCAAGGCACAATGGGGAGCCAGGCAGGAACCGCTCATCTGGTATGATATTTCCCTGAAGAAGGCGACACACCAGACGCAATCCAGCCCCAACCTTTCCCGTGAGATTTCAAAAAAAATCTGGCAGAGGTTCCCCCTTCGTTTGGCAAATTTATTAGGCCCGCTTTTACGTAAATATATAAAACTCTAGAAGACAATGTTCATTCGCCTATATGCCGAACCGTATACTTTTCATCAGTCATAGAATCCCCTACCCGCCAAATAAAGGGGATAAAATACGGTCTTTTAACTTTATTCATCATCTGGCAGCCAATCACGAGATGCATCTGGCATTCATAGTAGATAACAAAGATGACCTGAAGGATATTGAACCCTTAGAAAAATTATCACAAAGTCTGTTTTTTGAAACCATCTCTCCCAGGATCAAGAAGGCAACGAGCGCCATTAATGCACTCCTGGCCTCCCAACCAATTTCCATACCCTATTTCTATTCAAAAGCGCTGCAACATAAGATTGATCGTTTTCTCGATACCACCACTGTCGACACCGTCTTCTGCTTTTCTTCACCAACGGCAGAATACCTCTACAAATCAAAACATTACAACGGTGTGCTGCAAACTATTCCGTGGATAATGGACCTTATTGATGTAGATTCCCACAAATGGCGGCAATATGCAGATACCAGATCGCAGCCCTTACGCTGGCTCTTCAGGCGAGAAGCAGACTACCTACTCCAATACGAGAAACAGATAACCAAGGAATTTAAACATACGCTCCTTGTCAGTGAAGAAGAAAAAAAATTACTTAACCACTATTTCCCTGCCTCCAATACAGAGGTAATCAGCAACGGTGTTGACCTCCAGCATTTTGCTCCCGGTCAGGGGAAAATACTTCAAAAAATAGGGCCCGCTATCGTATTTACCGGCGCCATGGACTATTGGCCCAATATTGATGGGGTGCAGTGGTTTGCCCGCGACATATTCCCGCAAATAAAAAAAGAAATTGCAGATGCACACTTTCACATTGTCGGCAGAAAACCGTCTTCAGAAGTCAGAGCCTTGGAAAAAACCAAAGGGATCTCTGTGACCGGGTTTGTGGATGAGGTCAGAAATCACCTCGCTACAGCCGATATTTGTGTTATCCCCTTGCGTATTGCCAGGGGTATTCAAAACAAGGTTCTGGAGGCCATGGCCATGGGGAAGGCTGTGGTCTGCTCAGAGGAGGCCATGGAAGGCATACAGGCCGAGCCAGGGAAAGACCTGATTGTTGCAAAGGATGCCGCCGCCTTTGCCCGTGCGGTAATCCATTTTCTCAATGACGAGCCCCATCGACAGGATATGGGCCGTAACGCAAGAATCTGCATGGAAAAAAACCACTCCTGGGCTAAAAGCCTGGTACGTTTAGATCTCTTACTGAGTGGTCAACAGGATATGAAATGATCAATATTTTTTGCCCCATTAGACTGAAAGAAACCGCAGGACTGAACCGAATAAATGAACCGGTAAGGATTGGTATCCCTTTTCCCAAAACCGCTGTAACAGATCCGACAGTATTGTATTTGCTTGCCTCAGATGGAATACAAAGGGACTTTCAGGCCGTCATCTTAGAGTTTTGGCCGGATAAATCGGTAAAGTGGGTATTATTTGATTTCCTTGCCAGCATACAACCCAACACCGAAACAGAATACAGCCTTTCCACTTCCAAGCCGGAGGGTTCCGAGCCTGCACCCGTTTCAAGAAAAATATCCATACAAGAAAACAGGGATTCACTGGTAATCGATACACAGGCTGTACTCTTCAGCTTGTCGAATAAGGGACAATGTTTTGACTCCATAGTGATTGCCGGGAAGGAACTCCTCAATCCGACAAGGCAGCAGCTCTCCCTGCAAGACGTGAGCGGGAAAGTAATGTCTGTGGAAATGTCTCCACTCAAAATTGAAGAAAAGGGAACGCAGCGCTGTTCGCTTTTTGCAAAAGGGGTGTTTAAAGACACAAAAGGGGATTTTTTCGTCAACTTCACCATTCGTTATTCTTTCTGGGCAGGGTTGTCTGCTGTACAGATAGACTTCCTCCTCCATAATCCTCGTGCCGCCCTTCATCCGGGGGGGCTATGGGACCTCGGTGATAAAGGATCTGTTTATTTCAACGATCTTTCTCTGAAACTGGCGCTTAAAGGTGAACAAAGCACCATTGAGTGTCAGGCAGAACCATCAGAAAAAACATACCGTGGGAAAAATCATAATTTCACACTGCACCAGAATTCCAGTGGCGGAAAACACTGGGACTCACCCAATCATCTCAATCACAGGGGAGAGAAAACGGTCTCTTTCTCAGGATACCAGGCAACCGCAAATACTGGGGAAGGGGAAGCTATCATCTGTAGCGGACAAAGGGCCACCCCCTGGATGAAAATATCGGATGCTTCCGGTTGGATTGCAGGAACCCTTCAGGATTTCTGGCAAAATTTCCCGAAAACCCTCCGTGCAGAGGAAAACACTCTCCATATCTCCCTCTTTCCAAAAGAACAGGGGCAGCCCTACGAACTCCAGGGCGGCGAACAAAAACGCCACACCATCTTTCTTGAGTTCGGCCCCGACGGGGAAGAAACACGGATACAAAACTTTCAGCATCCGATTCACGTATCGCTCTCGCCGGATTGGCTTGAGACATCAAAGGCACTCACCTATTTTTCCGCTCCGGCTGCCCATGATAACGAGCAGTACCGAGAATACATCCACAATATCATCAAAGGCGAACACTCCTTCTTCAATAAAAGAGAACGTATAGACGAATACGGATGGCGCAACTACGGCGATATCTATGCCGATCATGAAGCCGTTAATTATACAGGGCCGGAACCATTCATCTCGCATTACAATAACCAGTTCGATTTCCTCTACGGGGCCTGCATCCATTTCCTGAAATCCGGCGACAGGCGCTGGTGGGAGCTTGCGGCACCGGCTGCCCGTCATATGATCGACATCGATGTCTATCGCACTGATCAGGACAGGTCCGCCTACAATGGAGGGCAATTCTGGCATTCGGACCATTACCTGCCGGTAAAAACCGCCACCCACAGGGCCTACAGTAAAAAGAACAAAGCACATCCGGGTTATGGCGGTGGCACATCCAACGAACACATTTATTCCTCGGGTCTGACCCTCTATTATTTTCTGAGCGGAGATGCGGAGGCCAGGGAAGCCGTTCTGCTGTTGGCGGAGTATGTGCTGAACATGGATGACGGAACGAAAGCTCTCTTTGCCCTCTTCGATGAGGGTCCCACCGGCCTGGCGAGCCAGACCGTAGACACGGCCTTCCATCACGCCGGCCGAGGCCCCGGAAACTGTATTAACTGTCTGATGGACGCCTATCGCCTCAGTAGCCGCAGGAAATATCTCAATAAGGCGGAAGAACTCGTACAACGCTGTATCCATCCCGCCAATGATATCGAATCTCTCAACCTGGACGATCCCGAATATCGCTGGTCCTATCTGGTATTTCTGCAAGTTCTTGGGAAATATCTCGATTACAAGATAGAGCTCGGAGAAACAGGTTACTCCTTCTTCTATGCCCGCGACAGCCTCATGCATTATGCCGACTGGATGGTGAAAAACGAAGTTCCCTATAAAGAAGTGCTCCATAAGGTGCTTCTTCCAACGGAAACTTGGCCCGCCCACGACATTCGAAAATGTCACATTTTTCATCTTGCCGCTCAATATGGCCCGGAAGAATCGCAATCAACCTATGCACAAAGGGCATGCTTCTTTCATACAAGATGCCTTGTCGACCTCTTGAGTTTCAAGACGGCATTTCTGACCAGACCTCTCGTCATACTCAATGTCTACGGTTATATTCACGATTATTTCAGTGCGCAAAGTGTTGTCAGATGCTGCTTAACTCATAATTACAATTTTGGCCTTCCTGAACGGTTCGTCCCGCAGCGTCTGCGTTTTAAAAACCATTTCATCAAAAAGTTCAAAATCGTAGTGAAACTCGCAACACATATGCTTTGTGATAAATTCCGCTCAATAATGAGTGGAAACTGAACCGGGGTGCAAAACGATCCCATTTAATATCCAGGAAAAGACCACATTAAAATCAATCAGGAAGGGATCATTACTAATGGTTAATATGAAAACTTCACTCAAAAATTGTCTTAATTGTTTTTGTGTCGCCCTTGTTTTTCCACTTGCGGTATTAAGTTGGTTTGAAAAAACAATCAACCCCGCCTCTGAGGTAGTATTTACCTTCTTTGCCCAACTTTTGGCATGTGCCCCAGGCTTGCCTGGTATATTCTTCAGACGGGCCTATTATTTTTCTACGGTGGAAAAATGCTCTCTTTGTTGTGTCATAGGTTTTGGAACTCTCCTGGTGCATCGCAATGTCATAATTGAAAGAGATGTATCTATAGGAAATTATGCAATTATTGGCTGTGCTCACATCAAGAGCGATTGTGAAATTGGCAGCAGAGTCAGTGTCACCAGCGGCAAGAATCAGCATTTGAAGAAACCCAATGGAAAATGGTCCTCATTCGACCATCTAAAAGCCCAGCGGTTAATCATTCAACCTGATGTCTGGATTGGCGAAGGAGCTATAATTATGGCTGAAGTTGGCAGAGAAACCGTTGTCGGTGCCGGCTCGGTTGTAACAGAAGAAATTCCTGCGAGAGTAGTGGCTGCCGGCAATCCGGCACGAGTCCTCCATACGCTTTGATGGGTTTTATGTGTCGAACAACTCTGTTGATTTCGGCCAATATTGTGCTATCAATACGGAATACTTCTTTTCTCAGAGAATGTGGCGCTCTTCGTGTTCTTTGTGCCGTGTAAAAATAAACGTAATTAAACGCACCATCCTCCAACTGAAAATATGTGCGGCATAACAGGTTTTTTCAACATCGCAGACCATGACCGGGAAACAGCCCGGTCGACAATCAAGCAGATGACCGATACGCTCATCTATCGCGGCCCCGATGAAGAAGGTTACTATGTTGACGACAATGTGGCCCTTGGTCATCGTCGTTTGAGTATTATCGATCTTTCCAGCGGGCAACAACCAATGTCCACACAAAGTGGCCGGTATCAGATAGTTTTTAATGGAGAGATTTATAATTACCAGGAGATTAATGCAGAGCTTTCGAATCTCGGCCACACCTTCCAGACCAGAAGCGATACCGAGACGATCCTTCTTGCCTATGTACAATGGGGTGGGGAATGTGTGAGCAGACTCAACGGCATGTTTGCCTTTGCCATCTGGGACAAGTCGGAAAACAATCTCTTTTTAGCCAGAGATCGGGTAGGGAAAAAACCAGTCTACTACCATTGGAACGGGCAGATTTTTTCATTTGCCTCCGAATTGAAGGCCCTACGGTCCGTGCAGCTGTGCCCTGGAGAAATCGACTATAAGGCCCTGGACTGCTACTATACATTCGGGTATATCCCTTCCCCCCGCACAATATACCAGGATACCTGTAAGCTCGAACCGGCCCACACTCTACTCGTCACCCGTCACGGTCTGGAGAAAAGACGGTATTGGCAACTTACTTTTTCCCCAAGGCAGGATCTCACCCTAGACGAGGCCACCGAGGAATTCGAAGCATTGCTCGACGAGGCGACGAAATGCCGGTTGATGAGCGAAGTGCCTCTCGGCGCTTTTCTTTCCGGTGGGCTTGATTCTACATTGGTGGTCTCCTCCATGGCCAAAAACATGAGGGCGCCGGTGTTGACAAATTCCATCGGATTTGGAGAAAAGGAATTCAACGAACTTCCCCTGGCAAAGCTGGTGGCGGACCATCTGCGGACAAATCACAAAGAATTTACCCTGGAACCTAAGGCCGCTGAAATCCTTGCCGATATCGCCTGGCATTTTGACGAACCCTTTGCCGATTCAAGTGCTGTGCCGACCTGGTATGTCTGCAAGATGGCGAAACAGAATGTCACCGTTGTCCTTTCCGGTGACGGGGGTGACGAAAGCTTCGGCGGGTACACCTTCCGCTATCTACCGCATATGTACGAGTCAA
>JAZDOW010000023.1:0-2734 GCA_043798185.1 Pseudomonadota bacterium | reverse complement strand
AATCGCCGGCAGTTTATGCTCCCATCCCAAAGTCTGGATCAATACCCCTTGACTCGTGGCCTTGAGTGCGGCAATGGTTTCACCGGCAATCTGGACACCTTCTTGCTCACGATCGGAAGATTTTCTAATCCGCCGAATAAGCTCATCGGAGATATGTGCACCTGGTTCACTATTAGCAATATACTGGGCAATGGCCAATGATTTTAAGAGGAAGACCGTGGGAATCACCGGCACTCCCAGTTCTTTCACCTTGCTTAAAAGTGAGGCAAATTGCTGAACATCAAAAACTGGGGGAGTAATAACAAAATTAGCGCCGGCCGCTACCTTTTTCTGTACTGCCGCCAGTTCTTCACTGAGAGCTGCCTCATCGGCGTAAGGTGCTATACTGCAACCGGTAAAAAATGTCGGCGTTCCATCAAGATCAAAACCAGCCATATCCTTGCCGCTTTGCAAAGTTTGTATAGCCTTGAGAAGACCCACTTCATCGAGGTCACCTACCAACTTAGCGTCACTATGATCTCCCTGGCCCATCTCTTCGCTGTGGACCACGATGAGATTCTGGATACCCAAGACATGGGCGGCCAGGATATCACCCTGGAGGGCCATGCGATTCCGATCACGACAATACAGGTGGATAATCGCTTCCACCCCCTGCTGCTGCATCAGCACACCGCCGGCTAAGGCATTCATCCGCATGATACCATTGTCCATGTCGGGGACAACGACTGCATCGACCCTTCCTTTAATACGCCGTGCGTCGGTAACCAGCCTGGATATGTTCACACCTTTCGGGGTGTGCATTTCGGCGAGGACCACAAATTCCTTTGCTTGTAATCTCTTCTGAAAGCTCATATGTTCTATCTCTCTCCAGGTAACAAAATCTCAGATTTGGGGTTAACCCTGCATGCCTTCAATACTTTTTTACAGGGCAGTCTCGGGATGAAATACGTTCACCTCTTTCAAATCATCGCCCAGATAGGCCCGCTCGTTGGGTCCGAGAATTCCCAACGACAGACAGATCAACGTCCAGATATGTACAGTTTGGTAGGTTCCTTTAAAATGATGCCCAATGTCATGCACTTGTGCATGACAGTTATGGCAACCGGTAACACAGTAATCGGCCCCGGTGGCAATAATCTGGTCGAATTTCACCTTGCCATAAGCCCGGCGCTCTTCGGGGTATCCGGACTGCAGGAATCCGCCACCACCGCCACAGCAGTAATTATTGGACTTATTCGGAGTCATTTCAATGACGTTTTCCTTACCAACCACCGACTCGATAACATACCTCAAATCATCGGCAACTGGGTCGCCGAAGCCTTTTCGGACAATCTGGCATGGATCCTGGATCGTGAATGTGACTTTAAGATCCTTGTTCCAATCGGAATTCACCTTGAGTCGCCCTTCACGAATCCATTTTGCATAGTACTGATAAATCGATGCTACTTCAAAGTTGTGTTCGATGTTGAATTTTTTTAGTCCGGCCCGGACTGAGAAGGTTATGTGGCCTCACTCCGTGTTGAGAAAGACCTTGCACCCCAGTTGGTCGGCTTGGTTCGCCGAAACCCTGGTTATATGCTCCCAACAGTCATTATCGGCAAGAAACATACAGTAATTCTCCGCCGCCCAACCCTTGCTGCCATAGGTCCAGTCGACCCCGGCCAAGTGGAGAATCTTCCATAACGGCACGAGTTCATCCGGTTCGGTAACCGGTTCCCGAGAATTTTGATTGACAAAGAATTGGGCGCCCACTTTATCGATCGGCGCGACCATATCCTTGAATTCAGGCTGGGACTCCTGGTACTCGGCAAGGACGTCTTCCACGACAAAGATGAAATCGTCGGGAGCAGTGCCCATAGCGCTGTTCGAGTCATTGCGCATAGCCATATCACAGGAATTGCGGATACCGCTCGGTCGCTTATCTCTCGGCCATGTTGCCCTGGCATTAAAAACTAGCTGCGGGATGTCGATCTTCATAGGACAGACATAAATACAGCGCTGACACATGGTACACATCCAAACCCAAGGAGTGGTAGTCACCTCCTCATCTAGACCTAGTGCACACATACGTAGAAATTTCCGAGGGTCCATGTCTGCCAGGCCAGTTGCCGGGCAACCTGCGACACAGGCGCCACAGGTAAGACAGAGATTGAGATTTCCTCCATCGGGAACAATCTCTTTGACCGTTTCCATGAAGGAGCTCTTTTTTTTCCCTTTGATGGTAATGATGCTATCCGCCATAGGTATTTTCCTTTTCCCTTTTCAAGTCTCTTTATTGAGAAAATTGCACACAATCTCCCTAGCTTCCAACAATCACAGCAGGAGATACAGTCATACAAGTCGCTTCCGAATCCTCACTTTATAGAACTCCTGTCCAACTTCCTCGTCAGCCTCCAATATATCATAAGAAGCCTCTGGGAGCACCTTAAGAAGATCTTGACGAATATCCGGATCGGATCCGCATATTTCCATGATCTGCATGGGTTGCATTCTGCTGAAAATCTCCGTCATCTTCAACAGAGAGATCGATGAGAAAGTATTCCTAAAGTCTAATTTAATATCTGCCATTCCAACCAATTTCACATTACTCCTCTTTTAGTAACCCACCGCTTAAAGCAATATTCGGGCCAACAACTGGAACTGTCTGGAGTATCTTCCATCGAAATCAATTTATTGTTAAATATCAGGACCATAAATAATTTCATGAAAAATCAATATGATTGAAAAACCGCTT
>JAZDOW010000022.1:0-3401 GCA_043798185.1 Pseudomonadota bacterium | reverse complement strand
TGAAAAGATAGGATTACATATCCACGTTTAGCTCAAACTTGCTCCATTGTTATATTTTCCACCAGTCCCACTAGCTCTGGAGCCCTGGCCATACCAGATATGCCAAGCCCATAATCTGCAAATAACTCCGGCATATCTTTAAAAAGCTTCAATGTGGCAGCGCGTTCGACAGGATGTTCAGCAAGATAGACAAGCACATAGACCGGCAACGACCGTAACCCACCCTCACCTTCTTGAAGCATACTATCAAACTTCAACCACTCAGGCGAATCAGGATGAACGTCAAGTTTTGCAAGACCTAGAAGATCATCGAGATATAATGTAACCGGATATTTTTCGTTAATTTTATTCTTGATCCGGTACACCGCCAATAGATCTCTCACCACCACTGACCTGTTAAGGGTCACGAGCGCCTTCAGAACCGTGTCTGCTTCGAATTTAACTTCGCCATTTCCAATATGAACCGAATAGACGCATCCATACCTCTCGATCAAACTGATAGCGCTAGAAAAGATCGTCGCATCATCCGGCAAGAGAAGAACATTCTGTACAAACACAACAAGATCCCGCCAGTTCCTCGGATATATAGAGATTCTCCCGCGCATGAGATCCGCATAGCGTCCTAGTTTTCCGGAGGTAATGAGCCTCTGCATTTTAGGATCATTATATAGTTCAAGAACCAATGGCAGATCTTCCAGCCTTACCGAATTTCTCGAAAGCTTTAACGCCTGATTTACATTGGCAACAAATCTACCGGCTTCTTTAAGATCGACACTATTAATAAACGGTTCGATTTTATCAAAATCAGACTGCTCAAGAGCGCCGGATATCGGGATATATTCGGTCAACCTGCGAGCTTTTTCGCAGTTATTCTTACTCAAAACCGCCTCAAGCCTTGAAGGGTCATTGTAGAGTTCTACAAAATAGGTAATATCATCAACTACGTTAACACCAACATAGTTGTGACTGATGGATTCTGCGAAACTAATAAAGCGGCTATCCCGCATAATTCTTGAATGTTTGTTGTAAAGCGATAGAAGTCCCACACCGAAAAAAGCTTCTTGAAATAGGCCGGCAAAATGGACCTTTTCACTATAAGTGAAATAATGGGGAACAACATAGTCAGAAACGAATTCCCAAAAACCCGTTTCACTCAAAAGCTCATGTCCAAAAACCTTAGCATCATTCTCGAGATTATGCGCATTCGCAAATGTGACGTTATTAAAACCCGCTTCCAGCAATTTTTGATAAATATCGAACCACGTCATGTCGTCCGATACGATCTTTTCCAGCGCGACCCCGTGATCCGGCGAAAATATCGAAACATTCTGTCTCTTTGCCTCGATCTGTAGGACATCGAAGAACTTCTGATTGTCTTTGAAGAATGCCGATGAACGAATCTCGTTCTCACTGATCCTGCTTCCATCAGCCTCCACCGAATTCACGATCGAAGCAAGCTCATCCATTCGTTGCCTGTCAATATTGTCGGTGAGAACTTCGATGAGCATTTTTTTGATGTCTGCCTCACACGCCAATCTTGCGCCATCAGTTTTATTGCTTTTATGGATCGCCTCGATCAAACGGTTCAGCATTAATTGCGTCAAATTCAGCTCGCCAAAGATATCTTTGATCAGTTTCTCTGTCTCAACATAATCGAGTTTCACACTCTTCTTTTTTTCGGCATCACAAAATGCGGTTGCGAACTCGCCAGCCTTCTCCTCAACTATCACCTTGTCGGGCGCCTCCCAATATCCTGGAACCACTTGAGCATATTCTTCGGCCGATAATTTTTCACCACCTGGGCTTTCCGGCGAAAGCGCATGAAGTATTTTTTTCGCATCTATATAGTTATAGTTCGCCATTAATCCTCCGACTACATCACTATTATCGGTAAACAGCATACCGGAAGTTGCGTGTTTTTTGATCTTTATAACTGTATGACATTATTATGATATTTAAAGAATACTCACTGGATCCTTCGCTAACGCTCGAGTGTATGCTAAATCTAGTTGAAATATAGCACGGCGGTTCTCCCTGTGGTATAGATGGCGGTGATTAAGACGTCATCAACCACAACAGAAAGGAGAAACCGCCATGATGAAAGTGGACATAGGACAGAGGAGAAAAAGATACAAGAAAGAAATGAAAGTGCTTAGTGAGTCGGAATATCAAGGGAAAGGCGTTGACGTGCGGCTCTCGCTGATCGAGGCTCTTATCCCGATAGCGATGATGAGGATCTCGGAAGAATTACAATCGGAAGTGAGCGGTCTATGCGGAACAAGATATGAACGAGTAGAAGGATATGACCGGTACGGCTACAATCCAGGTTCTGTAATGATTGGCGGTCAGAGGATAGACATTGATAAACCCCGTGTTCGCGACACGAAGAACAACAGAGAGATCGAATTGCAGACATACACAAAATTACAATCGACGAACAAAATAAATGAGCTTGTGCTAAAGCGGGTGTTGGCCGGCATATCCTGCGGTAAATATGAATCTGTGGCCGGAGCTGTTCCCGAGGCTTTTGGTTTGTCATCGTCGAACATTTCACGAAAGTTCAAGGAAGAGAGCGCCAAGCATTTGAAAGAGCTACACGAGCGTGATCTTAGTAAATACGATTTTATTTCGATATGGATAGACGGAAAAAGATTTGCAGAGAATGGTCTGATCGTGGCCGTGGGATTGACGATAGGTGGCGAGAAGATCGTGCTGGGTCTGGTCGAGGCGGCAACAGAGAATTCGGAGGTCGTCGCAGATTTTTTAAAGAGCTTGATCGGGCGCGGTTTGAAATATGAGGAAGGGTTGCTGGCAATTGTGGATGGGAGCAAGGGGTTGATAAAAGCCGTGCGCGATGTGTTCAATAAATTTGTATTGGTCCTTAGATGTAACTGGCACAAGCGGGAGAATATTGTAAAGTATATGAGCAAGTGCGAGCAGGCAAGTCTCCGCAAACGCTTGCAAAATGCGTATGACAGGCCAACGTATGATGAGGCATTGAAAGAGCTGAAAAAGATACACGCAGAACTGTCACTGCGAAACCAATCGGCGGCGGCAAGCCTTCTTGAGGGGCTGGAGGAAACGCTGACACTGCATCGGCTTGGGGTCTATGGAGTGGTCGGCAAAAGCTTGAAGACTACGAACTGCATCGAGTCGATCTTTTCTCAAGTTGACCGACTTTGCAAAAATGTTAGCAGGTGGCACAACTCATCCCAACGGCAAAGATGGATGGCTTCTGCATTACATGATGTTGAATCGCGTCTCAATAAGGTGCAAGGATATAAAAACTTACCGATACTTAGAAGTGCATTACAGATGGAACTAAAAATACAAATGCGGCAAGCCGCTTAACAATGGGAAGAAACCGCTGTGATATTTTCAACTAAGAATGGGATTGACTC
>JAZDOW010000005.1:0-3888 GCA_043798185.1 Pseudomonadota bacterium | reverse complement strand
TTGGTTTCTGTGCGAGCATCTTTGTCGGCTGCATCGGTATCTGGTACATTTCCCTGGCTATTTTTTCACCCCTCAAAACCCTTACGGGAAGATTAAAGGGAATCTCATTTGATACACCGCAAGAACCGATACGGCTCAAAGGCGGCGATGAATTCAATGAACTTGCCATGGCCTTCAATGACATGAGCCGACAACTCAATGAAGAAGAGACCATTCGCACGGAATTCATTGCCACTCTCAGTCATGAGATACGGACTCCCCTTTCCTCCATTCATGAATCGGTGAATATGATCGTTGAAGAGGTCTTTGGAAGTGTCAACGACAAGCAACGAAAATTTCTGGAAATTGCCAGCGGTGAAATTAAGCGAATTAACAAATTGCTCAATTATCTGCTCAACATTGGGGTCCTCGAGATGAATGTCCGCAAGACCAATTCCCTCCATCTTGACACCGAAAAATTGATCCAGAACAGTGCCGAACTCTTTTCCGCACCTGCCGAAAAGAAAATGGTCATCCTGAAATTCGGCGATTTCACCGATTGCCCACAACTCTTTGGGGTGCGAGAGGAAATACAACAAGTTTTTGTCAATATTATCGGCAACGCCGTTAAATATTCCCCGGAGGGGGGTGAAGTTGCGCTTTCCTGGGAGAAGGGCCGAGAGAAAAAATTCATTCTCTTTCATGTAGCCGATTGCGGCCCCGGAATTGCCGAGGACGAAAAAGAACTTATTTTTACCAAATATTACCGGACGAAGAACGTTCGCGGTCATCTCGATGGCGTTGGCCTGGGTCTTGCCATAAGTCGGCGAATCATTACCAGCTATGGCGGACACATTGAGGTAGCCAACAATACCGGCATGGGTTGCACTTTTTCTTTTACCCTTCCAACGCACCCCTTAAATGTATCGCACAGCGTTTAATATTCAATCCATGCCAACCTTTCCAAAAATGCTAAAGCCGCTTATGAACACACTGAAAACCTGGGGTACCCTCTTGCTTGTTGTTTTTTCCATTTGTTGCAGCTCATGCATCCAAGCCCCTCCCTCCCCCGAACCTATCAAACCCGCAAACCCGAGTGTCGGTGAAACACTCTTTCTCAATGGGAATTATGAAAGAGCCCTTGAGGAATATTCCAATAATTATGAAACTGCCCTTGCTCCTGAAGATCGGAGTCACGCCTTATTCGGACTTGCCTGCACTCAATTGACCCTGGCCCATTCCGAGAGTCAACTCGCCGAAGCCATCACTACCTTGGAAAAATGGGATGCCGAAAAAGTTGATCCCCAGCCCATAGAGAATTCCCATCTACTCGTCATTGCCCTTAAAACCCTCAGTGAACATATACAAAAAAAGAACCAGGAACAGGTTCAACTTGCAAAGAGGAAAAATACCATCATCGCCAATCAAAACAAAAAAATTGCCCAACTTGGCAATACAGTCGAAAATATACAAAAACAGCTTGATCAACTTGAGGAAATTGACGAAACATTGCAGGAGAAAAAGAAATCTTTATGAATGCCGAAAGACATGTCCTGATCGTCGATGACGACCCGAATATCCTCGAAGTTCTTGATGCCAGGCTGTGCGCTGCCGGCTTTGTGGTCCATGAAGCAGGAAATGGTCCTGCGGCACTGCAACTCCTGAAAAACCAAAAAATAGATATTCTCGTCTCGGACATGAAAATGCCGGAGATGAGTGGCATGGAACTGCTTACAGAAGCCCGTGCAAGCCATCCTCACCTGCCGGTCATCTTTCTCACCGCCTATGGAACCATTCCCGATGCAGTAGAAGCCGTGAAGGCCGGAGCAATTGACTATCTGACTAAGCCATTCGATGGCCGACAACTCGTTAAAAAAATACTGGAAATTTTATCGAACAGCCATTCCCCCGACCAGAAGCTCACAGAGGATGCAGGATTCATTTGGGGTACAAGTCCGGCTATGCAGGAACTGCGCGAAATGCTGCAAAAAGTTGCCTCAAGCAATGCCAATGTCCTCATTCTCGGTGAAAGCGGTGTTGGCAAGGAATGTATTGCCAAGCTCATCCACAACTCAAGCGGCAAACAGGACAGTCCATATATTGTCGTCGATTGTGGTTCTACCCCCCCAGGCATTCTTGAAAGCGAGCTGTTCGGGCACGTCAAAGGCTCCTTCACCCACGCCATTCAGGATAAAAAGGGTCTCATTGAGGCCGCCCATGGCGGCACGCTTTTTCTCGATGAAATTGGTAATATTTCGGCCGAAATGCAAAGCCGGCTCCTCCGATTTCTCGAAGAGAGAACCATCCGCCAGGTGGGTGCCATTAAAGAGAAGAATGTTGATTGCCGTGTAATTGCCGCCACTAACGCCGATCTCAAAGCCGCTGTCGACGAAGGAAAATTTAGGCAGGATCTGTATTATCGTTTGAAAGTTGTAACACTGCAAATACCGCCGCTTCGCCAAAGGCGGGAAGACATCCCCGCACTTGCTCGCCTTTTTATAGCCGGCTATCTTAAGGAAAATGCTGCTCCACCGATAGACTTACCGGAGAAAACTCTGCAATGGCTGCAGACTCTCTCCTGGCCAGGCAATGTCAGGGAGTTGAAAAATTCTCTCCATACCGGAATCATTCTCTGCCGCAACAATCAGATTCTCCCTGAAGATCTGCAACTTGATATCGATTCGCTTGCCGAACCACATTTAGCTGAAGACAATTTTTCCATGGAACAGAGCGAGAAAGAGGCAATTATTCGAGCCCTGAAACAGAGCAAGGGAATAAAAAAAGATGCGGCAGAGCTTCTGGGAATCAGCCGTCGAGCGATTCAATATAAAAGCAAGAAATACAACCTCGAATCGACAGATTTCAAGAACTGATTCAGGTCCTTATACTTTATCCCCATCACCTTCTGCGAAATGATGCACCTTATTTCGTCCGCACTTCTTGGCCAGATACAGTGCCTGATCGGCACATTGAATAAGGTGCTCATGCGATCCGGCAGTGACAACCTTGTTGGTTGATATCCCAAGGCTCATGGTAACTATACCGCCGGTTGTTGAACCTTCATGCTCAATTCGCATATTTTCGACATTTTCACGAATTCGCTCGGCAACGGTTTCGGCACCTTGCAAAGAACTATTCGGTAAAACCACCACAAACTCTTCCCCGCCATAACGTGCGCAGAAATCAATGGGCCTTTTCAACGATTCCTGGATACATTGCGCCACCTTCCGAAGACATTCATCACCTGCCACATGGCCATACCTATCATTATATTTTTTGAAGTTATCAATGTCGCACATGATTACAGAAAGTTCAGCGTCGCTCTTGCGGGAAAGATTAAATTCCGAGATAATTCTTTCTGAGAAACTGCGCCTATTGGGAATTCCAGTGAGTGCATCCATTACGGCCTGGCGTCTGATGACGTTATAGGAATGATCCAATTGAAGTCCCAAAAAGTTCATACCAAAAAGGCCGATTGACCAGATCAACACATGGGACAAGATCATGGAGGACAAAGGCAACTGCATGGTGAACGGCAGGGATACACTAATACCGCCGCGGATATCACCTTCCTTGTAGCCTTGTTTTTGGTGGCAGCTAAGACACGCTTTTTCGGCAATGAGCGGTGCCATATACTTGAATACCTGCCGGCCATCCTCCTCCATGAAAACGCTTCCTTCCCTTTTTCCCTGTTCAAAACTCTGCAGAAATTGTTTTTCTACAGGAGTCGCTTCATTCAAGGGGCGCAAAGGATTAAGGCTAGTAATATCAGACCTCGTAAATAGATGTGGAAAATCAGCCATTTTTTTGGACATTCTTTATCGGCTCTTCACCGACCTCAACTGCAAGCCATTTGCCGGTGGGGGTACGCGCTCCGAGAGCTGTCAGTTTGCGACAAAGTTGCTCTTG
>JAZDOW010000281.1:0-4680 GCA_043798185.1 Pseudomonadota bacterium | reverse complement strand
CGTACTCACGTCAGCGCACCGATGCCGATCCTGATCAAGAAGCTGAATCAAACGCTTCGCGGTTGGGGCAATTACCACCGCCATGTGGTGGCCTCGGAAGCATTTTCTCGTATTGATACCTATGTCTATGAAGAGCTTTGGCGGATGATCCGTCGCCGACACTCGAATAAGTCCGAAAGATGGTTGGCCAAGAAATACTGGCTGGCATCCGGACGAAGATGGGTGTTTTCGGCAACGAGCGACACCAAGAAAGGCAAGCGACTTTACGAAGTCGTGCGCCTCAGCTCTATTGGCATACGAAGATACATCAAGGTCAAGGCCGATGCAAACCCTTATCTGCAAGAATACGCCTCATATTTTTGGCGGCGCCGGCATGATAAAGAATCGCGTCTGCTCCCGGCGATGTCCGCGCGGGAATACAGGGCCATGACTACCCAAGTTTGAGGTGTAAGGCCGGGGCATCCAATAAGGGTGTCCTTCAGAAATGCTTGAGCCGTATGAAGGGAAACTTTCAAGTACGGTTCTTAGGGGGGAAAGGGGCCACAAGGCCCCTGACCTACCCGGTGCGTCGTCAAAAATTAAAATGGAAACTACGCAGTGAAAAAATATATTGGTGGACGGTACACCAAGAAATAAGCCTCAAATGGAGTGGATTACCTCAAGAAAAATGTATTATAGTGCCGGTCAAATGCCATGATACTTGCTAAACGACTAAGTTGGACTGAAGATTTATAATAGATGCAAAAGAATACGCCAAAAACGGTATCAAGTCATTTGACCTGAACTATAAGCTATTCATTTAAAAACCTGTTTATGGAGCGTAATAAAATATGAAAAATTTTCATGAAAACTATATCCTTGGAGAATTTATTCCTTTCGGAGGAATCATTTATGAAAAATTATCTTTAGAAACATTTAATACGGCCATTGAGTATTTTTACAATGGTAAAAAAGAAGCAAATGGTCTGTTTAATGCGCGTAGCATAAAAGAAAAAAGAGATAGAACATCAATTCCTACTGAACAATTTGAAGAATATGTCTCTTCATTAGCAACATATTTACATGAAAGGGCTCATTTTTATCAAATTCCAGGTACTCCCATAGGCATATTTTTATTTAAAACACATATTTTACGATCAGCGTTTATGGAATACTCGTTTCTTCGGCTAAAACAAAATAGCTTAATAACTGGTGAAAAATTATCTTATGTACCTATTACTTTATGGTCGCAACTAATTCAGAATAACATTGTCACATCAAATAATGGAGCGTTATTAAAAGAACTGATGGGTTACTGGGATCAGATAACTCAATACCAAAATATCCTGCTTGGAACATCTATGACTAATATTAAAGTGGCCATCGAGTCATTAAGTGCTTTTAGAGATCAGGTTTCAAAAATAGTTGATGTGTACTTTGATGGTGCTAAAGATGTTGAATACCCAAAAATAACATCAAATTTAGATAAAAATAGTTATAGTATTCCAGATAAAAGACTATCTACACTAAGTATTATTGAGGGCTATGCAAAATTAATTGAAATTCAAGCAAAAACCGAATTGTACGATGATCCGAATGAATATATAAAAACTGGCCGCAAATATAATAGGGTATATATAGATGCAATTGATTATATTTTTGAGAAGTTGGGTCGTGTTGACAGACAAACAGCTTTGGGAATACTAGATTTCTCACTGTTTTCACCCATTGATAAATTGTTCTGTCCTTTGTTAAAAATTGAAGTTGTCTGGGAGGATATCTGCCCAGGATTTAGATTAAAAAAAATTGTTGATTGTTTAATATCAAAGCCGATGTATGTTGAAAAACTTGATTTCCTAAGCTTTTATGAAAAATTATCCGATGTTTTAGATTGGCCATCCCCCACTGAAATGTTGAAAAGAATAAAAGATATTAAAATGGAAGACAACCAGTTACATTTGGCTCTAGAAAAATCAAAAAATGTAGGTGAAAACAGAGAAAGCAGAAGCATTGCTGAACCATACATGTTTAAGCTTTCAAATGAGATGGCTGATAAACGATTACGGCACAAAGAGTTCGTTGGAAATCCTTATCAGATTCTCCTTAATCGATCAGAATTAATACATCCATTTATTACGATAACCGCAGAGAAAACTATTTTTGGTGATAATTTGGGATTTGATACTGTTGACTTGTATGCAAGTATTAGTCGATATTTTATGTTATTAGATGCTTTTAGCTCAGGTCATGACCAATATTTTCCAAAAACGGAATCTTTCTTCAAAGGTATATTCAGAAAAGATTATAATCGTGACTTTCTAAATAAACAATTAAAGGAATTTTTCTATCCACTAACTATTTTACCAATAAATAATATAATAACGAAATGAGAAATTATGACATTTAAAAGATTTGGAACCCAAAAATTTTGTATTTGTCCTTTATGTGAAGCACAAATGATTGATGTAGATGAACTGATTAATCATTTAAAAAATAAGCACGAAAAAACAATTGTGATCAATAATGACGAAAGTACAAATTTCAAAGTTATACTTCTAGGATTGAGCTCATCAGCAATTTTTGAATTTATTAAGTGGACTATGGAAAATGTTCCATTGGAGAAACTGCATGATGCAATTTCTCAATTATTTTGTATAGCTTCAAGCATAAATTTCTATAGTGTAGACTCTCTGGATTCTGTCCTTGATAGTGTTCGTGAATCTAAAAGTGAAAACAAAGAAAATTTTCTAAAAAATATGGAGAAAGGTCTACTTTTTTTAGATGATGTAAGATTTAAATTGATAGAAGCTGCTTTTTTCAAATGGATTAATAAAGATAGCGAATGAAGCGAATGGGGTCGGACCGCAGCAACCAACATAAATATAAAGAGAAATTGTGAAATTCGATGCTTAAAATGATCTTAAGTCAGCACTTTTGACCCTGAAAAGATGTATTTAAGAGATAAGGCCCAACAAAAACATCCTGCGGACAAGCCGCAGATGTTCACGTTGAGCAAGAAAAGATGACTACGCTACGGCAACTTACGAAAGATGATGTCGGCAGTTTTCGACGCATCCGGCTTTTCGGTCTTCAAGAAAGCCCTGCGGCATTTGGCGCTAGTATTGCGCAAGAAGAAAAGATGCCCGTTGATGAGTTGGCCAAGCGTCTGGAAGGAACGGCTGATCGATGGGTGATCGGCGCGTTCAGCGAAGATGAGTTGGTCGGGGTGATCGGATTCGTCCGTGATGATGGCGAGAAAATGCGACATAAAGGTTTTATTTGGGGCATGTATGTTGTTCCCGGGTTTCGAGGTAAGGGTGTCGGTCGTGCACTCTTCGAAGATGCGCTTGCTCGGATTGATGCTTTGCCCGGCCTTTGGAGTGTCCGCCTTTCGGTGGTCACATCCAACCATTTGGCGCTACGCCTTTATGAGAAATTCGGGTTTGTCCGGTATGGCTTGGAAACTGAGGCATTGAACGTGAGCGGCACATTCCACTCGGAGTTTCATATGGTCCGCAGGACAAGAATGTGATTCCCGTTACCTGCCGCATCGGCCATTGGGAGATCACCGATATCAAGCTGCCCGATCTGGTCGTGACGAATGAACATCAGAGACCGGTAACCGTTGCCCGGGTGGAAGTGATCGGCAAGGTCTCAGGTATTAAGGCGGTGCGCCTTCAGATATTCGGGAAGCCGTTATCGGATGCAATTAAAGAAACTGCCGATATGCTGAACAAAAACAAGGCGCCGCTGCCTGCCGTGCAGATGGCCTTTCTTCCCCTGAGCTACATCCACCACCGGGCATCTGCGTCCCAGGGGGAATTCGGGGGACACCATACCGAATATCAACAATAAAATGCACCGGATAAACCGGTATTTTTCACAGTTGGTGAAGGGACCTCGATGGTAACAGTTCGTGTCAAGTCCGGAATCTCTCAATTTCATCTCCACTCTTCCGCACGTTTTGCCTTTGCATGCGCGCAGATTGAGAGCGAAGAAAAGCACTTGGAATGGCCGCAGCCCCGATGGGACGAAGCAAGAAGCAATGCGTTAGCCGCAGTGCTTCTTGCCGCAGCATCGCTGGAATCTTCCGTGAATGAGTTCTATCAGCAGGCCGTGGACAGAGACAGGGACGCATTGAAGTCCCTCTCTGAGACTCAGATGAAGCTTCTTGCAGAACTCTGGCCAGAAATCGAGAAACGCTCTCCAGTGCGTAAGCACCAAGTTGCTCTCGTCGCTATGGGGCACGAGCCAATGAGTAAGGGTCAAGAGCCATATCGGAGCGCGAATGGATTGAATAGCCTAAGAAACGCGCTCATTCACTTCAGGCCAGAG
This sequence comes from Pseudomonadota bacterium, assembly GCA_043798185.1. Classification (GTDB taxonomy): domain Bacteria; phylum Desulfobacterota; class Desulfobulbia; order Desulfobulbales; family Desulfocapsaceae; genus Desulforhopalus_A. Next base: position 366 of record JAZDOW010000281.1, on the reverse strand, counting down.
TGGGATGACGATCTGAAGGTTCATCGGTCACTTGAAAAGGAGCTGTCGCAATTATTTCCAGCCAGTGCGCTCGCTGACCGCGCAAAAGGACAAATGGCTTGGTTCCCACTCAAATGCCTTGGTGCGGGTTGTGCGGAATGGGCAATCGAAAGCGCCGTACGATTCAGCCAGCAGTTCGTGAATACGCTTGGTATCAGAGAGAGGCTGAAGCGCGTCACTACATAATCGGGTAGCCGGGGGTTTTAACCCCCAGCCCCCACACCACCCGGCATGCGGGTCCGCACCGGGCGGTTCATGTAAGCTACCGGGCCGTGGCCGGGTAGTGAATGTTCACCCACAGTTCTTTGACAGATATGAGACCCTGAC
>JAZDOW010000226.1:0-3188 GCA_043798185.1 Pseudomonadota bacterium | reverse complement strand
CAAAATGTGGGAATATTGATTCCGACACTTTGTCACCACGAGAAATTAGAACCTTATGGGGGGTGCCGAATTTGCACAGTAGAAGTAGAAAGTCGCGGCTGGACAAGACTCGTTGTTGCCTGCGTTTACCCGGTAGAAAAGAATTTGGTCGTAAGAACCAGATCTGAGAAGATAGATAGAATTCGCAAAATGATCCTGGAACTGTTGCTGGCCCATGCTCCCGATGCTTCCGCGTTGCAGGATTTGGCGAAAGAGTATGGAGCAGACAAAGACCGTTTTGAAAAGGAGGCCTCATTTTGCATTCATTGCGGTCTCTGTGTACGATACTGTGCCGAGGTCAAGAAGATAAACGCGGTTGGATTTGTTGACCGAGGAACAAGGCGGGAGATAAGTTTCATTCCGGAGATAGCATCCAGGGAGTGCTGGAACTGCAAAGAATGTTTTCCGCTTTGTCCCACGGAGGCACTGCAGGCGGCTTTCGTTTTAACCCAAGCGCTATTTTCTTCCCCTGGGCTTCTGTAAGATCGGCCGTTTCCTGAACCAAGGCGGAAGCCGTACTGATGGCAGGGGGCTATAAAGGAACATGCCAGTACGTCGCAGCGACGAGGGATGAGGGCAACGCAGCGGATGGGCGTTTTTCAGCAACCTGCCGGGAGGTGCGAACATGGATGCAAAACAGTTGGCAAGGATCATCCAGCAGAGACTAGGGCTGGAGGATCAGGAGTTCTCTCTCGTTCGGGAGAACCCCAAGTTCCAACGCCTCTTCGAGAACGCCGCAAAAGGGGTGCGATACCGACTGGTGGCCGAGGTGGTGGAATCCAAGGGCTGCCACTCAGGGCACCAGGTGGGCCAGAAACTGGTCTTCGACTCGGCGGGAAACCTTTTAACCCGGGAGTGCCCGGAGCAGATCTGCGCCTTCCTGATGCCGAACCTCACCGTGCTCATCAACGCCTTCTTCGAAAACATCATGAACGGCAGGGACCCAAACGAGGTGATGTTCAACCGCACCGGCTGCTTCGACGTGGGACATGCCTGTGGAGGGTGGGGTCACGTGACCGTGGAGATGCGGGCCGAACTGCGCTGACCGGCTTTTCCCCTCTTCGTTTTTGCCATTGCAAACACAAAGGTGTAGGTCGGATTTCTGGGCAACCCATCGAATGCGGGATGAAACATGTCCTACTACCTGACAGTTTGTTCCCAATGAACATTTATGCGGAGTTTTAATGACATAATTCAGGAGGTAATCCGATGATAAAAAAAGTTCTGGTCCTTTTAGGAAGCCCGAGAAAAAAAGGCAACAGCGCCATTTTGGCAGAGCAGATCACCAAGGGTGCGAAATCGAAAAAGGCGAAGGTCGAAACCATTTATCTCCAGGGGAAGAACATCGCCCCATGCAAGGGCTGCATGTCCTGCCAGAAGAAAAACAGCAAGGGCTGCTCCATCAAGGATGATATGCAGGAGATCTATTCAAAGCTCATTGAATCCGACGCCTGGGTTATCGCCAGCCCCGTTTACTGGTTCACGATGTCAGCACAGACCAAGATCTTCATGGATCGCTGTTTTGGCCTTCCTGCGTATCAAAAAGATCCCTTCCGCGGTAAACGGATTGCCATCGCCATGACATACGGTGATGAAGATCCTTTCACGTCCGGTTGCGTCAATGCTTTGAGGGCTTTTCAGGACGCCTATGGTTATACGGAATCCCCGATTATAGGGATGGTCTATGGGAGCGCCATGAATGCCGGTCAGATCCGATCTAATGAAAAGGTGATGCAGGAGGCTTTCGACCTGGGTAAAAAATTGGTGGCAGAATGAGGCACAGTTAATACTTGTATGCCGTGGCTGTTTTTTTCGCTTTCACCTGGCCTTTACAGTATTCGATTCGTTCTTTGATATATCTCAACCATCCCTCCCCTTTGTAAGCCAAAAACACCACCTGGTCGCTTATTTGTCAGCCACATAACTGATCGCCTGTGAGGGACAGTTGGACTCGCAAGTACCGCACTCAATGCAGATATCGGGATCGATATCACACTGCGTCTCTCCTTCCTTAATTGCGCCACACTCACATCCGGAGACGCAAGCACCACAAAGAACGCAGTCACTGTTGACGACGTAAGGCATAACCTCATTTCCCTCTCTGCTTGATATGAAGTCTTCGCTTCATTATGTGTCTTCATCTACGCCAGTCAGTGCCTGTTCGTTTGAATTCTATTTTTGCTTTCCGGGGATGACGCTGGCTTCCTAATACTTAATAAGATTGGGTAAATAGGTGGCAATCTGCGGGAAAATCATTAATATAATCGTAAAAATGATCAACGCCGCAAGGAAGGGGAATATTCCCTTAAAAATTGTCTCAAGAGGGACATCGGTTGCAATTCCCTTAATGACAAATACGTTGACTCCCACCGGCGGTGTGATTACCCCCATCTCGCACACGAGCACAATGATGACACCAAACCAGATCGGGTCAAAACCGAGCTTCATAACTACTGGGAAGAAGATGGGTATGGTAACCACAATTAAGCCCATAGCATCCATGAAGAATCCGCCTATAAAGTAAATGAATATGATGACTACCATGACAGCCATCGGGTGTATGGGAAGCCCCCCGAGCCAGTCAGCCAGCATGAAGGGTATTCTCGACACCGCCATGAAATGACCAAAGATGACAGCCCCGGTGATAATGAATATCACCATACAAGATGTTCGCAAGCCTTCCTTGCAGGCCTCAATAAATGTCTGCCAGCTAAGTTGGCGCCGGGCCAAGCCGATAACCAAAGCACCACCGGCTCCGATTGCTCCAGCCTGAGTGGGGCTGAACCAGCCGAGGAAAAGCCCCCAATGGCCAGAAGGAAAAGAAGCACAGCCTCAATAATTCCCGTTAGTGCTTTCAGCTTTTCCTTCCAGCTGGATGGGGCTCCAGGGGGGCCGCTGGAGGGTTTGCGCCAGCAAAGCAAAGCCACGGTTGCCGCAAAAAAGATGCTCAGGAGTATCCCCGGCAATATCCCGGCGACGAACAGTTTTCCTATGGATTGCTCGGTCAATATCCCATAGACAATAAAGACGGTGCTCGGTGGGATAAGGATGCCAAGGGTGCCGGCAGCGGCAACGGTACCGGTGGCAAGTGCATCATCATATTTATACTTCTTCATCTCCGGAAGCGCTATCTTTCCCATTATGGCTGC
>JAZDOW010000225.1:0-14199 GCA_043798185.1 Pseudomonadota bacterium | reverse complement strand
AGCGTCACGGCATTGATCGGCGGACGCTCCTGTTTGAGACCATCAGCCTTGACTGCGGCGATCAGAGAGCTTTTATTCTTAATCGCCCCAGCAAAAATAAAGACCAGGGCAATGAGGGCAAGCAGAAGAAATCGCGGCAGGTTGTTCCAGATAAAGTAGACAATTTTTGCCCTGGTGGTCTGTGGGGCGGCAATCTGGTCATTCATGGTATTTACCTTCAAAATAATGAGGTTATGGCCTGGGCTGCAATCCTTCCATGGCCTGGCGAAAGAGGCTTTCGAGGGCCTGTTCTGCCTCTTCGGTCTGAACCCTGCCGGTGAACCACGCGGACACTAAAAGCAGATACAAGCCGTAAAAATGTCCTGTAATGTAGAGAAGCTCTACGTCCTTACGCAACTCTCCGCGTTCCTGAGCTTTCTCCAAAAGGGGAAAAAGCAATTTAAAATAGTTGTCTTCATGTACAAGTTGTCGCTCAAGATCGACATCACGGGGAAAAGCTGTCTGCTGCATGAACAGCCGGGCAAATTCACGGTTTTCAGTGATCTGTCGAAATTCACTCATATAAATTCTCACCATCTGCTGCAGGATGGGTATTTCCTTGTCGGCGTTGGTGGTCAGTTCCTCGTGCAGACATTCCAGCTCATCCTCACAGAAGGCGTGGAGGATATCAGATTTCGTCTGAAAGTAGCCGTAAATCGTGCCCTTGCCGATGCCTGCCGCTTTTGCCAGTTCTTCAATACTGGTCTTCTCAAAACCTTTTTCACTGAAAAGTCTGATCGCGGCCTGCATGATCGCCTGCCGAGTTGCCTTCTTTTTCTTTTCGCGTACGCTGAGCATATGATCCTTTTATGATGAAATATGACTGCAGTCGGAAATATAATTCAGCACAAAAATCCGTCAAGAGAAAAGTCGACTGCAGTCATATTTTTAATGAGGACCAACTACGCTATAGTGATCCACCGCTGCCAAGCTGCGGCGAATCCCCTTCTGATACACAACCCTTGGATATCCCATAATAACCATCAATCCTTCACGACTGGCGTGGCGAATCCCCTGCTGCTCCCTAAACCGACGGGCCGCCCTGCCGTTTTGAATGAGAGGATGCATGCCGCCCAGCATACAGGTGCCAAGTCCCAGGGATTCAGCGGCAAGCATGACGTAGGTGGCAGCGACGATGGGATCGGCCGGATCGCAGAGGGGAGTGCCGTAAAAATAGAGGGCAACCGGGGCATCGTAGGTGACCAAGTCTTGCCCCCGCGCCATCGCCCCGGTATAGGAAAAGATGAGAGGCCGAACAAAATCCCGGAAAAGTTGATCGTTGGCCTTGCCCCAGAAGGGTCGCATGAGGGCGAGAAACCATCTCGATACCAGCCACTTCAGACCTTCAAGATAGGTACAGAAATCCTGAGAAAATTTCCGCACTTTTTCCCGATTGTCGAAGACCAGAACATGAACATCCGAGGGCGGCAGGCCCATGGGCGCCGTTCGCACCGCCTCCAGCACCTTGTCGATCAGTTCCGGCTCGACGACTTTATCCTTGAATTCGCGAATCGAACGACGCCGCTGCAGGAGGTTCATGAGTGACCGGTAGTCGGCAGCATCACCCCGCGCCGGCATTTCCGTAAGATCATCAGGTGAAAGACAGCGGCCGGTTACGGTGATAGCCTCTTGCGGGCAGATCGCCATGCAGTGGCCGCATCCGATACACCCGAAGATGGAAGTGTCGGTCGCCTGGGCTTTGCCGTCGACAATGGCAATACTGAAATCTTTGCATACCTGTACGCAAAGGCCGCAACCATTGCACAGTTCCGGCAGAAAATGCGCCTTGGCTGCCTCATGGGTACGGGAAGTGGGAATGGCCATCAATCAGTCTCCTGCTTCTTGAGAAATCTTTTTATCATTTCGGCCCAACTATAACCAGCACGTCATTCTCCATGCTGTCTGCTTTTTGTAACAATGTGTAAAAAAATGTACATTGGCAGCCGAAGGCCTGAACTGAAAATGACAGGCTATTTCCTTTTTAGAGGGATGCAGATATCAAAGATCCACTTTCCCTCCGGATGCTCTTCAGCATTGTTATGATAGAGCTCGTAACAGGGACTGTCGGCACATTCGTATCCACCGTTCACGAGCCAGATGAAGGCCTCTTCCCAGGCCTGGTGGAAATCTTCGCCGGTAATTTCAAACCGACATACGACATAAGGGCCGCCACCTATGGTCTGCAAACCGATCTGTCCCCTGGTCGCGGTGTTTTTCGCCACACTGATGCAGGCATCGGTCCGACATTTTTCCGCAGGTGTTATCTCCGGATTATCCCAATAAATTGACAGTATTTGCCCTGAGGTCAAGTGACCTTCGGGTCCGGCCCACTGCATCAATTCGGCAAAGGCCTGTTCGCAGACTTCTTTGCCGTAGGGGCCCATCTTCCGGACATAGGCTACATGGTATTCGGGCATTTCTCGTACTTCGGCCTGCATTTTCAATCCTCCCTGGGTTGCAGATTTCACGAAATTCATACTCACATCGTCCTGAATATAACTGGCGCGAAGTGAAACTGCGTTTTCTCCCTTGCTGAAAATGTGGCAATTCTTGCTTTTCCGATAGACCGAAGGAGTCAACCCGAAATAGAGACGAAAGGCTTTGGCAAAATTTTGAGAACTGGAAAATCCACATTCGAATGCAATGTCGGTGATAGGAGTGCAGCTGTTCAAAAGGAGCTTATTCGCCGCCAACTCTAGACGCACTCGACGAGTAAAATCGGCAACTGTTTCACCGACGACCGTCTTGAATATCCGATGAAAATGAAACATGGAGAAAGAAGCGCTTCTGGCAACCTCCTCGAGTGTCAATTCCCTGCCAAGATTTTCGCAGATGAAATTCATCGCTAGACAGATGCGCCGACGATATTCCATGGCGGTGGTATGCGCCACCGTTTCAAGGGGATGAGTGCTCATTTTTCCTCGGTTTTAAAGAGAGTTACAGGACAAACAGGCAAAGTATTCCGAAGAGATTATATCCTGTAACTCAACCGAGACAAAGCATTTCCCTCAAGCGCTGGGGAGAATATTCCGAGCGGTCATCGTGACCTGCCGCTGTTTCAAGTTTCGCCGCCGGTCTCCTCCAATATTTTCACCGCATCGCCGACAAGGTGTGCACAGATCTTCGTCTTCAGGTCATTTTCCTGAAAGTTTCGGAAACCTTCCTCGGTAAAGAGGTTGACCCCGATCAACTCCTGGCAATTGAGGCTTCTGTGCAATTCTTTAAAGCGAGCGGCAAATTCGCCATTTTTGCCAATAACCTTTTTGAAGCGCTCGGAGTCACCCGGATGGGTAAAACCAAAACGCAGGCCATTTACCAGATAGGCCGCCTCAACTGCGCCGCATTCACCGCCACATCCGGCACCACCGGCCAAGCCGAGAGATATTTTTCTCGCTACATCGACATCAAGACCAAGCTCGGGAGCAAAGGCCTCAAGAACCGCCTGGGAACATCGGTACCCGCCGAAAAATTGCGCAACTGCCATTTCCTGCTTTTCCATATTTCCTCCTGAAGTAAAATTTGACAATTTTTTGCCTATGCTCTAGCTTGTAATCTATCTAAAAAACCGTGTCCAACGATAGTTTTTGATCATTATAATCGAAATTCATGAACATAAACCATGGAACTGAGACAGCTTAAAACCTTTCAAACAGTTGGCCATCTGTTGAGCTTTTATCGGGCCGCAGAAAAGCTGCATTATGCACAATCAACCGTCTCCGCACAGATAAAGGCTCTGGAAGAAGAATTCGGGGTGCCGCTCTTTGATCGACTCGGCAAAAAAGTGGTCCTTACCGAGGGGGGAGAAATGCTCATGCAATACGCCGAGAAAATGCTCGCCATCGAAGAAGAAACCAAAGCCGGGGTTTCCGGCCACAAGGAACCACAAGGTACCATTTCCCTGCGCATACCCGAAAGCATCGGTACCTATCTCATGGGCGATGCCTTCCGGCAATTCCATCAGACATATCCGAAAATCAGCTTCAATATCAGCAACTGCGCCTTTCACACCCTGAAACAGGAGTTTAAAACCGGCATTACCGATCTGGCCTTTCTCATTGCCGGGTATGTATCAGCACCGGAACTCGTAGTCGAGGCTCTCGGATTCATTACTATTGTTGCCGTTTGCAGCCCAGACCATCCGGCTGTGGCTAAACGGACCTTTACGCTTCAGGATTTCTCCGGCGAGACTCTCCTCCTGCCGAAGCATGATTGCAGCTATAAAATGGAAATTGAGAAGGAATTGGTCGAAAGTTCTATAGAAATTGCGGCAAAACTGGAAATTACCAGCGTCGAAATGATCAAGCAGTGGGTGATGAAAGGTGTTGGCATCGCCATACTCCCGGAAATAGCGATTCGAAACCAAATAAAGAGTGGCCATCTCAGGGTTCTTCCCTGGGAAAATTCCGGTCGAGAACAGGCTGTACTTATGCTCTGGCACAAGGACAAATGGCTTTTCCCGGCCCTTCAGGCCTTTATGGATGCAACACGCTGCAGTGTGCGACTACTGACCGAAGGGCAAGGGCACCATGTGGAAACTCTTTCCCAAAATTGAAAATACCGTGAGAAAAATATCATAAATATATTTGACATATATTTTCCGCATAAGGTATGCTCAAACTTCAGAACAAAGTGCAACCCTCAAGTATATGACGGTGGCCTTGGGCGCTGGCAACCCAGTGCAAATGGCGATTAGTGATGGAGATTACAAACCTTGATTTTAGAAAAGACAAAAAACGTCCAGAAAAAAACCAGCAAAAAAACCCGTCAGCCTCTCGGCATAGAGGCCTATGAGCAGATATGCCGTAAGATAATCACCTTGGATTACAAACCGGGAATGATCCTTGAGGAGAAGCTGCTGATGGTCGACCTGGCTTTAGGTCGAACACCAATCCGCGAAGCGCTCCTCCGCCTTGCGGGGGAAGGGTGGATCGAGACACTGCCGAACCGTGGCGCCATGGTTCCACCAATCACCATCCAGGGAACCAAGGCGGTTTTCGAAGCAATGCGACTTCTCGAACTGGGAGTGGCGAGCCTGGCAGTCAACCAGAATATCGACGAACAACTGACCTCCATGTGTGACGCAAACCAACTTGTCACAAATACGATTAACACCGGCGATATCCTGCGTCTGGTCAATGCCAACCATATTTTTCATCTGGCTTATGCCTCCTGCGCCAAGAATACGTTTCTGATCCGCGCCTGTCTTGAAGTTCGCAACCAGGCAAAACGTCTCTCGTACCTGTCCTATACCAACGAGATCGATATGAACCGCTCCCTGCAGGGCCACTACCAAACAGTGGTCAGAGAACATGAAGCAATCATCTCCTCTTTGATTGACAAAAACGAGGTACGTTTAAAAGAAATTATTAATCAGCATATCGATGCATTCCAGGCCAGGATTCTCGCCTATATGAGCTCCTGACTCCCGCCATGTATTGATACTTACTATCAACCCACCACCATAAAAAAGGAGCACCATGAAAAAACTGACGCATCTGGCTTTAGCACTGGCACTGGGTATCGGTATCACCGCCGGCAGCGCCCAGGCGAAAACGGCCTGGACCGCAAATTCGGTGTGGCCGCCGAACAACCATCAAACCATGGCTCTGGATTAGTTTGCCGCCAAAGTGAAGACACTGACCGGCGGCGAGCTGGAAATTACCGTCAGCAGCGGCGGCGCCCTGGGCTATAAAGGACCGGACCTGTTGAAAGTTGTTCGTGACGGAATGGTTCAGATCTCGGACATGCTGATCAGCGGCGTTGCCGGCGAAGACAAGATTTTCCAGGTCGTCACCCTGCCGTTTTTGGCGCTGAATTTTGAAGAATCCAAGCTGCTCAATGAAACTGCCCGCCCCTATTTCGACAAAACCGCCGCCAAGTGGGGCCAGAAGATCCTCTACATCTCTCCCTGGCCAGGAGCAGGACTGTGGACAAAGCGCCCGATTGCCTCGGTTGAAGAGATGAAAGGCCTGAAAACCCGAACCTACGACAAAAACGGCTCCCTGGTCGTTGAGGCCACCGGTGGCACCCCCTACACCCTTGCCTTCAGCGAGGTTTATTCCTCCTTGGCCACCGGGGTTATCGACTCGGTTATAACTTCCTCACCAACCGCAGTCGATGCAAAATTCTGGGAGATACTCAAGTACCATCAGCCGATGAATATCACCATCGCTACCAACATGGTCAACGTCAACCTCAAGGCCTTTGACAAACTCGACAAGAAAACCCAGGACGCCCTGGTGCAGGCCGGCCTTGAAATGGAAGAGGCCATGTGGAAAAAGCAGGCTTCAATCGATCAGGAAAAAATTGATATATGCACCAAAAACGGCATGGAAACGGTCGTTCCTTCTGCTGATTTCATGAAGGCTCTCGGTGCCATTACCGAAAAAATCCGTACCGACTGGTTGAAAGACGCCTCGCCTGAAGCTAAGGCTCTCTATGCTGAGTTTATGGCAAAGGTCAAACGCTGATTTACGGTGACCTGCTTCTACTCTCCCGACAAGCGGGATAAGTACTGCCGTTCGCCTCTCCAGGGGCGGACGGCTCATTTACGGCCCTGGAGGGTCCATGAAAAAGCTGATCCGAATCATTGATACCATTTCCACCTTCGTCGGCGGCCTGGCCGGGGTTATGCTCTGTATCGGTCTGCTGCTGACCTGCGGCGAAATCCTGTTGCGCACCGCCTTCGACCGAACCCTGTATATCACTGACGAATATTCAGGCTACCTGATGTGCGGCCTGACCTTCTGCGCCCTCGGATATACCCTGAAGGAAAAAGGCCATATCCGCATGACGTTGATACACGGCATCATCCGGGACCGGAAACGTGACATCCTTGATGCCTTCTGCTTCGCCGTAGGTTTTCTGTTTTCGCTCTTTATCACCTTCCACACCTGGGAGCTGTTCCGCGACTCGGTGGTGACAAGTTCGCAGTCGATGCAAATATCTTCCACCTATCTGGCAATTCCACAATTTTTCATGCCCTTTGGCGCTTTCATCATGACTTTGCAATTTTTCAGCGAGTTTTTGAAAAGTATCCTCGTACTGAAAGGAGACACCACCGGGCTGGTTCTGCATGAAGAAATTCAAGATCTGGGAAGATAAAGCTGAGTTGAGCAGCTTGTCTGCTCGAACGAAACTTATACCCTCGTGGTATAAAGGGGAATAGAAACGTGGAACTCGCAAGTATATCACTTACTCTCTGCGCCCTGCTGGTGATTTTTATGGGCGGTACTGTCTGGATCGGCATCTCTCTTTTTCTTGTCGGTTTTGGCGGATTTTTTATCTTCACCGACCTACCCTTCGGTTCCATCCTTGCCACTACCGCGTGGAACAACACCAGCGGTTCAGCGATGATGGCCCTGCCGATGTTCGTATGGATGGGAGAAATCCTCTTTCGCAGCCGGATTTCCGAGAACCTCTTTAAGGGCTTGACCCCGTGGATGGACAGAATCCCCGGCAGGCTGCTGCATGTCAACATCCTGGCCTGCACATTTTTCGCGGCGGTCAGCGGATCTTCAGCGGCAACCACCGCCACCGTCGGGAAAATCACCGTTCCCGAACTGCAGAAACGCGGTTATGACAAAAGCCTCACAGTCGGCTCTCTGGCCGGTGCCGGCACCCTCGGCTTTCTTATACCTCCGAGCATGATGATGCTGGTCTACGGCATCATCGGCGACGTCAGCATCGGCAGGTTATTCATCGCCGGAGTCATTCCCGGTTTTATGCTGTGGCTGGGATCTTCAGTACCTATATCATGGTTCGTTGCCTGATCACTCCGAGCAAGGCCCCGGCGGGTGCCGAGCGTCACACCTGGCTGCAGCGCCTACATGCCATCCCGGAAATTCTTCCGGTTCTCGTTCTTATTCTGGTGGTGCTGGGGAGCCTCTATGCCGGCTGGGCCACACCGACCGAGGCCGGAGCAGTGGGCGTCATTGGTTCCTTGGTCTTTGCCTTTATGACGGGAAGCATGGACAGGAAGGTGTTTCGTTTAAGCCTCATGGGTTCTATTAAAACCACGGCCATGATCATGCTCATCGTCCTTGGCGCATCCTATCTCTCGGTGGTTGTCGGTTATCTGGGCATTACCCGTAAGCTCACTCTTTTTGTCACTGAGATGGGGCTGTCACCCATTATGCTCATCATCATCCTCAGTATGCTCTATGTCATTCTCGGCTGTCTGGTCGACGGTTTTTCAATGATCGTCATGACCACCCCGATAGTACTGCCGATGATTACCGCCGCCGGATTCGACACGGTCTGGTTTGGTATCTACCTGGTGTTGATGATTGAGCTGGCCCAGATCACCCCGCCGGTCGGCTTCAATCTGTTCGTCATCAGTTCCCTCAATAATGACGATGTCCTGGTGATCGCCAAAGATGCCCTGCCGTTTTTTTTCCTGATGGCACTGACAACCGCATTGATAACGGTGTTTCCCCAAATTGTCTTGTTTTTGCCGAACCTGATGAGATAACAAGGGGAGCTGTCGGGATTACAAAAGGACCCGACGGCATCGTATTCCAAACTTTTTTAAGCAGAGCAACAGATGGATATTGATCTTAATTGTGACATGGGGGAAAGCTTTGGGGCATACACCCTCGGGATGGATGATAATATCATCGCTTCCATCTCCTCCGCCAACATCGCCTGCGGCTTCCATGCCGGTGATCCGCAAGTCATGAGCCGTACCGTCAAATTGGCGCTGGACCATAAAGTAGCCATCGGCGCCCATCCCGGGTTCCCCGACCTCCTCGGTTTCGGCAGGCGCAATATGGACTGCAGCAGCCAAGAGCTTGAGGCCGATCTCATCTATCAGATAGGTGCACTGCAGGCCTTCTGCACGGCGCACGGCACGCGTCTTCGCCATGTCAAACCCCACGGCGCCCTCTACAACATGGCCGTCGGCAACGAATCCCTGGTACGCTCCATTGCCAGGGCCATCGCCTTGGTCGACACTAGCCTTTACATGGTAACTCTGGCTGGCGGCAATGCCGGCAGAATGGCTGCCATCGCCAGAGAAGAGGGGATCACCACCCTCTACGAGGCCTTTCCGGACCGGACCTACACCCCCGAGGGAACCTTGGTTTCCAGGCGTTTACCCGGCGCAGTCATCCATGATGCCGAAGAAGCCGCCGACCGGGCGGTACGTATGGCGGTCGAGGGGGTGGTACTTACCATCGATGGCACAGTGGTACCCATTAAAGTCCATACTCTGTGCGTGCATGGCGACAACCCGAATGGCGTGACCCTCGCCGCAACCATTCGCAATCGTCTGGAAGCAGCCGGAGTGAGGGTCAGGCCGATGGCGGGTCCGGAAGCGAGGTAGACCAAATGGCGGAGAGAAAAACTGAGTTTCGCCCAAGTGGTGACCGATCGATTTTAGCAACTTACGGCATTGAAGTTGATCCGGAGATAAACGAAAAGGTGCGGCAGATGACTGCCTTGCTGGCCGACCATCCGCACCCCGGCATTCTCGCGGCAGTAGGCTCCTATTGCACTCTTTTGGTCCACTACGATCCGCAGCAGATGGGTTTTGCCGAACTGACCGGCTTGCTTTTAAACCTTGAACAGACCCTTGGACAGGCTGCCGTTCCCGAGGCAAGAACCGTTGATATCCCGGTATGTTACGGTGGTGGCTTCGGCCCGGACATTGGCTTTGTCGCCGAGCGCAACAGCATGAGTACAGAGGAGGTCATTTCCCGGCACAGCTCGGCAGATTACCGCATTTACGCCATTGGTTTTGCCCCCGGCTTCTGTTACCTCGGAGGTCTTGACCCGCGATTGCACACACCACGACTTGCAACTCCGCGCCGAAAGGTGGTCGCCGGTTCGGTGGGTATCGCCGGAAGCCAGACCGGTGTCTATCCCCTGGCAAGCCCCGGCGGCTGGCAGTTGATCGGCCGCACACCGCTTTGCCTTTTTGCCCCCGGCCGGCAACAGCCACTGCTGTATGGGCCAGGCGACACCATTCATTTCAGGCCGATTACAATCGAGGAATTCCAACACCTTCACGCCTTGGACAACCAATGAAAAACGCGTTTCGCATCCTTTCACCGGGACCTTGCACGACTGTTCAGGATCTTGGGCGGTTTGGTGCCTATCATATGGGCGTCCCGGTGTCGGGAGTGCTTGATGACTATGCCGGGCGAATTGCCAACTGGCTGGTGGGCAATTCCTCAAATTGTGCACTTCTTGAAATGACCATGATCGGGGCCGAGATTGAATTCCTCACTGAAGTGGACATTGCCATAACCGGTGCTGCCATGAACCCGCAGATCAACGGTCAGCCCTGCAGGCAGTGGACCTCGATCCGCTTGCAGTCAGGCGATGTCCTTCATCTTGGCGCTGCCGAGAATGGCTGCCGTACCTATCTGGCCATCACCGGCGGCGTGGAGGTGCCTGTTGTTTTGGGGAGTCGCTCGACCTACCTTGGCGGCCTGCTCGGCGGCCTGGACGGACGGGTGGTTGTTGCGGGCGACATTCTCAAGCGCGGCGCAGGGCCTCTTCTTCGCACCCCAAAGAGCCTGCCGTGGTATCCGCTTTACCCGGAGAACATCTGCCTTCGAGCAATCGCCGGACCCCACAACGGCTATTTCCGAGACCACCTGCAGCATTTTTTCAAGGCAACATTTGAGGTGACTGCTGATTGCAATCGAATGGGAGTAAGACTTGCGGGGCCGACAATCGACCGCGATACGACTGCACCGGAGAGCATACTTTCTGAACCGATAGTGCCGGGAAATGTGCAGATGCCGGCAAGCGGTCAGCCCATCGTCCTGATGAAAGAACAAACCATTGGCGGCTACACCAATATCGCGACAGTGATCTCATCCGATATCTGGCGGCTAGGTCAGGCAAAACCAGACGATACCATTCGCTTTGTGCAAATCAGTCTGGAGGAAGCGCACCTGCTCTATCGGGAGTGGGCGGGGTTTCTGGATGCGGCTAAATCTTTTCTCTGAATTGCTGCTTTCATTTTGCCATTAAAAGGAATAAGCACCGACGAACCCTTATATCGCCTTTTCTTCGAGAATCTTCCGGATTATTCCTCCAATATCGCTCCAGACCAAAGGCTTCATTGTAAAACCTTTGATGCCAACTGCTCTGGCTTCCTCTGCGGAAACTATACTGCTATACCCTGTGCAGAGGATGATCGGCATGTTCGGCCGGACCTGGAGAATTTTCCGGGCCAGATCAATACCAGTCATTCCCGGCATTGTCTGGTCGGTGATCACCAGATCAAAGGCATCGGGCCTACCTGTGAATATATTGAGTGCTTCCATGCTGTTTGTACAAACTGTAATGTTATACCCCCGTCGTTCCAGCATAATTTTACTCATATCGGCCAACGATTCTTCATCATCGACGTAGAGAATACGCTCTGTACCGAAAAAATTCTGACCTGGTGTTTGAGCTTCCGGGAGGACATGTTCTTCTTCTAGCACCGGCAGGTTGATTATAAAAACTGTACCTTTCCCCAACCGGCTGCTACAGGTTATAAATCCGCCACAGCTTTTTACTATGCCATGGGCAATTGCAAGTCCCATGCCGGTACCTTTACCGGTTTCTTTTGTTGTAAAGAATGGATCAAAGATTTTATCCTGAATAGCCGGATCTATTCCCGGTCCACTATCTTCGATCGACAATTCCATGAATTCGCCCGGCTGCACGCTTGGTTCGTTGTTGAGATCCTGGCTGTGCTTGAAGGTTCGTTTCAAAGTTACCGAGAGAATACCGCCCGTCTGCTCCATTGCATGATAAGCATTTGTGCAGATATTCATGATGATCTGATGTATCTGGGTCGGATCGGCAAGAATAAGGCCTGCATCGACATCCACATTTTGCTCGATGGTGATTGTTGTCGGCAGTGAAGAACGGAGAAGCTTGAGTGTTTCTTTGACAATAGAGGCCACCTTGAGAGGAACCTTTGAGGTTTCGGCATGTCGACTAAAGGCAAGTATCTGTTTGACAAGTTCTTTGGCCCTGGTGCCTGCCTGTATGACTTGGCCGAGATACTCTGCAACCGTTGACCCTGCCGGGATTTCTTCTTCCGCCAATTCCGTGTATCCGAGCATTGCCGCGAGGATATTATTAAAATCATGGGCAATTCCCCCAGCAAGGGTGCCGATGGCCTCCATTTTCTGGGCCTGGCTAAGTTGTTTTTCGAGTTTTTTCTTTTCGGTAATGTCGTGAGCTATATGAATAATTCTGAGTAACTCGCCATCGGCTGAAAAGAGGGGAAAACTGGAGGCCCAGAATATTCTGTCAAGTTTTTCATGTTCAATTTCCGCAGCATGGGGAGCTCTATCTATGAGCGTTGCATTAACCGGGTTATCATGATTACATAATGCCGAAAAAGGCATGCCGATCATTTTCTCCGCAGAAATTCCGTGGAGAATAATTGCAGCCTCATTTACACGTTCTATATTGCCTTCACCATCCAGGAGCATGATGCAATCACCGATTGCGTTGAAGGTATTGATCCACTCATCCCGTGACAATCTGATCTCTTGTAAAATACCATTTCGTTCATTGAGCATTATATTAGCGAGATTACCTATTTCACGAAATTCCTTATAGTCGAGTATCTCACTTTCCATTGAGACTGACTCGGTACTTGCTCTGCGAAAAAATTGTGAAAACATATCGATCTGTTTCCAGATCTTGCGGGAAATAAAATGGGCAATTAAAAAATGAATTATAAGCAAGCCCAAAATGACCAGGAGTACAATTTCAAGATGCCGTACTACTTTATCTTTGAAAATCTGTTGATTTTTGGCAATTATCGTGTCGATTTCATCTATATAGATACCAGCTCCGACATACCATTCCCATTCTCGGATCGGTGCAGCATAGCTCAGTTTTGGTTTTGATTGGACACCTCCAATCGACGGCATGACATATCTCACAAAACCACCACCAGTCTTAGCCTTTTCTATGAGCTCTTTGACGATAGAGACACCATTGGCATCTTTTGTTTCGAGCATGTTTTTTCCTGTTGCCGGAAACGATTTGCCGATGCCGTCCCAGGTGGCAACAAAAACATAGTCCTTCTTTTCTTTGCCGAAGCGAATTTGCTCAACACGCCGACATATATCCTTTTGAAGCTCAGAGGTGAAATCGTCAAGATATTCTCCTGTGCCAATCACCCAGTCGAGCTCTTCTATATATTTAACCAAGGAAATTTTTGGGTATTCTCTGCCCGGTTTATTGGGTTTATACCAGGTATATTGATAGAATCCTTCCCCTGAGGACCGGGCAATTTCCAATATATCTGCCACAACATATTGTCCTTGAGCATTCTTTTGTGCGCTAATATTCTGCCCTTCCAGTTCAGGGTGAATTGGGTTGAGCTCAATCGTTCCATTCATGTTAATGGCAAAATAGTAGCCCTTGCCGTTACTGAAGCGGATATTGCGCAGACTATCCTTCACTATTTTTTTTAAATTAATTGCATCGATTCGACCGGTATTCTCCTTGACGATGCTGTTAACGATAGTCCAAGCTTCATTCGTTCGTTCTGTGATGTATGTCCTTAGCCTTTGCTCAGTCACTGATTGTTCGTACCTTATTTCATTAACAACCCGATCAACCTGATATTGCAGCATCTCTTCATATTCCGACATATATTTTGAGCGAAGACGTTCAGATTCTAATTGAAGGCTTCTGTAATCGTAAAAAATCCAGAATCCACTGAGAAAAAGCATGGAAATAGCAATGGTAGCAACTGAAAGATATTGAAAATCTCTCTTAATGCTTCTTTTCATAACTGTTTTTCCATGTGCCGGATGAGGTAAATCAGAAGGTTTCTCCTAACTCTCCAGGAGTGCTAACTGCTCAGCACCGAAAAATGTTTCTCTGTTGACGTGTAAATGATAGAGCTAAATCGAAGGGAAAGTCAAGTTGGGCCGAAATAGTCACGGTGAATTTATGCTAACCCTCAACCCACTTGAGAACGATGAGTGTTTGCAGATATTTTCAGATAATCGAAAACCATGCGTGGAGAAAAACTGAGCTGCCGCATTTTTTGGGCTACACTCCGCACACCCTTGCTTTTGAGGATACCGATGGCGAATCGCCTCAGGCGTGTCATGTTTTCCGGGCCGTAACCTTTTGAAATTCTACTGCGATCCTCATCAAAGGTCCAGTCCAGGATGTAGT
>JAZDOW010000206.1:0-2309 GCA_043798185.1 Pseudomonadota bacterium | reverse complement strand
CAAGGGAAACTTCTCTCTATTGTAAAGCAATCATTGTGCCAGGTTTTTGCTTCAGAGATCAAATGATCCATCGTTCTGGTATTAGGGAATAATTAGGCGGGAAAAAGATTTACAGGATGCCATTAACAGCCAGAGAACAAGGGTCATATTTGCCCAAGTGGCTATATATGACCCTTTAGGAGCTACCCTGAACTGACTACTTGCCGGCAACTTTCTTGATTTCACCAATTTTTTCTTGAGCTTTCCCGCCGATGTTTTCGGCGATTCCTTCCGCTTCCATATCACGATCCTTGACTACTCTTCCGACAGTCTCTTTGACCTTGCCTTTTACTTGGTGCATCTTGCCTTCTGCGTTGTCTCTTGTGCTTGATTTCATGGTATTTCTCCTGGTTTGTCCCGGCGTACTCATGCTGCCGAGATCTATTTATGACCCATTTCTTTGGGTCTCTGCATAGCCGGCTGCAAGCCGACAGATGAATTGATCAGGACACGATTTTCTCAACGGTCATAGCATTTTGCAAAACATTGTTATCTTCACTGCATTCTTCGATGAATTGAAAAAGTTGCTTACGTTTAATTTTGGAGAGATTTTGAAACTCAAGGCTGCAATTCATGATCATCTTCGCTGGTAACGTCTTGGAAATAATATAATTACTGCTACGGATCATCCTGCATGTAAGTTCTTCAACGGCAATTCCCAATTGACAATTCAACAGTAAAATATTTTCAATTTTGTTCATTCTTTTGCCAACGATTGCCGGAAACTTGAACGATATACCCGACCCGCTGATATCCACTACCTCTGCCATCACATCCTCGCTAATGGAGAGCACATCCTTGCTCATTTTGTAGCGAGGATATTTCCTTTGCTCGATTTTGGTGGAGCTGTAAATAATAGGTTCCTGGTCACTGAGTTGAAGACATTGATATCTATCAGCCATTGTGTATCCTTCCGGTTGAATTTAGGCACGTTTATTGACGGTTCTCCAAGGAGTCCTTGCTTGAAGTGAGTTTTGTCATAGATCTTCCATTCCTTCTCCTGGGCCGTGTTAAGGCTGATCGTTGAAAAATATCCAGTAGGAAGGTGTGTAGTCATTACGTGCTTAAACTAGCAAATACTGGGCCATCTAATTTAAATTTTTCCTTTTAGGACTATCTTGTTATACATTGGATGTATTATTAAAAAAGTCCGGGTAGACACGGAGACGGTCAGTACCCGAAAGCAAAGGCCAGATTTGGCCAACTGGTCATATATCACCCTTACTTTCGTGAGAGTTTCGTTGTGTCAGCAGAAACAGGCCCTGGCATTGCACGTCCTGTCTATGGTTTTGAGAAAATCGAGGCGCTGACGATGCATTGGCGACGACCTCACTCCCACAGGGGTGGCGGAAACAATCTTTGAGTAAAGTCTATGTGTTGAGTCTGGTTGGAATTCTGATAATTAGTAATAAACTGATCAAATTCTAGAGGGTGTAATCCTTCTGTAGTTATGGAAACTCAAAACAGCACTCTTGAAAAAAGCGCATCCAACCTACATCCCTTTGTTGGAGTTTTTTTCAACATCATGGGTTTGATCCGTCAACCTCTGATTGTTCTTGATAGTGGTTTAATGGTTTTAAAAGCCAATTATTTCTTTTACCAGGCATTTGATATCAAACCGGAGGAAACCGAAGGGCAGTTGCTCTATGATCTTGGAAACCGGCAATGGGATATTCCCAAGTTCAGAGAATTGTTCCAGTGTCTCCTTTCCAAAAACAGCGAAATCAGTAACTTTAGGATTGTGCATGAATTTGCAACGATCGGACGCAAGATTTTACTTGTAAATGCCAGGCGAATTGAAAGAAAGTCGGGCAACGTGGAACTGATCCTTCTCTCCATTGAGGATGTTACTGTGCTGGAAGATCAAAAAAGAGCTCTTGAAGAACTTGTTGATCGACGCACAAGAGAACTTGTCATTGCAAAAATAGAAGCGGAGGAAAAAAGAAAAATCACCGAAACCGCCCTTGCTATGATCCTGCAATTACAAGAGCAGCTTGCAGTGGAAAGAGCATATCTTCAGGAAGAGATTAAACTTGAGAACAACCACGAAACAATTATCGGTCAAAGCGATGCGCTCAAGGACGTACTCCATAAAGTAAGACAAATTGCCAGCAGCAATACCACCGTGTTGTAAGCGCTATATCAACTACACCTTGCCAGCGCGGTAATTCCCAGTTTTTCCGGTGTAATATTCCAGGGCAAGAGCGCGTCGTAATCCTCCAGCATTGATGCCAGGGGCAATTTATCGAAGATATATCGCAAGTAAGCGT
>JAZDOW010000083.1:0-21344 GCA_043798185.1 Pseudomonadota bacterium | reverse complement strand
CAAGAATCTCATTTGATGCGATTACTATACGAAACGATTTTTAACTGCTTCTAAAGGGAATACAAAAATTCTTCTTGAGGGATCAGGGATTGTATGAGTAACAGTAAAATTTGGTAGGTTGCCTCAGAAACCATGCTTAACATATGCCGACTACATGATCACTTTTTAATATTCCCTCAACCGACCCTTCTGCGGCAAGGATGTAATGAAAAAAAACGACTACCAGAAAGTACAGATCCCTGTGCCCAACGCAACCCGGGTCCGCATCTGGCTGTTTGGGAGTATCGCCACGATGTTGCTTCTGCTGGCTGGGGCAATACTTGTCGTTCCACGGCTCATCGATTTCGCGTCGATCAAACAAAAACTCCAGGCAGTGGTCTTGGAACAGACCGGAGGCCGACTTGACTATCAAGAAATCGGCTTCACCTGCATACCCAGGCTGTCCATCGAGCTGCGACAGGTCACCATGGTCATCCCGGATCTGGCAGAGGGCAGAGTTGCCGCTCTGCGAATTTCTCCGCAATTCCTCCATCTGCTGAGCGGCAATATTCGCCTTGCCCGACTCGAGTTGGACACACCACAGTTAGGCCTTAACCTTCCCGAGCAAAAATCTCAAGGAACTCCCGTGCAGCCTTTTGAGTTTACCGGGCTGGGAAAGAGCCTGGCTCAGGCCATTGCGCCATTCGGTAAGATGATCGCCGGCATGGAAATACAGGTCAACAACGGCAACCTGGCGATTGCTCAAGGCAAACAAGATCAGGTCGAAATTGAAGGCCTTGACCTTCATTTTGGCGTAACGGTGACCGATCTCAGCTCTGCCCAGGCAGAGCTGAAAACGACAATTTCTGCCCTGAATATCTATCACAACAATCGCAAAGCGACGGTAGTAGGCCTCAATCTCAGCAGCAGAGTGCAGATGGCGGGTGACAAAATGACCGCCAAAATCGATAGCCTGGGCCTCAAGGAACCAGCCCTGACCTTGAACGGAGAGCTGACCTTGGCGCCAAGCGCGCCAGTGATCACGCTGAATCTGACCGGCACCAACATCGATGTCGATGCGACCCGCAAAACCGCTCTATCCCTGGCAAGTGACTCCACCCCCATTAAGGAGATATTCGACTACCTGCGCGGTGGCAAAGTCCCCCGGATAAGTTTCACTTCTCACGGAGAGAACCCGTCGCAGCTGGGTGACATGAACAATATCCTCATCAAAGGACAATTGCAGGACGGCAAGGTCTCGATCCCGGCGATTAAAATCGATCTGACTGAGGTTGCCGGAGATGTGGCGATCGCCAATGGTGTGCTTCAAGGCTCTGGATTGTCGGCTCGTCTGGATAAGTCTACCGGCCGGGACGGATCTCTTGAGATAGGTTTGATAAAAGAGAGCGATCTTTTCAAGTTGGGGCTGATGTTGAGTGCCGACCTCGGTGAGACCCAAGTACTTCTCAAACGTTTGATACGTGTCCCAACCTTTACCACCGAACTGGACAAGATCATCAACCTGCAGGGCACGGCCCACGGAAAGCTGACCCTCGGCGACAGCCTGAGCAGCATCAACAGCAAAGTTGAGGTCAGCGGACTGAGTCTGACCGCCGACTACCGGGGATTACCTTTGCCGATCACTCTCACAGAGGGGCAGGTGGCCTTCAGTAAAGGCCGGCTCGATTTCGGTAAATTCAACGGCTCACTTGGGCATTCTCAGCTTACCGATCTCTCCTGTCAATTTCTCTGGAATGAAGATCTTTCCCTCGACATCAGTTCAGGTCGATTCGATCTGGACATGGCGGAACTCTTTCCCTGGTTGAATTCCCGAGATGAATTGCGTGAGAAACTGCATATGGTCAAGCAAGTGACCGGTCGAGTCGCATTGTCTACCTTGAAGTTTGCAGGCAAGATCGGCAACCCGTCCGAGTGGAAGTTCAACTCAACCGGAACGGTGCAAAACCTCGTTGTCGACTCGGAACCCTTCCCGGATAGTATCCGCATCGCCAGCGGAGGATTTAAAGTCGATATGCAGCAACTGACCTTCGAAAAATTCCATACCACCAGCCAAGACGCGGCACTCGTCCTGTCCGGTAGCCTCAAAGGTTTTCCGGGGGGGCTTGCCCGGATCGAACTCGGGCTGGACGGTTCCATGGGGTCGAAGTCGGTCGAATGGCTCTCCGAAAGACTTAAGGTGCCGACATCCTATGCGATCCATGCACCTCTCAACATCAGCAATGCGCAGGCCTCCTGGCAGTCGGACGCCACGGCTTCTTTCAAGGGGTTGGTACAGATAGAGAAAGGTCCGGCGATCACCGCTGATGTCGACTATCGGCCAGACGAACTGCAGGTCAAGCAACTACACATCAAGGATCAGTATTCAGATGCCACTATGATATTTGATCTCAACAAGGATCAACACCACCTCGGGTTTACCGGCAACCTGCAGCATGAAACTCTGCAGGCCCTTTTCGTCGATAGTCAATTCGGCAGTGGCAATGTGGCCGGAGATTTTACCGTCACCGTCCCACAGACAGCACCCGCCGAAGTTACCACCACGGGACAGCTGACCGGACAGAACCTGCCGGTTTTTCTGTCCTCGGACGACACCATGAATATAGCACAGATCATCCTGCAGGCAGATGGTCCAAAAGTTAAAGTCGACATCAATAAACTCAAGCGGAAGAACCTTGCCTTCGATCCAGTTGAAGGTACAGTCTCTTTCGATCGAGACAGAGCCGATGTCAGGCTTGACAGGGCCGAATTATGTGGTATCAACTCGCTGGGTCTGTTTTCCTTTGCCAGGGATGAAGTCTCTCTCGATATGACCTTGGAGGGGAAGGACCTCGACGTTGCTACCAGCTACACCTGCCTGACCGAGGGCCGAGTCAAGGCGACCGGCCGCCTCGATTTTGCGAGCAAAGTCACCTCAAAGGGAAAAATTAACGAGCTGGTCAAGGGCCTCAAGGGGCCTTTACAGATGACTCTCAGTAAGGGCTTTATCGAGGAAGACAAAGTATTGTCGAGAATCCTGGAGGTGCTCAATTTTACCGAGATTGTTAAGGGTCGGCTGCCGGATCTTGGCGCCAATGGCCTCGCCTACACAACCATAACCCTGAAGGGCAGGTTTCAAAACGGCAGACTTCTTATCGATAGATTCTTTATGGATGGCGAGACCCTGGGGTTGATAGGTAACGGTGAGATTCGTCTGGAGGATGGGACTCTTGATATTCAACTGCTGGCTGCACCATTTAAAACCGTCGACACAATAGTAAAATACATTCCCGGGGTCAACTACCTCCTCGCCGGCAGCCTGATCGCCATTCCGGTCAGTATTGCCGGAACCCTGGATGATCCCAAGGTTACTGTTTTATCCCCCTCTGCGATCGGTTCAAGTCTCTATAATCTGGCTAAGCGAACGATCAATTCACCCTTCAGGCTGATCGAAAAAATCAATCCATGGGGAAAATAAAGATGATTTAGATGGGGTAATGAGATTGCTTTGACTTTTTCAGATTTTTACATCCAACACTTCCCTGACTTTCATCAACAAAGTGTTTGGTGATAATGGCTTAGATATAAAATTGAATCTTTCCTCTTGAATCCCTTTATTAAGAACGACATCACCCGTATAACCACTCATGAATATTACTTTTATGCTCGGATTGATTTTTTTTATTTCAGTGTATGCAGCCACTCCGTTTTTCTTGGGCATAACAACATCAAGTAGTAATAACGATATTTTTTTCTTACAAGACAAATATTTCTCTACTGCATCCGAACCGTCTACGGTTTCTATGACATCGTATCCATTGATACCCAGCACCTCTTTGATAAGACATCGAGAATCCATATGATCCTCAGCAATAAGGATTGTTTCTGTGCCACCGGCTATTTCAAAGGGAAGACTCGCCTTCTTCGCTGTCATTTTCTCTGTAGCTAAGGGAAGATAAACATGAAAAGTGGTGCCTTCTCCAGGTTCACTATAAACAGTGATAAAACCTTTAAATTGCTTAACTATACCATAGACTGTTGAAAGTCCAAGTCCCGTCCCTTTGCCTACTTCTTTGGTCGTGAAGAAAGGATCAAAGATTCTTTCCTTAATCTTCTCCTCCATACCGATTCCCGTATCTGTAACTGAGATTAAAACATAATCGCCTGGTTTTCCAAATCCATGTGCCCGTACAAATGAATCATCGAATTGCATGAGCAATGTCTCAATCATCATTTTACCGCCATGCGGCATGGCATCGCGCGCATTGGCGGCAAAATTTAACAAAATCTGCTCCAACTGGGTGATATCCATCATAATGATCGCATCTTCAGCTGTCGGAATCGTTCTGAGTTCGATGTCTTCTGAAAGCAATCGTTGTAAGAGTTTTTCTATTCCATGTATAATCGTATTGACGTTAACGAGTTTTGTTTCCGTGACCTGTTTTCTCGTGAAAGCCAGGAGGTTTCGTGTAAGATTTGCAGCCATGTCCGCTGATTTCAAAATTTGCTCTACATACATTCGTAACGGATTATCTTCGGCTATTTTTGCATGCAGAAGACTGCTGTATCCGATGAGCGCAGTAAGAATATTATTGAAATCATGGGCAATGCCACCGGCCAAAGTGCCGATAGCCTCCATCTTTTGAGCCTGAAGAAGTTTCTCTTCGAGAAGAATCTTGTCCAATTCTACCTGTTTGCGTTCGGTAATATCACTGGCCGTAACCAATAAACGAGTCAAACCGTCTATTTCCACAAGTCGCATTTTGACTTCTACCCAAAACAAGCGCCCAAGCTTATCCTTTGCCCGCCATTCAAAGAATTGGGGTTCACCTTGAGCTGCCCTGGAGATGAAAACCATGGCTTCTTTCATGGAATAAGGAGATTCGCCTGCACTCAAGGAACCGACATCAATTAATGTGGTTTCCTCAGGGCTAAATCCATACATTTCACACATTTTTTGATTTACATCTAATATTGCACCGGTAGTGATATCTTGGATAAAAATTGCATCACTGACAGAATTGTAAATATTTCGATATCTTTCTTCGCTCTTTTGTAGTGCTTCCTTTTGTAGGTCAAGCTTGTCTATCATATTGTTAAATGCTTGTGAGAGTGCACCTATTTCATCGCCGGTGTTCACAGTGATCAGTTTTGCCTTACCCACTTTTCCTGGGAGATCCTCTATGTGTTTGGTAAGCATAACAAGTGGATATAAAAAATATTTAATGAGATAATAAACAATACACAGAATGAATATGATTCCTATTGATCCAAAAAGGAAAAATTTTTTTTCCAGATCAATGCACAGATCGTGCGCTTCGGATATGGGATAGTTTGCTGCAAGTATCCAATTTGCAGTTTTAAGGTGTTTAAAGGAAGTCAGCATGCTAACTCCATATGAATTCACGGTTTCGCCAGTTCCCTCGAATCCTCCAACCGCTTGATCGTAGAGGTGGTTAACACCTGGCGAGATGAACTCCAATATTCGATTGACATCGGGGTGCATGATCATTGTACGGCTCTCTCGAGTCGTCAGGTACAGATAGCCCTTATGGCCTATTTTTATCTGCGAAATATCTTTAAGGATGTTATCCCCCATAAGATTTATTGCTCCCAACAAGATTCCAGCCAATGTACCTTTTTCATCGAGAATCGGGGAAGTCATCATGATAATGGGATTTTTTTTGATCAATGATGAAATATACGGATCGGAGATTACAGGAGACATGGTCGCCACTGTATTTTTATAGTAACTTCGGTAAGAGGCATCGAATCCACGTCGATCAGGGAGAAATGGTTCCTCTGCCAGAATTTTCCCATCCGGTGTTAAAATTGAAATCTGATTATCGAAGGTCTGTCTCAGAACTATCATGTTTTCAAGAAAGCTCTGGGCAAAATTCGCATCCTTGAGGGCTGCTTTCGGTATGCTTTGCGCAGCGACAGTGAGTTGGCTGTGAGCAGATGCAAGCTTTTGGTTGATCTCGCCGGCCAATCCGGCAACTAGAACCGATTGATTCTGGGAAATAGTGGCTTTGAGCTGCTTTTCTAAATAAAAAAGGGAAAAATAGGCAACAGTAAACATCAAAGAAATAACCAGAATTGAAACTGCAATCGTAATTTTAGATCGTAGTCGCATTTGGCTTGCCATATGCAAAGCTCCACTTGTTCATTCCAAGAGTGACAAATATTCCATTCCTTTCTTGCGCGCGAATAATCAAGCCTCGCAAATCTTGAATTGTTTTACCAGATTCTCCAACTGAACGGCGAGAGCAGACAAGCCTTGTGCATTTAGCTGTACCTGACTGCTGCCGTCGCCCACTTGGGCCGACTGATGATTGATTAATGATATGTCACGAGTGATATCGGAGACGGCGATGGTGCTTTGGGCCACATTCTCGTTTACTTCGGCAATGCCCTGTGACGCTTGCGAGATATTATTTGAGATCTCAGCTGTAGCTGTCGATTGTTCTTCCACCGCTGTAGCAATACCATTAATCGCATTATTAATTTCGGCGATTACCTCAGAGATTTTTCCTATATCGTCAATGGTTGAGACCGTTGTCGATTGCATGTCATCTATCTGGTTTTTGATATCCACTGTTGCTGCGGCAGTCTGACGCGCCAGCTCTTTTATCTCATTGGCTACAACAGCAAAACCTTTGCCCGCCTCACCGGCCCTTGCGGCCTCTATTGTTGCGTTCAGGGCGAGCAGATTTGTCTGCTCTGATATTTCAGTGATGGTCTCTGTCACCTTATTGATCTTTTTCGCGGATTCTCCTAAAGCCGTTACCTTTTCTGAGGTAATGTTCGATTGCATCACCGCATTTTCCGAGATAGCCCTGGCTTTCTCCGCGCTCTGGCCAATCTCATGCACGGTTGCCGTCATCTCTTCGGTAGCAGAGGCAACCATGGAGACATTCGCCGAGGATTGTTCCATGGCCGCTGAAACCGACTGAATATTAACACTCATCTCTTCAGCTGAGGCGGCAACCGAACCGGACTTATCAGCAGTGTCCTGGGCCGAATTGGAAAGTTGTCGCGAGACTGCCGCAAGATCCGAAGAAGATACCGAGAGATTGTTAACACCTTCAACAATCTCTCGGATCATTGAACTTAACTTTCCTGCCATGGAGTTAAGAGAGCCTGCCATTACACCTATTTCATCTTTCTGGTCAATATCCAATATCGCGGTGAAATCTCCCTTTGCCATAGTTACCGCAAGGTTGGCAGCTTTATTCACCGGGCCAGTAATTCCCCTGGTGATAATTGTCGCAAGCAGAACACCAATGACAAACGCGATAATACATGTCGAAAGGAGAAGGGTCGTGGCAAAGGATATCTGCGATTGCATCTTAGCCTTCTGATCATTCAGAGTATCCATACAGGTTTTTTGGGCCTCACGGGCGGCATCAACCATTGTGGTTTCTGCCTGCTTCTGCTGGCCCATGAGAGTTCCATAGCCATCAAATTCCTGGGCATACGTAGTGATGCCGGCAAGAACCACTTCTGCCCGGGAAATATTGGCCGACTGCCGAAAGCGGGATTTCAAATTTGACACCAGGTTCTTGATTGTTTGGAGATTTGCAAGGACGTTCTCCTTCCATTGTTGGCCACCGTTTGAGATGATAAATTCCTTCTCATTCTTCCGTGCATCTATTAGCAATTTAACAATTTGGTTGGCATCGTCGATCTTGCCGATTCTTTCTTTTATCTCATCCTCTGATTCGCTCTTTTGGTGGAGACTCTCAGTCAATATCTTTTTCTGTTCCGCCAGCATTTTCTCAACCTCAGAAAGGATAGTACGACCTGCCGTCCGCATTTCCTCCATTTTTTGGGCACGTTTCTTGTCCAAATCAACATAAACTTGGAAGGCAGCGAGATATGCCTTGGTATCTTTATCGACCTCGGTCATCTGGTTTTTGTTGGTCTGTTGGGAAAATTTATCACTGGTAGTGATCGTCTGCGCAGCAATTTTGGTGAGAGTTTCGGTATGTTTTTTCAAAGACTCATCGTCTTTTCTGATCATATAGTTTTTTTCTTGCTGTCTGGCTTCCAGGATCAACTGGACGATGGTGTTGACATCGGTCATTTTATCTGATCTATCGGCAACCCCGGTCATCGCCTGGTAACCAACTCCCCCGACGAAGGCCATAAGTGTCAAAATCACTGCAAATGAACCAAAAAGTTTAGTTGCTAGTTTCAGATTTTTTAGCATGTACCGCCTCCGTCATTGTTTTTTTAGAAAAAGCCTCACCGTCGATTCGCTATAGAGTCCTGCTTTTCGAAATCTTATAAAGCAAGACTGGCTCCACAAGTGGCAGGCGAGGAAAGAAAACGGATAACTATCTAATTATTGAGAGACAATTCATGCAACCGAATTTCTGTTTCATGAAATGCGGAAGGGGATATATTGGTATTGCCGATCCATTTTGGACTATACGGCGGAGGGAACCTCTGCTCGCCTTTCATTGCAAGCAGGTGTGCCATTTTGGACCAGGTGGTTCTTTTTGGTACATCTAATCTAAACCATATGCTTGAAGTTTACGCCGGAGGGTATTGATACCTATATGCAGCAGCCGTGCGGTGCGTAATTTATTGCCACCGGTATATCGGTAAGCCTTGAGAATATAGTCTTTTTCCATGGTGGCGAGCGGAATGATTGGGCTCTCGAAGGTGTCGATTGCCGTCGGTTTTTGAACAGATGCTGCAGCAATCACATAGGAGGGCAGGTGATGAACGGAGATCGACCGACCTTCGGCCAGATTTACCGCGTGTTGCACAATAGATTTCAGCTCTCTGATGTTTCCCGGATAGTCATATGCCTTGAGCAGGTTCCAGACCGGTTCTTCAATGTTAATGCTTCTCTGTTTATGGCAATAATTGTGTAAAAAAGTTTGCACAAGAATTTGCAGATCATCCTTTCTTTCTCGTAACGGGGGCAGATCCAACCAAGCCCCGCACAGACGGTAGAACAGGTCCTTTCGAAAGAGTCCTTGGCTCTGTAATATCTCCAGATTTGCATTGGTCGCGGCGATAAAGCGGACATCCGCTCCCTGGGGTTTACTCGTCCCTAGCTTAAAATATTCTCCTTCTTGGAGCACTCGCAGCAGCTTTCCCTGGAGTTCAAAAGGTAAACCACCAATTTCGTCCAGAAACAGCGTACCGCAGGAAGTCATCTCCAGGTAGCCTTTTCGGTTTTCTATTGCCCCGGTAAATGCCCCTTTGGTATGGCCATAGAATTCAGCATCAAAGAGTGAGGCGGTCAAGGCTGACATGTTGATTGGCGTAAAGGTATTAGATATTCTGGAACTGGCATTATGAATGGCTTTGGCTAAGAGTTCCTTGCCCGTTCCGGTTTCCCCGGTGATTAAAATGGAGACTTTGCTCGCCGCGTGGAGTTCAGCTTCCTTCATCACCCTGATCATCTTTTCAGATTGGGTTGTTATTGAGGAAAAAGCTGCTGGATTTTTGAGGTATGGAATGGTTTTATTTTTACCCAGTCTCTGAATTTCAAGGAGATTTTTTCTCTCCAGTGCCTTGAGAATCACCACCAGCAATTCTTCCATATTAAGAGGCTTAACCAGATAATCGAAGGCTCCTTTTTTTATGCAGTTTACCGCCAAACTAGCTTCGTCAGCAGCCGTCACCATGATACATTCAGTGGTCGGGCTATTACTTCTGATGCATTCCAAGAGCTCAATGCCACTCATTTTCGGCATGGTGATATCGAGTAGGGCAATATCCACCATCTCACCTTGTTGTATGAGAGCGGCTGCTTTTACAGGGTCAGCCTCAGTTCGGATATTTCTAAATCCGCCGAGAAAGAGCCCTCTTTCAAGACTCTCCAAGAAATCCCGCTCATCATCTACCAGCAAAATGCTTTGGAGCATTGTATTTCATCCTCTTTTTCAAAGAATTGTTATGAAGTCACTTTAAGCACAACTCGAAAAATACTCCCCTTGCCTGGTTCACTACACACCTCAATGCGCCCTCCCATTTCCATTACCAATCGGTGACTGATAGTCAGACCGAGGCCAGTACCGTCACCAGTGGCCTTCGTAGTGAAGAATGGATCAAAGATCTTCTTCTTGGTTTCGAGATCCATGCCGCAACCGTTATCGGCTACCTCAATAAATATTTCACCTTTCGGCTCTTTTGGCCCAGTGACCTTGAGCTCAATCCATGAATTTTCTTTGTCCATTGCCTGTACGGCATTAACAAGAAGGTTAACCACCACCTGCTCTATTGCCAATGGATCGGCGATGAACGACGGAAGTCCTTCCGGAATGTGTACTTCAAAGGTTTTAACGACTTTTTTAATTCGTCCGAAACAGAGGCTAATACCTTTTTCCATAACCTGTTTCAGATCGATCCGACACTTCTCACCCTTGCCCCGTTCGCGGACAAACCCTCGCAGGTTGTCGACGATCTGGTTGATCCGGCTGGACCCGTGCTCTATATTGTCTAACAACTTGAAGCAATCTTCCCGGAAGGCTGGGTAGGATCTGCCAAAGGCCTCCAGCTCCGGGTGGGCAGCAAAATAGTCATCGGTAATGGACAAAAGGAACTGGATGTAGGAACGGAGGATCGGTGTATTGAAGTATATAAAATTATTCGGGTTGTTTATCTCATGCGCGATGCCCGCGATCAGCAGCCCTAAAGAAGCCAGTTTCTCACTCTGGATGAGCTTTCTGTCCATCAGCCTTGCCTGGGTGATATCGGAGATACAGATAATATATGCCTCCACTCCCCCTGATTCATCTTGGACCAAATCCACAACAACCTTTTCAAGTTTGTCGGGATCTTCTTCCCCCCGGCGCTCATAGGATCCGGAATAGCCTTGCATGCTGGAAAAGGGGTATTCACAGTGTCGGCATGGACTCGATCTTCCCCGGAAGGCTTCATAACATAATTTGCCGCTTGCTTCCTGATAGCTGTGCAATGCAAAGTAGTCCTTGGCGGCCCTGTTCAATCTTTTTACCCGGAGAGTTGCATCCAGCATGATAAGCGGCTGGGAAATGCCGTCGAAAACTGTGGTGAGTGTGGCCTTGCTGGTAAACAGTTTTTCCTCGGCAGCCTTACGTTCGGTAATATCCTTGAGCAACCCGTCGAAGGCCACCAGTATCCCATGGCAGTCATACTCCGGAATCAGGGTATTGCTCACCCAACGAATCTGCCGGTTCTTGTGCAGGATGCGGATCTCTATGGGAGAGACCGTTTCTCCGTTCACAATCTTCTGAACTTGAGCGGAGACTCGGTCACGATCCTCCTGGAGTACCAGTTGTTTCCAGAGATCGGGATCAGCCGCATATTCCTGCGATGAATATCCGGTGACCACTTCAGCTGCTTGATTATGCTGTACTTCCACAACCCGTCCCTCCCGGACACTGACAGTATAGAGATAATCTGTCAGCCCCTGGGTAATTCGCCGGTAGCGCTCTTTGCTTTCGTACAACGAAATCTCGGTACGTTTGTGTTTTTCGATTTCTTGGCACAGCCGTTGGTTGATCGAGAGCAGTTCTGCTGTGCGCTCTTGTACTCGCTGTTCCAATTCTGTGTTGGCGTTTTGCAGGGCTGTTTCGTTTGCCTTGATTTGCCGGTCAAGCATATGGCGGTTGAGTGCCATCTCAATGGTTACCGCCAGTTCCCGTTGGGATACAGGTTTGAGCAGATAGCCGTAGGGAAAAGTAGCCTTTGCCTCTTGAACCAGGGAATGCTGCGTGTAACTGGTCAGGAAAATGATGGGCACATCGGCGATGGCGCGGATACACCTGGTAGCGGCAATACCATCCAATTTGCCTGCCAGTTTGATATCCATCAAAATGAGATCCGGCGGTGTGGCTGCAACGGCTGCAACGGCGGCCTCCCCCGTAGCTACCGATCCGCTGACTCTAAAGCCCAATTTCGTAAGTATATTCCGCAGGTGAATAACCACAATCGCGTCATCTTCAACAATAAGGACTGTCTTTTGTTCCAAATTGAACCTCCTACGCCTGTTCCTGGGTGCCAAAAGCAGCATCCTTCACTCTCCCTTCGTCTTTTGGCGTAAACCACAATTTGAAGGTAGTACCGTTCCGGCGGTCCAGTTCTATCCGGCCTTGGAGCTGGTGCTGTCCAAGCATCCGGACCAACAGCAAGCCCATGGTCTCAGCTGTACTCCAATCCACATTGGCAGGTAGTCCGACCCCGTTATCGGCCACGGTCAATGTGTAGGCTTTCCCGTCCCAGATCACTGTCACTGTGATTTCACAACGAACGGCTCCGGCGCGGGGCAGGCCTTCCGGGAAGGCGTATTTATAGGAGTTGGTTACAAGCTCCGATATCAATAGTCCGCAAGGTATGGCGCTGTTAAGCCCCATCTCGACACCCATTGCCGCCACATTGACAACGACCTCACTGCAATGAGTATAGGATACGTGCAGATAAGAAATCAAGGTCTCGAGGTAGTGCTGGAAGTCGATCCGGGAGAAGTCTTCGGACTGATAGAGTTGCTCGTGGACGAGTGCCATCGATTTAATCCTGACAGCCAGGTCTGTCATGGCATGCCTGGCTGTCTTGTTATCGAGGGCCTGGGCCTGAGTTTCCACTAACCCCATAATTGCCGCCAGGTTATTCTTGACTCGATGATGGACTTCTTTTAGCAAAATCCCTTTCTCTAAAAGTGAGGCCCGCAATGCATCTTCGGCTTGCTTCCGTGCAGTGATATCGGTGAACATGGCAAAAGAACCCATGAAGTTTCCCAGGTTGTCAAACATCCCACGAGCGGAAATAATAGTCCAAAGCTCACAGCCATCTTTCTTGCGTAGACAGCGTTCGTATATTTGTTCAGAACGTTCAAATACAACCAATTTCTCAAAATGGTCGGGTAAATCCTCGGGCATCACTAAGTCGCTGGCGTTCCGCCCAAGCATTTCCTCAGGTGCATATCCCAGCATTTGGGCGAATCTTTTATTGACGTATGTAGTCCGGCGATTTTCGTCTCCGATCCAGATGCCTTCAAGCGAGGTCTCGACGATATGACGGTAGCGTTGCTCGCTTTCCTTTAAGGCCCCTTCCCGTTGTGCCAAGGTACCCAGTAGGCGATTGAGGCCACCTATCAACTCGCCGACTTCGTTCTGACTAGTGATAGGTAATGGCTGCAAGGGCTGGTCTGTGTTCGATAAAACCAACAGCGTTTTCACCGCGGTAATCATGGGAGAGAGCAGACGTTTCGATACCCACCATGTCAACCCTCCCACAAACACGCTCATAAGGATGGCAGCCAGGACTATCTGCCGCTGCATGGCTCGAATTGGGGAAAAGGCTTCGGCAGTTGGCAATATTGCACCCAATAACCAGCCCGCCACAGGAATGGTTTTTGCGGAACCCAATACCTCTATACCAAGTGGGTTAACATAGACAGAAGACCCTCCCTTATAGTCCTTTGCAAGAAAGCGATCTATTGCCGGAAGAATCCCAGGAGCTGGATACTGCTGCATGACCCGGGTCTTATCGGAAGCGGTAACAATCAGTCGATATTCCGGCGCCAAAATGAAATAGCCACCAGTAGTTCCGTATTTGTATTGTGCTATCCTATCGAGGAAATTGGGTTTACTTAAATCGACTACACCCACCAGGACACCAACTACTTTATCATCAGCATCGTGCATGGGGGTCGTCATAGTGAAAGTTGGTGCCATCAGTTTCTTACCAACTACCGGTTTACTGATTCTCGTTTTGCCGTCCTTGAGCGTGGCGAGAATAGAGTCTCTCTCTATGTAACTGGCACCGATTCGTCCTATGGATATAGGAACACAAGCAATTGCGACACCATCCACCCCAGTGACAAAGGTTCCACCGTTGAACAGAGCTTGCAAACCCGGCCGCTGTTCTAGCGATGTCTGCAGGGTAACCGGATCGGAAAAAGTGACTGAACTAATTTGTTTCGAGGTGTTTTCCAGGATTTCCAACCGAGTCTCTAACGCATCATTGACCTCTGAGGCCAATAACGAAACTATCGAGAATTGCTGAGCGCATAACATATGTTGCATATCTTGACGCAAATAATTGCTGATATAGAGTGCAAGCGACCAGATACTGAACAAGAAAATAGCCAATGTGAAGAGAGTTATTTTTGTCTTGAGCAATCGCCAATGAAAGATTTTAAGAGTCAAAACGTTTCCTCCATCGATTAAGTCACCCTACGATCACATTTGCTGCTTTTATGAGATAACTTGGATTGCTCCACACAGCGTTTCAGAACATGTGCAATGGTTTTTTCATCTGGGGCAATGGGAATAGAAGCATTAAATCAGTTAGGGATCAGTTTATAGGGTGTTGCACCCTTACCCTGCGACCGTCGCGGGTGGTCAAATAACCCTTGACTGCACCGCTTGCGAGTATAAGCAGGCAACCGGTCAGCTGCAGGGTGTTGAGGTGTTCGGCAAAGAGCACCCAACCGAGGAAGACTACGAAAATCGGCTCGAAATAGGCGAGGGTGCCGAAGGTTGCCGCCGGCAATTTTTCCAGGGCGATGACGGCCAGGAGGATACCGAGAAAGCCCGGAAAAAATCCGGCACCAACCAGCCAAAGCCAATTGGTTGCCGTTATTCCGGAGAAATCGCCGACAAGCAAGGGCGCCATGCAGAGGGCGCCGGTCACCAGTTGGTAAAAGGTGCGGGTATAGACATGGATGGTGCTGCTGATCGCTCTGTTGATGAGGATAAATGATGAGTAACAAGCCAGGGAAAGACCTGCAAAGCCAAGACCGAGGATGTGGTTTGTGCCGGATGAGAAATCTATTTTGAACTCCATCATCATCGCAAAACCAAAGAGAGCGGTACAGATCAGGATAACACTCGGTGCGTTGAGTCGTTCCCCCATAAAAAAATGGGCAAAGACCGCGGCAATGAGTGGTGCCAGGTAGAGGACCATGATGGCGTTGGCCATAGTGGTGAGATTCATAGCCTGAATATAAAAAATGATAAAACCGGCGAGCATTGCACCATTGATGATGACCGGCCAGGTCGGCCAGATCAGGAGCAAGCGGAGCCTGCGGGTAACAAGCAGGAGGATCACCAGAAAGCCGGCTCCGAAAAACAGGCGAAAGAAGGTGATAACCTCGGCATCAAGGCCGGATTTACGCGAAAAAACCCCGATTGTTCCCATAAACAGGGCCGCGAGAATGGCAGAAAGTATGCCTGCGAAATTCATTTTATTTCCTGGTGATGGAGCTTTTGTTGCGCTTGGCCCCGATTAAATAAATAAGCCGCGGAAAATTTGGTACAGTAACGTCCACCTTCAATCTCTGCAACTATTTCATAAACGGTGCATGGTTTGAGGTGAATATCGGCGGATCTTTCCTGATGATTTGCGCGATCTTCGGTGACCTTTTGAAAGTAGAGTCAAGATAGCGCCGTACCTCTTTTCTGTTCCAGCCTAGGGGGTGGATGAAGCTGTGGTAAATTGACAGATCGCCGGTGTAAAAATCAGTCACCGACAAGGATGGGGTGGCGTCGCTGCAGATGGGCAGGTTGAAGATTGCCAGGTTCAGAAAGCCTATGGCCTGGTGATATTCCTCAATAAAATTTCGGGTGCGCTCGGCTTCCTTTCGGGTTTCCGAAGGGGTACCGAAAAGAAGATAGACATAGCTGGCAATACCCACTTCATGAAGATTTTCCAGAACCTTTGCGGCCTGTCGGAGATCGGTTCCCTTATTCATACTGTTGAGAACATTCTGGTCGCCGGATTCAAGACCCAGTTTCAGCATGACACAGCCGGATACCCGCAGGCTTCTGCAGAAGTCACGGTCGGCAAGAAGAGCGTCGAAACGGACAAAGCCGTACCAGGAGGCACCCGGAGGATGCTCGCTTAAAGCGCGGAGCGTGCTCGGGCTTATGGCGTTATCAAGGAGATGGATAAGACTCGGTGCCGTTGTCTCCGTAAGATAGCGCAAGTCTGCCACTGTGGTTGCCGGCGGTACCTGGCGATAGGGATTGTTTTCGCTGGTTTCCGGACAGAAATTGCATTTCTTCCAGAAACAACCGGAGGATGTGGCATAGGGGAGAATAAATCCCGGTGCAAGATAGGGATTGTCGCGCAGTCCAGCATAGGATGGCCGCACATGGTTTCTATTTTGCTCAGTGCCGAGGAGTTGCAGCAGCGGTTTTTCTCCTTGTCCGGCAATAAAGTGATGAACAAGATCGGCAAAGGGATTGCGCCACACAGGATTGCTGAGCCA
Source organism: Pseudomonadota bacterium (assembly GCA_043798185.1). GTDB lineage: Bacteria > Desulfobacterota > Desulfobulbia > Desulfobulbales > Desulfocapsaceae > Desulforhopalus_A. Next base: position 5,149 of record JAZDOW010000083.1, on the reverse strand, counting down.
AGTGGTGACTAATCCGCCGCCGAGGATAATGGTTTTTTCCGGGTGATGCTCCCGTAGGTAGCCGATCATCGCGAAGGTGCACAGGGCCTGGCTGAGATAGCTGAGGGAGAAGCCAATATTGGTGTGGGATTCCTGCTGAAGAAGATCCTCAAGTCTCTTACTGAAATAGGGAAAAAATATATTTGAACGGTAGTCTTTGGCGGCTTGTCTGAGGTCGGCGCTGTTTAGGGGTGACCGACCATTGTCCTGATAATTGGCAAGCGACAGCTGCAAGTTGAAGCCCCTGCCGGCAACTTCCAGAACCCGGTTGATATCGGCCACAGCCCGGCTATAGCGGTCAAAGCTGCGGTAGCTGTCTAGATTCTGCAGGGTGGCGATATTGTTTTCCAAGTGTTTGAAGGCGCGAACCGACCAGGTGTCGGAGGCGGCCGTTGCGGTGCGGAAGATGTACTGTAGTCCCTCAATATTCATGTCGCAAACCGTACATGCGTGGCCATGGGCCGTGAGCGCCGCGGAAAGGTAGGGGAGAGCGGCCGGCGGCTCACATGGTTTACAAAGGGGCGGATGAATAATCAGCATGCGGGTATCGTCAGGGGAAAGGGGTTTATACCGCAAGGGCATAAGTTTCGTTTGAGCAGTCAATCTGCTCAACTCAGCTTTATCTCTGGCATCTTTATGAAGGTGTACTATATTATAGAGCAATTTAATGTAGTCCCGCTTTGGGAATGATCAACAAAAAACAGAAAAGGAAATGGGAAAAGACTATGGCAACATTATGGAAAAGATTGGTACCGATTTTTTTGGTGCTTCTCGCAATCACCCTCATTGAAGGAGGGCTGATGGCCGACAATGCCGATGCCCGCTCCAAATCGGGAGGGAGGTCCTTTAGCTCAAGCCCGAGCAAGGCTCCCGCCAGCAAACCCGGAGTTTCTTCCCCGGCTGCTTCTCCTGCCGGTGGTGGTTTCGGTCGTGGCTTGATGGGTGGACTCGTTGGCGGCGCCATCGGCAGCATGCTCTTTGGCTCGATGTTTGGGGGGGGAGGTTCCGGCATGGGCATTCTCCCTCTCTTGATTCTTGGCGGTATTGGCTACTTTCTCTACAGGAGGTTCAGCAATGCCCGACAGGGAGGTGGTTCTCGGGGCCCCAGCCAATATAGCCAGCAGGGATTCCAGCCATCCAGTATCTTCGGCGGAGGCAACGATAATTCCGCCCAACCGCCGCCGCCACCGCCACCGATAATCGGCGAGAATCTGGTGGCGGACGGAATTAGTCAGATTAAGCAAACCGACCGGGATTTCGATCCAACTCATTTTACCGAAGTAGCTTCCGACGTTTTTTTTCAAGTCCAGGCCGGTTGGATGCGTCGAGATCTTGCGTCTTACCGCCATCTCTTGGGCGAGCAAATGGCCCGCGAGTATGAGGAATATTTCACTGAAATGCGCAGCAAGGGCCATATCAATAAACTGGAGTCCATTGCCGTGCGTGGCGTTGAGATCATTCAGGCCGGCAGCGACGGTAGTGAAGATTATGTCACCGTGCGCTTTACCGCCAATCTTCTTGATTATACAGTTGATGATAAAAGTGGCGAACTGGTCTCCGGCAGTATGACCAGCCCGGTAAAATTTAATGAAGAGTGGACCTGGGCCAGACCGACTGGTACCCAGAGCTGGAAGCTTGAAGGCATAAAAGAAGGCTGAAACCTGCACCGGCGGCACAAGTTCTCTACTCGTGCCGCCGGTGTTTTCTTTTGAGAGGGTAGTGTGGATGTAAGTCAATTTCGACGGGAATATTTGAAGGGTGGGCTGTCACGCGCCGATCTCAACACTGACCCGGTATTGCAGTTTTCGGCCTGGTTCGAACAGGCCAGGAAGACGGAGGTCGCCGATCCGACGGCGATGGTTCTGGCAACGGTCGGCGGTAATGGCAGGCCCAGCCAGCGAACTGTATTGCTCAAGTATTTTGATCAGAAAGGGTTTGTCTTTTTTACTAATTTTGAAAGCCGCAAGGCTATGGAAATAGCCGGCAACGCCCAAGTTAGCCTGCTCTTTGTCTGGCTTGAGCTTGAGCGACAGGTAATGATCAACGGCGTGGCCGGAAAGATTTCCGTCGCCGAATCGGCCAAGTATTTCATGTCACGGCCGAAGGAAAGCCAGATGGCCGCCTGGGTGTCGAGTCAGAGCCACCCACTGACATCAAAGCAAATACTGATGCAGAAGTTTCAGGAAATGAAGACCAAGATAGGCGAAGGCAAGGTGCCGCTGCCCTCGTTTTGGGGAGGCTACCGTGTTGAACCGGTGGAGATCGAGTTTTGGCAGGGTGGGCAAAACCGGTTGCACGACCGCTTCCTCTACACCAAAGAGAGAGATGCGGGAATTTGGACCATAAACCGACTTGCACCCTGATCTTCTGTTAGCCCTTCACCACCGCTAGCGGCGATAGGGTGGTTGATGACCTCAACCAGATCCCGCTGACTTCGGTGATATCCTTATAGGCCCCATGCGGCGTCCTCCGGATCCCTCTTATGCATGAGGGAGCGGAGGACGCCCAGTCGTTCCAGGCGATGAATCTCGGTTTGCATGTTGAATTCACGTTGGGCCTGTTTCGCCTGTTGCAGCTCTGGTTCCCCTGGTTACCTGTTGATCACAAAAGGTAGAGATAGGCAAGAGCAGAGAGGCAGAGCAGCAGAGCGGAAGGCAAGAACATTTTCCATAAATAACGACGACCGGCCAGCAGCCGTTTGATGATCCGTTGCGTAGCATAGAGCGAGGCAAGCAAGCCGCCGGAAACGGTAATGAACTGAAAAACGAAGGTGGCGTCACGACTCATGACTCGGCTTTGCATGTGAACAGCCTCCATGCCGACCATATCCATGAGGTTGGCCGACAGCAGCCAGAGACCGCCCACCAAGATCTCCAGGTGTGCAGCCATAAAGGCACCAAGGACCAGAGGAATCATGCCGTAACCGAGAATTGCCGCAGTTGCCTTGAGGCTATTGCCGGTGATGCGTGCCATGATTTGCGACATCAGGGTATAGCCGGTCAGGTAGATGGCAATGCAGGTCAGAAAAAAGATCCCCGCCGCAAGGGGTGAACTCTCCGGCAGGCCGATGCGGTGGAGAATTTCCGCCAAATTTCCGATAAAAGCCGGATCTTTTTGGTTGATGGCAAACGGATAAAAAATAGCTGCCAGACTGACCACGAGAAAGCTGTCTTCCAAACGCGGCGATTGCTGATTCCACAACTCCTGCGGGGCCAGGCGGAGATTAAGATGAATGGAGTTCAGTTTGCAGTTTTTGACGCATTGCCCACAAAGGATACAATCCCGGTTGTTATCCACGAGAAAAGGATGGCGGAACATAGGGCAGCCATCGGCTGTGTCGTCGCCGTTGTAACATAAATGGTCGATGCAGCGGTTCATACACATATGGGTGTTGGCGCGCAGTTCGAGAATCGCCGGCATAGAGAACAGGGAGTTGATGGCTCCAAGTGGACAAAGATATCGGCACCAGACTCGCCGTTTAAAAAACATACTGAAAAAAAGTGAGCCGCAGGTGATGGTGAGGATGATCCAGGCGGTGAGTCGCGGCGATTGATAGGCGTTCCAGGCGGTTTCGATCCAAAAAAGGAGGATGCACAAAAAGGCCATTATCCAGCCGGAATAGCGTCGGATGAATTGCGGCGTGGGCCGTTCAGGTTTGAGGACAAATTGCGCCAGCCATCCCGGCACAGACAAGCCACAGACGCTGCACCAGGTGCGGGCGAGAAAGAAGAATGAAAAAATGAGCAGGGGCCAACCAACCACCCAACTGAGGGTGAGGCCGATATTTTTTTCGGCAGATGCAGGACCAAAGACGAGGATGAGCAGAACAAGGACGAAGAAAATGCCGACAATTGCCCGCGGCAGTACCGGAAAGAGGCGACTGGCGAGAAAGGTTCGAACCTTGGGTAGGCGCAAGAGATTGAATTCCCACTTACCTTCGGACTTCGGTACCCCGAGAATAATCTGGTGGTTAAGGGGTTCGTGGCTTTTACCAAGGAGGACGGCGCGCTGCAGGACGCCGGCCATTTCCGTCAGATTTCCCGGCCAGTCATAGTTCATGAAGCGGCCCAGGGTTTGGTCGTCTACCTGGGTGATGGTCTTGCCGTATTGCAGGCAGTAGCGTTTAAGATAATATTTGACCAGGCGGGGAATGTCCCGACGATGTTCCCTCAGCGGAGCAGCCCGGAAATGCTGGCCGGCAAAGAGGGCATAGAGGGAAGGCAGCAAGCGGTTGTGGCCGTCTTGCTGACCGGATGCGTCGTTGCAGATGAGGATGACTCGGGAGTGCAGCGGCCCACTTTTGTCACCTGTTATATTGTTGTAATTCCGTTTTTTTAAGAGTCCAGCCAGCTGCCGCTGGCAGTCCGGCTCCATATACTCGGCGTTGTAGAGGGCCACAGTTCCTGCCTGCAGCCTTTCAAAAATCCCCAACTGGGCGATTTGCGAGAAGGCCGGAGAATCCCGTTCGTAGCCGAAAAGATCCACCTCCAGTTGCATGGGGTCAATGCTGCGAACATCGATTTCCGTGTAAGGACCGTTTTGATAGGCGCAGGCCCTGTGGATTTCGGCGGCGATCATTCTTCGGCCGGTCCCGGACTCACCGGAGAGAAGCACCGGTTCGAGGTTGTTGCTGAACCGCTGTACGGCTTTATTGATCTGCCGGGCAATGGTCGATTCGGCAAAGCGAATCTCCCGGTCGGAATCGAGAGTGAGATTCGCCATAAAAGGCGGAGCCTGTTCGGTAAAAAATGTCGGATCGAGGTTACGGGTGGAGTCCTTGCGGCTGTGTCTTGTTTTGGTGAGGGAATCGGCATGATCCTGAAAGGAAACCCGCAGACGTTTGGCAAGCGCGACGCTCAGTTGCTGTTGTATAACTGTATTGGCAAGCAGGACGGTATTGAAGGTATCGGCGTTGTAACGAAGGAGGGTTAAACGGGTTATGGCCCTGGCATTCAGGCTATTGGGGCTGTTGGTCAGCAGCGACGTTTCACCGAAGTGGCCGCCTGGGCCGATATGACCGACCGTGTGTTGACCGCCTCCCTCGACATTTATCGTCAGTTCCGCCTCACCCTCGGCGACGATGTAAAAATGGTGATGGTTTTCACCTTGC
>JAZDOW010000070.1:0-6179 GCA_043798185.1 Pseudomonadota bacterium | reverse complement strand
ATGAATAGGCAAATGCTTTTCGAATTATATCGGAAATAGATGCATTCATTGTTAAATCATGATTTCACCTATTTCTAACACACTGTTATTTATCCTATATAAATCGAGTGGCTTCATTATTAAAAATGTCCAAAGTCGAGTGATATACTGAACACAAAACACAAAACACAAAACAAGGTAAAATAAACCCAGTAAAATATTATTGGATAATTTGCTCAATTCTATGTGTTTTTGACTGGAACAAAATTAAAGACCAACCATACCAGGTCAGGCTTTCGATGTCATTACAGGTATATTTCAGGCTATTTATTGCGACAGATACCTTATTGAATGTCAATCGTAATGGCTTTCAAAGTGTAATTTCTATTCTACTGTAATCATTAATATTTTACCCTATTTGCCATTTTATTACACTTTTTGGGGCGAACTGTAATTACAGTTTCACGGCTGGCACACGAACACACTTTCGCTGGTGTAATGATTGATGCAGACTGGTACGATAATTTTTCAGTGGCATTGATAATGTTCATCGCTTCCGTTTTGGGACGTTGATACGACTGGGGATTACAAACGTTTACAATCTCATCTGCTTTTCCACTGGGGGGTGGGAGAAATGGTTCAGATTGTATGCTCATTGAGTGGGTTGGATGTTAAATGGCACGTAGGGTAGGTCTGGTAGAATACTGGTAGAATTGGTTGATACGGGTTGAAATAGAACACGTTTTTTGAACTTATTGAACTGGTGTAGAACGTTGAATAACTGACTGAAATCAAGGTAAAGCCACGCATACCGCCATTTATGGTATAGTGGATGCGTGGTATTTGAAAACCGCGTCGGTCTCTTCACGATAGAAATCACCTGACAAGGAGCAATGTTATGGCGAAGAATCCATGGAAAAGCTGGCATGAAGTCGTGACTTTACGCGACGATCTCAAATCAGGCGAACTGCCGATGCATATGTTCGCCGCGGATCTTTACGAAGTCCTCATGCAGAGCGGGAAGCGCCCGGTATATGAAGATCCGAAACATTTTTTCGCTTTGACATTTCCGACCTATAATCTGAGGCAATTGGTACGGGATGTGGCTTTGCGGGTAGCCGGCAAGAACGACAAAGCAGTCCGCCAGTTGGAGCTGACCTATGGCGGGGGCAAGACACACACGCTGATAACGCTGCGGCATTTGATGACCGATCCGGCCGGCTTGCCCAAGTTGTCGGCGGTGGCTGAATTCCGTGAAGCGATTGGCCAGGAACCGCCAAAAGCCCGCGTTGCCTGCCTTTGTTTTGACAAACTCGATGTTGAGAAGGGCATGGTGGTTTGCGATCCAAAGGGAACCAAACGGACCCTCAAGCAACCCTGGAGCGTCCTTGCCTTTCAGATTGCCGGAGACGATGGGCTCAGGATTCTAAACGCGGAAAACAAAGCCGAAGAGCGCGAATCCGCGCCGGCGGAGAATCTGTTGATCGAGCTATTGGAAATTCCGGTCAATGATGGTTTGGGCGTTTTGATCCTCATCGACGAAGTGTTGATGTACGTTCGCGAGAAAGTGGCCTTGGACGCCAGGTGGAAGGACCGGATCATCAACTTTTTTCAGTACCTGACGCAGGCGGCAACCAAGGTGGATCAATGCTGCATCGTGGCATCTTTGCTGGCAAGCGATCCGTTAAAGACCGACGTTTTCGGGCGGAGACTTCAGGGCGAGCTTTACGACATCTTCCAGCGCCAGCGCGAGGAAGCCGTTGAGCCGGTCGTCAAGGAGGACGTGGCGGAGGTTTTGCGCCGCCGTTTTTTTACACCCGAATCCATCAAGGATCGCGACGCATTCCGCCCGCATGTTCAGGCAGCGCTCAAGGGGCTTTTTGACCTGGATGAACAGACCCGGAGACAGGGGGCGGATGTCGAAGCACGGTTTCTTCGAAGCTTTCCTTTTCACCCGGATCTGACCGAGGTGTTTTACGCCAAGTGGACACAATTGGATCGCTTTCAGCGGACGCGAGGGGTGCTGCGAACTTTTGCACTGGCGCTGCGAGAGGCGGAAAAATGGGACACCAGCCCATTGATTGGTCCATCTGTGTTTCTCCCGCAATCGGGGAAAGAAGGATTGTCCGAGGCCATGCGCGAGCTGGTGACGGTCGCAGATACCGAAGGACACGAAGGGAAGCGGCAGGCCTGGACGGGAGTTATCGAAGGCGAGTTGGAGCGGGCACGTGATATTCAACGAGATTCTGTTGGCCTGCGTTTTCGTGAAGTGGAGCAGGCAATCGTTACGACGTTCCTGCATTCCCTGCCCATCGGTCAAAGCGCCAAAACCCGCGACTTGACGGTTCTGATCGCTCCCAACCGCCCGGACAAAATCGAGCTGGAAAAAGGGCTGATGCGCTGGTCGCAAGTCAGCTTCTGGCTGGATGATCAATATACGGCTGCCAATGAAAATGAGCTGCAGGGGACATGGCGTCTGGGCAATCGTCCGAATCTCACCCAAATGCATGCTGTGGCTGTGAGCCGTGTTTCCGATGATGTGGTGCGCGCCCGGCTGTTGGATGAAATCGGCAGGGCCAAGACCCTATCGACCGGAGCCAATGCCGTAGGTGTCCGGGTGCATACCCTGCCGGCAAAACCCAGAGATATTGAAGATGACGGTCTTTTCCACTACGGCATTCTGGGTCCGAGTGGGGCAAGTGATTCCGGAAAACCCGGCCCGGAGGCCAAACGTTATCTGGATGAAACCACCGGGCCTGAAAAACCGCGTGTTTACCGAAACGCCATCATTCTGCTGGCCCCTTCCAAAGACGGCCTTGAGGTCGCATCCGCAAGTGTCCGCGACTATCTGGCGTGGGAACAGGTGGGTGTCAGTCTTAAGGAGCAACAAAAGGACGGCAATGTGGATGTCGCACGAATGCAGACACTCTCTATCAACCTCGACAAGGGAAAGGGGCGCATTCCGGATGCTATCAGGCAGGCTTACTGCACGGTTGTAACGGTGTCCGATAAAAATGAGGTACAGGCATTCAAGATCAACGTGACCGACGAGCCTCATTTTACGATTATTAAAAACGATTTGCGTTCTCGCATACAGGATTCGTCGATCTCGTCGGAGGCGCTGTTGCCGGACGGTCCTTACGATTTGTGGCGGCAGGGCGAGACAAGCCGCCGGGTAAAGGACTTGTCCGGTTCTTTTGCACAACTTCCCCATTTACCCAAAATGCTCAAAGCCCAGGCGATCATCGATACGTTGGTCGAAGGCTGTCAACTGGGTGCATTTGTGTTGCGCCTGACGCGCCCTGATGGTTCATCCCGCACTTGGTGGTATTCGCGTCCGGATGAAACAGCGATGAACGACCCCTCCCTCGAATTGATATTATCCGAAGCCGCGGAGTTGCAAGAAGTCGCATCATCACTGCTGGAGCCGGATCGGCTGCCGGATCTGTGGAAGAGCGATGCAATATCCGTTCAGGCTGTGATTGATTATTTTAACGGCACAAATGTAGTTCAGGTTCAACGCGATGGATATATGGAACCCCTGCCGATTCCCAAGGCATCAACAGAAGTTATCAAAGCATCCGTTAAAGATTCGGTCGAATCCGGCGCACTTTGGCTGACCAATGGTCCTGCCAGCATTCTTGCAGAACCGATTCCGGCGGGAGTCCTTACAGAGCATGCGTTGATACAGCGGCCGCCCGTTCAGATTATGGCAGCCGAGATATTGCCTGAGACTTTGCCTGATGCGTGGAAAAAAGAGGAAGCCACCGCGCTTTCCATCAACATCGCGCTTTCCCAGAAATTTGGTCAAACATTGCCGTGGAAAACAGTGAGTGATGTAGTGTCGGCGTCAATCAACGCCCGGTTCACTCAGCTTGACCCCAAGTCCGGGAAATGGCCCTGTGAGTACCCATCCGCACAAGGTATAAAACTAAAAATTTCTGCTGTCTCTGATTCTGACGGCGGCTATAAAGGCGTTGAATCGGGTTTCGGGGGAATCAAGACAAATTCCAATATCCTTGTTGCCCGTAGCGAGTTGAAGCCTTCCGAAATCCAAGACCTTGGCGATATTATTCCTAAGTTGCTCGAGATCAAGAACAAAGCCAATATCCCAATGACCTTTCAAGTTCAGATTGAACTCGGTGACGGCGAAACGCAACCGGATGACGAGACGATTAAATCGATAAATAAGCTGTTGGGGGATATCAGCGATGGGTTTCAATTTATGAAATAGCTTAAGTTCGGTCCGAATTTCACCGTTAGTATTTGTTGTGTTGGCTTTTCAAGGTGGACTGACGATATAATTTGAACAAAAATATATTCGACATCTGTCGTTACTGGCTGATTTTGGTGTTGAGTGCAAATGTGGAGAAAAAAGAATGGATGTAATAATCAGAAAATGTATTGATTATGTTTCTGAAAATATTGAAATAGTATGCCAAAATGCGACACCTGGGGCATCAGGTTGTCTCGATTGCTTCCAGAATCAATTTTTCAACGATAATATTATTAGCTATGATTGTGATCTCAAAATTAATATTTATGTCGGTCGTTATTTCCCCGTTCATGTAAGAGAAAATATTGAGGCTTTAAAACTTCTTCCTCCGGAGTATATAGATAAGCTATTAAATCTGAATACTATAAACGTTATGAACATTGGTGGTGGGCCTGGAAGCGACTCTTTTGCAGTTAAAAAGTATTTTCATGGTTTGGAACGATCTGGATTAATAAAAGATAAAAAGGATATTTATATACTTAGAGTAGACAGAGAAACGAATTGGAACAATATGGCAGGTTTTGTGAATGAAAGAATTAAAAATACCGATGTAATTAATAATGGGTAAACCCCCGGCTATGCCGGGGGACTCACAGAGTTTGACATTTACGGGATTCTATTTAAGCATCGTCGCTGTGAACCGCTCAAAGTACACAGCAAGGAAGGCTTAAAAATGAAAGAATACCATAGTTTAAATCACACGGTCTGGGAGTGTAAATATCATATCGTTTGGATACCAAAATGTCGAAGAAAAATTCTTTATGAAGAATTGCGAATTCATCTTGGTCAAATGTTAAGGCATCTGGCTAACCAGAAAGAGAGTACTGTGGAAGAAGGTCACCTTATGCCGGATCATGTTCACATGCTGATATCGATTCCACCCAAATACAGCGTAGCTCAGGTAGTAGGTTTCATCAAGGGCAAGAGTGCAATCCATGTTGCAAGAGAGTTCCTTGGACGAAAGAAGAATTTTACCGGCCAAAGTTTCTGGGCCAGAGGCTATTTTGTATCAACAGTTGGAAGAGATGAAGAAACCATCCGTAAGTACATTAAGAAGCAAGTTGCAGAAGATCAACGCATTGATCAGTTACAACTGTTTGATTAGCTGCCACCTTTAGGTGGCCATTGGTTTACAACCGCTTTGAGCGGTCAACGTTTTCAAGCCTCCGGCTCTGCCGGAGGTATCTGACTGATTTTGTTACAAAAAGAAGTAATTTTGATGTAGGTGTTAAAGAGAAATGGGCGTTAGCAGAAAGAAAGTATAATCTTTTTACAATTTCATACTTTCTTTCTGAGTTTGACAGCAATCGCATTGAAATACTTGCTGAGTTCATTAGCTCTTTTGCGTCAAATACTATTTCAGCGGTAACTATTAATGATAATGACCGCCAAAAGGTTCACAGTTTAAAACATAGCTTATTTGAGAATCTTTCGTGTAATGTTAACCTTGAATTTGAAAATAAAGAAAAGCATCATTGTGGGTTTTTCTACGAAGATAAAGACAGAGATTTCATTCAGCCTAAATTGAATGCAAATTCTATAAGATATGCCAAGGTGATAAATATATGATTATAAGTGCGAGTCGAAGAACAGATATTCCCGCCTTTTATTCAAAATGGTTTATTCGAAGACTGCTTGAAGGTTTTGTGTATGTTCAAAATCCATTTAATAAAAACCAAATTAGCAGAATCGACTTATCTCCAAATCATATTGAGTGTATAGTATTTTGGACAAAAAACCCGACAAGTTTTCTCAAGTATTTAAAGGAAATTGATTCTCTCGGTTGTTAAGATGCGAATAGTGTAACGCATTTTTCTGAAAAAATGACAAAATAGTGTAACGCTCTATACCCCTCCCCTTTATCCCGCCCTGAAGTCCTATAATTACCCCGCATATCCTGCCGCCCCCGCCGCTTTTCATATTT
>JAZDOW010000025.1:0-31652 GCA_043798185.1 Pseudomonadota bacterium | reverse complement strand
TTGGTGACCTTGATATTGATGCCCCAGGCGACAATCAACTCGGCATCGACACTATTTTCCGGGGGACATCCCGGTGTAGTGCCGCATTGGCAAGACCACCCCGCCCCGGCGGTGGCGGAACAGATAGTCTGGTCGAGTTGCGAGGCGCCCAGCCGGTGAAATAGGGGGTAACCTGCGAACCTGTTGACCGCCCCCATGTTACCGGCGTAGGAATAGGGCAGAATCGCTTCCCCGCCAAAGCGCCTGCTCGTCTCGGTTAAACGATCGGCAAGAATATCCAGAGCCTCGTCCCAACTTATTCGCCGAAACTTCCCCTCACCCTTTCTGCCGATTCGTATCTGTGGATACAGCACCCGGTGCTCGCCATACACCCGCTCCGGATACCGTCGCATCTTCCTGCAGATAAAACCCCTGGTGTAGGGATGTTCCTTGTCGCCGGAAAGCGCGGTAACCCGTCCGTCGACTACGGTGGCTATCATGCCGCAGCTGTCGGGGCAGTCGAGCGGACAAATGGTTTTCTTCTTGATCAGCATGTTCCGGTTTTCAACCCACCATGGCGGTCCCATTATACAAATAGCGTTTGATCTTATGGGTGGCGGTTTTGATGAAAGGCTCGCGGCGCTCAAAGATCTTCGCCAGCCGTGAGGACTTGGGAAGCTGCTCATTCAGATCAATACGCATGGTCTCAAGCAAATTTTCTATATAGGTCCGGCGATCAACACGGGAACTGCCGGCGGTCTGCTCGTCGATGAACTCGTAATCGGGATAAATCCAGGCCTCTATCTGCCCATTATTCTCGAGAACCAGGCTTTCAACGACCCAGGTAGAGGTATTTAGCTTGTGCTCGATGGCCTCGGGATAAACATTCTCGCCGCTCGCCAAAACGATGACGTTTTTTGAACGGCCGCGAACATGCAGATTCCCCTCTTTGTCAAAAACCCCAAGATCTCCGGTGGAGAGCCAGCCGTCGGCGGTCAGAACCGCCTCGGTTGCCTCCCTATCCTGATAGTAGCCTTTCATGACATTGGGCCCGCAGACGGTGATCTCACCGATTCCCGTTTCCGGATCAGGCTTCGCTATTTTCACCTGAACTCCGGGAATCGGTTTACCGGTCGAACCGATGGCAATTGTCCGGTCAGCGGCCGGTCCGCCGGCAATGAGTGGTGCCGATTCCGTCATCCCGTAACCGACCAGATAGGGAAACCTGGCTTCATGGAGAAACATTTCCACTTCCGGGTTAAGCGCCGCCCCGCCCACACCCATGAGCTGGAGGTTGCCACCGAAAAAAGCACACAATTTCGCACCGATTTTACGTGAAATCAACCGCCTGGTCGGACCAATCTTGCACAACAGGCCGAGGAGCGGACTTTTTTCAATCTGGGGCAAGACCCTTTTTTTATAGATCTTTTCGAGAACGAGGGGCACGGCGAAAATCGCAAAAGGCTTCTCATGGGCGCAGAGTTTCTGGAGGATCGCCGGGGTCGGCGTTTTACCGGCATAGGCTATACGGCCACCACACAATACCGGGAGGATGAAGCCACAGGTAAATTCATAGGTGTGGGACATGGGTAGGATGGACAGCCACACCGAACCAGGTGGGATTACCTTGAGACCCGCGGCAGCATAGGCATTGGCCGTCAGATTTTTATGGGTCAACATGACCGCCTTGGAATACCCGGAGGTGCCGGAAGTATAGAGGATCGACGCCAGGTCGTCCTCGGCCACCTCGGCGAAAACCGGAGGATCGGGATTGTCGCGTAAGGCCGTCAAGGCATCTTGCAAATAGCCGGAGAAGGTAATGACCGGAAGGACACCAATCTCTGCGGCATAGTCGTCGAGGGTGATCACCGGACAGGTCAGTTCCGTGCGCAGTTCATAGATCTTTTCGATCTGTTTCTGGGTGGTAAACAGGGCCTTAACCTGCATCTCACCGAGGATATGGTGTACATCACTCTCCGGCAGGTCGGGCAAAATAGGTACGGCAATGGCGCCGAGGCGAACAGTGGCCAGATAGGCAATCGCCCAGTTATGGGAATTCTCGGCAAGAATGGCCACTCGATCTTCTTTTTTCACCCCCTCCCGGAAAAACCGGGCGGCAAGAGCTATGATCCGCTCATGAAATTCGCCATAGGTGAGCGGCTTTTCCATCGCCATTCCGATTGCCGCCATGTCCCGGTACTTGGAACAACTGGAGTCAATCACGTAATTGAGGGTCATACCAACTTTTGCCACCGAATTCATTTTGCACCTCTGCGGTTAGGAGCCGTGATGAAAGACCATGTCAATAGAGTATATCTTAGTATCTTAGAAATTGATTTTTTGTTTTTTAAGAATGAGCAACGACCATCTCACTCCTCGGCCGCTTGCTCCCCATCCCGAAGAAGATCGGCCACAGCGGCAACCAGAGCCTCAACGGTAAACGGTTTTGCTATGGCAGTTACTCTGTCCAGATAGCCGGCTACGGTGAGATACCTTTCCTTGGAAATGGCCCCACCCCCTGATATGGCAATAACCGGAAGCTCGGGGGCTTGTTCGCGCAATTCCAGAATGGTCTGCAGACCGTCTTTGACCGGCATAACCATGTCGGTTATCACCAGATCGCAGGATTGCCTACGAAAAAGCTCCACTCCATCCTGGCCATTGGTCGCCACCTGGACCTCATAGCCCTCGTTCTCGAGAATCCTTCGCACCAGGTCGAGGGCTGTCGGTGCATCATCTATCACAAGGATACGCTTTGCTTTTTTCATTTCGTCACTTTATTTTTGTCAGGAGCCAATACCCAACCTTTATACGCTACTTTGTGACATTTTCAAACAATATTTCAACGGTTCAGAGCTGTCACTCGTTCAACAGTAAGCGTCAATGCACCATAATCCTCCTCCACCAGCCCCGCCAGGATATACCCTCGTCCACTCCGTAGAATATGGGCGTATGTTTTATATACCTCGGGGAAAAATGTTGTCTCGACCTGCCCCGTTTCATCCTCGAAGGTGAGAAATTCCATGGCTTCGCCACTCCGCGTCGATACCAGCTTGCCGGTCAACAGCCAAGCGGTGAGAAGTACCCGTCGACCAACCAGGTGCGACAGATCGATCACCTTCACCAACCCCTTCGCCGGAGCGTTAAGAAACCGAAGGGGATGGTCGTCACAGAGAAAACCGAGGACGGCGAATTCCTTGCGCGCCTTGCTGCGCCGGTCCGGAGGTGGAAGCGGTGGCGCCGGAGGCAACCGAACGCCAAACAGGGAGAGACACCGCTTGTCGTGCATGACCCGCTGAAAACTCGCCCACTGCCAGAGAAGAACGGTGCGGTTGCTGCCCGGCGCAAGACTATCCAGGGCACCGGCGTCGATGAGTGCCACAGCTTCATTGTCGGCCGGATGGGTGCGCTGAAAAAAATCGCCGACACCTTGAAAGTTCTTTTTCTGCCGCTCGGCCAGAAGACTTTCGAGAAATTCTCCCGACAGGCCGTGCACCGTCTGCAACCCGACACGCATCTCTTGTCCAAGGCCGGACCAAGGTAACAGACTTTTTTGCACATCGGGGGGAAGGATCCGCAGGCCGAGCCTCTTAGCCTCGGAGACATAGGCAAAGGTCGAATAGTAGCCACCTTGATTGGAAATAACCGCCGCCATGAATTCCGCCGGATAGTGTCTTTTTAGATAGGCGGCCTGAAACGATACCCGGGCATAGGATGCGGAATGGGGCTTGCAAAAGGAATAGCCGTCGAAACTGAGAATCATTCGCCACATCTCGGCCACCGCTTCAGGGGATACGCCCCGGGCTGCACATCCGGCAAAAAACATCGCCTGGTAATTGGCAAGCTTCAAAGCCTTATCCTTTTTGGCCATGACCTTGCGCAGACCGTCGCCGTCGGCGTGGCTGAATCCTGCCAGGGCAACCGCTACTTTTGCCACATCCTCCTGGTACACCATCAGCCCGAAGGTCTCATCAAGGACATCACCCTGTTCCGCACAAAAAGGTTGCCAGGCCCCACCATGCAGACGCCGCACATATTCACGGACAAACTCGTTGGCCGCCGGACGGATGATCGACGACTGGATCACCAGCTGCTCAAAGTCACCGGTTCCCGCTTTTTTTTCGAGCAATCGCATGGCCGGGCTCTCAATATAGAAACAGCCCATGGTCGCCCCCGCGGCAACCGCCATTTTCGTTGGCGGATCGTCTTCCGGCTGCCAGGTCGCCTCATCAAAAGCATTGCCTCCCGTATGTACCGCGGCGATACAGTCGCGAATAACGCCGAGACTTCTGTTGCCGAGAAGATCAATCTTCACCAGACCTGCCTCCTCGGCTCCATCCTTTTCCCACTGGATTATCGGCACGCCCTTCGTCGCCCGCTGCACCGGCACGTAATCGGTGATAGGCCGTGGAGTGATGACCACCCCGCCCGGGTGCACCGACAGATTCCGGGGCAGGCCGATCAATTTTTCAGCAAGGGCCAGCACTTCCGGCCAGGGTGGCGAGAGATTTTGATCCTTAAGAGACGGTAGACTCGCCAGACTCGCCTGCAGAGAATCGGTACCACCGCCGTACAGCCAAGGTATGCGCTTGGTGAGTTGTGAAATCTCGTAACCCGGCAAACCGTAAGCCTTGGCGGTTTCGCGAATGGCCATGCGTGGTTGAAAGAACACATGATTGCAGACCATGGCGGCATGGCCTTCGAAATCACCAAGGACATCGCGAAGCACGTCGTCCCGCTCATCCCAGGAAAAATCAATATCAATGTCGGGTGGATCGGTCCGGCCAGGATTAAGGAACCGTTCGAAGTAGAGATTGTATTTGATTGGACAGACATTGGTGATATCGAGACAATAAGCCACCAGCGAGGCGGCCCCCGATCCGCGCCCGCAGATCCGTCGTTTTTTCCGTTTGCCGTCCGGCCCCTTACGGTGGACGATATCGCGAACCACAAGAAAATATGAGGAGAAGCCCATCTCCTCGATAACCTGCAGTTCATGCTCCAACCGTTCGATTACCGGTTCGCCGAGGTCCTCGCCGTATCTGCACTGCGCGCCCAGGTAGGCCTTTTCCCGCAGCACCGCCCGGGCATCCCGGCCATCCCCGCCACGCCACGGCGGCATGACGATGCCGAAATCGGGTCCGGTAAAAGTGCAGGTTGCCGCCAGTTCAGCGGTAGCCGCCAGCGCTTCCGGCCAGATAGCAAATCTTTTTTGGTACACGTGAGGGCCGGCGAAGGCACAAATATTTTTCAGGGTTTTCTGCTGCATGGCCTGGCTAATCGTACTGGCAGTACGTACCGCCTGGAGCAGGCAGTACAGCTGACGGTCGTTATCATCTCCCATATCGCTGTCAGGAGTTACCACCGCGGCAATGCCTTTTTCCAAGGCATAGGTGCGGAGCGAGCGGGCGGCACTATTTGGCGTAGGGCCAAGATCGGCCACGGCTCCAATGCCCTGTCGCCGGTAGTCGGCCAGCAACTGAATATCGCGGCAGAGCACCAGCAGACCGGCTGCAAAGGGTGCCAGATCACCTGCGAGCTTAAACCCCTCGGCCATATGCCGCCTGGTCAACAACCTGCAAAGGTTGGCATAACCCTCAGGGGTTTGCACGAGGCAGGTAACCATTTGGGTGGAGTCCGGCTCAGAAATCTCCGCTCCGATGATAGGCCGTAAATCTTCACGCCGGCAGCCTTTCAAGAATTCCCAGAGCCCGTAAAGATTATCCCGGTCGGTGAGGGCAAGACCGGGATAACCCAATTCTCTTGCCCGACGGCAGAGCGCAAGGGGCGAGGAGGTGCCGCGCAGAAGGGAATAGTACGACCTGACTCGAAGGGGAAACATCGCCAGCCATCCTTGTGAAAAAACTCATGTTCGCAAAAAACCGTGTGGAAATGAGAGGAAAGGCCGCCGATCTCTTTGGCCCCACCTCATACTTCACTCCTCACGCCAACCACCTGTCGGCCAACCCCGATCACCTCATGGCCGAAACGGCCGCGCAGGGCATCCATCGCCGTCAATATCTTTTTTTCCCGGAATTCGCGGCCGGCCTGGGCGGGAAAAAGGAGAAGCTGGGGCGACTGACGGCACAGACGGTCGCAGACCAGACGACAGCTGCGGATTCTCGTCCGGCGCGTCCAGCCGCGCTGCAGGGCAGTCAGGGCCAATTTTCCCAGCAAAAAATCACCGGAAGTGCCATTCCGGCAGGTGGCCTGGCGGACCACCTGGCCACCATCCGAATAGCGCAGCCAGAGAGCGACCCGGCGGGAAACCTGCTGCTTTCCCCGTAAATCTGCCCCTGCCCGACTAACCAGCGTGGCGACAACGCCCTCCACCTCCTGCTGATCATTGCTGTCATCGGCGAAGATATGTTCGTAATCGATAGTGACAGCAGCCGTACTCGGGCGACAGACAATACTCTCGTCAATGCCGCGACTGATATCGTGGAGATACTCACAACGGCTGCCGAAGGGCACCATGAGCTGATGCCGGGAAAGGCCGGCCAACGCGCCTATGGTAGACAGGCCAAAGTCCCGCAGCTGTTGCAATTCCCTGGCGGTCAATCCAGGAAGAACCGTCACCGGCAGGGGGGCGAGAAAAGTTTCCTCCTCCCCCGGATTAACGATATATTCACCCACTGGTTTAACCAGCCTGGAGGCCACTTTGGCCACCAGTTTACTGGTGCCGAGGGTCCAGATCGGATTGATACCAAGGCCGGTGCGGGCCTGGCGACGGACCCGCCAGCCGATGTCCGGTGCCGGCCCATACAGCCGGTGGGTGCCGGTGACATCGACAAAGAAATGGCCGTCCGCCCGGCCACATTCAATGAGGGGGGAATAGCCTTGCAGTTCTTTAAAGAATGCCTGCATCGCCTTGAGATAGAGATCTACCCGAGGTGGCATAACCGCTGCCCCCCGGCAAATTCTGGTCGCCTGGTGAAGCGGCATACCCTTCCGCACCCCTTCCCCGTATGCCTCCTCGCTCATATCGTAGACCACTGCCCGCGCCGCCTGCAGCGGAGCGATGAGGAGCGGCCTTTCGCGCAGACGGCAATCCTCAACCCGCTCAACGGCAACGGCGAAATCAGCGACATTGAAATGCAGTACGGAACGTTCCCGTACCCCAAACCCCTGACGCATCAGCGCTCTCCACCACCGAGTTCGGCGAGGATGGTCGCCAGTTGCGCGCCATTGCGCGGAGCCTGTGCCCTCACATGGTTGTTAAAGAGCAGGATTCCCCGGTCGGCCCCGGCGGCCATAACCGGCAGGTACCTTGTACACCAGGCCCGCAACTCCTCGGCGGAATAGTCGTAATTGAACTTTTTCTGCATGTTGCCCGACCGCCACCCCTCCCGGTTCCGGCCATGAAAACGGCCGTAGAAGAGGTCCGGATTGGTCACCACATCGAGGGGCGGGAAAAGTCCCGGCAGGACCGGGGCATCGACCGTCACCAGGCTTACCCGCCGCCTGGCCAGCTCGGCAAACACCGAATCCACCGCCCAGGAATGGTGGCGAAATTCCACCGCCACCGGCAACTCAACAAGGCCGTCCAAGAGGGCTGCGAGATAACTGCGATGGGCAATGCTGCGATCAAAGTCCGGTGGCAACTGGATCAGCACGGCAGCCAGACGTTTACCGAGAGGGGCAATTCCCTGACGGTACAAAGCCAGCTGTTCCCGCCAGTTGGGATCACGTTCATGGGTCATGGTCCGGGTCAGTTTGGCGGCAAACAACAGGTGCGGCGGAGCATTGTCGACCATGCGCGCCAGGGGTTCGGCCCGGGCCATCTGATACCAGGTGTAATTCAGCTCGACCACTGAGAAATGGCGACCGTAGAGGCCGAGCATCGCCGCACCCTTGGTCCCCTCCGGGTAAAAACCGCTGTCCACCCATTCGGTATAGGAATAGCCGCAGGTACCGACATAGACCGGGCAGAATTTCTCAGGTTGCCCAGCGGCCACTGGACAGAGGATATCCACCCGCCCCGGGCTTTCACCGCTCATCCTGTTTACCATCGAACTCCGCATGTTTTCCCCGAATCACCCCAACCACCTTGCCCTGGATCAATACCTCGCCAAACGGATAGCACATGACCGGAAAGGCCTCATTGGCAGGCCGGAGTTCAATATGATCGGCATAGAGAAAGAAGCGCTTGACCGTCGCCTCCTCGCCCTTGATGAGCACCGCGACGATCTCGCCGTTTTCCGCGTACTGCCGCGGTTCACAGACCACCAGATCGCCGTCGAGAATTCCGGCATCCTGCATCGACCGGCCTTTGATACGAAGACAAAAAAGGCTGTCTCCGACAAATATCGCCGGGTCGACAAGCACTGTGCCCGCCCATTCCTGCTGGGCATACATGGGCAGACCGGCGGTGACCTGACCGATAATGGGGAGCTCGCGACCTCGGCGGGAAGGGTGGTGCCCCCCGGAATCCCGGCAAATACGAATGCTCCGGCCATAACGTTCCTGCCGTTCCAGCACCCCCTTTTTTTCCAGCTGATGCATCAACTGCGCCACCGCCGTGTGGCTGACCCTCAAATCGACGGCGGCCTGGCGCAGAGTGGGGATCCGCCCGCCTTCATCCATCCGTTCGGTAAGATAGTCGAAAAACTGCCGCTGTTTCTCGGTAAGTTCCATAATCACCCAAATAATGTATATGTACATGTACTGTTTTTATGTATTATACATGTACATTATTCTCTGTCAATAAACTTTCCGTACAGCTTTGTCATATTGCAGCTATTTTTGCAACAACCGGGGGATGGGCGTTATAAAGGGGGTGCGTGAAGACAGAAAACTTGCTTTGACTTTCCTGACTGGGGAACGCATACTAGATAAGATACAACTTGATCTGTGCAATGCGGGAAACGGAATACGTCCCCCCGCGTACAATGGACAAAGTATTTTTCCAAAGAACTCACGGCGTCTAGACTCTCTGCAAGTACCCATACCGATAGAAACAAACATGAGCTCACCTGCCGGTTTCAATGAATATTTTTATTATTATCTGGCCAGACAGCCGATCTTCGACCGACGCGGCAATACCTACGGATACGAACTGCTCTTCCGCTCGGACGCCGGGATGGACACGGCGCTCATTGACGACGGCGATTTTGCCACCATGCGGATGGCCACCTCGGGCTTTATCAAGTCCCAGGAATTGGCCGATCAGTCGAAGAGGATCTTCGTTAATTTCACCGAACGGCTGATTCTGGAAGGTGCACCCAGGGCTCTCCCGCCATCGGTGACGGTTGTCGAGGTTCTTGAGGACACCATTCCCTTACCCCCGGTAACGGCGGAAATCATCCGTCTCAAACAGGATGGCTATTTCATCGCCATCGACGACTATACCGGCCACACCAGCCAGGACGAGCTCCTCGATCTTGCCGACATCATCAAGGTGGATGTATTGACCCGAAGTTTTGCGGAAATAGAGGCGATCTTCCACACCATCAAGGGCAAGAAGGCCCTGAAGGTTGCGGAAAAGGTGGAAGATCGGGAAATGTACAACTTTGTCATGCAGCTTGGCTTTGATTTCTTTCAGGGTTACTTTTTCGCAAAACCCGAGAATCTCTCGGGCAAGACCCTGCACTCCCTCCAGACCTCGCGCATACGTATTTTGGTGACCCTCAACGACCCCGACCTGGACACCGAGAAAATCATCGAAACCGTTAAGGTTGATCCGGCTATCACCTACCGTCTCCTCCGTATGCTCAATTCAGCGGCCTTCGGATTTTCGATGAAGATCGATTCCATCCGTCATGCGGTGGTTCTGCTTGGCACCAACCGCATGCGCTACTGGCTGCGGATGATCGTCCTTTCCGATCTGGTAGCCCCAGGCAAGCCCGAGGAGCTCCTGTTTCTGGCACTCAGCCGCGGTCGGTTCTTTGAGGAACTGGCCCTGGCCGGACAATGCCCGGCAATCCCACACGAGAAAATGTTCCTCTTCGGCATGCTCTCCCTCATCGATGTCATGCTGGATATGCCATTTGCGAAAATCCTCGACAAACTGCCGCTCTCCGACAGCTTAAAGGAGGGATATACGACCACCGATTCGCCTATGGCAGGCTACATCCACTTGGCAAAGGCGATGGAACAGGGGAACACCGAGGAGTTCTCCCATTTCTGCGACCTCCTCGAACTGCCGAAAAAATGCGTCGCCGAAGCGTCCCTCAAGGCCGGGGAGTGGATCCTGCACATTGCCACCGCCATCGCTTGACCGCTTTTTTTATACCGCAAGGGCATAAGTTTCGTTTGAGCAGGCAAGCTGCTCAACTCAGCTTTAAAAGTCACCGCTCAAACACTCGCCAATCCGCGCCCAGTCCCTTTCCTCAACCCACTTGAGCTTTTCGGCAAAAGATTGATCGCTCAGATAGGTCTTCCCACTCTTTGTTCTCGCCAGGTATTTTTCATACTGTCCCGGGCCGCCATTGTACATGGCATAGACAATCCCGGGCAGCAGACCGGCTTTGGCAATCTGTGCCTGGCCCTTTCCCTGGAGGGCATAGCGGCGCAGATACAATTCGGCAATTTCGCATCCCGCCCGGGCATTGTAGCGGATATCCCATCGCAGCAGCTTGCGGTCGTACAGACCACGCCATACCCGCTCATTGATCTGCATCACTCCCACCGAGGTCTGGTTATACGACCACAGAAAAGTGAGCTTATCGTCTTTTTCGATAAACTGCCGAAAACAACTTTCCTGCCAGGCCATCGCGACAACCATCGTCCGAAACATTGCATGCAGTTGCTGGGGCAGTTGCTGCTTGGTCAGGACGATACTCGACGCCTCGGCCAGCACGGCCCGCACCCGCTCAACATAGCCGTCGATGTCGTCATCAGGCACCTTCCACATGAGGATTGCCGCAGGTGGCGGTGCCTCGACACCATAGGCCGGTGGCAAGAAAAAATCGGATACCCGCGACAAAGGGCCGCGGTTTTTCTTGTCATAGGGCAGATCGATTTCCAGCATTTCCTCATCTCCACCGGATTTTGGCTGAGCCTCCATTGGTGGCAATTGCAGAAGCTTCCTCAGTCCCTGGTCGACATCGAGAGTATAGGGCAGCGAGGTCTCTTTACCGGTCAACATGGTGGCAAGACGCAGTAAACCCTGCTGACTGACTTCGATGCCGAGGGTCGGTCCCATCTGATCAAAAACCAGGAGGGCATCGGCGGCGGTGAAAAAGGCCAGATAACCGAGAATGTTCTCCGACGGCTTGGCATACAGCTGTCTTCTAAACAGTGGTGCCAGAGAGCGCCAGACCCGGATAAACTGCATTCTGACGAAGTCCTTTTCCATATCCTGCTCGTCCAGCGCCGCCGCAAAGGCGTAACGAGTATCAAGCAAAACATCGGCAAGCAGCTGCTGATCCTCCGGAGTGAGGGGTTCCGAGGCGAGAAGGGATATGAGGCGAACGAGAAAAACATCCCAGGTTTCCCACAGCTTAATCAACCGTGCCCGTTCAGCCGGGCTTATTGTCGTATCCGTCCCACTCTCCTTGGGGGCGTAGACCTCTTCCACTGCCGCCAGCATCTCAACCTCAACCCCATCCTTGGTCACACTGAGCCGGCCGCCATGCAAACTGTCAAGCATAGCCTTGGTAGCCCCACGAGCCTCTTCATGAAAAAGAGGTGCCAGAAAGTCGCGCATATCCTGAAGCGGCGGAGCCAGATTCAACCGTACGCGGTTGAAGTGCTCAGTGACCCTGGGTTTAGCAAACTCCCAGAGAAAGTTGGCGATTTGTGCCGGTTGGCGGGACAGGGTCAAAAAACTCGAATCAACCGTCCGAAAAGCGAGAGTGAAGGTCCGACTGTCAAAGACCGGTTGTTGCACAAGGGACAGATAGCCTTGCCATTCAACCGGCACGAGACATTCTCCGGCTAAGTCGGTACCGAATCGAATAACCAACCGCATGTCCAGCCGGACATTCTTCCCCGCCGAAGAAAATTTTGGATCGGAAATCCCTAAGTAGGTACATTCCCCCGGTCGTCCAACGATTGCCGCACTGTTGTTTTTACCGGGAAAAGCCTCTTTCACGATCAGGGCTGTGAGAAGTTTATAGTCGAGGGTCAAGGGCAGAACCACCTGTTCGGCCCTGGCAGCGGAGCCAAGCAGCAACAACAACAGAGAAGGATAGATCCAAAATCTCACGACATTCCGCATAATCGTATGCGAAGCCCTCTCAACCGATCGGTTGAATTTCACTTGATCGTTCAAAAAACACCCCTTGTCCCTAGAAATGGGTCTCGTTTGCGTGCCGTAGAGATTATCCAGCCAAGATAGCCGTATCTTCCAAAAAAATTTCCAGTTCGGCAAGATCAATTTCAGCAAGATTAAGCTGTCGCGCTTCTTCCATTGTCGACAGAACTAAGGATTCATCCCTTCCCAAACCGATTCCAAGCCTAAGACATGCGCTATCGGCAAGACGAATCAGGACGAGCAAAGAGTTTTTTCTATCAAAGTCCTTCACATGGTGATCCCTGGCGACCACACAATACTCCTCAGGCATATTCCATTGCTTCATGAGATTATATCCCTGTACAGCATGGAGGCTTGCCATTGATTCAATGAGAAATGCATGGGTGACAGGCAAATTTTTATCCTTTTCTCGCATCTGGTCAACCACCATAAGCACAAACAGCTTACCGATGTCATGAAAAAGACCGGCAAAAAAGGCATGATTCTCAAGTTCATCAAATTTGCAGCGCTTCGCCAGCCATTTGACGCCAAGAGCACAACCAACCGAGTGCTGCCACAGCTTCTTCATCTGCACATTCAAGTCTTTGTCTTTGCTTCTGAATTGGTTTCTAGAGGCAACAAGAAGCGCCAGGCGACCGACTTCCTGCATCCCGAGACGGACGATAGCTGCACGAACGGTAAGAATCTCGGCGAGTCCATGATAAAATGCCGAATTAGCCATCTGCAACACCTGGCTGGAAAGGGATTGATCGCCGGACAGAAGACCTTCCACCACCTTCATGTCGGGCTCCTTTTTCACCAGTTCCTGCTGAATTCGTAGCGCTGCCGTACTCAAAACAGGCAAAACTACATTACCCGCAGCTATATATTGATTTATGACATCGAGAAAAGACATGTTCGTTTGCATTCTGCTATTCTCCCGCGAGACGACGTAGTTCAAAGAGCGGCCTGGGTTTGGTAAGCCTTGGTAAATTGCGCAAGACTTCTTCAATACTGGTAACTCCCGCCGCCGCCTTCAGCAATCCATCTTCAAGTAAAGTTACTAGTCCGGCGTGTTCAATGCTGATCTTCCGTATGTCATAACTGGTTTTCTGTTCCAGAATAGCACTCCGCACAAGTTCATTGAGCACCAAGACCTCAAACACTCCGACCCTGCCCTTATACCCTGTCTGCTTACAATCGGTACATCCACGTCCCTTCCTGAATTGTGCTCCCATAACGTCTTTTTCTGAAACGCCGAGCCGCTGCAGTTGGATTGGCGTCAACTTGATTTCGACGGCACAGGAGTTGCACACCCGTCGTAAAAGCCTTTGGGCCAAGACACTGACAATCGTTGAGGAAATTAAAAACGGCGCAATATCCATATTGAGGAGACGGACAAGACAACCGATACTATCCTCGGTATGGAAGGTGCTCAACACCTTGTGTCCGGTCAGTGCCGCCTGAACCGCCATTTCGGCGGAAACCTTGTCCCTGATTTCACCGATAACAATAACATCCGGATCCTGGCGGACGATATGTCGCAGGGTTTCCTCAAAGGTTACGTTTATTGACGGGTCGATCGAACACTGGGCAATACCGTCGATAATATACTCAACCGGTTCTTCCGCCGTAACAATGCTTATCTGGGGATTTTTTATATGGTTAATGCAGCTGTAAACGGTGGAGGTTTTGCCGGAACCGGTCGGACCCGTTACCAGAAGAACTCCGCTGGGAGGATATACCGCATCCTCAAGAAATCTTTGCAGCATCTTGGGTGTCATGCCCATGGCATGGATATCGAGGAGTTCCCGCTTCTGGCTCAGCAAGCGCATAACTATTTTTTCACCATGAACCGTGACATATAAAGAGACTCGAACATCAATCTTCCCTTCTTCATAGGCAAAAAGGATCCGTCCGCCTTGATGTCTGCGCCTTTCCGCTATATCGGCATCACACATTATTTTTATTCTGCTCGTCAAAGGCGGAATTATATCTTTTGGGAAATCTTTATAAGGCCGGAGAATACCATCCTCGCGAAAACGAACATGCAGACGATCCGACATCGGTTCGATATGAATATCCGAACAATTTACCTTGATAGCATCAAGAATCATGGCATTAACAATACCAACCACGGTTTTACCATCGACATTAATGGTCCTGCGGGCGAAAAGATGGGCTAAAAGGAGCAGGGTGTCAAGGATTGCTTTTTTTTCTGAAAATGCCTGAACAATCGTCCCTCCAAAAACTTTCTTTGCAACCTCAAGACCTTTTTTGTCGAGTGGATCAGCAAATGCCACCAAGACCCCTTTTCCAGATGTTTTAAGCGGGACGAACTGATACTCAACGAGCACCTTCATGGGAACCCGACTGGCAAGCTCTTTATTCACCAGCGACATATTTACATCAACCAGGGGAAAACCAAGCTGCATGGAAAGAATACTGTTGAAAAGCCTTTCATCAATAAAATTATGCTTTATCAGGATCTCACCCAACCGGAGGTCTTTATCTTGCTCCTTTTGAATTCTAAAGGCAGCATTCAGATCATCCACGGAGAGGTACCCTAGCTCAATCAACAGCTCACCGATTCGGATAGTTGAACTGGTGTCCATCAGGACTTTTCGCACCATATCGTCGGTAACATCGCCCATCTCCTTCAGAATATTAAGAAGAGAGGTAGGCGTTGCGAGTTTTTGCCGTACCCGATCGGCATGCTTTAGTTGCTTTTCATTCACCATTCCCGAATTGAGAAGAAGAGAGGCGATTACACCATATTCGGAATCTTTTTCGTTTACCATACAATGGTCCATGGAAGAGTTAACTCTATAAAATATGGCCGCAACGGCCCGCAAGTGTACCATACAGCCGCTTGAATACTCATTGAGTATTTACATGATAACCGAATTTTCCATAAAAAGAGACTTCCCGGGCTACCGGAACTCTCTTTTTAAATCTGCGACCGTACCAACCGGCCAAAGCCGCCGGGGATAGTCCCCGAAGACCAGAAGGCCCGACCCTGCTTAAAATCAACAAACCAGTAACCACCGGGTTTTCGTTGCGCAGCGACAAAAATGAACGGTTGTTCTTTGGAAAACCCGAGATGAAGATACATCCCCTTGCTGTTTCTCTCAGGCTCCATGAGGGACATAGCCTCTTCCATGGTCGGCAGACGCCAATCGCCATATCCGGCAAAGCCTCCGCTGTTCAGCTCTTCCAGACCTTTTTGGATATGACGAATGGAGCCGATGTCAATGCCTTCGCTTTGCCACATAAGTCCGGTTCGCTGGTCGACGATGACACCAGGAATGGCAACATCAACGAGGGAATTGACAAACCTGCCGGAGGGATTCAACTCGGATTCAAAAAAGTTCCATTGTTTCAATAGATCGCCGATCTGGTGATCATTGATGATCACCGGTTCATGCGGCAGCCGGACAATTTCCCCGACAAAGGGATTTTTTGCAGCCGGAGGCAGGAGCGGTCCCATGTCCTCTTTTCGCACCACCTCAAGCTTCGGCACGATCAGACTCGAATCACCTCGCTCATCCAGGACATTGGCGATCAACCACTGTTTGACCTGCTCGTTGATGGTATAACTCTTTTCAAAAATCGAAGATCGCCCCTGTTCCTCTACGCAATTTTTGATCATTTCCGGCGGTGCCTTAATTTCCGCCATGATTCTCGCATGTTTCACTGCTCTCTCCATCAGGCAGAGCTTCGGTTCCATCCCCCAGTTGTCGATGAAAAAATAGTACACACACTCTTTGTTGTTGCGTACCCTCTCTCGTCCTCCCCAGGATTCAAAGGTCCCAAATGATATATCCGGATTCATCTCCCAATCGATTGGACTAATGGTCAAGTCCCCTATTTTTACCTGATGATACAGACCCATAGTTACCTCCAAATTGTGGGTGAAGTTGCGCCCTCTTTTTTGCCGACATCCCATACTCGCTTCGAACCGCAATTTCTGCATCGCAAAAATATGCAAATAACGTGAAAAACAACTTTTCTCAGATGCTGGATTTGTCTGTTCGAGTAACATACATTATAGTTATCCTACTTCTTGTCTTACAACATCGTTTTAAAAAATAATAACTGTTATCAATATGAGCGATAAAAAAACATTGCGCACCAGAAAAAGAGGCTTCCCCCTGCCGGCCGGTGTGACCCATCTCAAAGACGGCATCAATTTCTCTATTTTTGCTCGCCACGCCGATAGGGTAACTCTGGTTATCGATCATTTCTCTAGAGACTCAAGCAAGACGATTCGCCATG
Organism: Pseudomonadota bacterium; assembly: GCA_043798185.1. GTDB lineage: Bacteria > Desulfobacterota > Desulfobulbia > Desulfobulbales > Desulfocapsaceae > Desulforhopalus_A. The sequence continues at coordinate 15,217 of JAZDOW010000025.1, read as the reverse complement.
AATTTCCCCTCGACCCCCATGAAAATCGCACCGGCGACATGTGGCATATCCTTCTTCTTACCCATCAAGAGAATTTCCGTTACGGCTACAGGTTTGACGGCCGGAGCGGCAGCGATGGACAGGGCTTGGTCTACGATTACAATAAGATTCTCATAGATCCCTGCTGCAGTATGCTTGCCCCCCGACTATGGGGAGAAACCGCCACGTACGGTGTCGAACCCTGTTGCATAATAAGTCATCAGGACTTTGACTGGCAGGATGACCGACCATTGAAAACTCCCCTGGCAGAGACAATAATCTACGAACTCCATGTCCGGGGCTTCACCAAAGATCCCAGCGCGAAGGTTCAATTCCCCGGCACCTACCGAGGCATCATCGAGAAAATCCCCTATCTTAAAGAGCTTGGGGTGACCGCCGTCGAACTCATGCCGGTGACTGAATTCGATGAAAACGACGTTGTCTTCAGTAATCCGGTAACCGGCGAGCGACTGAAGAATTTTTGGGGCTATAATCCCGTATCCTTTTTTGCCCTCCATTCCGGTTATGCGGCTGATCCACCCCGTGCCGCCCTTGAATTCAAAGAGATGGTCAGGACTCTGCACCAGGCAGGGATCGAAATCTACCTCGACATGGTCTTCAACCATAGCGCAGAGGGTGGCTACCAGGGGACAACCAGCAGCTTCCGGGGCATAGACAACCTTATCTATTACCACCTCGGCCAGGACAATGAATATCTCAATTTTTCCGGCTGCGGCAACACCATGAACTGCAACCATCCCGTGGTCCGGGAATTGATTCTGGAATCATTGCGCTACTGGGTGACCGAAATGCATATCGACGGTTTTCGCTTCGACCTCGCTTCGATCCTCGGTCGCGACCGCCAGGGCAATATCATCGCCAATCCACCGATGATCGAGACCATCGGTGAGGATCCGGTTCTCCGTGACACCAAGATGATCGCCGAGGCCTGGGATGCGGCCGGTCTGTATCAAGTCGGTTCATTTTCCACAGATCCCCGGTGGGCCGAGTGGAACGGTCGGTTCCGCGACGATGTCCGGGCCTTTATGATCGGTAATGACGACACGGTGACCCATCTTGCCACTCGTATCGCCGGCAGTTCCGATCTCTATCAGGCGAGTGGCAGAGGCCCCTTATGTTCAATTAATTTTATCACCAGTCACGATGGTTTCACCCTCGCCGATCTGGTCAGTTATAACCAGAAAAATAACCTTGCCAACGGCGAAGATGATCGTGACGGAGAAAAGCATAATCTGAGCTGGAACAGCGGGTGCGAAGGGGCCTGCGACCGGAAAGATATTATGGAGTTGCGCCTGCGGCGGATGAAGACCTTTATTGTCTTGCTCCTCCTCTCCCAAGGAGTGCCGATGATTGCCGCCGGCGACGAATTCGGCCGGAGCCAGCAGGGCAACAATAACGCCTGGTGCCAGGACAACCTCCTCAGCTGGCTGGACTGGTCCCTTCTTGAAAAAAATGCAACATTCTTTCGCTTTTTTAAAAGGTGCATTGCTCTCAGGAAAAAGCACAAAATTTTTCGCCGGGACGATTTTTTTCTCCCCATTGACCAGGCGAAACAGCAGGGGAAAATACCGGAGATTCGCTGGCAATATCTCACACCGCAAGAGCAGAACTGGTCAACCGACAGCCACGCCCTGGCTTTTTTTCTCAAATCGCCTGGCCAGGGTGATGCGGGCGGGGATTTCTTTATTATGTTGAATGGCGATAAAGAGCACACACTCAGCTTCGAAGCTCCTGCGCCACGTGGAAAACGAGGGTCTTGGTATCGAATCATCAACACCGCAGCCGTTTCCCCCATGGATTTTATACCTGTCGATGAAGCCCGGAGACAAGCAAATTCCGCCAAATATTCGCTTCCTCCGTTTGCCTGCATTGTTCTGCAATCTGCCGCCTGAGGCAGGTGAAAACAACGACATCGTGGGGCCAGTTTGTGAAAATGTTTTGGCAGGGCCAGCCTACTGTGCTACTGTGTTTTTATAAATTTCTAATTCCAGCCTCTGAGCGACAGCGGCAAACATTTATTATACACACCGATGGCAACCCATGACAAAAATACTCTTTCTTGGCGATTCCCTGGTCGCTGATCACGATTGGCAGGCCCGCATGCCTTCTTTCAAGGTAGAAAATTTTGGAGCTCCCGGAGCGACTGCTGCGGACCTCCTCGCTTCCCTGCCTCCACTTAAAACCGAGGCGACGGGTGCCGATGTAATTGTCGTGATGATCGGTACCAATGATCTTCTTAACGGCAACGACGACTTCCTCATGCAGTTGAAAACTATTCTCGTCGAACTGAGCCACGACCATCCCACAGCCGAGATCCTGGTCACCAGCCTGCTTCCCATGAACCTCACCCATCTGCCCTCCAATACGGTCTCCAGCCTCAACACCCATATAGAAGCGCTTACCATGCGGACCGGCTGCTGTTATCTTGACCTCCACCGACGTTTTACAGGTTCCGACAAGCAGCTCTTCCAGGAAGACGGGGTACATATTACCGCTGCGGCGTATGCTATCTGGGAGCGGGCACTCATGGAGCATATTGCCTTTCTGGTCGAAAATGACTAACATATGAACTCGTCAAACCCCAAAAGACGGGATTCTTTTCAGTTCTGGAGTAGTGCCATGCTTGTCAGACGCGCAATTTACTGCATCCTTATTCTTTTTACCCTCATCTTCGCCGCTGTGCCAATGTCATCCCCGGCCATAGGGCAATCGACGGCGACCACCGACGCTAAAACCATAACGGGCACGGTCATCGAAACAATGAATGTCCCAGGTTATACTTACATGCTTGTGGCTGCAGGGAGCATGCAGAATTGGGTGGCCATCCCGGAAACCACGGTCAAAACCGGAAGTCAGGTCAGTTATTATGAAGGCATGACGATGACCAATTTTTCCAGCAAGACTCTTAACAAAACCTTCGAAAACATTGTCTTTTCCAATGGCCTGGCAGAACCCGCAGCCATTGTAGCGGAGTCATCAGCAGCCGCCAAGGTGCAAACCGCCGACGACTCATTTGCAGCCGCCCTGCAAGCCGAACAAAAAGGTACTGCCGCATCACCGCCGACCGCCCAAATATCCGGAGGCAGCTCTGGGGCAATAGCACCTCTGCAGGAAATTTCCATCAATAAAGCTGCGGGTGAGAACGGTTTTACCGTTGAGGAGATTTTTGCCAAACGCAAGGATCTTGACGGCAAGAAGGTGCGTCTCCAAGGAAAAGTTGTCAAATTCAATGCCAATATAATGGGCAAAAACTGGGTGCATCTCCAGGATGGGACCGGTGATCCGCTGCAAAACTCCCATGACCTGGTGCTTACCACCGATGCAAGCCCGGAAATTAACACAATCGTTGTTATGGAGGGAATTCTCGCGGCAGACAAGGACTTCGGGGCGGGCTACAAATACTCGGCCATTGTAGAACAGGCCTCACTCCTCAAATAACAACGGAAATCATTCAATGCATTTTCTCCTCGTTGGTCCCGGCGCTCTTGGCTGCCTGTTGAGTGCAGTTGTCACAAAAGGCCTTGCCGTAACCGGAGACCGGCTGACGCTTCTCGACCATAATGCTGAACGGGCCGAATATCTGAACAGACAGGGCATTATTTACCAGCTTGGCGATACATGCACGACCGTTTCCGTCACAGCGACCTCCAACCCACAGGGTCTCGATCAGGTAGACATTGTGCTGCTTTGCGTCAAATCCTACGATGTAGCCACAAGTCTTACCTTTTGCAGCCCCCTGCTGACAAAAAAATCCCTGGTGATTTTTCTGCAGAACGGCATCAGCCACCTGTCAATGCCTGAGCATCTCGGTTTCGCCACCGCCGCCTTTGGCACCACCACCGAGGGTGCAACATTGCTTAGGCGAGGACACGTCCGCCACGCCGGTAGCGGCGTAACATCCCTGGGTTTTCTTGCCCCTGCTGATGCCCATCGCACAATGCTCCTGGAGAAAGCTCACACGGTTCTCAAAGCCGGGGGCCTGGAGGTGCACACTACCGGTAACGTTCTGTCAAAGATCTGGGCAAAGCTTTTTATTAATGTCGGCATCAACGCCCTTACCGCTACCCTGGACTGCAAAAATGGCGACCTGCTGACTCTTTCGGGTATTGATATGAGAATGCAAGCTGCCGTTAACGAGGCGATGCGAATTGCCAGAGCCGAAGGCATCGAGATCATGGACGACCCTTACCGGGCGACCCGAATTGTCTGTAGCAAAACCGCCGAGAATATCTCCTCAATGCTCCAGGATATAAGAAACAGGAGACGAACGGAAATTGATGCCATTAATGGCGCAATCGTTGCCAAGGCTTTGAATTATAACATTAAAACTCCTGAGAATAGCCTCCTCTGCCGCCAGGTGAAAGCGCTGGAAGCCGGTTTTCTCGAAACCGTCGGGCAATAATTCAACTATTTTTAATCATTTTTTCACAGCTTTTTAACCGTTCAATGCGTTTTGCAGACATGATCAGAGTTTCTCCTCCCATGCCCATCCCGATTAGTGAAATTGGTTTCGACTTTGACGGAGTTATCGCCGACACAGCCGAAGCCTTTATCCGCCTGGCCTGCACGGAATATGGCTATTGCTCCTTTGCCCGCGAGCACATCACCAACTTCGACTTGGAAAGCTGTCTCGATATTCCCAGGCCTTTGGTAGAAAAAATCTTTACCGATATTCTCCTCAACTCAATCGCCACTGAGCTGATGCCTATGCCGGGAGCAGTAGAGAGCCTGGAGAGGTTTACCGAAACCGGCACCTTGACCATTATCACCGCCAGACCGATTAAACAGCCGGTATTCGACTGGCTGGAACGTTTCTTTAGCAAACCTGCGCGTGAAAAAATCCGCGTGGTGGCAACCGGTGACCACAACGACAAAGTGCGCCACATCCACGACCACGGCCTCAAATATTTCATCGATGATCGAGCGGAGACTTGCATCCAGCTGGCAAGAGAATCCATTACCCCGTTTGTTTTCAATCAGCCCTGGAACAGGAATCGACACGAGCTGCAAACGGTTGCCGACTGGGGGGAAATCAGGACGCTTGTCGCCCATCCGACATTCTCAGCAGAGGAATTGCCATGAAATGCCCCCACTGTAAATGCGAAGTGGCAATGCGCAGAAATCCTTTGCCAACCGTCGATATTATCATTGAGATAGGCGACAGGATAGTCTTGATTAAACGAAAAAATCCTCCCTTTGGCTGGGCCTTGCCTGGAGGTTTTGTTGATTACGGTGAGTCATACGAATCGGCGGCACTACGCGAGGCGAAAGAAGAAACCGGTCTTGAAGTGGCAGATCTCCGACAATTCCATACCTACTCCGATCCTGCAAGGGATCCTCGCCACCATACTGCCTCGACGGTATTCATAGGAAAGGCAGAAGGCTCCCCGCTGGCAGGCGACGATGCCGTCCGGGTTGAACTCTTCAGCAAAGACAACTTGCCGCCTCTAGCCTTCGATCACGCCGAAATTCTAATCGATTATTACGCTGCTAAAGAAACCTTGCCCCGATAAACGGGACTCTTTTCAGTGCCCCCTTGAGGGCATAAGTCACTTATCAGAAAATCTTCACGCAAAACGTGGTAATATTTTTGCGAATAACTACTAATGGAAATTAAATCCCGCTATTCTTACGGAAGGTCATGATGGATGAATTTTATGAGGGTGTAATACAAACAAATGATACCTACAGTAGATTTTATCACTATGTATCATTAACACAAAACATTGAAAAGAGGTTGGATTCTTTCAACAACTACAGGAGTTACCACTACAAGGATTTGTTTTATATAAAAAAGAATTTACAAGGCACCTCGGTTATTGACATACTGGATGTTGGGTGTTGCGGAACCCCTTATCCAAAGCTTTTTGATCTCTCAGTCGTTAATTACCATGGAGTCGATATTTCAGAACATTCATTGGAACGAATGAATCAATTTTATAATGACCCTAGGATAAAATGGGTATTGGATGATATACTCGACCTGAACACATTTCCCGATCAAAGCCTTGACCTCATTTTGGCCACCCAAGTATTTGAGCATCTGGTTGATCCGGAACGTGCTTTATTTTCCTGCCTCAGTAAATTGCGCAAAGGCGGAAAAATAATGATAGGTACTGAAGCAGCGTTATTCTTACAAAATGGAGAGCAGTATGGATTTTTTACCAAAATATTACTCGGGTTATCGCAATATTTGGGTTCGTTATTCTCCATTTATGGCTTAGAGCCACAGTATTATCCTCATTATGAAATACACGAATTTAAGGATGGAGACGTTACCAGGAAAATCCGTATTCCTCATGGCCATTTCCATCCTCTTTATTTCTCCCATATAATCAACATTCGAAATTGGCCGGCAAAAATCACTTTCCGTAGAATTACAGGAGGGACTGTTTTTGATGCGTTAGCTTTGGCGCTTGGGGAAAAAGTGTATTATTTCTGGCAGGAGATAAAGGCTCGGATTCCATTATTACGAGAACTAGGAAATCAGATATTTGTTGTAGTGGAAAAGAAATAATGCGGCGACAGCGCCTCATTGGCCACTCTGGTCTTGCAGGATTGAGCGTCGAAAGAAAATAAATACAAATTAAAAAATGAATAAATTCAAGGCAGAACAAAAAACAGTTCTGCCTTGAATGAGGCGATTAAAACACACTCCGTAAAAGCCAGTAGCCCAAAAGACCCATACCTATGGATCCATAGGCCATGACTCAGGGAGGACAGCTGCCACCGAATTTCTTTGCGACAAAGCCGATTGTCGCAAGGCCAATCAACCCTGCTCCCACCAAAATCGCCAGTTCTTTCATAGCGCTTACCCCTTCATTCTCACCTCTGGCCTTTTTCGCAGACGGATCGAAGCCGGCGTGACCTCAACGAGTTCGTCATCATTGATATAGGCGATACAATCTTCCAAGGTCATGGGGACCGGCGGTGTAAGAACGACCGCCTCATCGGTGCCCGAGGCCCGCATATTGGTCAGTTTCTTACCTTTACCCGGGTTGACCACCATGTCTACCGAGCGGCTGCTTTCGCCGATTATCTGCCCCTGATACAAGGGAGCCCCGGGATAAATGAAGAGTTTCCCTCGCTCCTGTAGATTAAATAAGGCAAAAGCGACCGCCGTGCAAGGGTCTTTAGTAACCAACACACCATTGACGCGGTTGACGATGTCACCGGCGTAGGGCCCGTATTCGGAAAAGACGTAGGCCATCATCCCCATGCCTTTGGTATCGGTCATAAACTGCGACCTATATCCGAGCAGTCCACGGGTCGGAATGGTATACAGCAAACGAACCATGCCGTGGGCGATGTCCATCGCTTCCATCTGTCCCTTTAATTTGCCGAGCTTTTCGATAACCGCACCCTGGAATTGCTCGTCGACGTCAACCGTGAGTTTCTCGTAAGGTTCAAAGACTTTGCCGTCTACTTCTTTCATGATGACCCGCGGTCTGGTGACCTGAAATTCATAGCCTTCCCGGCGCATTTTTTCGATGAGAATCGAAAGATGCAGCTCACCACGTCCGGAAACCTTAAATCCCACTGCATCGGTCAGTACCTCGAAGTGCAGAGCCACGTCGGAAAGAACTTCACGCTCCAGACGGTCGCCAATGTGGCGGGAGGTAACGAACTTACCTTCCTTGCCGGCAAATGGAGAATCGTTGGGAATAAAATTCATGGAAATAGTTGGCGGATCGATGGAAACAAGCGGCAGGGGCTGCGGATTCTCAGCATCGGTAAAGGTGACCCCGACCGTCACATCATCCATCCCGGCAACCGCAACAATCTCTCCCACCCCTGCCGACTCGACGGCGACTTTGGCATCGCACTCGAATCGAAAGATCTTGGAGATCCGCACCGGGCTTATCGACCCGTCACGCCGCGCCACGACGATGGGTTGATTGAGATGCATCGTGCCGTTGACCACCTTGCCGATACCGAGTCTTCCCAGGTAAGGCGAATAGTCGATAGTACCGACCTGCATTTGCAGGGATGCCTCACTTGAACCGCTCGGGGCGGGCGTATGGTCGACAATCATCTGACTGATATGGACCATGCCGGCAGCCTTATCGACAGGATCTTCGGGATTAAGCAGAGAATAGCCGTTTTTGGCCGAGGCGTATACTACAGGAAAATCGAGGATATCATCCGGAGCATTGAGCTTTGCAAAAAGGTCGAAAACTTCGTTGACCACCCAACTGCACCGCGCCGCCGGTTTATCAATCTTGTTGATAACGACGATGACCGGCAGGTTATTTTCCAGGGCTTTCTTGAGGACGAAATAGGTCTGCGGCATCGGCCCTTCCTGGGCATCGACCAGCAGCAACGCCCCATCCGCCATGCGCAATACCCGCTCGACCTGGCCACCGAAATCGGCATGTCCCGGGGTATCGATGATATTAATCCAATAGTCTTTATATTGATAGGAACCGTTCTTGGCGGTGATGGTAATACCGCGCTCCCGTTCCAGGTCCATGGAATCCATCATCCGCTCGGTAACCTCCTGGTTATCACGGAACATTCCGGACTGTTTGAAAAGCTGGTCTACAAGAGTTGTCTTGCCATGATCAACGTGGGCAATAATCGCCACGTTACGAATCTTATTCTGTTCCATCCTGCATCCTTCAAGGTCTCCGACAACCATGACCTTGCATTGTTGCTACAAAAGGTATAACAACTTGATTTTAGAAATAAAAAAAGCACTCGCCCAATAAGCAGTGCCTTCGGTGTGTTAATTTTTCCTATTTGAAACACAATAGCTTACTCGATTCCAAAGACAAAAGCAAGAACCGACTCACAGTCACTCGACCCCCAATCTTCCGTCTTAAGCCGTTAAAGTTGCGACAAAACAATGGCCCGCGACCGGGCGGAACGCATAAGAGCCGGAATATTTTCATCGATATAATCAAAGACCCTTGCTCTTTTATTGGCGGCCGGTCGCATTATTCGCCCAATCACCTGCAACAAACGGCCCTCAAAACTTATGGGTGTAGTGAGAAAAAGACTGGAAAGGCCCGGACAATCGAAACCTTCGCCGATGAGCTGCAGGGTGGCTACCAACACCTCGACCTCACCCCCCTGCACCGCCGTAACAATCGCGCTTCTCTTTTCAGGATCGATGCCGCCATGCAGCAGTTCGGCCTTCACCCCTCTTCCCTGCAGCTTTTCGACAAAGAATCGACAATGATCAACCCGGTCGGAAACCACCAGAACCGTACCGCCTCCCTCACCGACAATCTTTTCTATATCACCTATGATCTGCAAATTCCGCCCCTCATGTCGAATCAGCGCCTTCATTAAAGCTTGGTAATCCCCGCGATACCTGTAGGTGAAAGAAGTAGCCGCCCGAATCACCTGGGGTGCGAGGATAGCACCGGTTGCTTTCAGTTCGTTACGGTCAACCCGGTGCAGACAATCACCCATGAAATAATAAATAAGCTTGGTCATCTGCTCATCACTGCGAAAGGCGGTGGCCGACAACCCGAGCAAATAGTGGCAATCAAAACGAGAGACCACATCGGTAAAGAGATTGGCAGGCACCCGGTGACATTCATCGACAACCAAGTGCCCGAAACAGGGAATAAGCTCTGCCAAACGGCTGCGAACGCTATTGACGATACCAATGGTGATAGGTGCAAGGATGCATTTCCCATCGCCTACCTGCCCCGGATCGACACCGAGAAAGCTACGGACCCGCTCCTGCCATTGGTAGAGCAATTCCTTGGTGTGCACGACCACCAAGGTCGGCTGCCGCCGCAGGGCGATCAGGGTCAAGGCCATGACCGTTTTACCGCTGCCGGTGCCGGCCTCGATCACCCCGAAGGATTTACCGGCTGCCGCCGCCACCGCCGCTTCCTGGTAGGGACGAAGCTTCCCGGAAAAGGTGAAAACAATTTCCGGTAAAAGACGTCGCAGGTCGCAAATTTCCGGATCAACGCCGGCAAACTCCCGACAAAGAAGTACCGCCTGGTTGGCGAAACCGCGAGGGAACCGCAGCCCTTCCGGCACCGGTTCGTAATATTTCAAAAGCGGCTTGAGCTTTTTACCTATCCAACGACCATAACGCTTTGCCGCAATATATTGTGGATTCTCTATGGTCAGTCGATCTTTCAACAGCGTTTCCAACGGCAAATCAATGTCGGTGAAAAGGCAATCGGCGCAAACGGTGAGGATCGGTGACGCTGTCATGATCTATCGTAAAGTGAAAAAATGCGATCCATTTGACACACAGTGATCTTGTGCAGGCTGCAACTATGTACTAGAATAGGGTCGTCAAAGACCATTCTTGCAAACTTCATGCGTTTCACATCCATATCCTAACTTAAATTTCATTTCCCTTACCCTTGCCAAACACACTCTGTCATATAGGCATCCAGGTTCCTCTGAACAGGATAGTAATCGAAAAAGACCAGTTGATCTGGGTGATTATTGCCTGCATTGTTCCTGATTTGCCATGGATTGTCCTGAAAGTTCTTCTTGCCTTGCATTTTTTCAACCCATACAACCTGCGACTCTACTGCACGGCCCAAGCCAGCCTTCTCTTCTGCCTTTTTTTCTCAGCAGGCCTGGCCTGTTTCACCGGGCAAAGTCGCAGGATCTTCATAGTTCTCGCCAGCAACTGTCTGCTCCATCTCGTACTCGACACCATTGAGACGAAATGGGGCAACGGTGTCAACATTATTGCACCTTTCTCCTGGACACTGCTGCATAAAGGCGTATTCTGGCCGGAACATCCGCTCATCCTCGCTTTCACCGTTATCGGTTTTCTCTCTGTCCTCAGGAACTGGCAAGGCTGTATCAGCTCCAGTATCCCCCTGCAATCCGATGGACGGATAAAACCCTTCGTCGGCATCCTGTTCCTCTGCCTCTACATGCTCGGACCAATCTTTTTTCTTAACCAACTGGAAAGGGCAAACACTTACAACATTCACACCCTACGGATGAAGGACCAGCGGCCAGGAAAACCCATTGAATTTGACCGTGTTCACTATTTTGCAAAACAACACATCCTGGAAACATTCGCCGGAGAGCAACTCACAGTGATTGGCAGCCAACCGGCCAAATCGGGGCGAGTGTCCTTTAGCGGCCATTTCCTGACTCCAACCAGTTTCACCAGCTCAAAATACCATTACCACCTGGACCAGCGGGATCTCGCCTCCCTGCTCGGCCTTTTTATGGCTTGCACTTTATTGCTGCAGTCGTTAATACTACCGCGTTTTCAACAGAACAAAAAAAACCAAGGACCACCATGATACGAAAACAGAGTCTCGCCATCACCTTACTCCTCTTCACCTTTGCCTGCTCCATACATGAGGCCGCAGCCGAGGACGTCATCACCCTTATATTGCCGGAATCGGTAATCGCCAAGGCCTTTACCTCCATACTGCCCCTCAGCATCGACGCCCATTCGAAATCCATTCAGGGGGATATTCTTATCAAGGGCATAAATGATTTTGAGTTGAGCAACAACCAGCTCGCCTGCCGCCTCCGTCTGGCAGGGACCAATCTCAAGTTTGTCACTGAGATTGCCGGTCATGAGATAAAACTAAAAGTCGGAGCTGTGGAGATAGACGTGCAGACCAACGCGACACTTCGCTACGATGTGGCGCAACAGACGCTCTTCGTCAAACCGGTAATTAAAAACCTCAGCCCCGGTGCCAAAGATGCCAACGCCGATATCGGTCAGGCCCTGGTTGCCCTGTTAAACGGCAAGGAATTTCCCATCACCCTGCAAAACCTCGCTCCGATCATTGCCAAGTCAGGCGCTAAAACCATTACCATCAATACCCGAGTCACCGACATCAAGGCCCAGCCGGAAGCTCTCCGGCTGAGCATGGTACCGCTGATCAGCGCGAAATAGTGCCGGGGGCAGCCTGGGAAAAACATTCTCCTGGCTACCTGTGACCTCCGCACATCAAGGTAGGGTGCACTCCATGCACCATCAGATGGTGCATGGAGTGCACCCTACAAAAACAATATCACCCTAAAAGAACATGCAAATTACCACATAAGGTCATCAGGGACTTTATAGGCGGCATAAGGGTCGTCGGCATCAGGATTGGTGTCGACGGGAGCATTGAGAATGATAAACATTTTGTCGCTGATCGACTTAATCTTCTCGGCAATGTTCCGGGGAATCACCTCGCTCCGATCGGCGAGCACGACAATCGCCAGCTGACCGCGACTCAGCTGGTCGGCCATTTCTTTTACAACGAAGATGCGCTGGATAATCCCCCGGACGTTGAAGCGATAGGCAATCCCCTTATCATCCTTTGCCAGCTTGTGCTCCTCAATCAACTGGCGGATGCGTGCCTCCTCCGCCCTTTTCCGCAGCTTGGCCTCCCGCTCCAGATTCAGCTCCCGGGCTCGGGCCTTCTTTCTCTCCATCTCCGCCTGGGCCAGCATCACATTTTCATCAACTACCACAGCATTCTTGGCGACCTGTTGTTTTTTCTTTTGATGCTGTTCCTTCTTGGCCTCATTGACTTTTTTCTTTTCGACCAACCCAAGCTTCAGCATCTGCTCTTGAAATGACTTTCCCATATCACAATACCGTTTAACAATAATGAATGTCTTGCAACTCGTTCTTGCTTTTTTCGTAGGGTGCATTTCATGCACCTTTCCCCTCAATAGCCCCTTGAGCCCATATCACGACAAGACGTTGAGAGACTAATGGTAAAATTACTCTCGTTTCCGTTGAGCTTGAACCTTCCAGTACACAGCGCATGGCTATAATAAAAGGTTCTATTTTCACCGAAAAATCATAGACCCCGTCATACCGTCCGCCATATCCTTTACGTATGGCATAGCCGAACCCCTTCTCGAATTTACCTTGCCCACCATCGGAACCGGAAACAGGACTGATATTGACATCTCTCACAAAGCAAAGCGGACTTTCGCATCTGACTTCCACACTTACCCACCCAGAAGAGGAGCCGCCACCGCCCGATGATGATGAGGAAGCCATGGAAGCGCGTTGCCGCTCTGCCTCTTGCGCCGCAATCTGCGCCTGCCGCGCCTCTTCTTCCCGCCGATCCTTGTCCGCCTTAGCCGATTCGTTCTGGGCAATGAGCTTTTCCACCGCCTGGATTTCGGTTGGCGCGTAGCCCTTTTGTTGCGCCTGCTTCAGCAGCGATCTGGCGCTGCTGAAGTTCCAGTTGCGAGCGGCCTGACCGGCCTTGGCCAACAGGTCTTCCTGTTCAGCCTTTTCCAGTTTTTCCAGGTCGTCGAAGTCAAAGGCCGGGGCAGAGGGCGTCAGGCCGGTATGAAGCAGAATCAAAAACAGAAGAGCAATTGGGATACGCATGATAATCCTTCATTTTTTGCGGTTAACTACCCGGCCCTACAGTTTATTTACTTGGCCATAGCGGGATGGTATATATTTATATCATGACGGTCAACAAAAAAGGTGCACGGAGTGCACCCTTGTAACCGGGATTCACGGCAATAACGTAGGGTGCGCTCCGTGCACCTTTCCCCCGCCTTCTCCCGGCTCGCCAAACCCACTCTCCATCTCACCGTCACGCACCCCACCCCAATCTTCGGGATAAACACCATCCCTCACATACCGGTGAAAGGTGGAATACGGCCAATCTTTCACCGATTGCACCAACCCATGCTTCACTGGGTTGTAATGCAGATAATCCATATGCCGCAGAAAATCGCCTTCATCGCTGATCATATACTCCCAATAGCGGCGCTGCCAGATTGTCGATTCGTTTCTTTTTCGTTTACTTTCGGTAAGCCATTCCTCACGCAACAGTTCGGAACCACACCTTTTGCTGACGAAGCGCTTCATCATCGCCCAGCGTTTGCTAAAATCACCATCACCTTCCGGCAAGGTCCAGATGCAATGGAGATGATCAGGGAGGAGCACCCAGCCGTCAATGGTAAACGGACAGGCCGCTTGTACCTCACGGATCGCCTCGCGCAGGGCGGTGCGCACCGGTTCGTCGCATAAAAACCTTTGCCGGCGGTAGGTGACCACGGTGAAGAAGTAGGTGCCGCCTTGTGCTTTTATCCGTCGATAGGTTGACATAATTTTTAAAATAGTGAATGAACATCTCGATGCACATGAGGTTTCCCGGTCCAAGGGTAGGGTGCATTTTATGCACCATTTAACAACGGTGCACAGAGCGCCCCCATTAACCGATGGTCCGGGGTAAATACAAGGGTGTATTTTACGCACCAAGAGCACAAGATGCCGTGCACGCAGAACAACCCTACCTCATTCCCCCACCTGTCGACAAGGGGTAAAGGGGTAAAGGGAAAAGCACTAATTTGTCCTGGCGAGACGGAAACCGTCGCTGATGCCCCGGTCCTCGGGCGAGCTGACGATGCGGATGGCCGCGCGCATGCCGTCTGGAAGGCTGCTCCAAGAACCGCCGCGCACCACCCGCCGCTCACAATCTTTTGCTGAATTCCACTTTGACGCATCGGTCGACATATCCTTATAGGCCCACTTGCAACCGCTGACCCATTCGTACACATTCCCGTGCATATCGTAAATTCCCCAGGGATTGGGAGCAAAGCTGCCCACCGGCGCAGTCTGCTTGTTGTCCCACTGACTGCCGCATTTGTCGCAGTTCGCCTTATTTTGCCCGACCTCGTCGCCCCAGGAATAGACGGTGGTCGTACCGGCACGGGCGGCGTATTCCCACTCAGGTTCGGTCGGCAAGCGGAAGGTCTTACCGGTTTTTTTGTTGATCCAGACAAGAAACTCCTGGATATCGCTCCAGGAAACGTTCATTACCGGGCGCTTGCCCCGGCCCCAGCCTTTGTCGTCGTCAGGATACTGTTTGCAGCCGCCCTGGGCGTAGCAGGCGTCCCATAGCTCGAAGGTGACTTCGTATTTGCCGATCTCGAAGGCTGCGACGTTCATGTCGAGCACCGGTTTTTCATCATCATCGCTACATGTATCGTTTCCTTGTAACCGTTCACCGGGATTTTAACTATTCCTAAAAAAGTTCGAACGTTCAGGAAGAGAATCTGATACAGAGTTCTTCATGAACACAATTTTTACTTATCGTAAACGGGTCATTTCCAGGGACGATCTCTCCTTTATCCTTGGGCTAGTTGACACTCATTGGAGCGAAGGCCGTTCAGTCATCTCCAGGGTACTCTGTCAAGCCTGGGACTGGCGGCAGACCAATGGTCAACTCAAGGATGTGGTTTGTCGAGG
>JAZDOW010000024.1:0-22064 GCA_043798185.1 Pseudomonadota bacterium | reverse complement strand
TTTGCGCATTTGTTTTTTATGCGTCAAACCCGTTGTAGTAGTAAGCGAGGCGAACCTTGGTAACGTTAAGCGCCCCGCCCATACTCCATTTGCTTACATTGATCCTCATATTCACTGTCCGAAACAATCGTTCCACCCTGCTCGTCGTTTTGCCTTCCAGTCGATTCTCAATCGATGTAAACATGTCGCCACGGGCATTCTCAAGGTATGTTACCATATGCCTCAGTTTCTTTTTGCGACAACGTGCTATGACCTTTTCCAATCGTTTTCGCTTGGATGCTATCATCGCTTGAATTGTATCATGGCAGTCAACCAAGCTCCGGATCGCGCATATCTCCAAAAGTTCCGCCATAACATGCAACCATTCCTCGCTTTTTCGTTTGACATCATCTTGCCATAGAACATACTGTGCTTGGTAGGGGATGTGCCACAAACAGCGCTGGATGAGGATGGTGACTTGTCCTTTCAGGCTGTCAAAGATGGAAGAGTCACCGTCTGTCAAGAGGAGAAAAGGTTGTTTAAATCCCTTGATCACTTCAATGCTCTTCTGAGACAGTTTCTCCCAGGAACCGTTGTAATTGCCGATATCAATACCAGCAACTCTAATTCCCCCTCCTTTCTTGTACTGTATCAACACCTTCAGTTCCTTGCCTCGTTTGGCAATCCCGGTGATTCCCACCCCTGTGCCATCCGCTTCCCCATGGGGCTGTTCATTGCCATCTAATACAAATTCCATCTTCGAACCAATCTGTTGCACCGACTTCCAGATCGTCATCTTGTCTATGGCCCAACCAAACATCCTGCCGATCTTCTCCGATACCCGGTAAGACGTCAAGGCGCCTATCAGCGCCAGCTTTCGCCGTGTTTCCTCAGGCACTCTCTTCATCGGCTCCATCCCCAACAACATCCTGGTGATATACTGCTTGCTGCCGCACCGCTTGCATTGCACCTGGAGCTGTTTGAGCGATATCCAACGAAACCAGGTGAGAATAGTCGTTGCTTTTCCGTGCCGAGTTTTCCAAATAAAGTCGGTCTGATTGCCACAACAGTGGCATGCAAATGACTTTTTCTCGCAACTCATTTCATATTCGCCAAAACCAACGAGAACTTTCTGAAAAAAATCTTCAAGCAGTTGTGGCAACAAAAGTAGAAATGCCTTCATTATTGACGAAAAATCGCTGCTCTGTATACGGACCCTGAATTGACAGTCGAACTCGATCGTGATATCTCTTACTGGTGGGAATTGTCCCATATTGCCCTCCTTTTGGATTACGTTTTCGCTAAAAACATAAATACCATACTGGAGGGCAATTATTGTCCTTTACTCTTCAGGTCTCTTATTTTCTACGCTACCATTTATTTTGCCGGAAAATTACTCATGAAGAGAATGAAGAGGCACACCTTATCTGTGGAATTGGGCTCCAAGAACGAGACCGAGATCGAATGCCCTATTGTTCATGGTCAGGAAATCCGTGGGAACCCGGTCAGCAATTGATGCCATGACCGATTGTGGCCTCAATATCTCAGTAATACCAATGAGAGCTCCGAGAACGCAGATGTTGAATACTACGGGTTTACCGATCTTTTCCATAACCGCCTCGTACATCGGCAATTCAATCTGTTTGGCGTCGACTTTGCGAGTAGTCTGCACGAAACGTTTATCAGTCAGTAAAGTTCCGCCGGGTCGAATGATCGATGAGTAGGAATTGTAAGCATCCTGGGTCAGACAAACCAGGATATTCGGTTGAGTTACTTCGGGAAAATTGATTTCCTTGTCGGAAATAATGATGTCGCTCCGGGTCGCCCCACCGCGAGCTGCCGCGCCATAACTCTGGGACTGAGTGGCATTTAAACCTTCATGAATTACGGCTGCCTCGGCGATAATAATAGCCGCTGTAATAACACCCTGACCACCGGAACCCGAGAATACCATGCGTATTCTGTTCATGATATATTCTCCTTCAATGCATAAGCGATAATCTTGTCATATTCTTCACAATATTCAGGTCGCTCTTTTTCGACAAAAATTCCCCGGGGAATGAGGTCCGATCTCTCCTCCAAGGCCTTTGAGCCGAGTTTGGCGGTGTTTTGTTTATAGAGCTCCAGCATATTCACTGCATCGCCTTCCTTGTTCTTTCTGCCGAAATGTGTTGGACATTGCGACATAATCTCGACGACTGAAAAACCTTTGTGAAGAATGGCTTTCTTTAACATTTCCGTGCATTCCTTGACATGAAAAGCCGTGGACCGGGCGACAAATGTCGCCCCCGCAGCTTTTGCCAACTCAACAACATCAAAACTGCTGTCGATGGTTTTGTATGGCGCCGTTGTAGCCTTAACTCCAGGTCCAGAAAGGGGAGAGTACTGACCGCCGGTCATCCCGTAAATCCTGTTGTTCATGACAATGGCAGTGATATCGATATTACGGCGTGCCGCATGGATAAAGTGATTTCCACCGATCGCCAAGGCGTCACCATCGCCCATCGGAACCACAACATTCAAGTGAGGTCGGCTTAACTTGACACCGGTGGCAAACGCCAAAGCACGACCATGCAGGGTATGCAAAGAGTGGAAATCGACATAACCGGAAATTCTTGCGGAACAACCGATACCTGAAACCATAACGATCTCATTTTTATTTAATTTCAACTCCTCAATTGCATGGATAAGAGCATTGAGGATAGTACCGTGGCCGCAGCCGGGGCACCACATATGAGGAAAAAATCGTTGCCGCAAATAGTCTTTGACTGCCATATTATACTCCCCTCCCTTGGATGACTCGCAGGAGTTTTTTGATATCTGAAGGGGTGATGAGTTGCCCATCGATTCGATTGGCAAGAAATACTCGATCGGGATTCTTAACCGCCGCTTTAACCTGAGTCAACACCTGGCCCATATTCATCTCAACCACGAGAATGGCCTTGGCATCGGAACACTTCTCTTTCACCAATTCAACGGGGAAGGGCCACAGTGATTGCAGCTCAAGAACCCCGATTTTTTCTCCCTTGTTTCTTCTGTTCTGCGCCAAATGAATAGCCGATCTGGCAGAGGAGCCATAGGATACCATGATATATTCCGCACCCTCCAGGCAATGTTCCTTATAGCGGGTAATGGCGTGAACATTGTTATCTATTTTGTCTACCAAGTGACGCAATAACCCACTGACAATTTTGGGATTATTGGAGGGGAAGCCCCACATGTCATGGAAGAGACCGGTGACATTATAGCGATGTTCGGCTCCGAAGTCTGACATTGGTAACCGGCCATCCTCTCTTGGGAGATAAGGGTGATAGTCGACATCTTTAGCTACCGAAGTGCGCAAACGATCAACTATTTCAAGTTCGCCTTTCTCGGGAAGAATAAGCTTTTCCCTCATGTGCCCGATAGCTTCATCAAAAAGAAGAACTACCGGAGTCCGATAGGTTTCAGCCATATTAAAGGCATCGACAGTCATTGTAAAAACATCTTGATGATTGGAGGCGGTAAGAGCGATGATCGAATGATCCCCGTGGGTACCCCAGCGAGCTTGGTTGATGTCGCCCTGGCTTACATGAGTGGGATTTCCGGTAGATGGTCCGCCCCTTTGAACATTAGCGATAACACAGGGTATTTCTGCCATGCAGGCGTAGCCAATTGCTTCTTGTTTCAAGGAAAACCCGGGCCCACTGGTAGCGGTCATCACCTTTTTGCCGGTAAGAGAAGCCCCAATAATAGCGCACATTGAGGCGATCTCGTCTTCCATCTGGATAAACTTTCCTCCGATTTTTGGAAGTCGTTCGGATAAATGTTCAGCAATTTCAGTTGAGGGAGTGATGGGATAGCCCGCATAAAAATCCAGTCCGGCATAGAGCGCCCCTTCCACACATGCCTCATTGCCTTGAACAAATCGTATGTTTTTATGCATTTTCCTCCCCCTCCTTGGTCAACACTTCGATGGCGAGATCGGGACAGCGCAATTCACACATCCGACAGCAGATACAATCATCAGGCCGAACGGCCACCACCTTGTCAGCCCCATCCAATTCTAAAACTTTCTTTGGACATAAATGAACACAAATTCCACAGCCCTTGCACCATTCTCGATTGATCACAATTGCCTTAAGCTTCTGCCTGGCCATACTCCCCTCTTGATTTTGTTGATTATCGCTAATCAACTTATTATTTCAACGGTCCGCTGTTTATTCTTCTTCCATAAAAGGATACGAAAAATCTTCCGGCGGCACAAATGTTTCTTTGATGGTCCTGGTCGAAACCCAACGCATCAGGTTGGCCATCGAACCGGCCTTATCGTTGGTGCCGGAGGCTCTTCCTCCGCCAAAGGGCTGCTGGCCGACCACAGCGCCGGTCGGTTTGTCATTGATGTAAAAATTGCCGGCTGCATGCTCGAGTCGACCCACTGCTAACTTCACCGCTGCGCGGTCCTGAGCAAAAACTGCACCGGTCAGAGCATAGGCCGAGGAGGTATTGCACACCTCCAAGGTCTCGGCGAACTGATCGTCTTCGTAAACATAGATTGACAGAACCGGGCCGAAAATCTCTTCAACCATCGTTTTGAAGTGCGGGTCGGTTGCCAAGATTACAGTCGGTTCGACAAAATAACCAACACTTTTATCGTAGGTACCGCCAATGAGGATCTCCCCACCCTCGTTTTTCCTCGTATAGTCTATATATCCGGCAATGGTGTCAAATGCAGTTTCATCAATAACCGCACCGACGAAATTGCGGAAATCAGTCGGCGGGCCCATTTTAATGCGGCCCATTTCCGCTCTAAGTCCGGCCTCAACCATCGGCCAGATAGAACGGGGAATATAGGCACGACTTGCGGCAGAGCACTTCTGTCCCTGGTATTCGAAGGCCCCTCTCACCATGGCAATGACCAGAGGTTGTATATCGGCACTTGCGTGGGCGAAAACAAAGTCCTTACCCCCAGTTTCGCCAACAATGCGAGGATAAGAACGATATTTGTGAATATTTTCTCCAATGGTCCGCCACATTCCGTGAAATACCCGGGTAGAGCCGGTAAAATGGATTCCAGCAAGATTTGGATCGGTAAGGCAAACATCACCAACAACTGATCCTGCACCAGGGACAAAATTGATAACGCCAGGTGGGAGTCCAGCCTCTTCGAGAATCTTCATTATCAGATAGGGGGTGTAAACAAGAGAAGACGCTGGTTTCCAAACAACCGTGTTGCCCATGATCGCAGGTGCGGTTGGCAGATTGCCGGCAATGGCTGTAAAATTAAAAGGAGTCACTGCGAAAACGAAACCTTCGAGCGGACGATGCTGTACATAGTTCCAGACTCCGGGTGATGATTCCGGTTGCTTTTCGTAAATTTCCTGCGCATATCTGACATTAAAGCGCAGAAAATCAATTAATTCGCATGCCGCATCAATCTCCGCCTGAAAGGCAGTTTTGCCACCGGCAAGCATTGCTCCGGCATTAATTACCGCCCGGTATTTTCCGGCCAGTAGTTCAGCGGCTTTCAAAAAAATAGCACATCGTTCTTCCCAACGAAAAGATTGCCACATCGCTTGCGCCGCAACTGCCGTGTCGATCGCCAGCTTAACCTCTTCCGGTCCAGCCTGATGATATGTGGCCAGAATATGGTGATGATTGTGAGGCATGACCGCTGTACCAAACTTGCCGGTCCTGATCTCTTTCCCACCTATAATTATTGGAATTTCCAACTGTTTTCCCGCCATATCCGCCAAAGCCTTCTTTAATTTTGCCCTCTCCGGACTGCCGGGTGCATAGTTATTGATGGGTTCGTTAGCCGGCTTTGGTGTGTTTATTACGGCGTTATTAAGAAGATTTATCACTTTTTTCTCCAATCAATGTTCTCTTGATATTGATACTGTATTGTATACCTGAGGTACTCATTAGCCCTTCACAAACAGAGCCTTAAGTATAACCCCGGCCATTTGCGGGTTCTCTTTCAGCCTTCTCGTGCAGTAGCCGAACCATTGCTTACCGAAGGGGACATAGACTCGCATCCGATGCCCATTCTCAAGAACAGACTGACGCAGTACGGGGGTGACTCCGTAAAGCATCTGAAATTCGTATTTTTCCTTAGGTACATGGTATTTCTCAATGAGCTTATACGCTCCATCGATCACTTTGGTATCATGAGTGGCAATAGCCGGGTACATGTTCTGCTCGAGCATATATTCAATATCTTTGAGAAAGTTCTCATTAATATCTTCGTATCTTTTATAGGCGATCGACTCAGGTTCAACATAAATCCCCTTACAGACCCGGAGATTCACGGGGTCCTCGGGTGTGTTCATTTCCTTCAGGTTTTGAATATCACTCAGTGTTCTTTTCAAATACGCCTGAATCACCAGACCTACATTTGATGGAAACTCAGCTTTCAGTTTTCTGTAAAGCTCGATTTCCATATCAGTACAAGGAGAATCCTCCATATCAATTCGAACAAAATTGCCAAACGAGGCTGCCTTTGCAACAACCTCGCGGATATGTCCATAGGCAATATTTTTGTCTATGAGTAAGCCAAAAAAAGTCGGCTTAAGCGAGTAGTTACCATTCACTCCGGCTTTTTCTGCCTGTTCTATAACCTCGAGATACTCCTTTTTGTTGGCCTCAGCTTCTGCCAAAGTTGTTATAAACTCACCGAGGACATCAAGAGTTGTTAAGACTCCCTGCGCATTGAGTTTCTTGGCGTTGGAAATCGCTTCTGCCAGATTCTCGCCGGCTATATATTCCTTTGAAAATATCCAAACGAGTTTTTTGGGCATATAGGGCAGAAGACCGGCAACAAACTTGTTTATCATAGTGGTACCTTTTACCTAATTTAAAAGAGAATGTGTTTGTGTCAATTGCATGCTGCTTTGTACGGTAGTTTGCAGCTTTTCGAAAACCGTTCTTTTCTTATATTGAATAATTGTATACAATAATTGGACACAATATTAGTATGACATTTCATGATGGAATGTCAATATATTTTGTGTATATTGTGAAAATTGTGTACTGGAACTCTATTACTCAACTTAAGGAAAAAGTTGCAGTTTGCTTGACATCGTTCTGAAACGGATCGTTTCCTTTGTGCATTTTCAGCAAGTTGTTTTCTGATTCGGTTCTATAATCCCTACCAATAAATGAACTTTATGGCTCAATCCAGGAAAATCAATTCTGAAGATGCTGTTTATCGCAAGCTGAAAACTGCGATTCGGAAAAGATACATCAAACAGGGTAGTCAGTTGGTTGAGGTAGCCCTCGCCCAACAGCTTGGAGTCAGTAGGACTCCGGTACGCAGCGCTATAAAACGTTTGGAGGCTGAAGGCTTAGTTAACAGTATTCCCAACAGAGGAGCCTTCGTTATTACTCCAACACAGAAAGAAATTGAAGAAACTTTTCTGGTTCGTGCGCAGTTGGAAATAATGGCAATTCGTCTCGCCTGCTCCCGTATTACTCCAAAGCAGATTGAAGAACTCCACTGTCTCATTGCTGTTGAAACGAAAGTATTCGATGAAAGTAACCTAGACGATTATTACGCGGCAAATGATAACCTGCATTTGAGGATTGCTGAATTGAGTGGAAACAGGGTCCTCTATTCCTATATAAAGGACCTGCTGGATAGGACTAGGATCTTTCTCATCCTTTATGACCCTTTTTATAAGCTCGAATATAGACCTACATCAGAACACTTAGAGATTATCGATGCGCTCGCTGCGGGTGATGCCGAGCGCGCCTCCATAGCTGTTGAAACCCATATACACAGTTCAATAAGTGGGCTCGAATCGGCTGGACAATTGCCGGAAGATTATCTCTCTCTTTGATACACCTTTAACCCTCATGACTTTACTTGATCTCAACACTCTAAACCAACTCAGCCATTATCCAGTTCGCAAAAGGCCTTCCTTTTGCTGTCAGGCTTAAAGATGTTGTGGTCAGTTCGATCAGCTTCAAATCGATCAGCTTTTCCAATATGCTGCCGTAATATGCAACGAGATCGATTTGGTAGCGAGCATTAAGTTGCTCAAGCGATACGCCTTTTGTCATCCGCAATCCCATGATTACCGATTCCCGGAAGGAAGCCTCTGTAGATAAGCACTCACTTTCAATATACAATGAAAGCCCTGTGTTCATCCGCCTAATATACTCCCAAGGGTCTGGGATTCTTTTTTTTCGAACACCTGCAACACAGCTGACAGCCGAAGCCCCGCAAGCAAGATATTCGCCGTTTTGCCAATAGTTGATGTTGTGGAGACATTCATATCCGGGGATTGCAAAGTTCGAGATTTCGTACTGTTGAAAGCCTGCAGCTCCACATTGGCTTGCGGACACATAGTCCATCTGAAGTACTTCTTCTTCTTCGGGTAGGATAAGTCCACCGCCTGCAACTGCTTGTTGGAAAGGCGTACCCTCTTCTACTGTCAATTGGTAGAGGGAAAGATGCTGTGGATACAGTGTGATTGCCTGCTCAAGGGATGAATGCCACGACGCAACAGTTTGGCCGGGAAGCCCATACATAAGATCTATGTTGATATTGGTGAAGCCGGTCCTTTTTGCAACGCTCACAGCGTCACAAGCCACCAAACCGTTATGTATTCGGCCTAAAACCTGTAATTCCTGATCGTTAAAGCTCTGCACTCCCAAGGAGAGGCGATTCACTCCAGCACCCATAAGCGCAGATAACGAGGACTCATCAACCGTTCCCGGATTGGCCTCAATGGAGATCTCTGCTTGTTGTGCAGGTGGGAAAAGCTCCCGACAATGGTCAAGCAACTCGACCAACATGAAAGAAGGCAAAACGCTTGGTGTGCCACCACCGATAAAGAGACTCTTTAAGGGTCTCTCATTTCTTTTGTGAGCAAGCTCAAAAAGCTCTTTTTTCAACGCCGCCACATATTGTGCAAATATTGCTCCTCCTTCGGCACAGGAATCAAATGAACAGTAATGGCATTTTTTAACACAGAAGGGGATATGAAGATAGAGAGACGCCATCAGCTATCAAAGAGAGTTAAGAAGAGCATTGCAATCCTTACGAATGTCAACCATGAGACCATTATCGGCGAAACTGTAGGAACCCTCACCGATTATCAAGTGATCGAGGAGCTCGATTTGCATAGCAGTGCAAAGCATGAACAGGTTCCTGGTAAGTTTGATGTCCGGCCCGGATGGCTGAAGAGAACCCGAAGGGTGATTGTGGGCTATAACGAGTGCAGCGGCGTGAAAATATAAAGCTTTTTTTATAATTTCACGAGGATAAATCGTATTTACAGTCAAGGTTCCTTCCGCAACTATGGCTGAATCGATAATGGCATGGGAAGCATCAAGGAAAATTACCGAAAATACCTCTTTCTTCAAACCACGAAGAGAATGGATCAGATAATCTATAACGTCTTGCGATGAATGGAGATAGCGTTTGCCGGTGAGTCGTTCTTTCAGATAAAAGCTCGCCACGGCATGGACGAAATGAAGGGCAAAACCATTTTTCGGACCCACTCCGTGTACCTCTTGAAGAGACGAAAGCGGTGCCTCTATGACTTTGGCAAAAGTTCCAAATTTTTTCAGGAGATTTCTGGCCGGTTCCTTGCAATCTGTGCGCGGTGTGCCAAAGGAAAGAAGAAGCTCCAGTACCTCCGTTGCACTGAAGCCATCCAGTCCATTTTCAAGAAAACGATCACGGAGACGAGCCCGGTGGCCATCCCCTTTTTTTTGCCATAACTCCTTTTCCACTCTTGCCTGTCTCTCTATTCACCGCCGAGTTCTCTGATAAACAGCTCATTGGCGAGATTCGGGTTAGCTTTGCCTTTTGTTCGCTGCATTAACTGGCCAACGAAAAACCCAAGTATTTTAGTTTTTCCGGCGCGATAATCCTCTGCTTGATGAGAATTTGCGGCAATTATTTGGCGCACTAGGTCAAGCAATTCCCCCTCATCCGATACCTGCAGGAGATTTTGCTGCTTCACAATAATCATAGGATCCTTGCCGCTTTCCATCATAGATTGAAAAACGTTTTTGGCAATCTTACCGCTGATGATATTCCCTTCTACCATCTCAAGCAGTTGAGCAAGTTGTTGGGGTGTGATCCTGCAAGATGTTATTGACTCCCCCTTCAGTTCCCGCAGCACTTCTGTCATAATCCAGTTTGCTGCTTTTTTCGGGTGAGCGCCTTTCTCAACAGTCTCCTCAAGGAAGTCAGCCAACTCGCGATCGCCCGTCAGTAATGCCGCATCGATTTTGGAAAGGCTATATTGCGCTATCATCCGTTCTTTCCTTTGATCGGGGAGTTCCGGGAGAAGTGATCGCATTTCTTCAATCCATTCTTTGCTTATCTCAATGGGCACGAGATCTGGACAAGGGAAATACCTATAGTCATGGGCATCCTCTTTTCCCCTCATTGATTCGGTGCAATTTTTATCTGGGTTCCAGAGCAAGGTCTCCTGAATGATGGTTCCACCCTCCAGCAGTAAATCCCTTTGCCGTCGTATCTCATACTCTAGAGCGCTCTGAACATTTCGAAAGGAATTCATGTTTTTGAGTTCAGTTCTAGTACCGAACTTTTCTTGCCCGTATGGCCTAAGAGAAATATTGGCATCACAGCGAAAGCTTCCTTCCTGCATATTGCCATCACAGATATCGAGATAACGCAGAATTGCATGAAGCTTTTTCAAATACGCACTCGCCTCTTCAGGCGAACGAAGATCCGGTTCTGATACTATTTCTAAAAGAGGGGTCCCGGTACGATTCAAATCGATATAAGAAATTGCCTCGTGTTCATCATGGGTAAGCTTTCCAGCATCCTCCTCCATGTGAATGCGAGTAATACCAATCATTTTTTTCTTTCCTTCTACCTCAATCTCCACACAACCTCGACCAACAATCGGCAGGTCAAATTGCGATGTCTGGTAGCCCTTCGGCAGATCGGGATAAAAATAATTTTTACGGGCAAACTGGCTGAATGTATTGATGACCGAATTGGTTGCCAACCCAAGTTTGATTGCAAACTCGACAACCTTTTTATTGAGTACCGGCAACACCCCCGGTAAGCCCAGACAAATGGGACAGGTATTGGTGTTCGGCGGAGCACCAAATGCCGTTGAGCAACCGCAGAATATCTTGGATTTTGTTTTCAGCTGGGCATGAATTTCCAACCCGATTATTGTTTCGAACTCCATAGCTTTCCGTTTGGTAGTTTAAGTTATCTTAGTGAGTTACCTTTTCAAGAAACAGTAGCCATTTTTGTAACCCAGAGTCGGATCCTTTGCAATTCATCTCGCCATTGGCCACCAAGTCGAATCTTTAAAAACATTCCAAACAGGGTGTTTACAATCCGCACCAACTCTTCAAAGAGAAAAATACGTTCGAGAATCATTCCCTCAACTTCCTCAGGATTGTCGCTTTTATCATTTTCCGTTGCTTCGGTTTTTGGAAGTCGGATATTTCTGTACTCCATTAAAGCACCAGAGAGTGTGAAACTGTACTCATGACTCTGGTGGTTGATGACTATTCGCGCCTGCTCAAGTTTTTTACCCATTTGCAAGCCGGTTCGTGCTTCCTGAAGCTCAGTTTGCAGGCCTGTGCAGATTATTTTCTCGCTCGACTCACCTTCACCTGATTCCAGCAACATATGTTTTTCGAAGGCGACGGTTATGTCTCCTTCACCCGCCAGCTCAATGCTGCCTCCACGTTCCTCACTTTTCCACCAAAGCCAGGTAAGAAATTCCTGCCCAACGAATCGCTTTTCTACCATTAAATCGACTAAATCCATACCCATTCCTCTCCATAGCTTCAGCTGCAAATAGTACTTCCAGGCCTTTGTAACTCATTAAAAACCAAGGCTAAACGAAAATCTCCGGAGAGATGCTTCCGAGCTTTGCGGTACTGTCCTCATCAACAAGATATTCCGCTGTAATGAATGGTATCTGTTGACGAATAAGCAAACCAAAGCTCTCTTTAAAAAAATCCTCAAGCACGGAGTGAATCTTCTTGTTTGTTGAAAAAAACAAAAGTGTCGAATTTGAAAGATTCCAGCACAATTCAAATGTTGCCGGAATCGGAATAGCTTTACGCATAAGCTCGGTTCTGATCCTTTCCTTAATCTCTACCTTTACCGATCTCCCTAATCTTGGGACCTGTTTTTCAACACGCACTCTTTCTTCTTCTTTTTGAACAAATTTTTTCAAAATTGCCGGAGAAACTTTGCGTTCGTCAATTCTTAAGGTCAAGGTGATATAATCACCGGCCACGTATGAAGCGAAGGCAAATTGTGTATCGAACATGTTCAAGATGGATACCCAGCCAATAGAATATTCGTCATAGGTGTCATCGATATCTTTAAAGGAATACGCCATAATTCGTTTGGCTATAAAGTCGAGAGAATTTTCCGGCAAGGTTCCTTCCACAGAAAATCGCACAAAACTTGCCGTACCTTTTAAAAAACTCATAAAATATTTTCCTTAATTTATTAATCAGTTAAAAGACATGCTATCACGTAGGCAGGACAACCATATGTTTCTTTACTTGCGAGATCCGTCTCCAAGCATAGCGCAATATGATTAGGTCGTCGGTCTAGTGCTCATCATATAGCACTCCTTGAAAATGTGCTCAACCCTTTTATCATTCATCAATTTTACAGCAAAAGCGAAGAATAGAATCACCCCTCAGAGCCGCCATAAAAAATATAACAGGTTAATCAGAGGTGTTTATTTAAAAGGGGCAGACACTGAGCACAATTTATCTCTAGATACTGTGATGTTCCATCAACCTCGCTGTCTTAACAAGACAGACGTACCAAGACTTCAGTTCCCAGGCCGAGTTGACTGGTGAGGATGAGTTCACCGCCATGGGCCTCGACAATGGTTTTGCAAAGGCTGAGTCCTAGACCAAAACCGGCGTTTTTACCGCTACGGGATTTGTCGACTTGATAGAAGGGTTCTGTGAGATGGGACAGGTCGTCCAGGCTGATCCCGGGGCCGCTATCGGTTACCGTCAGTTCGATACAGCCGAGGTCATGTCTCACCCGAACCCTGACCGGCCCAGTGGCCGGTTGGCCGTGGATTAAACCATTTTTTAATAGGTTTTCCACGACTCTTGAAAAAAGACGCCGGTCTACCCTGGATAGGATCGGTTTATCGGGAGGTTCAAGGATAATCTCAGATGCCCTGTCTCCCTGTCGTCCGATCACTTCGGCAACCAGATCATGCAGGTCGACCTTTTCCAAGGTCAGCCGGTTCAGCTGGTGAAAATGGCGCGCGGTTTCGAGGATCGAGGTAATGAGTTCTTCAAGTTCTCTGATGTCGCAGCGTATTTGCTCAACCCGCTCCGGTGGCTCAACCATCTCCAACAGCACTTTGATTCGGGTCAGAGGGGATCGAAGCTCATGGCTGACATCCCGCAGCAATTGTTCCTTGGCGGCAACCATCTCGCGTACCTGGCGGACCATAAGATTGAAACTCTCGGCAAGTCTTGCCAATTCACCGTTACATTCAACGTGTACTTCGTAGTTGAGATCACCCTTGCCGACCTTTTGGGTAGCTTCGTGCAGGGTGGAAATCGGGGCAAGGATATGGCGGATGAGGAAATATGTGCCGGCAAAGATCAGGGCAACAATGATCAGGGCCAGGCCGTGGAGATGCGACTGCAGCCAGTCGTCCGGGCTGTGGTCGGGTACGGCGAAAGTGTAGGTGCCGGTTGGCTGTTGGTAACGGAAATATTTGATATCATGTCCAAAGGCATAGCCAAGGCCTTTACTATGCGGGACATCAAAAAAGTGCAAGGTGGCGGGTATGGGGTAGCCGCCGCGGGACCACGATTTTTCCGGATCCTGATAGCGGATGCCAACATGCAGACGGTCGGCAATGGCAGCAGCCCTTTCCGGCTGTCCGTCAAGGTCGGCAACGAGGTAGTTGACATAGTCGACGATGAGGTGGTTATGGGGGCCGCCGGCCATGAAGCGGTAGCCGATAAAGAGGATGCTGACTGCAAGGGTGATCAGCAACCAGGCCAGGAGACAGACCAGGAGGAGTTTGATAAAGACCGAAGAAAAAAGGTGGCGAAGTCTATTCATCGGAGACACGCTGACCTCCACTGCCGCCCATGAAAGAATAACCGGTACCCCAGACTGTTTTAATCAGGCGTGGATAGCGGGGATCATCGCCAAGTTTCTGGCGCAGGCGGCTGACGGTGATGTCCACCGTGCGATTGAAGGCATCACAATCCATGCCGCGTAACTCCTGGAGGATATCATCGCGAGAGAAGACCCGACCGGGCTGGCCGGCCAGTAGGGCCAGCAGATCATATTCGTTGGTGGACAGCTCGATTGCCTTATTGTCCAGAAAGGTAGTGTGGGTTACCCGGTCGATACGCACCGGGCCCGCCTCGATGCTCTCCGGTGCCGAGGTTTGACGGCAGCGGCGAACCACCGCTTGAATTCTGGCGACAAGTTCCCGCGGTTCGAAAGGTTTAGCGAGGTAGTCGTCGGCACCCAGCTCAAGGCCGACGATCCGGTCAGTCAGTTCGCCTCGGGCGGTAAGCATGATTATCGGTACCTTGGATTGCCTACGAATCTCCCGACAAACTGAGAAACCATCCATTTCCGGTAGCATCAGATCGAGGATAACCAAGTCGGGCTGGCGATCCCGGAGGAGCCGCATGCCTACCGATGGCCTGGTGGCACTTTCCACCTCGATGTTGAAACCGGCGAGAAAGGTTTCAAGCAGCTGGTTCAGCTTGTGGTCGTCGTCAATGATCAGAATTCTGGTTTTCATCAATTTATCTTGCCCGAGTTGAATTGCCAGCTGCAAGATTCAAGTATACGACACCGGGCGGTGGTTGCAAGAATTCTCCCCCGGTGCCATTCTGATGGCAAATATTATTGCTCCTGACAATTATGCCATTTTTCAAGCTTGGTTATCAGTTTTTGCCGCTGAGCTGGGGTGAGGATCGCATGGAACTCAGCCAGACGATCAACGGCCAAATCGATCATGCTGTCGAGCTCTTGACGATGCTGGGCAATGGCCTGTTTGATGACCTTGGTATCAACCATCTCGGCGACCAGCTGTTCTTTCAGCATCGGCTGTATTTTCTGCCGTGAATCCTTTAAGGTTGCCAGCTTCTCGGTCAATTCCTTTCTTATCTCGGCAAGTTTAGCCTGTTGAACCGTATCCAGGTCGAGAACCTCCTCCAGATAATCGATGACAAAATCAATGTGCTCTGCCCTGTTGTGTCCATGTCGGCAGCCGCCAAAAAGCAGCATGCTGCCACCGGTCAATAGTGTGGTGATAATGATTGCCCATTTTTTCATAGCCTGACTCCTGAGTGAGAAGAGATGGATCTGGGGAGCGAGGTGCGCCCTGTTGTTATCCAATACCTTAGCATGGGTCTCGACAACCTTCCTTTCAAGGCGGTAACGAATTGTAACAGGTTGTATCAGGAGCCGGAAATGTTTCACATGTTGAAACACGCTGACTATCTTTTGTTATATGCTAAAACAAATGGAATTGCATGTAAAAATGTATTAATTGATATCGGTGTCACCAATATCTATGATCAGTTTCATTTGCCGGAACATCATAGTGGAACTGCCTCAGTTGCGCCACAAGGTGTGAACCAGCGGTCTCTTCGGCAAGAGTGATGCGGTAGATGCTGGGTGAGGGGCTAATTGTCTTTAATCACTGACAAAAAATAATTACATGTTTTGTGCGAGGATTTTTTGATAAGTGGCATATCCCGTTTATCGGGGTCAGAAAGGCATTGGCATTTTATAAATCGCTGGTTCCATAACAGTTTGGAGAAGCATCATGCAACACAACACACGAGTTTTTGGTTTAAAAGAGAAATTTCTTTTAATGGTACTGTTTCCGGTAGTTGTGACCTTTGTTGTTATCGCCGTCTACTCAAGAATGAGTATGAATGCCTTTGGTGAAAAGATAGGCCTGGAGTCCACAACTATTGTCACTCAGATGGCCGAAGCAGCGATCCTGGAAAAAGCCAGATCAGTGGCAAAACAGGTGGAACTTGCACTGCAGATGAACCCTACGCTTGCGCCTGAAGAGTTTAATAACGATCCGGTTATCAGTAAACTCGCCACCCAGAAAGTCGGTTTGACCGGATATACCGTCATGTTCTCCGTGCCCGATAAAAATACTCAGAGGTCACTGACGTTGGTACATCCAGCAAAGGACCTGATTGGCAAAGATACTCCGTCAATTGTCAAAAAACGCCTTGGCGAAAGATACCTCGACTGGTTCAAAATATACAGTAGCCCAGCGACCGGCAAAGAAGGCACAGGCTATTATCCGTGGAAAGATGACCAGGGCAAAGAGCGAAATAAATTCATGGCCTCTGTTCCCATTGCCAACACACCCTATGCAATATCGGCAACTACCTATCTCGACGAGTTTCTAACTCCGGTCAAGAAAGTGGAAAGCGAAATCAGTGATCATATTGCCGGGATAGGACGAGTACATATGGGAACCATGTTCGTAGGTCTCATTGTTTTTGCAGCCTGCGTAATATTTGGAATATCAAGAATATCAAAGAAAATTGTTGCATTAACGCATGCGATCGGCGAGGTCAGCATGGGCAGGGTAGACAACGAAATTGAAATCATTAAAAGCAACGATGAACTACAGGACCTTTCTGAGGCATTTGAACGGATGCGCACGGGCGTCAAGTTCATCATGCAGAAACTCGAGAAAAGCCAAAAGAAATAAAACTCCAGGGAATATAACATTGAAAATGTAATTTTGTGACATCGCCACCGCACTGAGAGGTGGGAGTGGTTGTACTGTTACAACTGATATCGATCCCGACTTTTCTGGATCGGATGGAGAAAGGCATGGCATACAAGGTACTCGTAGTAAAGGCAGAGCAAGATTTTGCATCGGCACTTAATACGTTAAAAACCGGTTATGGAAAAAATTTTGCTCTTTCCTTTGTCGCCGGGCGTAAGGAGGCTATGACGCAATTGCAAACCGGAATGTTTGATCGGATAGTTACAGGCCTGAAAATTCCCCGTATAAGTGATGGTTATCTCTTTCTTTCATATATCGCAAAAACCTTCGCGCCTCAGAAAATAACAGTCGTAGTCGATGAAAAAAGTGACGAGGTTATGCGAAGTATTAAGGTATTAGGGATAAAGCAAATCTTTTCAGCTTCGAACGTTCAAGAAGTTTTGCAATCAATATTAGAGGATTCCGGTCTAATAAGTGTCCAGAAGAAAAGTGAAGTTCAAAAAATAGACGTTGGTCATTTGAATTTGGATAAAATACAAAATGCTCTCAATTGGGTTATGGGCCCTGTCGGTAACATGATTTTTAGAGATGTTTCGGCAACTGCTGAAAATCAAGGTGACTTCAGCACCCTCATTGATTTGATAGCCGAAGAAATTGGCGATGAAAAGAAGGTAGCTTTATTCCGCGATCATTTAAAAACCCAGTGAAAGGGTGGAGTAGAATAAACGTCCGCCTTGTAGAATACCTGGAGTAGAAGAATAGAAAGGATTCCAACCCTTGGTCTTAAGACCAAGGGTTGGATGCGGTTACATCCCACTTAAAAGCGGATTCCTTGCAATCCTCAAGTCAACTGCCAAAGCCTGCGATAAGTGCCAGCCAGAGCATAAAGGTTATTGACGAAAAAAGAGTGCTCGCCGATATGGCGGCGACGGCAAACTCGGCATCTCCGTGCATCTCCCGGGCCATGACATAGGCCACTGTCGCGGTTGGTGAGCAGAGGAGAATGACTGCCGGCAGATAGTCGCCGACGCTCAGGTGGAAGAGGCTAAAGAGGAGTAACCCGAACGCCGGTAACAGTACCAGTTTAAAAAAGACGGCGTAAAGAGTTGGGTACCGATAGGTGCGGATAAGTTGCAATGACAATGAAGCGCCGATGAGCAATAAGGCAGTGGGCGGCGCAAGTCCTCCGAGTATATCGAGACATCTCAAGATTACCTTAGGGATGGGGATGGCGAGGGCGGAGACGATTATTCCGGCCATGGCCCCAATGATCACTGGGTTGCCCAACAATTTGCTGAGCAGGGCTTTTAATCCGGGCAGCTTTTTTGCGGATGCATCATGTATTTGCAGGGCGAAGACCGACAACATATTTTGGAGAATCATGAGAAAACCACAGATAATACCAGCCTTTGCAAGACCTGTTTCGCCGAGATAATAGAGGGAGATGGGCAGACCGACGTAACCTAGATTGCCATGTCCCGAGCTTTGGACAAAAACGCCGATTCTGGTTGGGTTGATTTTCCAAATCCTGGCCGCGATATCCGCCGTCAGATATATTGCAGCGGCAGCCACCAAGGTAAGACAGAGCACATGACCGTCAAATTGTTCATGAAACTTGGTTTTGGCAATGGAATTGAAGATCAATGCAGGGAGGGAGAGGTAGTATACTAACCGGTTGGCGGGTTCTAGGAATTCTTGGGTTATAAATCCTCGTTTTCGCGCCACCCATCCGAGGATGATGATGGCGAAGATAGGGATGATGGTAACGATTACTTCCATGCCGGTGATTGTCAGTTGGTTTTTTGAGCCTGTTGTACTATATCTCCCAAGAGATATGCTTGGCCAGGGAGGAGATGTCAAGAGAATATTCCATTACTCCGTCAAGCATCAGCATCGTTGGGTTGCGAGGTGAGATAATGAAAATATTCGATCTGTCTGGTGCAACATCGTAAAACGGCAGGATAATAAAACTCAGAAAGCAGAGATCATGAGGCAGGAAAGCAGAATTCAGGTAACTGTAAGAGAGGCGGTAATAGGCGGGCCAAAACCATTGATATGTCTGCCGCTAATGGCGGGGAAAAGGTTGGACCTTTTCAGACAGGCAGGAGAGCTCGTGGCGCTAAGTCCGGATTTGCTGGAGTGGCGTATCGACGCCTACGACAATATCACGGATGTCAGGGAGATTCTATCGGTTTTAGGCGAGTTGCGGCAATCTATCGGTAATATTCCGTTGATTTTCACCTGTCGTATCGAGCGGGAAGGGGGGCTAAGGTACATATCTCAAGCGCTTCGGCTTGAATTGATCATAGCGGCCATGGACTCCGGAAATATCGATCTTGTCGATATTGAACTGTGCAATGGACAGGAATTTATCACCTCCGTCCGACAAAGTGCCAAGGTTAATGACTGTAAGCTCATCCTTTCCCACCATAATTTCCAGGAAACGCCCGGAGAAACGTTTATTGTCGGCAAACTCATGGAGGCAAAGGCAGAAGGGGCGGATATTGCCAAACTTGCTGTTTTTCCAAACAGTTATACCGACGTTTTGATCCTGCTTGCGGCAACTAACGCGGCGAGAAACGGGGGTGTAGAGATTCCTCTGGTGACCATGTCCATGGGTCGGGAGGGAAGAATCAGCCGTATAGGCGGCGGGCTGTTTGGCTCCGATATTACCTTTGCCAGCGGCAGTCAGGCCTCAGCTCCGGGACAGATGCACATCGACGATCTGCGTATCGGGATGGCCTTGCTTTTCGCGGATTGAAGAGCCGATAAATTTTACAGATCTTTGCTGACGCAGGGACCACTGAGATCAGGATTGGCCCGAAAAATTTCGAGCAAATGCTCCGCTACCTCATCTGGAGATTTGGCGGTAGTTATTATCTGACAATATCTGCTGTAGCCTTCCTGTCGTTCCTGAAGGAGTTCTAGTATGCGGTCCATCGGACTGGTGGCTTCGAGCAGGGGACGTTTTACGCCTCTATCGGTCAAAACACGTTTGAGAGTCTCCTCGGCCGAGGCGACCAAACAGAAAACACGGCCACTTGCACCCAAGGCCTTGGCGTTCGCTGGGTCGAGCATGAGCTTGCCGCCGGTGGAAACTACCAGGCCTTGTTCCGTACCCAGTTCCTGGGCGATACTCGCTTCCATGGCGCGGAATACCTCTTCTCCCTTTATCTTGAACAGTTCCTGGACACTCATTCCACAACGCTGTTCAATCAAATGATCAGTATCTATGAAATCATAGCCGAGTTGCCTGGCAAGGAGTTTCCCCACGGTGGATTTCCCGGAGCCCATAAAACCGGTAAGGATAATGTTTGGTTTGGTCATGGTAAAAAAGAGCTCTTGAAGCGTTTTGCAGAATTTTCCCAGACGATCGTTTGTTTTTCTGAGTGTAATGTCCTGAAAAAGTATAACAAGAGCTTGTTCAGCGTTGTTCCTCAATAAAATCTTGTATTGCTTTGCTGAGCGAGAGACTTGCGGCAAAGTCGTCGAGCCATGCCCGTTCTCCGGCAGTATCGATGGCGATGGCATTCACGGCCAGCATATACATGGTCTTGGCGATGGAGGGATCGGAGATGCCGTCGGTCAGTTCGGTAATGGACTTCGGCTGGTGCAGTTCGTCGAGGATGAACATCCTTTCTTCCTGGGAAAGATCCGTGGTTTTCAGCCGTGCAAGAATGGCCTTTTCTTCATCCTCGTCAAGGGTTCCGTCGGCGTGGGCGGCGGCAATCATGACCCTGATCATCCGCTTGGCGAGTTCCTGGGGATCGATTTGGGTCGCGGAAGCGGCAGCAACCGGAGATGAATTCGGCTGAGAAGTCGGAAGCGGCGGCAGGGGAGGCGGCATTGTCGATCCACCCCAAGCCGGAGAAGAGGACGGGGGTGGTGGGGCAGCATAGCCTGTGGATACCGGTTGGCTCTGTTTTTTTTCCTTCAGTATTTCAAAGGCGCCTATTCCCAGACCGATGGCGGTCATCAACCCCCCACCGGAGGCGAGACCCCCCAGCAGTGAACTTTTACCCTTTTTGTGGGAGGCACCTGATCCCATAATCTCACTTAAAACTGTTCCCAATAATTTTTCAGCGTTGAACATAGTTTAGCCTGTTAGCGGTTGAGGTGAGTGAGCGGGATGCACATTGGCACATCCGCATTGAATCACTTTGAAACAAATTTCCATGTTTGTACTCCGTAAGAGGGGATAAGGAATCCCCCCTTTTCGAAGTGAAAGAAAAGTATAACAATCTTTGCCGTAAAGGCAAATTGATAAGGAGCCACTACGAAATATGGGCCATTTCCTGTTTTGATAACGGCTTGGAATTCTTCCACACTGGAATGGCAATTTATTTAGTTCGGAAGTCGCAACACCCGTTTGGCATTGTTGGTCGTGTATTGTGCAGTGATTTCCGTTTTTTCACCACGCAGGGAGGCCAACATGGACACTACCTCAGGGAGGTACTCCGGCAAATTGTCTTCACCCCGGTGGCCGGCAAGGGGAATGTCGGGGGCATCGGTTTCGACAACGATTGCCTCCTGAGGGAGTTCGACAGCTATTTTCCTTATCCGTCTCGCCCGGTCATAGGTGATTGTTCCGCAAACGGAGATGACGAAACCAAGCTTCAGGTAATGGCCTGCCTGCTGCAGACTGCCGGTAAAAGCATGGACGATGCCTCCATGGGGGAATCGTTTTCTTCTCAGGGTCGCCAAAACCTGGTCGTGGGCCTTACGGACATGGAGGAGGATCGGCAATCCCGCAGCGGCGGCGATCTTCAATTGGTCCTCGAAGAGTTGTTGCTGCACGGTTCGGTCAAGGTCGGGCACATGGTAATCAAGACCAATTTCACCGATCGCCACAACTCCGCCGCCTGAGGCTAAAGCTTTGAGTTCTTCGAGATGGTGGGGACGGTGGTGGGCCAGGTAAAGGGGATGCAGGCCAGGGGCGGCAAAAAGTCCTTCATCCCTGCGGGATAAAGTCATAATGCGGTCCCACCCCTCCTGGTCGACTCCCGGCAGAATCATCTTCAATACCCCCGACCGCCTGGCATTTTTCAGTAGACTCTCGAAGCGACCCTCGAAAGCAGTAATATCAATGTGACAATGGGTGTCTATAAGCTCCATGGTGAGAAACCTTTTGCTGTCTTGCGATCATTTGTAGTTTGGGGGGATTTGGTGGTATACTAACGTGATATTGAATTGTTGGAAAGTAACTCTTGTAGACAAATAGTAACTATTTAGCACTTATTTAAGTTTCTGCAGATTCCATGAATGCCGGCCATTTACCTTGGAACAGTAAACGTAGTGCTTCAGTCGCAGATACATCCTGTTTCCTGCAGGTCGTCAGGTAGCTTCTTATGCGACAGAATA
>JAZDOW010000017.1:0-2751 GCA_043798185.1 Pseudomonadota bacterium | reverse complement strand
TCTCCCCTTGCCAAACCGCTTTATCGGCGGTCATAGCGAAGAGGATCCACCCGTTCCCATTCCGAACACGGAAGTTAAGCTCTTCAGCGCCGATGGTACTGCATGGGTAACTGTGTGGGAGAGTAGGTCACCGCCGATTTTTTTTCGCTGCCCCCTATTGAGCTTCGCTCGATAGGGGGTTTTTGCGTTTTAAGTGAAACGAATAAATCCAACATGCTGCTGCATTCCATATATGAGTATGGTAACCTGCATTCTCGATAAGCCTTGTTGCGAGATCGCAAGATACACACCATCAAAGCTGGAATGACGTGGATAATGAAGAACTTCCCCCCTCCTTCACCCTTTACTACCCTGCTCCGGCAAATAACTCCTTCCGCCAAAACGCTGATCACCCTTGTCGGACTTATGCTTTTTGAAAACCTCTTCTCGCTTATTTCTCCCTGGCTGGCTGGGCAATTCTCCGAAGCTCTTCTCAATGGTTCTGCAAAAATACCACTTAACTACCGGCAAATTTTGCTTGCCTGGTTATGTCTCATTCTGGTCCAAGCTCTTCTCAGCTATTACAGTCGCATCTTAGCCGGGATTACCAGCGAACAAATGGTTATCAAACTTCGTAACGAGCTTTACCGGCATCTGCAGGCATTGCCCATGCCCTTTTTCCATGAGCGCAACCATGGCCAGATCCTTTCTCTCCTTTCCTATGATACCACGGTTATCGGCACCTTTGTCAGTAACACCTTGATCGGTATTATCCCTCTTTTTGTCACTGCTACCGGGGCAATTGTTTGCATGTACCTGATCAATCCCCTGGTTGCCTGCCTCAGTACCCTGCTTATTCCTCTTTTTGTGCTCATCACCAAACTCCTTGGCCGCAAAATTCGCCCTCTCAGTCAAGATCTCATGCGACAATACGGGGCGACTTTTTCCATTGCTGAAGAAAACCTTGCAACCCTGCCGCTTATAAAGTCTTTCAGCCGAGAATCCCTTGAAGGTCAGCGTTTTGCTACCAGCAGCGCAGAGCTTCTTTCAACAACGAAAAAATATATCAAAGCCCAGGCACAATTGGCTCCCACCACCCGATTTCTTGCCAGCGGTATCATTATCGTCTTTTTGCTCCTTGCCGGAGATCGATTTATGTCAGGGAATATGAGCACCGGTGGTTTTATCAGCCTGATGCTGTATGGGCTTCTTCTGACACGACCAATCAGCGGCATGGCCGAGGCATATGGACAAACCCAGCGCGCCCTGGCTGCTTCCCGCCGTCTTGGCGATATTTTCAACCAACAACGGGAACAATTTCTTGCAGGAACGGTATTACCACCTGTTAAAGGGAACATCAGGCTTGAGGACGTCGCCTTTGGCTACCCGAACCGGGATATTCTGTTTTCACATTTAAATCTTGAAGTTCAAGCCGGCGAGACTATAGCCATAACCGGTAAAAACGGTGCAGGAAAAAGCACGATCATCCACCTCTTGATTCGCTTATATACTCCACTCTCCGGTACCATTCGCATCGATGGGCTTGATATTGGTGATGTCACTCTTGAAAGCCTCCGTTCGCAGGTTGGTTTGGTGCAGCAGAATGTCCTGTTGCGTAACAGTACTATCCGCGAAAACCTGCTCTTTGGTAAAGTCGATGCCAATCCAGAAGACCTCATTCAAGCGGCGAAGGCCGCCCACGCCTATGAGTTTATCACCAACCTTCCCGACGGATTTGACACCCTGATCGGCGATCAAGGTGTCAAACTTTCAGGTGGCCAAAAGCAACGCCTTTCCCTGGCGCGAGCACTGCTGAAAAATCCACCGATATTGATTCTCGATGAGGCCACGGCGATGTTCGATCCGGAGGGTGAAACAAATTTTGTTCGCGACAACCTGCCGACACTCCGCGATCGAACGGTAATTATCATCACCCATCGTCCGGCAACCCTTGCTCTTGCTAATCGGATTTATGAATTGAAAGAAGGCGCATTGCACCTTCTTTCCTGAAGTCCCTTGCAAAGCCGAGAGCTTTTTTATATATATCCTTGTGATGGACATTAGCAATGCGTGCCTTTCAACAATCCCCATCTGAGACGTGGCGGTTATTGATTCTTTCCCTTGTGATAATTGCTTTAATTATTTGAGAAATTCAGGATTTTTAATGACATCTCCCTCCCTATCGATCATCATTCTTGCCGCCGGCAAAGGCACACGGATGAAATCTGCCAAAGCCAAGGTCCTGCATGAGGTTTTCTTTGCCCCCATGGTTCAACATGTCGTAAATGCCGTTCTTCCTCTGAACCCCACCAAGACAGTGGTCGTCGTCGGCCACCAGGGTCCGGCAGTGGAGAAAGCATTACAAAGCTCAGATTGCCAATTTGTTGTTCAAGAACACCAACTCGGCACTGGCCACGCCGTACTTGCCGCCGAAAGGGCAATCAAAGATGATAACTGTACAATCATGATCCTCTGCGGCGACACTCCTCTCATCACAACAGAGACCCTTAGCCAAATGTATACTGCCCATTTGAGGCGAGGGACAACTCTGACAATCATGACGACGATTCTTGATAATCCGACCAATTACGGACGTATTATTTCTGGTCATGCAGGAAATGTCCTTGGCATTGTTGAACAAAAGGACGCTTCACCCGAACAACTCCAGATAAGAGAAGTGAACGCCGGAATTTATTGTGTTGACAAAACCTTTCTCTTTTCGGCATTACTGAAAGTGGACACCAATAACAGCCAGAAAGAAGTGTATCTTAC
>JAZDOW010000003.1:0-2031 GCA_043798185.1 Pseudomonadota bacterium | reverse complement strand
GACTTTTTGCCTCAAAATTTTCGATAGAGTACGCTTCAAATTCTGAAGAACTAGAGGATTCACACGGACACCGCAAAAAGCGCGGTGCCGGTGATCCTCGCTGATTGTGTCAACCTCAAGGCAGTACCCCCCATACGTTGCAGGTGTAAACGGTTATGTCAATTATAACATACAATGAACTCTGGCAAATACAGGAGCCATTGCTAGCTATGGCGACAGTAATGGAGGTTGCCATTCATTTTTCTGGTATAAAAAGACAGTGGGCCGACCGATGCGCAGATTGGTGGGTCAATTTGCAATTAATAAGCTGGCCCCAGGTACCGGCTGTGAGCCAAAAGTTCTGCGACCTATTTGACGCAGTTTATGGAGCGAATGCCGTATCAGCAAAGAGGCTGTTTTCTTCAGCCATATCATCATTAACATCTGTCGTTGTTATCTATTACCTTCTTGTTGCGATACTACCGGTTGACTATTCGGAATCATTCATATTATTGGGTCCATTTGGGTCACAAGTATTCACTAGTAGCCATATTGATATCTACTCGTTAAAACACCTGTACCTTCTTCTATATTGTGCGGTGATGGTAAACATCGTACCAGATATGATTTCGCTTTTCGAGACTGGATTCATCTTGCGATTTTCTCGAAATGGTGGGGTAAACACATTTATGCTTTTCATTGTTGACCTAGCCCTCACCACTTTGATATGGATTGCATGGAACATCTATTTGATGCATTTTGACCCTGTTGTTGCGCAATGGGCGGAAAGCAATTCTCTTTGGTCGTTATACTCATTTGACAGCTCACCTCTTTGGATTACCTTTGCCATTTCAACCTACGCAACGTCTTTGCTTTGGTTCGCTTTTGTGTCTATTATTGTTGCGATAGGGTCCTGCAAAAGAGCTTCCAGAAGGCTTGTAAGTATTATCGAAAGTCCTGTCGTAGCGCAATTGCCAATTACCCTCATCGTAGGTGTTCCCTGTTTGGTTGCATGGCCAATATTATGCATCATTCGGCTTGCCTTTTGTTAGCACAGCTGCCTAACCTACAGCTTCAAGCCGGACACGAACCACGCGGGGCTGCTGTCGGGGGGGATTCGGGGGACATGATACTCAATTCCAACAATAACATTTTGCGGACAAGCCGCAGATGTTCGTGTTATGTATGCACCACACTTACTCAACCTGTAATGAATTGTTCGGAATCATTATATGCAGAAATTTGATTTAACATGTGGATTATCAAAAAAAGAAATAGGAATTATCAAATACAACACGCGGGACAAAATATTAAGACAACTTCCTGTATTGCCGGATAAAATTGAAACACTTCTTTTTTTTCAGGGAAGGGATGCCTGGGTGTTTAGTTGGTTGCTATTAAATGAAAAATCTCAACTTGAATCAAATGTCGCAACCATTTCTCTCGAAGTTGTTGCAAAATTAAAAAAGGAATTTCACAATTATCAAAACACAAAACAATTCAAATATTCATGTAAAGCTAAGATGCATCGTGATGACCCGTATCATCCTAAAATAATTATTAAAAATATTACATAACCAACTAGTCCAGCCGACACCGGGAAGGCCGCGGTTTTGAATCCTTACGTCAGAGGCCCGGTGCGGCTGACCAGCACGTTGGTGCGCCAA
Source organism: Pseudomonadota bacterium (assembly GCA_043798185.1). Classification (GTDB taxonomy): domain Bacteria; phylum Desulfobacterota; class Desulfobulbia; order Desulfobulbales; family Desulfocapsaceae; genus Desulforhopalus_A. Next base: position 385 of record JAZDOW010000003.1, on the reverse strand, counting down.
GCGCAGCTTGGTGCTTCTTATAGGGTGCCTTGCCCAGTATCAAGGTGAAAAGTCCCCATCGGGCAAAGTCTAACCAACAGCCCGTACCGAGTGTTGCGCGGTCGGCGGAGCCGGAGCAGATAGCCGGTGAACAAAGATCGTGAAGCGTACACAGGGAACACTGCAGGCCGCAGGGGAGACGTACCTCCCCTAAGCAATTCAGCCTCGTCAGAGTATCGATGCAGTCGGCGACGATTTTAAAGTGTCGGAAGCCAGTACAGAGGAATCGAATGGTGAGATTCCCGAGGGGCTGCCGGGGTCCAAGAGCGTGGCATGTAGTGAGAGAAGCATCAGGAACTTGGGAGACCCTTCCACCTCCTCCAGTTTACCGATTGGGGGTAGGACA
>JAZDOW010000287.1:0-19090 GCA_043798185.1 Pseudomonadota bacterium | reverse complement strand
TGAAGCTTTTCTTGAATCACACGATAAGCGCCATAACGGCAGCAGGATATCTCTCAATCTGAATTCATTTTATACACTTCCCCAGGAGGGCTTTTCCATGACCTTTATCACCCAGATGGCGGCTGCCAGGCAGGGCCGTGTCACTAAACAGATGCTGGAGGTGCTGGCCGCCGAATGCATTCATGAGGACGATTTGCTCAGCAGGGTTGCGGCCGGCAAGATAGCGATTCCCGCCAACCGCAACCATAAAAGCCTTATTGCGAGAGGTGTGGGTGCCGGGCTCTGCACTAAAATTAATGTTAACCTCGGTGTCTCGGAAGACTGTTGCAATGTGGAAGCCGAACTCGACAAGGTCCGTCGTTCCATTGAGCTGAAGGCCGACGCGATCATGGATCTCAGCACCTTCGGCGATACGCGGAAATTTCGGCAGCGGACCGTGGCCATTAGCCCGGTGATGATCGGCACCGTACCGATCTACGATGCAGTGGCCCGGTACGGCAAGGATGTGGCAAAGATCTCGATGGACGATTTTTTTGATGTGGTGAAAATCCATGCCGAAGATGGCGCCGATTTCCTTTGTTATGTCACGCCCGCCGAACATCTGCGTCTGCCGGATCAGGAGGACATGAAGGAAGGCATTATTGCCGCCCGAATAGCCGCACATGCCGCTGATGTTGCCAAAGGTATTCCTGGGGCTATCGATTGGGATAATGCAATGAGTCATGCCCGTAAGGAACTCGATTGGCCGAAGATGATCGAACTGGCCATTGATCCGGAAAAGGCCCAGGCCTACAGGGCCTCTTCAAAGCCAATCGACCAGGAGGTTTGCACCATGTGTGGCGATCTCTGTGCCGTTAAACGGAGCAGGATAATTTTTGAGGGAAGATGATATGGGGTTTATGGGAAGATTACTTATGATCAAAAGTTGATATGCCGTCCCAACAGGGGCCGGGTGGCTTGGCTCGCATCCGGTCTATCCGGTTCAGATAGAGTTTTGTCGGACTGTCCTCTGGAAGCTTTCGCAGAGCCTGATTGAAGAGCTGTTCCGCTTCGTTCCAGTCCTGATGACGATATGCTGCGAGACCTTTATCGAAAAGTTCAAGACCGGCAAGGGTGATGTCATTTACATCGGATCTCCAATCAATCAACTCAAAGATATTGACAGCTGTTTCCTTGCCCTTGACCCTGACAATATCAAGATCGCGGAGCACAAAACGGTCATCAAGTTCTCCTGCAATAAACTGGCTGAGCAGGATTGCCGTGCCATATACCTTGTTGAGCCCTTCAAGCCGGGAGGCCAGGTTCACCGCATCTCCGATTATAGTGTAGTTCATGAAATCATAGCTTCCCAGGTTACCTACGGTTACTTCACCGATATTGAGGCCAATGCCGATTTCAAGGCCGGCCAAGCCTTTTATATCACATCGCTGTTTGAGCTTTTTAAGTTCCTTCGTCATATTGAGGGCCGTGGTTGCCCCCTTGGCCGGATGATCAGATATCTCAACCGGCGCACCAAAGAAGGCCATTATCGCGTCGCCCATAAGCTTGTCCAGCGTCCCTCCTTGGGCAAACACCAAGGGGATCATGGTATCAAAATAGGTGTTGAGAAGCAGAGCGGTGTCGCGAGCTCCGAGTTTTTCAGCGATGGCTGTAAAACCTCGCAGATCTGAAAAGAGGATGGTGAGATTTGCCCGCTGGCCCTCAAGGGTGGTGGTGATGTCCCCCTTGATAAGTTCCTTAACAACCCCGGAAGAGACATATTTGCCAAACATGGATGTAATCATTGCCGTCTGTTTGTGGCCAAAGACATTCTGGAGGATCACTCCACCAAAGAATTGCAGCAGACAGATCAGGATCAGCGGAAAACTGTCGACCCTGATCAGCCATTTTGTTAAGGAAATGTATGAAAAAGCAACAATGAGGAGAAGGTTCACAAGAAGAATGATGAGTACGAACAACCAGTTCAATCTTGGCAAATAAAAGAGCAGGCCGGCAAGGCTGCAAGCCAGGCAAAGCAATGCCAGAGAGGTGCCTGACAGGTGATGAAGAAAATTCTGGCTCAGGATATTTTCCACTGCATGGGCATGGCAGGTTACGCCAGGTTCATCGGGACCTTGAACACCCATATCCATGGATGCGAAAAGGCCGTTCAAGGTTGAGGCCTCGTCTCGAAAACGGGAAAGCGGTGTTGTGAAGAAATCTTTTTCACTAGAAAGAGTTGAGCCAACCAAAACCAACCGCCCCTGTACCAGAGCCGGATCGAAGGAATTATTTGTCGCGTCGACAAAGGAAATCACATCAAATGCGGAATATCCTCCAACGTAGTTTACCAGCAGTTCCGGATAAGGCAGCCGAATGCGGCGGTCCTTTGATCCCAATAAAAAATAATCAGTACCACTGAAGTCAAATACGAATTCCAGATTGAGGTAAACACGGGCGAGCTCAAGCGCAAACGACGGCAGGAGTGCAAGTCCCCCTGCCTGTTGCGGCTTGGCATTGACAAAACGAATCCTCCGAAGAACGCCGTCTTGATCCAGGGGCATGTCTACGAAGCCGTCGCCAATCATAACCTCCTGAAAGGCATCTAACGGCGCGATTTCATGTACACCCCTAGCGGAGGAGACACGCGCCAGGACAACGTTGTTGCAGCGGGATATGGCTGCAATCAGGTTGCGATCCTCTTCAGGGTTGATGTCCGGGGATGACATAACCATATCAAGACCAACGACCTCGGCACCGGCAGAACAGAGATTGTCGAGCGCTGCAGCCAGCTTGCTGCGCGACCACTGGCCCTTTTGACGATGAAGACGAACCGCGCTGTCCTCATCCATCAAGACCAGAGATATCTTGCCGGTTGTGGCAATTGGCCCCCGCAGGGTCATGTTGATATCGTAAAGAAAGTTATCGGCGGTCTGGAAAAGGCCGGCGAAGTAGAAAAAGAGTGAGAAGATAATGATGCACCCGGAGCAGATCAGGGAGGTGATGACTTGGTTTCTGAATATGGCTTTGCTGGTCGTTGCATTCATTGCTCCAGACCATATATTGAAGGTCTGCCGGCCAGCATTATCGGCAATGACCCTTCCGCACCGCCAACGGGGCTTGAGACGATGACGATTACCCGGCATTTTTTGAGAATCTGGGAGCTGGCGTCTTCAGCCTGTAGAGCTTTTGCGTCCTCGACACTGACCAACAGATTGGTTTTTGCCAACCCCTCAACATTTTGGGCATCAACAATTATGTACTTTCCCCTTCGTTGGCGCTCGATTTTTACATCTGCGGTTTTTCCAGGAATCGGGATGTTGGGAATTGAGCGTTCGATGGTTGTGGCCGCAGCCAACCTTACTCCGAAAACCATTCCGACCCGATCCAATAGCTCGTCAATACGTCGGCCATCGCCTGCCCGCAGATCTATGCCACTGATGTCAGTGGTAACGTAACTCACCATACCCCGCTTGATCAGGGCTTCCTCTTCAACTGATCTTACAGAATAGATCATTTCTCCTTCTTGGCTGAGAATCTTTGGAAAAATAGCGGGTTGCACTTTTTGGCCAAATTGCAGGTTACGTGCATCGACCAGCAGCCACGGGCCGTGATCGTCGTTCAGATCTGCACGGGGTTCAAGAGACCGTATCGGCAACTCCTTCCAGACAGGATTCTCGGAAAGGTAATTAAGAAACTTGGCGGTGAGCCCGGAGATACCTTTCATGTCTGCGACCTTTGTGACCTCGTAATAGGGGTCACCGTTGTTTTCCACATAGGTACTTTGATATTCTCGATCACGGACAAAAGCATTAAGGTTAATGGAAACTTTGCCTTGGCCTACTGACTCTAGAGTGGCTTTGTCGTCCAGGTGCAATCCGGATGCAAGTTTTACGATGTTTCCAGAAGCGACTACACTGGCCGTTCCTTGAGAGAGGGGGCGATTGTTCCGGTTCTTGCTCAGATAAGCCCGGCCGACTCCATAAATCATGCCGTTCTTCCAATCGATCCAGCCATTGGCGTGCTTTTCTATATACGCTTCAAGGTTGTTCTCATCGATACTGTAGGAAATGGCAGGTGAGCACAGCAAGCAGAGGAGGGTGTAGAAAACGACTCTCCTGGAAAAAAAACTTTTCCGGTAATGATAGTAGTGAATTCCCATTAGCTTACCCATTAAAGAATGACAGCGTCTTGTGTAATATGTTGATAAACACATAGTGGTCTGATGGCAGCTCAAACCACGATTATACCCTGCCGATTGGCAGGGTTCTTGATAACGTGAGTGTTACTGGGCAATTTTGGTTGAATTTGCGCTAAACGGCAGTGTCCGTAAAAAAGATTCTCTTACTTATATCAAGCTTGATAAAGATTCGTCAAACTAAGTTGTAAAACAAAATCCGGTTACGACAAAGTTCATGTCTATTACAACTTGTGCTAAAAGCTCAAGAATATGAATAGCCTTCACCTTCATTCCGGCATGATTGATGATATCCTGCAACTGCATGATGCAGCCCGGACAAGCAGTTGCAATCTGACTTGCGCCGCATTCCTTCAGCCCGGGCAATTTTCTGGCACCGATCTTTTTGCTGGTTTCATAGTGATAGACCGAAAAAGTCCCGCCAAGACCGCAGCAGGAGGAGGCATGCTCCATTTCAACAAAATCGACATTGGGCAGAGCTTTAAGTAGTTCGCGAGGCTCCCCGGTTATGCCTTGGGTTTTGAGATGGCAGGGATCGTGATAGCTCACCCGCAGTCGTTCCGGCCATTTCTCCATTTTTGCTAACTTTTCATAAAGACCGGCCTTTTTCAGGAAGACACTGAAATCGATGACCTTTTCAGTAAAGGAGGAGAAATCCGCTTTCATCCCGCGATAGTATTCACCAATTCCGCCGTTGCAGGAGCCGCAGGCGGTGATGATGTGCTGTATCTCCAGTTTTTCAAAGGCTGCAACATTGGCTGCCGCCAACTCCTCGACCAATTTGCCGTTACCCGAGGATAGGGCTGGGATGCCGCAGCACATCTGGTCATGGGGAATGAAAACGGAGTAGCCCATTTGGCGTAGAATTTCCACCATATACTCGCCGATCTTCGGATAGGCATAGGTGATTGAGCACCCTGCAAAAAAACCGACAACCGGCTTGTCGGAATTTCCCTGATAAAATTCCTGCAGCCGATCAAAGAGATTACGGAAGGCAATTTTCGGAACGGTCCGATCCTTCATGACAGGGGTCGGAAAACGCAATCGCAGGCCACTTGATTCAGGTACCTTCTTCAAAAATAGAGGAGAGAGCATTGCCCCTCCTTTGCTGAGTGTTTTCATCAGGGCCGGTGAACCAAGAAGGGTTGAAAGCCCTTTGCCAATCGCGGACAAGCCCTGGTTTTCGGTAATCTCCCGGCGGATGGCTCCGACTATTTCGTTGGTAGGTACCTTGTTCGGGCATTTATCGGCGCAGGAACCACACATCAGGCACATGCTGATGTCTTCTTGCAGCCGTTTTTCCAGACCGGTCTCGCCATCGAGCAGGGCGGCGGCCAGAGCTATCTTGCCCCGGGCAACTGCACCTTCTTTCCTGCTTACCAGATAGGTCGGGCAATGGGCCTGGCAGACACCACATTTAACACATTCACGAATGACCCTTTCGTAATCCCTAAGCTTTTTGTTCTTGTCCATTGTACCATGGGTGTTCATTTGTTGCCGGGCGGTCCGGATAGCTTTCCAGAAAGATCTTGCCGGGATTAAGAATATTATTCGGATCAAAGGCTTCCTTGATTCGCTGCATCTGTTTATCCAGTAGAGCAAGTTCGCCGTCCACTTCAATGATCAGGATGGCCTGGCAGTGAGATAGCAGGGGAAAGATGCTTGTCCCGCGGATACAGTTGATGGTGGCTGCCTCCATGAATTCGAGTGTGGCCGGAATGATCTTCGCCTGAATTATGGCCGAAACCGACCTTGCAGCCCCGTCGATGGTCTCGAACTGCACCAGCATAGTTTATGTCCCTGCCGGTTTCCGTAGGAGTTTGAGGATTATCCGAGTGACAATGCCAAGGGTGCCCTCCGACCCGACAAAGAGTTTTGTAAGATTCATAGCCGACAACGTTTTTAAGTGTTATGCCGCCGGTTCTGATAATATCCCCGGTGGGTGTAACGACCTCAAGGCCCATAACATAATCTTTGGTCACGCCATATTTCACACATCTCGGTCCACCGGCACATTCTTTAACAACCTGGTCATCCATAAACAGACCATCCCCTATCAAAATACATGAGCACCAAATATATCTCTCACTCTGCTGTTGTAAAAAAATATTGGTTAAGTAAGGCTGAAATGGCCGACTCAATTCGAGGAACCTTTAGCAATAAAAAAGCCAGGCTGAAAACGGCGTTCAGTTTTTTCTAAGGAAATGAATTTATAGGGATATTCTTATGTTAATCATCACAACCAAGACAATCATCAAGCAAGATTCAGCCGAAAAATCAGCTTCGGTCGGCAAAATCCTTCCTATGATCTGATAAAAATCGCCATGTGCTTTGTTCTATCGGACAACAGCACAGAAATATTTTACAGCAGTCCTATAGGCAAATTCTTGCCTATCTCAGTGAATATTTAGGAATAAATCTGCTTATTCAGTTATTTTGTCAACCACTGATTCTCTATTATATCAATATATTACGCGCATATCCCCTGTCCCCATATATGTGGTCCGTCTTTTGCAGAACATCGCTTGGCGGGATATTCTGCCGAGAACGCATCAGGGACCAATCTTCATGCACACATGGGAGGAAAAAGAATGAAACGAATCGGCTTACTGACAATGGCACTGTTTTTACTCTTTGCTGTCAATCTTCAGGCAGCGAACACCAGGGCGGTGATTGCCACCGGCGGTATTGGCGGCGTGTATTATTACTACGGCACGCAAGTCTCAGAAATTCTCAATAAAAGCGGAGTAACATCGGCTACCGCCATCCAGACTGCCGCCTCGGTCGACAATATGCTTCTTATCCGCGATAAAACCAATACCGATAAGGGGACGTATTTTTTTGCTACCGTTTTGCCGGATACCGCATATTTCGCAGTAAACGGCAAGCACGAAAAATTTAAGGAAAAACCTTCGACGGCTAAAGTCTTATGGATGATGTATCCGAACCTGCTTCATTTGGTAACCACCGACAAGAGCGGGATCACCAAACTCTCCGATATCCAGGACAAGCGGGTTTCTACCGGAGCCCCGGGATCCGGCACCGAATTTTCCGTACTTAATCTCCTGAAAGCCGCCAATATCGATCCGGAAAAGTTAAAAAAATGGGAGAAACTGGGAGCCAAGGAATCTGATGAAAGCCTCACTAACGGTACACTCGACGCCTATTTCTGGGCTGGAGGGTTACCAACCGGTTCCATTGTTGAACTCTCCAATACCCTTAAACGCCAGGGAAACAAGCTGGTATTGATACCTCTAGATGCGAGCGATCCTGGAGTTGCAGCCTACCTGAAAGAATTTGCCGGTCTTGCCGAAGTTCTCCCCATTGGCAAAGAGGTTTATGGTACTGAAACCGATACCCCGTCTCTGGCTTTTTGGAACATGTTTGTTTGCCCGGACTCCACTCCCGAGGAATTAGCCTACCAAACTACCAAAGCGGTTTTCGAGAACATCGACACCCTGCATAGTTCGGTCAAGGCTGCCAAAGACACCAGCCTGGAAAACACCGCAAAATTCATCGGCTCTTCAGCTATCCCCTTCCATCCCGGGGCTATTCGATACTTCAAGGAAAAAGGCTTGGTGAAATAGAACCACCATGAGACACGTTTTTGTCTTCTCCTGTCTCGCCGGGATAATCCTGTCAATCGCAGTCTATTGTGTGCGATTGGTGGTTATTCGAACGGACGAGGCCACCCATCTGGCGGTACTCTTACGTCACCAGACCGGAGAAATCCGTTTCGTAAACTCGGTGACCGGCGGATCGGTTGAGATCGGTTTTTCCGTTCTCGACCGGTTCAGGAATTTTTCTATACGCACCGATCCTGTCACCGAGGCCTATTATTCGCATGGGGTCTATGACTTGGACAGGGCAATAGCCGGCGAAGTGCAAACAAAGCTGAACTTTTGTTCGATGAAGGGGATCGTCCTGCGGCTCGGGTTTTCCACCTATAAAATTCAAAACAGTTGTCTGGAGGCCGAACTCTTATGGACAATGTGATTCGGAAAGTAGTGACCGTTTTGGCCATTTTCGGGACGATGTATCACCTCTACCTCGTTCTTCACCCTTACACTCCCCTTGCTAACCTGAAGCTCTCGATCCTCGATCTGACCCAGGTGCAACGTGCTACCCATGTCTTACTTGTTGCCCTAATCGGCTATCTCTGGAGCCATGTGCGCAAAAAGAAGAGAAGCATCTCGGGTTCCTTGCCGCTGGTTCTTATGACCTTGCCGCTGCTGATTGAGGTGTTTCGTCTTGATTTGCCGCTTGCTCTTAAGCTGGTGGCTGCACTTATATGGATTTGCACCATGTTGCCGGGGTTACTTCCTGCCTTGTTGCGTCCTTCCAGCCTGGTTTGCGCTTTGCTCGCCTTTCTCCCCTACATATATCTGGTAGTAAACTATGACGAATTGATCTATCGGGCGATCATGCCCGAGCCTTGGGATGTCATTATGGGTTACAGCCAGATTCTCCTTATACTTGGGGTTATTTTCCGTCTGAGTGGGCCGATAATGCCGACCATCGTCATGGTCTTCCTTCTTTACAATCTTTATGGTAATTCTCTCCCCGGGTTTATCTCCGGTCCCGGTTTTGATCTCGAAATGCTCATCGGTAAAATGTTTTGCGAGACCGAGGCAGGGATCTTCGGTTCGATCACCGGTGTCTCGGTTAAATATCTGGTCTATTTTACCATCCTTGGAGCGGTTGTTACCCGATTGAAATTTGGCCAGGTTATCGCCAATATTGCCCTGCTCTTTGTCGGTCGCAGCCCGGCTTCGCCGGGGAGATGCAGTTCGGTTATGGCGGTTTTGATGGGTATGTTCTCCGGTTCGGGAGCCGCCGACACCCAGTTCGTAGGTGCCTTGACCAGGCCGTTGTTTGAAAAAGTCGGCTACGACAAGATGGTGGCGGCCGGGGTCATTGCCACTGTCGGCTCTGTTGCCTATGTTACCCCGCCGGTCATGGGCTCCGTTTCCTTTCTTATGGTTGAACTTTTGTCCATCCCCTATGCCTCGATCTGCATCATGGCCATTGGGCCAATGCTCCTCTATCTCTTTGGGGTGGTGACCTTCAACGAATTGTATGTAAAGAAGATGCGTTTGCCGCAACTCGATATTTCTACCAACATTGATTTCTCCTATTTTAAGCGTTACTGCTATGTCTTTATTCCGATCATTTTCATCATCATTTTGATTTATAAGGGGTTTTCAATTAATCTCACAGTTTCGGCGGCTACCCTGCTCTTTGTGATTTTTGCCTATGCCGATCCGAGTATCAGACCGCCTTTGAAGAACCTCGGTAAAGGTTTGGAGGAAGGGTTTCTCGGTCTGTTGCCGATTGCCAGTGCAGTCATCGCCGCCAATATGATTATGGCGATGATGGTAATGAGCGGGTTGGCCTCGAAGTTTTCCATGATCTTGATGAATATCAGCGGCAGCAGTCTTCTGCTCGCCGTGTTGTTTACCGGGGTATTCAGTTTGATTCTCGGTATGGGGGTTCCTCCTATTGCCACCTATGTGTTGACTTCGGCATTGACCGCCCCGACCATCCAGAATTTGGCGATGCAAAGCGGCATGCCCGAGGGGGCGGCCCTGCTTGCCACCCATATGTTTCTTTTCTACTTTGCCGTGCTTGCCGAGGTGACTCCGCCGGTCGCTCTTTCCGCCTATGCGGCAGCCTCGGTGATAGGCACAGATCCGGTGAAGACCGCGATAGCAGCTTCCCGGGTAGCCTTGCCGAGCTTTTTTATTGGGCTTACCTTCATCCTTTCAACCAGTGGTTCGGCGTTGCTCATCGTTCCAGTGTTGGAAACCATGCATGGTCTGGAGGCTTTTTTGTTTATTATTCCGCGATTTTTCTTTGTCATCCTGGCGGTATTCTCTGTGAGTGTCGGCATGGTTGGATTTTTCAGGAAAAATCTGATTATGGTTGAACGGTTAATAATTGGGGTTGCCGGAATACTGCTCTTCTATCCGCATACTACCATTAATATCGTTACCGGGATTGTCGTGATCGGTTTCTTTGTAAAAAAATGGTTGGAGGTGCAGCGGGATGAGACTGAAAAAAATGTATTGGCAGCCGAGGTTTCGGTTGAATAAGTGACTCACTTCCCTCGGAGGAGGAGGGGCTTCTAAATATTATGGCGAAAGGGAAATTGAAACAATTCAAAATCAACAGAGACTGGTGCAAGGGCTGTGGAATCTGCGTAGCGTTCTGCCCGAAAAAAGTCCTGGAACTGGGAGCCGACGAGAAGGCGATGGTGGTGCGGCCCGAGGACTGTATCTGCTGTCGTTTATGCGAATTGCGCTGCCCCGATCTGGCGATCGAGGTAGTCGAACAGGAGGAAGAATGACCAAGCAAATAAAATTTCTCCAGGGCAACGAGGCCTGTGTCGAGGGAGCGCTGTATGCCGGCGTCGAGTTTTTTGCCGGCTACCCGATAACCCCGTCAACCGAGATTGCCGAGCACCTCTCCGAAAGGCTGCCGGCGCAGGGCGGCAGATTCATCCAGATGGAAGACGAGATCGCCTCGATGTGTGCGGTCATCGGCGCCTCGCTCACCGGCCGAAAGGCGATGACCGCCACCAGCGGTCCGGGGTTTTCCCTGAAGCAGGAGGCCATCGGCTACGCCTGCATGGCCGAGATCCCCTGCGTTATCGCCAACGTCCAGCGGGGCGGGCCGTCCACCGGCAATCCCACCCATGTCAGCCAGGGCGATGTCAACCAGGCCCGCTGGGGAACGCACGGCGATCATAACATCATCGCCCTTACCGCCTCGAATCACCAGGATGTCTTCGCTATCACCGTCGACGCCTTCAATATGGCCGAGACCTACCGCACGCCGGTCATCCTCTTGCTCGACGAGGCAGTGGGCCATTTGCGGGAAAAACTCACTATCCCCGAAGAGGGCGAGCTGCCGATTGTCGACCGGCTTCGCACCTCGGTACCCAAAGGTGTTGACTACCATCCCTATCTGCCGAGGGAAGACGGCCGTCTGCCGATGTCCGATTTCGGCGGCGACCATCGGTATAACGTTACCGGTCTCTTTCACGATATGTGGGGCTTTCCCTCCAATAACCCGAAAGTGGTCAACGAACTGCTCCGCCACCTGGTCGACAAGATCGACAACAACATCCAGGCAATCACCCGCTACAAGGAGCATTGCCTGGAGGGGGCTGAGTATATTCTCATCTCCTACGGTTCGTCAGCCCGTTCAGCCATCCATCTCGCTCAGAACCGTCGGGCCAAAGGTGAGAAGATCGGCGTGCTCGAGCTGCAATCGATCTGGCCCTTCCCGGCCGAGCTGGTGCGTGAGAAATGTGCCGGCGCCAAGGCCGTTCTGGTAGTGGAGATGAACATGGGTCAGGTCATGGCCCAGGTAAAAGCAGCGGTTGATGAACCGGCCCGAGTTTTTCTCGCCAACCGCATCGACGGCAAACTGATAACACCTTCAGATATCAAACGACTCCTGCGGGTTATCCAAGGGAGGGGAGTGTGACATGGCGGTAAAGGATTATTTGCGCGAACGGTTTTTCCCGCATATGTGGTGCCCCGGCTGCGGCCACGGCACTGTTCTTAATTCGCTGCTCCGTGCCATTGAGGAACTGCAGCTCAACAAGAACGATATCGTCATGACCTCCGGCATTGGATGCTCGGCGCGTATCTCCGGCTATGTCGACTTCCATTCTCTGCACACCATCCATGGAAGGGCTCTCGCCTTTGCCACCGGGGTGAAGCTCTCCAAACCGGGTCTCAAGCTCCTCGTGCCGATGGGCGACGGCGACGCCCTGGCCATCGGCGGCAACCATTTCATTCATGCCGCCCGGCGCAATATTGACATCACCGCGATCATCATGAACAACCGGATCTACGGCATGACCGGGGGGCAATTCTCTCCACTCTCCGGTCCCGGTAAGAAGGCCACCACCGCCCCCTATCTGACCATTGACCGCGAATTCGATATAGCCGAACTGGCCAAGGCCGCCGGAGCAACCTTTGTCGCCAGATCGACAACCTACCATGTCAAGGAATGTATCGATTTTTTAAAGCAGGCAATCGACCACAAAGGCTTCTCGGTGGTCGAGATCCTCTCCCAGTGCCCGACCCATTACGGTCGAAAGAACAAAGAGGGCGATGCCCCGCAGATGTTGGAAAATTACAAGAAAAATACTGCAAAAATCGGCTCGAAGGCGCTGGCTGACAATCCATCACTTATCGCCAGAGGAATTTTTGTTGATGTCGACAGACCTGAATATTGCCGGGAATACGACAAAATCATTGAACGTGCCATGAAGGAGAAATGAAAATGACCAGGACCAGACTCGTCTTTTCCGGCTCCGGCGGCCAGGGGGTGATTACCGCCGCGATCATTTTGGCCGAAGCGGCCGTCATCCATGAGGGAATGAACGCCACCCAATCGCAAAGTTACGGGGCTGCGGCCAGGGGCGGTGCCACCCGCAGCGACATCATCCTGTCTGATGAACCGATCAACTTTCCACTGGTAAGCCAACCGAACATCCTCGTCTGCCTGACCCAGGAGGCTTACACCGAATTCGCCCCAATCATACGGCCGGGCGGCACACTGCTCACCGACTCGCGTTTTGTCAAGACCACCAAGAAGGTCGATGCCCGGCAGATCGAGCTGCCGATATACGAACAGGTCATGGAGAAGATCGGCAAGGCCATCGTCTTTAATATCAGTATACTCGGGGCGTTGATCGGTATTGCCGAACTGGTCCGTCCGGAGTCTTTGATGCAGGTCATCGCCGACCGGGTACCGAAGGATTTTCTGGCCATGAACAATCGGGCTTTTGACCTCGGCCTGGCCATGGGCCGGAATTACAGAAGCTGATAATTCCCTGGAGTTACCATGGATGCAAACTCTTTTATTATCCGTTACGGCCTTGAACAGCGGACGCTGCTGCTGCCCGATCATACGCATATTCTCCAGGTTCGAGAACAGTTGTCCATTATATCGCCAGCCCTTTTTCGAGCACGAATCAGCGCCTTTCTTCAGGAAAACCCTGTAGATCTCTCCCGGCCGGTCCTGGTGGTTGCCGATAAAACCAGACTCTGCGGCTATCCTGAGTATCTGCCGATTCTCGTCGAGGAACTGGAGAAAAGCGGTATGGATAAAGGTGATTTGAAAATAATCATCGCCTATGGTACCCATTCCCGGCAAAGTGACGAAGAATGCCTGCAAGCCTATGGCGAGTTGTACGACCGATTAACCTTCATCCACCACGATTGTCGGGATATCGAGAATTTCACCGAGCTTGGTGTAAGTGCACGAGGTGTACCGATCCGCTTTCGTCAGGATCTGCTTGATGCGTCTGCGATCCTTACCATGGGGGCAATCTCGCACCACTACTTTGCCGGCTATGGCGGCGGCCGTAAGCTGATCTTTCCCGGTTGCGGCGAACGGCAGGCGATCTACGCCAACCATGCCCTGTATCTGGATCGCCAGGCTGGACATATCGCCTGCGGTTGTCAGCCCGGTAATGTGACCAACAATCCCCTGGCCCTTGATCTCTTTGAAATCGAAGAGCGTTTACCGGTGGCACTTGCCATCCACGGCATTCTTGATTCGCACGGCAAACTGTGCGAACTGCTGATCGGTCGTGGCAGGGAGTTCTTTGCCAAAGCCTGTGCCATGCACGGTTTGGCCTGTGAAACAATCTCACCGCAGTTTGATCTGGTCGTTGCTTCCTGTGGCGGTTTCCCGAAAGATGTCAATTTCATTCAGAGCCATAAGGCGGTGCACAATGCTGCTATGTTCGTTGGCGATGGCGGGTTGCTGCTGCTCTATGCCCAATGCCGGGACGATATCGGTTCCACGACCTTTCTGCCCTGGTTCGAGATGGGCGGTTTTACCGAAGCTTTCAAACGGCTTGTCGATCGTTATGAGGGCAACGGCGGTACGGCTTTGGCGATGATGACCAAATTGCAGCGAATCCGTATCGGCTTGATCACCGGCCTTGATGATACAACCTGCCGGCTCATCGGGGTGGAACGCTGGGAGCATGGGCAGGTTTGTTCTCATCTCGAGGGTCTAGGCAACGAACAGAGTGTCGCCTGCATCCCGAACGCCAGTCTTTTGGTCAGGACCAACTGAAGATTATTGGATGGCTCAGATCGCTGTATCGGCAAATTGCAGATCCCGGTCTGGTGCGGTATACTTCTCTACCCCCTCTTGTGGGACTCTTTGTCATTCAATTCTCGAAAAGGTCCATTCAAACCATGCCGGAGCTGTTGCCATCACCGCTGAAAGAACGCTGTAAAAGGTTGGTCATCCTGGCTGCGATCATGCTGGCAACCATCCTCATCATTTGGCAGGTTGCAATATTTACCGAAAAAAGAAGCTTTGAACAGATTCGCAGGACCGGAAAGTCCCGTATCGCCCTTTACGGTGCATCACTTCGTGATGCACTCGAACGATACCGACATATCCCCTACATCCTTGCCAGGGATTCGCGGATTCGCGCTCTGTTACGGCAGGAAATAGTTGCGGTTGGGGTAAACCCGCATCTGGAGGATTTCTCCTTGATGATGGCTGGAGTGATCATCTATGTGATGAACGACGTCGGCGACACCGTCGCCTCCTCCAACTGGCGGACGGAACAAAGTCTGGTCGGTGAAAATTTTGATTTTCGGCCCTATTTCCAGGATGCTAAAGAAGGAAAATCAGGGAGTTATTATACTGTTGGTTTGAAGACCAGAAAACCGGGATTTTACATTTCCTATCCGGTGCTTGAGACCGGCAAGCTGCTCGGGGTAGTGGTTGTCAAGGTTGATCTGGATGATCTGGAAAACGCCTGGCAGGAAAGCGGCGAGACAATCATCGTCAGCGACTCCTACGGGGTGGTTTTTCTCAGCAGCCGACCGGAGTGGAAATATACTTCGCTCCGTCCGCTTCCCCCGGACACCGTCAAACGACTGAGAACTAAACAATATCTCGATAGGCAGCTACCGACTCTCGCCATAGAACGGCAGGTGACCGAAGGCGGTAACATCCTGCTTCTCGATAGAAGCTCCTTTCTCGAACAATCCTTGCAACTCCTCGATTACGGCTGGCGTATCCATTATCTGACCGATCTGGCACCGATCGGAAGAAGCGTCGGACTGGTGGTCGCTGTAAGCACGGTGTTCGCTTTCGCCATGTTCCTGATTTTGCTCTACCTGCGCGAGAGGCGACAGAAGCTCCTTTCCCGCCGCGAGGCGAGAGAAGTGCAGGCAACCTTGCAACTCAATGAACTTCTGCAGAAGGAAGTTACCCAGCGTCGTGAGACGGAACAAACGCTGCGTCGGACCCAAAAGGAATTGGTTCAGGCCGGAAAACTCGCCGCCCTCGGTACCATGTCGGCGGCCATCGCCCACGAATTGAACCAGCCGGTGACCGCGATCGGCACTTTTATTGCGAGTTGCCGCATTTTTCTCGAAAGGCAGCAACTTGATCAGGTCCGGGCCAATCTTGGTCATATCGACAAGCTGACCGAGAGGATGACTTCTATCACCAGACAATTGAAGACCTTTGCCAGAAAGAGCAAGGGCCGCGAAGAACCGGTCGATTTGACCGAGATTATCGATCGGGTTCTGGTCTTCAGCGGTCCGCAACTTGAGGCCTCCCGGGTCATGTGTACCATCGATCTGACGCCTCCGGGAGTCGCAGTTGTGCAAGGCGATGGCCTGCAGCTGGAGCAGGTGATGACCAATCTTCTCCGTAATGCCATGGACGCGATAAAGCACGGTGACAGGAGGGAGATATGGATTCGTCTTACTGTCTCGGACGGCCATGCTGTTTTATCCTGCCGCGACAGCGGTCCGGGGATCTCGCAGGAGGCATTGGAGTATCTCTTTGATCCGTTTTACACTACCAAGGATATCGGCGAAGGTCTGGGCCTCGGTTTGTCGATCAGCTATGGCATTGTTAAGGAGATGAACGGCACGATAGACGCCGGAAATGACCCTGATGGTGGTGCGATCTTTACTTTAAGGCTACCGCTCGCAGCATCTTTACCAACAGAGAGCAGAGGAGGAAGACAATGAAGACGACCGGAAGGGTTTTTCTTATCGACGATGAAGAGAGCATGTTGCTCTCCGTCTCCCAATGGCTGTCTCTTGCCGACCACCGGGTGGAATGTTTCGGAGATGCCCGCTCCGCTTTGAAGCGGATCGAGCCCGACTTTGACGGCATTATCGTCAGCGATATCCGCATGCCGGGAATGGATGGAATGGCACTGCTGCAGGCGGTCCTGGCTATGGATCCTGAGATGCCGGTGGTGCTGATCACCGGTCATGGCGATATTCCCATGGCCGTTTCCGCCATGCGGGCTGGGGCCTATGACTTTCTTGAGAAACCCTTTCCCCCGGAAATCCTCCTCGAGACCATTCGACGGGCCGGGGAGAAACGCCAGCTGATTCTCGAAAACCGCCGCCTGCGGAGACAATTGGAAAACAACTCCGGCATCGACCGCAGATTGCTCGGCAACAGTGCGGTCATCCAAGCGCTGCGCCGGGAGATCAGCGATCTTGGTCCCACCGATGCCAGTGTCTTCCTGGTCGGTGAGACCGGTTGCGGCAAAGAGGTGGTGGCTCGCTGCCTGCATGAGGCAAGCGAGCGGCAGGGCGGACCGTTTGTGGCGATCAACTGCGGGGCGATCCCGGAGGCTCTTTTTGAGAGCGAACTCTTCGGTCACGAGGCAGGGACCTTCACCGGTGCTGGGACCCGCCGCATCGGCAAATTCGAATATGCCGAAGGGGGAACCCTCTTTCTCGACGAGGTTACCTCAATGCCGGTCAACCTCCAGATCAAAGTCCTGCGGGTCCTGCAAGAAAGGGAAATTGAACGGCTCGGCGGTAACGCCTCTATCCCCATCAATATCAGGGTGATCAGCGCCACCAACGGCGATCCGCGTCGAAGCTGCGCCGAGGGACTTTTTCGGGAAGATCTTTATTATCGTTTAAATGTTGCTTATATCAACATCCCGCCGCTCCGCAAGCGGGGCAGCGATGTCCTGTTACTGTTTGAGTATTTTGCCTTACGTGCGGCGGAGCGCTATAAACGCGAAGTGGTACCCCTGAGCGGTGAGGCGATCACTGTCCTGATGGCCCATCCCTGGCCGGGCAATGTCCGTGAGCTGAAGAATATTGCCGAGCGCTATGTTCTTTCTTCCCTACCGGGTGAAGATCGTCTCGCCTATATCTTAAGGCCAGCCGAAACCGTCGTCGGCCAGTCCCGTGATTCGTCCCTGGCAGATCGGGTGGAGTTGTTTGAACGCTGCGTTATCGAACAGTCGCTGAGTCGGCACAATGGCAATATCCAGGCAGTCATGAACGAACTTGACCTGCCGCGCCGGACCCTGAATCTGAAGATGCAGAACCATAGGCTTACCCGTAAGGATTTTATTTAACGAGAGGTGCTGAGTAATGCTTACCGGAGAGCCCCATCGCCTAGTCCACCCGACCACCCTGTTGAGAGTGGTTGCAGCCATCTGCTGTCTGACCTTGTGGATGCACGTGCTTGGGAGCGGGCAGCTTCTGGCCGCCGAACCGCACCGTTATATCCTGGCTACTGCCACCACCGGAGGCACCTATTATCCGGTGGGTATTGCGTTGTCCACACTGACCAAGGTCAGGCTTGAGCCGAGTCATAACATCGTTCTTATTGATGTAAGCTCGGCGGGATCCGGAGAAAACATCAGGATGCTCAGGGACAATACCGCCCAGTTTGCCATCCTCCAGGGGTTGTACGGGGCATGGGCCTGGAATGGTGCCGGTGGTCTGCACCAGGATGGTCCGCAAACCTACCTGCGGTCGATTACCATGCTCTGGCAAAACGTCGAGCATTTCATCATCAAATCGGACTTCGTCAAGACCGGTGACATGTCCGACCTGGCCGCCCTGAGGGAAAAACGACTGTCACTTGGCCAGATAAACTCCGGCACCGAGGGGTCAGGGCTGTATATCCTTGAGCGGCTTGGGTTTGCCGGGAAAGATTTTCAATCCAAATCGATTGACTATGGCAGCAACGCCGCCGCCATACAGAACGGCACCATCGACGGCATGAATATCCCCGGCGGCCTGCCGGTCAGCGCGGTCACCCAGGCCTTTGCAACCCTCGGCAAGGATATCACGGTGCTCAGTTTTACAGAAGAGCAGCTGACTGCGGTAAATAGCGTTTATCCTTTGTGGAACCGGTATCTTATTCCGGCCGGCACCTATCCGGGCCAAGATCAACAGATTGCCACCATTGCCCAGCCAAATTTTCTGGCAGTACGGAGCGATGTGGACGACCAGGTGGTTTACCTGATCGTCAAGGCCATTTACCAGAACCTGCCGCTCTTGCGCATCATCCACCCAGCCACCGAAGCAATGGCGCTGGATAAGGCCATCGAAGGGCTACCGGTGCCGCTTCACCCCGGTGCCGCACGTTTCTATCGGGAACAGGGGATCGACATCCCGGATCAGCTGATTGCCCGGTAATGATGAGGCGGTGTATGAGACGTCTATTAGAGCCATAGAAAATCGAGTTTCTTTGAATTATGCTCTGTTTTTGTGGGAATAGGTCTTGGCAATCTAAATCCAAGGCCATCTATTGGCTGCAGCGTAAAAAAATTGCGAAAGCTATCGGGAAAAGGTAGTTTTGATGCAGTAGTTTTGATGCATTGGATCGGATATTTTTTAAGAAGCCCGAAGAAAGCGATTATTTATTACCATTACATTTTAGGTAGTGCTCATGAGCATGGATCTACTCCGTTCTATCATTCGAGTCCTGGCTAGGCGCAAGTGGTTAGCGAAGCTACTTGCTTTCACTGTCTTGGCCGGAAACGCGTCGGCTGAAACCATCGTGGCCACGTCTGGCCCCTTCGAAATTCTGACGGAGTCCCAGCGCATTTCCTCCGGTCGTTTTCCCAATATT
>JAZDOW010000289.1:0-11745 GCA_043798185.1 Pseudomonadota bacterium | reverse complement strand
CAAATTAATTGCATTGAGCAGATCAGCAGTCAGATGGGAAAATAAAAAGAAGGGGAATGCAGGTTTTCAGAAAAAAAGAGATGGAGCCGGTGGCTCAGTTCTCGTTAGCGGAGGTGGCTCAGTTTTGATTAGCGTTGAAGGGTATTGCCGCAAACCTTGCCTCTGGAGAAGATATCCCGGAAGTCTATGGTCTGGGTGAGGCTGGTCTCTTTGGCCGAGATATTCGCTAAGCCAAGCTTTCTCTTTGTCCAGGGAATCAAGTGGAGGGGCAACTACTTTGGACGCGATCTCTTGAAGCTTGTATGCGTGCGTCGTGCCGATATGAGTCGCTGTGTCGTATAAGATGGTCCATCCCAAACTCGAAGATATTCACGAGCTTTTGTGCTTCATCTAGTACCTGCAAAGCTGCTGACGCCTTTTCTCGCGTTTCCGTTGGCCCTGTGCCTTTTAGTTGTGTTAAAACACTTCTTCCCGTCTGATCCCGTTGAATCTCAATCAGCCTGATCGCAAGTTCCTCATATCCGAGAGCGATGAACGACGAGTAGGCAAACTCTCTGTCTTGGGGGGTTCTGCATCGTCAGTAGCGGACGAAGCTTATCGAGATCAGCGCCTTGTTAGGTGAAAAGCTGTTGTCCCAGGCTGGGAGTCAGGGCCCGCAACTGTTACTGGTTGACCGCCGTCATCTCTTCAGGTGAGTATCTATTCCCGAGTACATGATCAGCCAAGACATTGAGTGTAACTCGATTCGCCTCTGTGAGGTGGCAGTCAAGTGCCCCCAGGTTCGTCTGGAGATTGGCGAGCTTGGTCGTACCTGGAATGGCTACAACATGATCCCCTTGGCCCAACACCCAGGCTAAAGCAACCTGCGCTGCTACGCATCCCTTTTGAGCAGCCATCTCTTTGATCGCTTCCACCAGTTTCAGGTTAGACTCGATATTTCCCGGCTGAAACCGAGGCTGCATCTGGGCCCGGTAATCAGCCTGACTGGTGGGTCGATCGCTGGTCGAAGTGTAGCGGCCGGTCAGCATTCCCCTACCTAAGGGGGAGTAGGCTACCAAGCTGATGCCAAGCTTCACACATGTGGGGAGTATGTCCTTCTCAATATCACGGCTAAATATCGAATACTCGGTTTGAAGGGTGGCAATGGGATGAACAGCATGTGCCCGCTCAATCGTCTTTGCTGAAGCCTCTGACAGGCCAACAGCCCGGATCTTGCCCTCTTGAACTAACTTCGCCATCTCACCCACTGTATCCTCGATCTGCGTCGCCGGATCAACTCGGTGGAGATAGTACAGGTCAATCTTTTCGGTACCCAGACGCTTAAGACTCTTTTCGCAAGAGTTTCGGACATTGGCCGGAGAGCCATCCACTCCCACGAAGGCGCCCGTGGCCGGGTCCCGTTGAGGACCGAATTTGGTCGCCAGAACAATTTTGTTCCAACGTCCGGCAAAAGCCTTACCCAGTAGTTGTTCATTGTGTCCTTGGCCGTAGATTTCCGCCGTATCAAAATGAGTAATACCCAGATCTACGGACCGGTGGAGTAGATTAATGGCCTCCGACTCTTGAGTGGGTTCCCCGTAAAACTCGGAAAGTCCCATGCATCCAAGTCCAATGGCCGACACTGAAATCGCTGATTGCCCAAGATTACGTGACAACATAATGCCTCCTTTATTTTTACCCTTAGCCTAGACTTAATCCCTAGTTCCTCATTTTGAACCTAACACTATAATCACCGGTCTATCCGGTACATTTATTTGTTGTGCAATAAAGCGAAACCTGACCCATGGTTTCTCGTGAGCCGGATGTTTTCCCATTCATATAAAGGAGAGTACAGTTTTCGCGAATTCGTGCGGGGCCTCCTGTGGAAGATTGTGACCAGTGCCGGGAATAGTCCGAATCGTTGTTGATCCTTATGTGTGGTAAGGTATTACACCAAAATCACCAGCCTGTTTGGTGCATTTTAATGTTGGTAATTGGTAAAATGTCTGCTTGTTTCGTTTCTTCAACAAGAATTAGAATGAGGCATGAAATCCGGTTCTTTTCCATATTTGTCTATTTACAATCATGTTTCCGATACTTGCGAGGGATTTTGGCAATTCGGTATTTCCTACCTTTTTATCTATTGTGGCATCAATATCTGTATGTATGACCGACGATCCTAAAATGCTTTCTGAGTAGAGACAGACATCGTCTTTACCATTCCAGTCAATTCCCCATTCAACAGGTAAAGGTATGAAAAATTCATCGTACGTGTTCTTGTCCAACACCGCATCGAGTTTAGTCCAACGATGGTTCAGGTAGGCATGTACGAGACAGTGATTGTAGGGGTTATTTGCCAACCAATACCAATATCCAATTACTGGTCGGATGAAGTTTCGCCTCAAGGGGATTGACCCAAAGTGAGCAGGGATTTGGTTGCACCTCAAGAGAGCTGTAAGTAGTAAGGATTTATTCCAGCATGCCCCATATCCTCGTCTAAGTGTATCTGATGCCTTGCTCTGGAAGAGATCAAAGCCAAAAGAAACGCTGTCTCTAACAAAATAGAAGGACCGCGATGCAATCTTCACAGGGTCTTTTTCGTTTGCCTTCAGGCGAGCAGCACCAGCCTGAATTTCCGAGTGACCATGATCGCAATAAGAAGTCTCGTTAAGTGCTTCTTTCATATCTTATGCATCCCCAACGTGATAATCACCGATTTATGTCGGGTAGAGAAGGGACCTTGCCGCCCCATCTTCCCCTAAGAAACCTGCGTGAGACTTTCACCTCACAGGGCTCAAGCATTGATAAGGCGCCGTTAAGCACCCAGTAGTAATTTGGTTAAAAGAGCCGAGAACAATCTGATCCCAAATCGCAATTCCCTCTTTTTCAGTTAAACTAAGGGGTTCTTCGCGAAGGATAAAATCTTCGCCGGAGAACGTAAGTCAGCATGTGGTTATTGTTCAAAGACATACACGCCAGGAGCTACTGTCGTCCCATATTATCGCGTCTTGATGTAAGCCTCCGCCATTATATTGAATCGACTGCCCATCGGTGCTAAAAATACGCAGTTGGATCCGGTCGCCACGTTTTTGCTCGACGAATGCGGTCACCGTGACCTTGATGATTCCCAAAGCAACTGCACCATCCTTGCACACCTTATCTCCGACATTTTTTTCCACAAGATATGCACGTCTTAATTCCTCCTGCCGTCGCTGGCGCTCTTCTTCCTGTTTCCTATAGCGTTCCTGCTCTTCGACTTGAAGCTTTGCGACACGTTGACGATCCATAGTCTCGAGCTTTTCGATGCGCTGAACCGCTTGTTGCCTGAGCGTGTCTTCTTTCGCTAAGTTCAGGAACTCCCTGTAACCAGGAATGGTGTCTTTTCCTGTTGCTAAGGCCCAGAGGAGCTTATCAAGTTGGCTGCGAGCCTCTACGGCGTGGTAATCTGTCGGATATTGGTAAAGATAGGCTTGAAAGGCTCCAGCCGTACCGGTTGCTTGAGCTCTTTCGAAAAAAAGCGGTTCCCGGGCGCGCATGACAGTATCATACGCTGCTTGCTTCAAATCGTCCGGTAGGTTGGTGAGCTTCGCCAGGAATTCGTCGTATTGGGGTAACGTATTGCTTGTGACAAGCAGTGTTGCCGCCTTGCTAAGCATCTCGGTTTGCACCGGCAGTGCTGGTCTAAAATCGAGGAAGCGAAAATAGTCCGCCATTTTGTCACTTGCCAGAGTCATCTGATACATCGCTTTCTTGGCATCGGCCGACTCTGGGGCGGTGGGAAATTTTGAGAGAAATCCGGCAAGAGCGGCCCAACTGTTCTCGTTTTGAGCATATTTATAAATCGCCGAAATGGTCTTGTTGCGATAGGTGGATTCTGGCAAGATATCGAGATATTCGAGTAATACCTGCTTGGGCTGAACGGCAATTTCCTCCCATACGGCGACCTTGTATTGTATCCTGAATTTGCTGTATGGACTCGACGAGAAGGAGTGAGACTGGAGAATCGTTGGTATTGATTGGCCATTGCTCACCGCTGTAACGGTTTCAACGTTTCCCTGCGGGGAGTATAAGTTGGATGCCTTGATCTCCAGATCGTAGCGTCCGGCGGTACACACCTCCGTCCCATCGACGATCCGTTCTGTCAGTTCAACATGGTTCGAAGCAAGGGAGTAATTGGCGATAATAGCCTTGCATTTGTAGGAGGGGTAATCGACCATGCCGTTTGCTAACATGCCATCATCGGTCACCTTGAGTTTGATGGTCGCCGGATAGCGCTCATCCGCATCGAGTACTATAAGATTAAAAGAATACTCCCCACCTAACAGGGCCTTGGTCAGGTCCGGCATGCAGAGGGCAGGATGGGCAAGGCCAAACACCAGGAGGGGCAAAAAGCCAAGAATCCGTTTTGCACTAAAATTCATTTTTGCTGTCCTGGAGTCCTGGTTTATATTTAAAAGCCGTCTCCCGCAAAGCAGACTGAAGATAGAGAAGGATGTCATGTCGCAACTGGCTCGTTGCATCATTAATCCCCTTGGCCAACATTTGTATTTCCGGCCTGGCATCCCAGACACCGGTTTCACAAAACCCTTCACCGCTCGACTTGTCGAACAAAATGTGGCCCTTATATTTTCCTGGGCTTGACGCATCGGTGTAGACATCATAATTTGCTTCTCGTGATTTCACACTTTTGCCTTTTTCGACGTATTCATTGAGAACCCTGTCAAAATCAATAATCTGGCTTGCCCGCAGAGCGTCATCAACTCCATTGCCAATTGCAAAGGGCTGGCGTTGGATATCCATGCTTATTGTAAGGTAGAGTCCTGTGCTCTTCTTGACGAAGGCCTCAAACGTCTTTTCACCTTTTGCGTTATGGAAGGTTTCCACTTTCAAATCCTGACTATGTTGCGCCATAATCTCGGCGTGCTTTTTCAAATCAGGAGTGTCAAACATCTTTTTTATGGTGGAAACGTGGAGAATATGATTTTCTCCGAAAAAAACATCCTTGAAAAGGGTATCAACCCTTGCATACAGCTTGTGCACGATCAATTCGTTGACCAGATTGTCGAGTATCTTTTGGTAATCACCTGAGGCCGCGCGCATTTTATCAGCAGGCACCCCGTGTTCAAGAAAATAGCTTTCAATACAGACTTTATTGCCAAAAAGCAGCTCTCTACAATGGTCTCCAATCATCTCTCCATATATTCCTGGAAAAGTAAAGTCCAAGGAAAGCCGGGATTGCCCCTTATCCTCTAGTCTCATGGGTGTCAGGGCAACGCCACCAATTGTGCGCTGGATCTTTACTCCAAGAAAAGACCAAAAGCGCCCAAATGGATAAATATTATCTAAATCGGTACCATATCCAACATACCAGCGGGGCGCTATGCCATAGAAGTCTCCAGATATGAACGAACCGATGATGGTGGTGTTATCCATCAGCTCCTGGAATTGATTGATTTTCCCAATCAGATCATTAATTCCAGTGAGGATTGTCGGCTGTAGCTCACTTGTCAGATTTTTGATCTTACTGGCGCTGACCGGCATTGCGGTGAGGGCAAAAAAAAGAAAAACAACTATAACTCTCATTGTTCGATGCATAGTCTGATAGTGGGCGACGATTTTGATTGAGAGGTCATGCCTTGAAGCGCGACCCTGTTATGCTACCTGCCAAAGTGATCAACAACTGAGGTAGTTGTAAAAAAGTACACTGCTGTCTCACAGCTATTTTCATTATGGACTTAACTGTGAGACAGCAGTGATTATAAGAATACACTTAGATCACAAAATAATAAATCCTACGCAGATCCCATTTCCTACATTTTCTCTCGGTAAAGATCTGCCTCCCAATCTCCGATTCTTCTACCTTGTTTAATCGCTTCTGTTCGAGGACTTGAAATATTTGCTGTAACATGGAAGTGCCATCGTTGCGATACCGACGACCACGAGGAAGAAAGAGGCTGGCACATAATTTTTCGCCCGGCCGCGGGATGGCATACGTACCGTGAAATCAATCGGTGCCGTGCTGGCGTAGATAATTATGAAAAGTCCTGCCAACACGGTGAAGATCTTCAGTATAGACTGGACTATGGTATCATAGCTGAAATTCCTCTCTATAAAGAGATAGAGAAGAACATAGATAAAAGGTGTGAAAAAAAAGCTAGATCCAAAAAAACGAGGCTAGGCTGCACATGTTTACAGAGGTGGCTCCCCCAGACATCTTATTTTTCAAGGGAAGCCAACTTTTGTTTAAGTTCGGCGATTTCTTCCTTGATTTTAGGCCTTGGGTCATCCAGTGCACCAACACTTACAGAGCCGTTACTGCAAAGTGGTTTGACATTATTTGCCTGATCGATAACACCTTGGATATCCCTATCTATTTCTTTTAATACATGTTCACGTACAGTAATTTCTTCTTTAATATGTTCAATCTCATCACTATCTTTTGAAAATGTGCTTCCAATAAATGAGTTTACCTTTTGCAAAAATGATACGCCTTTTTCATTAGTGGTATTTTGGTCCTGAGGGATTTGTGGCTCACGTGATACTGACAAATATGCTACACCCAAGCCAAGGCAAACAAGAAATAACATTGAACTCAATTTCATCAGTATCTATCCTTTTATTTATTAGAATTAATAACTAAATCCGACTGTTAGTTCGTCAATGTCGAAATAAATGGCAGAGTAAAATTAAACTATTTGACCTTGCGCTTAGCCCCATTGTCCAATTTTATGTTAGTTAATCAAGCCTTCAGATCTTTATCTCGCTCCGGCTCACCGGACCCGCGCTGTTTGCGGGGTCCGAGTGAAGCCGGGTGGTTATATTAAAATTCTTAATCGACAATAAACAGTTTTGCACCAAAGGTCGTTGATGACCGATGAGGTTCCGCATTATCGGCAACCTGATAGCTCATTCCCGGTAGCAGATCAAAATGGCGACCGTCTTCCAATTCTGTATGTAATTCACCTTCAAGACAAAGCAAAATATGACCTTTATTGCACCAATGATCCGCAAGATATCCCGCCGAATATTCAACCATTCTTACTCGAATATCCCCAAAACTCTTAGTTTTCCAATGTGCAGTGCCATTGATTCCTTTGTGCTCGGTGGTTTCAACTTCAGACCATTCAGTGATTCCAAAAGGAATTTTACCGATTTTCATTTACACTCCTTACGAATACAACATGCTGGCAGCATTGGGCCGCTGACGTACAAATTTGAATCCGCCATTTTACTGGTGTTGGCTGGAGTAGGTGGTTGGGCATTTAATTGTAATTTGCAAGGGCCTTGTAGACCAACCCCTTGTCGTTGAAAAAGAAAGTCTCAACGGCCCTCCTTTCCCAAAACGGCATTGTAGTAAATGCTGAACGAACTAACCCCGCTTGTGACTTCTATTATTGAGAACTTCAGATCAGGGACTTTTTTGAGGGCAGCCCTCCAGTAATCACCAATGGCCGTCTTGCCCTTCAAAGTACCTGATTCGATCTCCAGAAAACGTTGGATCATTGGTGTAGTCATTTCGAAGTCGTCAGTATAATGCGACAGCACGGCGTTTATATCGTGACTATTCCAAGCCGAAATCCAAGTCTCGGCAAAATGTTTAGCTTCTTCAAGTGTCATTCGGTTCTCCTTTGGGCGCCCAATATATTATTGGAACAGAATCAATCTGTATGCTATAGCCATGTATATTGCTTTTCTCTGTGCTCCGCCCAATTTTCCACACCATGTTCTTTTATTATCTTAAGATTTTTTATCGGAGCATTTCCGCAAAACGGCTTGAGGAAATCGAGTTTTTTACATTGTGCAAAATCATCGCAATCCCAACAGCCTTCGATGCTTCTGCTGGTGTTACATGCAATAACTTCACACGACGCACCTCTTCCACCGCCTAATCTACAAGGTACTTCGCATTTCAAGGTATTGATTGTTTCCAACAAAGAAAGCATCTCATCATATTTTTCAAATTTATCGTTCTTTGTTGCGATTATCTTGGCAAGTTTAGAGAAATGACTTCTTTCAAGTTCACCTAGCAAATCAGCACAGATATCAGAAAATCTGGCTTTATAGCGAGGACAATCTCCGCAATAAATACCACAATGAGTTGTCAAATCTTTATCTGTCATCGTATCTCCTTTTGGTGCATAACGTAGAGTTCTGCGGAAGCCATGCTTTTTACGGTTTCCGCGGCAACAAAATGTTATGTTAATTATTTTATGCAGTTAAATAATATCCTGATTCAGCTAAAATGTACAAGATCATATAAACAACACCTACAATTAAAAAAGACCAAACATGATGTAAGAATTGCTTTTTCTTTGTCATTCTGTACTTTATACCACCGTAGAATAATTGGACTAATGCGAAAAACCAAGCTACCAAGAACCAAAATAAAGATAAAAAATATATTGGAAAAGTAGGACTTGGACCTTCAGTTTCCCAAAATACAGACCAATAACCTATAAGAAATATTATCGAGATTATTGAATTCCAATAAATCTTAATTTTGGAGGCTGATGGCGACATTATTCGATAATCTTTCTTTTTAGAACATAACGAAGAATTCACCGGCGCGCTGTCTGCTTCCGGTGAAATGACATTGTTATGCGTTTGTGGCTCATTTCCAGAATTCCCACCATTTTTTCGTTAATATTCTATTTTCTAGTCCGTTCAATATTTGGTCGGCAATTGACTGAATCTTTTTTGAATAGGGAACATAAAAACCACTTTTTCTATTAGCCATTTCGGTTCCGTATTCTTCTAAATAGGCGTTGTATTTTTTCAGCAATGGTAAAGTTTTATCCTGAAAATCATTCGAATCTATAGTGTTTGCGCCATTATTTAATAGGATGCTTGGATCTGCTCCCCTCTCCAGAATAGGAGACAACCAAGAATTCAATGCCTCCGTTTTA
Organism: Pseudomonadota bacterium; assembly: GCA_043798185.1. GTDB lineage: Bacteria > Desulfobacterota > Desulfobulbia > Desulfobulbales > Desulfocapsaceae > Desulforhopalus_A. The sequence goes on along the minus strand of JAZDOW010000289.1, from coordinate 2,860 downwards.
ATTATTTTTTTCGATCCAGCCCACACAAGGAAGCAGATGATGTGTGTTGCGGCGAATGCTGTGATGTCTTTCTCGTTTTTATATTTTCCTTCATTCTCAACGCCAGGTGCATGATATTCAGCTTTATCGATGATCATCTATTTCTCCCGCATAACGCGGAACTGACCGGCACCGTATGCCGTGCAGGCACGCGCAGCTTGCATGTGCGGTGCGCGGTGTCCGGTCACGCTCCTTGATAATAGTTATGGCCTACCGAATTCGCCAGAAGTCGTTAACCTCGGAATCTAACATTTGTATCCCGACAACTTTTATATTCGATGGAATATTGTCTTTCAGTCTGTCAATAAGTTTCCCGATTTCTGGTTTTAGGAATGAATAAAAGTGCTCTTTGATATTCTCGTCCCCATCCATAGGGTCAAACATGGATATATTGCCTTCAAAATCTCCGATTTCTAATTCACCCTCGCATTCGTAGTAGCTATCCGCCCAGTCTTCTTTTTCAATTCGTGTGACATCAAAATTGGTAAAGTCTGGACAATTACATGTTGAACATTCTTCATCGTTAAGACAGGCGCAAAAGAAGCCATGAATGGGGTCGATATAGAATCCAAGGACTTTTGAAGAAGGAAACTTACCTAAGACCGAAACTGTCTCATCAAAAAACCTGACAAACTCACTTCTTGACAATGTATGGGACATAATCAATTTCCTTTGCTCATAATGATAAATTCCCCGGTTCACCCGGTGTGCTTTTTTGGTTAGATTGCAATTTTTGCCCCTGAAAAGTTGCTTTTAAGCATCAAAATGGCCTGTTTCCCAGACGTTTATCATGAAAAACCATTAGACTAACTTGGTCCGGCCCCGTATCTGATGTTTCAAGCAAAATTTTAAATACCAAGGAATACCCATTTGTCAAGCCTGACTGGTGCGGCGGATTCTCCGCCGACTCGCTAAAATGAAATATCGGGCGCGGAAAGTTGCTGAAAACCAGCCACATAAGACCATTCACAGACAAACCCTTGCAAGGAAAAATTGTGTTTTTTCTTGAATGGCGGAGTTTATTCATTGACAAGGGGCCTTTTAATGGGTGACCCTAATTCCTCACTTGTTATTACTCCGGGCTTGTTCAGCCATGGATAAGATCGTGGATCGCTACGCTCTCACAATCTATCCTTATTCGTTATGCATTACATAGTCTTCAAAGTCTGTTCGATCGCCAGTTTGTGTTTGGCAACGTAATCGCAGCTTGGTTCTTGGCCGCACTTTCGACATTTTAAATCGTATGCGGAATTAATGGTCTGGCACTTAGGACAGGCATAGTTTGTGCGAATATTGTTAAGCCAGTATTCATAGCCCATCGCCTTGATCTGTTCCAGGTTATCCCAAAGTTCTATCCTATGAGGTCTTTCAGATTGAAACTGTTTTAGATCACTACAGGGATAATCCTCACATTCAACACAGAAATCAATCCCTCGTTCAGCGGCGCATGAGGACATTTTGCATTTCTCACAATAAGGCCCTCTCTTGGCCGACCGACATCCGTAACATTTGACAGCTTCCTCTGAGAGCTGGAATCGTGCCGCTAGTCCCTTGAGTCTTGCTGGGTCTTCCCTCGTAGCAATGAATAAAGTGCATGCTTCGCAGAAGAGGCCGCATACCGCAGCTGACTTTTTATCCAATTTTCCAGAATGCTTTTCGTCTTTTTGCATGAACGAGTCCCTCCAATGTTTTTCAAAATACCATTCGCCTTTTGTTGCATAACGTAGTGCTTCAGCCGCGCAAAAAGTCGGATGAAAGCGCCTTGTTGGGGCTAACTATACAGATCCAAACCACATCTTTGGCATTTCCTTTGGGCCGGAAACGATAGGCTGCCAGGACCTCCCCATGGAGTACCTTTCGACACCTTTTGAACAAAGAAGTAATCTGAACACCCTGGGCACCTGCTCTTGTTGAGCTTGTATTGAACCAGAATTCCCAATGTAAATAAAATAATGATGCCCGCAAATGGAATTATCGGGGTCTTATGACCAATACGCATAAGCAATACAGTAATTGGGAGAAAGCCAAAGATGATAAAAAGGCAGATCAGTCGTTTTGAACGAATCGCCCTCAAACCAAACGAGATGACTTCTTTAGATTTTTCCATTTTTGCAGTTGTAGCTTGCTGTCCAACTTATGAAATAACCTGCCGGCCGAGAGATTACCCACCTTTTTAGAACGCGCTTTATTCCGGTCAGGTTTATTGACTGGTTATGTTTATTCGCTACCGGTTTCCTTTAATTCTGTGACTTCTTCGTGACCGCATTCGTGGCATAGTGTAATCAAGAGATCATTGTCAGTTGTTTGGAAATCAAGGTTCATGCTTTTGCATTCTGGACATTTTTGCTCTGAGTCAAACCCTAAATATTTCAAATAGAGATTCTGGAATATTGAAACAGTTGTGCAAGTAAATAACAGGCAAATCTTTGCATCCGGAATATTCCTATTGGGCGAATGCACGATTTCAGATGAGTAGTCCCAGGCCATTTCTGCCATATTACGGCTGTACTTTCGCAAATTGTCATTGCGCTTCCCTTTGGCGTAGATAGAAATTATAACCTTCGCGATGCCTTTGAAATCTGCGGCCTTCAGATTGTTCTCCTCCAAAATGTCTGGATTGGCACCTACAAGCGTTCCAGCTAATTCAATCAGGCTCTCTCTACATGTTAACCCGATACTTTGAATATCCTCTGCGCCAGCAATATTGTTCAAATCTCCGGCCGCCAAGTTAAGCCTCCGGCTTATTGACTTTATCCCATTTATATCTAGCGGTAATTCATCGATGATATGCTTGAATTCTTTATGATGCCGGGCATTTATT
>JAZDOW010000252.1:0-3270 GCA_043798185.1 Pseudomonadota bacterium | reverse complement strand
ATACTGCAAGGAGTTAAGAATGAACAAAATCGTGTTAGAGTGCTGTTATAAGACAGTTCAGAGAATGAATGGAGATGATGTCTCCACATTTATGCGACATAAGCAGAAAGGTATAAATAGATCTGTCCCCTTATTCATGATATTTACTCATTTCTTCCGGGGGGGAATGTCCCTTATCTTTTTTGTGTACTTGTTCCTGCTTTGCGGGGGAGGTGCCGCATTAGCGGGCGAAGATTCTGCCGACAGCGTTCTAGATCCGCTTGGCACTGAGGTCTATTCGTCAAAGATCACCTGCGGTTCGGTGGAAATAATCGCTACCACGGTAAGCGATTCCTATACCCCGTATATGGATCCAGAGAAGTCAGATGCCAGTGCTCCAGAAAACATCTATGTGCAAAAATTGTCCTTTTTTGATTTGAAAACGCGCAAGATCCGCGGGGTTGCGTTATGGCTAAACCCATTATACAAAGAGGAAATTGATTGGACGATTGGTCCATTGAAATGCACACAGGGGAAAAACGGTGAGTATTTATTAGCTCATGCGGCAAGTATGGGCTTAAGGCAAGACTGGGAGGAAATCTATGATATGGATGGCCGTCACCTCACCGAAGTAGAAGGGAAATATGACGAGAACCATGCTCGACGGATACTCAAAAAAACTTTGGCTGTTAAGAAAGAACTGGGGATCAACGATACAATTGATATCTTAAAACAACCTCGAGATGAATCGATAGTCGTTTTAAAAGCAATTCCTGTAAATCGATGTTCTAAATAATTCAAAACCATGTTTGGAGGTTAACATCAATTATGAGTCATTATTCTGATCCAATGACTGCTACTGACCATGGCAGAACGAGAAATTCTGGTGATGCTTCTGATGCAGTAAAGGCAGAAGTCTCTAACATGCTCGTTTCTATAGCTGAAGAGTATATCAATCAACCCAATTCCAAGTTATCCGAAAGCGATATCCCCAACCTTCTTGAGTTTGTCTATCATGAGTCCGGCTTTAATCCATCTGCCGCGAATCCAAATTCAAATGCATCTGGTGTGTTTCAGTTGATGGGTGATGATGTTGTTCGTGATATTGATAGGCGCTCACCGCAATTAAAGAATCATACAGGCATCGACCCCACAACTCTTGGAACATATGACCGGTTTGATATCGAATCCGGCATAAGGTATGGAATCTTCGTGTATCTTGAGAAAAAATATTTGGCAGGTGGCGAAGGAGCTTCGTTTTATGACATATACAAAAAATATAATCCGCGCGCCAGCGATAGCCTTATTGAAAGGCTGCAAAATGAAATGCCGGAGAGCAAAAAATGGTTAGGTGAAGGCTCCACCTCCGCTAACGACCCATCCCTCCCCGACCAACTAGCCGAACAAGCAATTCCAATCTCATCGACGCAGGGCACCGACGCTCAATCGCAAGCCAATGCCGCCGCCCGCGAGAAGCTGGTGGAGCAGTGGAAAGATCGTCTTTCCGGATTACAAGGTAATGTGCAGGTGTATGCGGACAGTGAATCAGGACATGTGACTGCTATTGCCGACAATGGTTACGCTAGCTTGAACAAAGATGGCAGCGGTGTAAAGGTAACGAAGACCGACGGGGAGATTAGCAGGCCTATCGATGGGCCGACCAAAGGGCTGACTTCCGAAAAAACATGGTTTGAGAATGGAGAAATTACTAAAACCGAAACGCGGAAGGACAGTGCCGACGGCAATTATTCATCTATCGAGACTCAGGATGGCAGCGGCTCGAGCAAGTATGAACGTCAGGATAACCCTGACGGCACGACAAAAGAGTCCTACGCGGAGTATAACGCGGATGGCACAAAAAAGAGCGAGACAACAACCACAAGTAATGCTGATGGCAGCGAATACAAGATTGAGAGACGGGATGGAGATGGCAATCCTTTGAGCTCTGATGAACGTAGTGTTGACGCTGACGGCAATATTACCGACACCCACAAGCAGTACGACGCAGACGGCAACCTCAAGAACGAATTCATAATCAAAAAAAGTGCCGACGGCTCTATCCTCAGCATGGAGATAAAAGATGGAAACGGCAATACCATCGACTTTTATGAGGCTCCCCTTGGTGAAGACGATCCAACTCTTCTCGGGGATCAAATCCCCCCACCCCCAACCCCGCAAGGTGCCAAAGATTGGCTCCCCAACTACGTCTACAATGGCTCGCCCCTCATTCTCGATCTGGACGGTGATGGCGTCGAAACCCGCTCCGTAGCCGATAACATCCAGTTCGATCTCGATAATAACGGCTTTCGTGAGACGGTCGGCTGGGTCGGGGCGGATGACGGACTCTTGGCCCTTGACAAGAACGGTGACGGTCAGATTACCGGCGGTACCGAGCTGTTCGGCAACCATACCATTCTGGCAAGCGGCGGCAAGGCGGCCAACGGTTTTTCCGCCCTGGCTGAATATGACGACAATAAAGACGGGCGGATCGATGCAAACGACGCCGTCTTTTCGCAGCTAAAGGTCTGGCGCGATCTAGACGCCGACGGAGTAAGCGATGCCGGCGAACTGATCGGCCTCGCCGAGACGGGAGTTGCCCGCCTGAACCTCACCATTACCGCCAGTTCCGGCAAAGACGCCCAGGGCAACGACCATCGCCTGGTCGGCAGCTATGTCGATACCGGCGGCGCAAGCCATACCATGACCGATGTCTGGTTTACTATCGACCCGACCAGGACCACCCCGGTGACGGCAATCTCTATCCCCGAGGAAATCAAAGCCCTGCCCGACGCCATGGGCTTCGGCAAGGTCCGCAGCCTGCGCGAGACCATGGCCCTTGACGACAGCGGTAAGCTTCAGCAACTGGTCGAGGAGTTTGTCGCCGCAACCGATGCCCAGGCGAGGGCAGCCCTCTTGCCCAAACTGCTATTCCAATGGACCGGCGGCAAACCCGCCCATTTGGATAATAGTTACCCAGGCAATATTTTCAGCAACAATATCACCCAGGAAGAATATACGGTACTCGAGGCCTTTTTGGGGGTGACCAGGTTCTTCAACACAGAAGGCAGCGCCGCTGTCCTGCATAACCGTTACCAGCAGCTGGAAGATATGGTCTTCTACCAGCTGATGGCCCAGAGCCACTTAAAAGACATCTACCAGAACATCGACTTCCATTACGACGAGGCAAGCAAGACCTGGCGCGGCGATTACCGCATGGCCGCCGTTTTCGTCACCATGAAGGTCATGGTCGATCCGGAGAATACTACCGGTCTTGTCGGCGACTTCCTCCGC
>JAZDOW010000248.1:0-8048 GCA_043798185.1 Pseudomonadota bacterium | reverse complement strand
GGCACGTATCTCGAACGCCTTGATCGGAGTTCTGCTTTTCCACAGTTTCTTTATCGTCTCCCCCCAGGCTGGCCAGAATATCTTTGGCAATCCGGCTCTTGGCGAATATTTTCGCAGCTTTGTCGCCTACGGCACCATCGCTTTTGCCCTTATGATGCACCAGAGAGCCGGCGAAAGAGATTCATCGTCCGCAGACATCTCTTCTGCCCATTTGTAGGCTTTTCCCCTCTTCTGGCATCCCAGTTTTTGCTGGCCTTGCTTCCTCCGCCTTTTTCAGGGAGTGTAATGATTACCGATTTTGGCCACAATCTTTCAGTTTGTGTCGATGCTGGTTTACCATATATTGTCAGTGGACTTCGTCAAACACTCTTGGTGCGTCTTGCGATACCTGGCATTACAATGTATAGATGTGAACTAACAAGCTGGTTTTTCACGAAACTGAGGCAAAGAAGAGCTATTTGCGGAACTTATTGTATGTCCCAGTGACAAGGAAAGAACTCGAATGATTTTTAGCGAAGATTCAAGAGTGAAAATCCCTTGCATTCTTCATCTGGTTAGGTTGGGCTATCAGTACCTCTCCTTGAAAAATGCCTCATGGAATCAAGCGTCCAATATTTTTCCGGACATCTTCTGCACATCAATCGCGCGTCTGAACTCTGGAATTGCAGGTGTTGAGGTTGAGCGGTTGTTGGATGATACTCAGCTCATGCTGGACAACGAAGACCTGGGTCAGGCCTTTTTTACAAAGCTTACCGATCGGTCCGGTACGCGGTTTATCGACTTTGCCGATTTTAACAACAACAGCTTTCACGTGGTCACCGAGTTGACCTACAAGAATGGCGATGACGAGTTTCGGCCTGATATCACCCTGCTCGTCAACGGCATGCCACTGGCTTTTATCGAGGTCAAGAAGCCAAACAACCAGGAAGGTATTCTCGCTGAGCGCAATCGCATCATCACCCGCTGCAGGAATCCAAGATTTCGTCGTTTTGTGAATATCACCCAATTGATGGTATTTTCGAACAATATGGAGTATGAGGATGGCTCGTCGCAGCCCATCGAAGGAGCCTTTTACGCCAGCCCATCCTACGATGAGCCAATATTCAACTATTTCCGCGAAGAGGAACACTTCAGCCTTGCTGATATGTCGGCAGATGAAAATGACGCAATTGAAAACAATGTTCTCAAGGATAACAACCTTGCCGTTATCAAGCATAGTCCGGAATTTATTAGTAATAAGTCGCCGGAGACACCGACCAATCGGATTTGTACCTCCTTGTTTAGTAAAGGCCGTCTTTTATTTCTGCTGCAATACGCCCTGGTCTATGTGAACGAAACAGATGGTGTGCATAAGCATGTCATGCGCTATCCTCAGTTTTTTGCCACCAAGGCGATCGAAAAAAAGCTGGACCAGGGGATCCGGAAAGGCATCATCTGGCACACCCAAGGCAGCGGTAAAACCGCACTTGCCTACTACAATGTCAGATTTTTAACCGACTATTTCCAACGCCAGGCGGTTGTCCCTAAGTTCTATTTTATCGTTGATCGCATCGATTTACTGATTCAAGCGCAACGCGAGTTCTCCAGCCGGGGCCTGGTGGTCCATATCATCAATACTCGAGACGATTTTGCCCTTGATATCAAAACCATAAAAGTCATTCATAACGAATCAGGTAAACCGGAAATAACCGTCGTCAATATCCAGAAGTTCAAAGACGATCCAGATGTCATGCGGACCGAGGACTACGATGTCAGCATTCAGCGGGTTTATTTTCTCGACGAAGTCCACCGCAGTTATAACCCCAACGGCAGCTTTCTTGCCAATCTGAGCCAATCGGATCATATGTCCATAAAGATCGGCCTGACCGGTACGCCACTGCTCGGAGATGATTATAACTCCCGGATGTTGTTTGGCGACTATATCCATAAATATTACTACAACGCCTCCATTGCCGACGGTTACACCCTTCGCCTCATCCGGGAAGAGATCGCCACCAACTATAAAATGTCTTTGCAACAGGCCCTGGCCGCGGTGGAACTGCAGCAGGGCGATATCGATAAAAAGTCTCTCTATGCCCATCCGCGATTTGTTGAACCGATGCTTGACTATGTCATTGAGGATTTTGAAAAAAGCCGCGGCGCTTTCAATGACGACTCCATCGGCGCCATGGTTATATGCGACAGCTCCGAACAGGCAAAGCAGATGTTCGCCACGTTTCAATCTCGCCTTGCCTCAAATATTATAGAGTTGCTGCCCCGAACAGGAAAAGATGCCTTGTTCGAGCTTCCCTTAGCCGCGGAATTGACACCCACCTACAAGGACCGGAAAAAGCGGGCAAATACTATCAGAACAGGTGCTCTCATTCTCCATGATATCGGCAGTAAAGAAGAGAGGAAAGAATGGGTGGATGATTTCAAAGCAGGCAAGATCGACCTCATATTCGTTTACAATATGCTGCTCACCGGTTTTGACGCCAAGCGCTTGAAAAAGCTCTACTTGGGCCGAATAATCCGCAAACATAACCTGCTGCAGGCCCTGACCAGGGTCAACCGACCCTACAATGATTTTCGTTATGGCTACGTGGTGGATTTCGCCGATATAAGCAAGGAGTTTGAGGAAACTAATCGTGCTTATTACAAAGAGTTGCAAGAGGAACTGGGCGATGAGATGGAACATTACTCCCATCTCTTCAAATCAGCCGAGGAGATTGCCGGGGAGATCGAGCAGATCAAAGATGTGCTCGTCCATTTTGATCTCGAAAACGCCGAAAATTTCTCCAGCCAGATAAGCCGGATTCAGGATCGCAATCTCGTTTTGGCTCTGAAAAAAGCCCTTGCCGATGCACGCAGCCTCTATAATTTAATCCGTCTGCAGGGCGATTATGCATTTTTACAGCAGCTCGATTTCCAAAAGCTGAATCAGCTCTATCGCGAAACCTGCAACCACCTGGATCTTTTGAATCTCAAAGAACGCATTGAAAACAGTGCCGAAACCACCAACTTGCTCAATATTGCCTTGGAAGATGTCTTGTTTATGTTTACCAAGGTGAAAGAGGAAGAACTGGTGCTGGCGGACCAATTGAAAAACACCCTGCGCCGCACCCGCGAGGCGCTAGCCGGTAACTTCGACCAACAGGATCCTAACTTCATTACGCTCAAGGAAGAACTGGAACGGTTGTTTAAAAAGAAGAATCTGAGCGAAGTGACCCAGGAAGAGATGAACGAAAATATCGACGCACTCAATCAGATCCATGAAAAGGTCAAGGAGCTGAACAGACGAAACAATCTGCTTCGTGCCAAATATAGCGGTGATGCCAAATACACCCGCGTCCATAAACGATTGCTGGAGCGAGGCGCACTCTCGGAAACAGAGCGTCGCATCTTCGAGGCCCTCGCCGGTGTCAAGCAGCAGGCCGATGATCAGGTGCTACAAAATACCCAGCTGCTGGTCAACGAAAGCTACTTCGAGCGGATGATGATGCCGCTGGTCATCGGCCAGTTTCAAACCTGCCGGAAAATACCACTCAATCCCGACACCTCCCACTACATCAACCGGCTGGTGGTCGGGGAATACGTTAATGAATTTACTTCAGGCAGAACCTCAGGAGCGTGTACGTGGTAACCCAGGATTTCGAAGAAAAAACTAGACAATTGATAGACAGCCTCAAGGGGATCTGCGCCTCTTATGGCCTTGGCAATGACGGTAATGAGTTCAAGATTATCACCCAGGTCTTTCTCTATAAGTTCCTTAACGACAAATTTGCCTTTGAAGCCAAAAGGATTGATCCCGGTCTGGCTGTGGCGGAAAACTGGGATCTTGCCGTTACGGCACTGAGTGCCGAGCAACTGGAGATGCTGCAACTGCAAATGGGCCCGGATACCGCCCGCCTCAAGCCGGAACATTTCATTTCCCATCTGTTTAGTCATCAGAACGTCCCGGATTTCGCCAAGTTGTTCGACGATACCCTGCGTGATATTGCTATCACCAATAACGATATCTTCGCGGTCAAGACCGACGGCGGCGCCAAGGTCACCCTCTTTGACCGAGTCGGCGAGTACATCACTGATGGAGCAAAGCGCGATGACTTCTGCCGGGCCATCATTAATACCCTGGTGGAGTTCAGCTTCGAGCGTATCTTCACCCAGAAATACGATTTTTATGCAGCAATCTTCGAGTATTTGATCAAAGACTACAACAAGGACAGCGGCGGGAAATATGCCGAATATTACACGCCGCACGCGGTGGCCAAGATTATGGCCGCCATTCTTGTGCCGGAGGAAAGCCAAGGAAAAGTATGCAACGTCAGTTGCTATGACCCATCCGCCGGCTCCGGCACCCTGTTGATGAATCTCGCCCATGCCATCGGTGAGCAGCGCTGCACCATCTTTTCCCAGGATATTTCCCAAAAATCCTCCAGCCTCCTGCGTCTCAACCTGATTTTGAACAATCTGGTTCATTCCATCCCCAATATCATTCAGGGCAATACCCTGCTCCACCCCTTCCACCGGGAAGGCAAAGGGTTGAAAAAGTTCGACTATATTGTATCAAATCCACCCTTTAAGATGGATTTCAGCGATTTCCGGGGCGAGTTGGACACCATGGAACATCAGGACCGTTTCTTTGCCGGGGTACCGAATATTCCCGCCAAGGCCAAGGATAAGATGGCGATCTATCAGCTCTTTCTCCAGCATATCATCTTTTCCCTGAAACACGGCGGCAAGGCGGCGGTGGTGGTGCCCACCGGCTTTATCACCGCCCAGGCGGGAATTGAAAAGAAGATCCGCCAAAAGCTGGTGGACGAAAAAATGCTGGCTGGGGTGGTCTCCATGCCAAGCAATATCTTTGCCACCACCGGCACCAATGTCTCCATCCTCTTTATCGATCGGACCAATAAAGAGCAGGTGGTGTTGATCGACGCCTCAAATCTGGGGACAAAAGTCAAAGACGGCAAAAACCAGAAGACCCTGCTCTCTGAAGACGAGGAGGACCGGATTGTTGCGGCCTTCAACAAGAAGGAGGCTGTTGAGGATTTTTCCATGGTAGTTGGGTATGACGAGATTGCCGCGAAAAATTATTCGTTCAGCGCCGGCCAGTATTTTGATGTAAAGATTGAGTATGTTGATTTGTCCCCGGAACAGTTTTCCGAGAAGATGCGAAATTTCAGCGACAATTTAGGGCGGTTGTTCAAGGAATCTGGCGAGTTGGAGCAAGAGATAAAAAAGCAGTTGGCGGGATTGCGATATGAGTAAGATAAGATATAAGCGGATTGGCGATCTCGTCAATTTCAAGAGAGGTTATGACCTGCCCGCGAGTCAGCGTTTGTCTGGGCTTTATCCCGTTATAAGCTCTGCGGGTATCTCCGGCTATCACAACGAATTTAAAGCTGAGGGTCAGGGTGTTATAACTGGACGATATGGAACATTGGGTGAAATGTATTTTATTGATGGAAAGTATTGGCCCCATAACACTGCGCTTTACGTAACAAATTTCAAAGGTAATAATCCAAGATATATTTATTATCTGCTAAGCTGTCTCGGCAGAATACGGACGTCAGATAAAAGTGCTGTACCTGGTGTCAACCGTAATGAATTGCACGAGATGGCCGTTCCCGTCATTGAGGATACAAAGCAACAGGATAAAATTGCCGACGTTCTATCCGCTTTCGACTCCAAGGTTGAGCTTAATAATCGTATCAATGTCGAATTGGAGGCAATGGCCAAGATCCTGTACGACTACTGGTTCGTGCAGTTTGATTTCCCTGACAAAGATGGCAAACCCTACAAATCTTCCGGCGGCAGGATGGTCTTTAACCCTACCCTGAAACGGGAGATTCCTGTGGGCTGGGATGATGGGACGTTGGATGATATCGGTCAAATTATTGGTGGCAGTACTCCCTCCACGAAAAAGCCGGATAATTTTACCACCAAGGGAACTCCTTGGATTACACCCAATGATTTATCCAATAATTTAGGCCACAAATTCATTGCCCGAGGTGCACAAGATGTAACAGAGGCTGGTATCAAAGACGCATCCCTGAAAAAACATCCAGCCGGTACTGTTTTACTCAGCTCCCGAGCACCGATTGGATATATGGCTATAGCGCGGGAAGAGTTAACTACCAACCAAGGGTTTAAGTCGTTTATCCCAAACAATGGCTATTCGACGACTTTCATTTATTTTACCATAAAAAACTCTTTAAAGACTATCGCCCAATATGCATCGGGTTCTACTTTTCAAGAGATATCTGGATCTGTTCTGAAGACAGTGAGAGTCTGCCTACCGTCCTCAGACATTGTCGAACTCATCACAAAAACGGTCGCCCCCATATTCAAACGCCAAGATTTTCTTGAACAAGAAAATCAACAACTCACCCAACTCCGTGACTGGCTCCTCCCCATGCTAATGAACGGCCAGGTCACGGTGGCATAGGAGAGAAGAAACAATGACTGTCGACCGCTCCGCCGAATATCTGCTTAGCTTGCTCAACGAGTTGCGCAATCTCCCCAAGGAAACCGAGTGGGTGGAGTTTAAGCATAACAACGATAACCCGGAGGAAATCGGCGAATATCTCTCTGCATTGGCTAATGCTGCCGCCCTGTTGGGCAAGGTCCATGCCTATCTTGTTTGGGGCGTGGACAACGGCAGCCATGCTCTTATCGGCACAAGCTTTGACCCGGCTCGGGCAAGAGTCGGCAATGAAGAATTGGAAAGCTGGTTGCTGCGTTTGTTGACTCCGAAAATCAATTTTCGCTTTCATCCTCTTTTGATCGATGCAAAAGCAGTAGTGCTGCTGGAAATTGGCGCTGCCTTTCGCCATCCTGTTCAGTTCAAGAACACCGAGTTTATCCGGGTGGGCTCCTCCAAAAAAAAACTCAAGGATTTCCCCGAAAAAGAGCGGGAGCTTTGGCGAGTCTTTGACCGAACACCGTTTGAGCGGGAAATTGCCGCCGAAAACGTAAGCGTCGAAGAAGTCCTGAAGTTGCTTGATTATCCGGCCTATTTCGATCTCCTTTCCCTGCCTTTGCCTGAGGGAAGGGACGGCATTCTCTCTGTTTTGACGGCGGATGCAATGATTAAGCCCGGAATAAGCAATAAATGGAACATCACCAACCTGGGTGCTGTGCTTTTCGCCAAAAGGCTTGCCGATTTCCGCCCATTACGACGGAAGGCGATGCGCGTTGTTCTCTATAAAGGAGAAAACCGTATTGAAACGGTGCGAGAGCAGGAAGGGGCCAAGGGGTATGCAGCCGGTTTTGAAGGACTGATCGATTTTGTCACCAATCTTTTACCCAGTAATGAGGTGATCGGCCAGGCATTACGCAAGGAAGTACCAATTTTTCCAGAGTTGGCTATCCGCGAACTGGTGGCCAATGCCATTATTCACCAGGATTTTCATGCCACCGGCACAGCGCCGGTGGTTGAAATATTTGCCAGTCGCATGGAAATCACCAATCCCGGCCTGCCGCTGGTGAAAACCGACCGCTTTCTGGATAGCCCGCCGAAATCTCGAAATGAGGCTTTGGCTTCATTTATGCGCCGTATCGGAGTTTGTGAGGAACGTGGCAGTGGCGTGGATAAGGTGGTGTTTCAAACTGAATTCTACCAGTTGCCTGCGCCACTCTTTGAGGTCACCGAAGAACATACCCGCGCAGTCCTCTTTGCCCATCGTGAACTGAGGGACATGGCCAAGGACGATCGGATTCGGGCCTGTTATCTACATGCCTGCCTGAGATATGTGCAGCGTGACTTTATGACCAATACCACTCTGCGCCAACGGTTTGGCATTGAAGAAAGAAATAGCGCGACCGCGTCGAGAATTATCAAAGAGACAGTAGATGTCGACTTGGTTCGTCCCTATGACGAATCGGCAAGCCGAAAATTCATGCGTTATGTACCCTGTTGGGCATAAATATGGTTCATCCGGCTCAAGCGTACTTTCCAAATCAAAATGTGGACATACTACTTCCTTTATAGTGATCCCCATCAACTAATAAAGGAGGTGACAGTATGTCCACGAGCATATTGTATCATGGTTTCGGTATTCATG